>DEAM01000008.1 GCA_002347035.1 Gemmatimonadales bacterium UBA2982 | reverse complement strand
ATCATCTCCAGTTCGTCTGCTACCGAACACAGAAATCAGACAAAGTCGTCGACCTCACAGACTGCCAGATCCAGAAAATGGCTCACAGACCGCTTCATGCTGTCGCCTAACGGGAAAGGAACGTACGCGAAGCAACAACGCTATTGTTCCTACTATGGTGATCGATATGTAGCAGGACGGTCGGTCGGTGGAGTAAGCACCTGACTTCCATGCGCGGTTGGGCTGCCCTCGTCCTGTTTGTGACGAGGGCAGCCCAACCGCGCGAGCCTAACTGCGCTGAGGAGACCGCTAGTAGTCGTCGTAGCCCTCTGTCAACTCAACGCGGGTGCCTGCGGGGTCCACAAAGTACGCGATGCCCAGATCAATACTATCGATGTAGCGATACGGAGTCGTGAACTCCACACCCCGCGCCTGCAGTTGGGCGACAACCTGTTCGAGATTGTCGACCTCAAAGCCGACGTGATCGATCGCGGTACCCTGAGTGGGCGTACAATTCCCGGCACTGCAATTGCCGAAGCTGAGGTTCATGCCAGGTACGTTTGCACTAGTCTGGATCCGGCCACGAGGGTGGATCTCGGCACCAAAGTGATCAGCGTACCAGTTCATTAAGTATTCGGATGTAACCTCAGACTGGTCGGTCCAAAAGTGGATGTGATACCCGGTTGCTTTCTCTGTCAGCTGGGGATCTTCCTGTAGCTCTACCCGTGCCCCCTCCGGGGTAATGACAAAAGCGTTCTTGTAGCCTTCAGCTCCGACAAAGATGTCCTGCGTCTCTAACCCAGCTGCTTCCCAACCCTCTAAGACAGGCTCGATATCACGGACCTTGAAGCCAAAGTGGTCCATGACCGTACCACCGGAACCACTAGTCGGCTCGCTACCTGAGAAGGCCAGCAGGAAATTAGGAAACTTCACAGTGTGGAGTGACCCTTTAACAACGATCTCCCCACCAAAATGCTCCGCGAATAGCAACATGCTCGCATCGATGTCTGCAACGTTCAGATGGACATGACCATAAGTCACCCCCATATCGTTTTCGGGCGCGAGCTGAGCCCGGGCCGGTGATGCGATCAGGAGCGCTGCCGCGGCAATCAGCAGAAGCCTCATTCTTAGGTCCTCCTAGGGGTATGTGGCAGTTCAAGCAACTGAACAGGTTAATGTGCAGAGAGGTGCTCCATTAGGCGAGCCCTAGCACACTAGATGCTTAACACGCTGTCGTCCATACAGTGTTTGATATTCCGACCTTGCGTGCTTCTAACACCTGCCTCTATTTGAAGCTGGGCATTACGCCCAATATTATAGTGTCCGTATTCGAACGACAGGACCGCATGAGCAACTGGAGACACCTAGGAGGCAGTTCATGAGGAAAGTGCTTTTCGTCGGTATTACGTTGGCGCTCGCCATAAGCACGAGCAATGCGCAGGCACAAATTCCAACCTGGACGGAGGATGTTGCACCACTGATGCAAGACAAGTGCATGAACTGCCACCGTCCCGGAGAGGTCGCTCCGATGTCTCTGCTCACCTACGATGAGGCACAGCCGTGGGCTCGATCAATCAGGCTCATGGTACAGGATCGGATCATGCCGCCGTGGCATGCCACTCCCGAATACGGTGAATTCGGAAACAACCGCCGCATGACACCTCGTCAGATCCAAACGGTCGTCGACTGGGTCGAGGGTGGCACCCCCGAAGGCCCTGGTGATTGGACGCCACCTGAGTACCCTGAAGGCTGGCTGCTCGGAGGCCCTCTCGGGGCCCCCGACTACGTCTTCGAAATGGAAGAGGACTTTATGGTGCCGGCAGGTGGCGAGGACATCAACATCAATATCATCGTCCCGACGACCCACGAGGAGGACATTTGGGTACGGGCAGCGGAAGTCCGTGGTAACTCCAGAGTGATGCACCATAATGTCGTTCGCGTGATCTTACCGGATGGCAGTGAAGAACGGACTGGAAGGCTCGCTAGTGCAACACCGGGAAAGCAGTGGGATCTCTTCCCCGACGGTGCCGCTAAGCTAATTCCGACGGGATCGACCATGAACTTCTCACTCCACTACCATCCGAGTAATGTTGAGGAAGCGGACCGGTCACGTGTAGCAGTTTGGCTTGCTCGGCAGCCGATCACACACGAAGTGCATTCGAGCGTAGTCGCAGATCCAGGCCTTATCATTCCGCCCTTTGAAGCGAACTACGAGAGCCGTGGTGAGTTCGTCTTTGATACAGATGCTCAAATCACGCTGATGAAGCCCCACATGCATTATAGAGGCAAGGACATGCTCTATCAGCTCGTATACCCCGACGGAGAGACGGAGACAATTCTGTCCGTACCTGAGTATGATATGAACTGGCAAATCTCATATGAGCTTGCTCGGCCAATTTCAGTGCCGGCGGGAACTAAGCTCCAGGTCATTGCTCATTTCGACAATTCAGAAATGAATCCATGGAATCCGGATCCCAGTCTACAAGTGCTGTGGGGACCTGACTCCCGAGACGAAATGATGGAGGGGTGGTTTGACTACCGGGTAGAGCTCGAGGAACCAATCATTCCATCTTCGGCCCAGGTGATTTCGGACGGAGGCCTCGACTAGACGTGCTTGTTCTGCCTCGACCAACTAGGACAGTGCTATTCGCTCTGTTCTTGATGGTACCCTTTATGCTTCCACTAGAGGCTCTAGCGCAGTCGAGCGCAGTAGGTGTATGGAATATCCGGTCACGCGACATGACCGACCGAGCTACGGGCGGAATCAGGTCTGTGCTTTTGCGTATCCAAGGTGCGGAGAATGAGTTCACAGGTGAAATGACCGCCGTAAGCAACCGCTTCCTCCCCGTCGAACAACTGAGCATCGAGGGAAGGCTTATCCAAGTTGTCTTCGGTTCTTACGAGTACAGCCTAGAGACTGAAGGCGAAGAAATCAGAGGTACGGTCGAAAGTCCCTTCGGGGTTCAGCAGGTGTCCGGATTTCGCCAGTACCGAGGAGTTATGTACGTGGGAGATGTTTCAGAGGAATTCGAGACCACACGTCCGGGCTTCCTAGGCCTGTCTTCTGGGGCTGAGCCCCCTACCGGTGTTGATCCTGCTTCCTGGATCCGCAGGCAGATCAGTTCAGTGGACGATCTAGCTTTAATTGTTGGTAATAGAGCTCGGGTTCCTGTTGCTTTCACAAATGCGAGAGAGTTCCAAGATGAACTCTTAGCAAATCTAGGTCGGGATGTATCCATGCTAGCTGTATGGGTGGGTGACCGGCTCCAAATCCGCTCAATCGATCCCTCTTAGAATTTCACCCGACCATGTTGAGTGTGAGGGATCTCCCCCATGATAAACGAGCCTCCGCGTTGGATCGTCCTGAAGTTCGGAGGAACCTCTGTATCAACTGCAGCTACCTGGTCAACTATTGCCCGGATACTGCGTGACCGCATTGATCAGGGTTACCGCCCACTAGTCGTACACTCTGCACTCAGCGGTGTCACAGAATTACTCGAACTACTTGCCTCCCAGGCACTAACTGGAGAGCACGCCGCCCTCCTCTCAGAGATAGACGCGCGGCACGATAATCTAGCTCAGGACCTGCGCCTTGAAGGTGACGAGTGGATAAGCCTGATAGCAGAAGATCGACAGGAACTGAAGGAACTTGCCGAAAGTGTTAAGGTGGTCGGACAGCTCACCTCCCAAACGCGGGCTCACTTGCTCTCTCTGGGGGAGCGGATGGCTACGAGGATCGGTGCGGCCTACTTGGAACAAGCAGGCATCCCCGTCTCATGGTTGGATGCACGGGAACTGCTGGTTTCGGAAGACCAAACTATAGCCAGGGCATCTTCTTACCTCTCAGCAGAGTGCGACCCTGAGGCAGACCAAAACCTTTTAAGCCAACTGGAACAGCTAGAGGGTGTCCCATTAACACAGGGGTTTACTGCCAGAAACGCAGAGGGAGAAACCGTCGTGCTCGGACGTGGTGGTTCCGATACCGCAGCGGCCTACTTGGCAGGGAAACTCTCCGCAGAGCACCTCGAGATATGGACAGATGTGCCGGGCATGTTCACAGCCGACCCGCATGTGGTGCCGTCGGCCAGGCTTCTAAGACAACTCGACTATAGCGAAGCCCAAGAGATTGCGACCACTGGCAGTCGGGTCTTGCACCCTCGTTGTATCCCCGCTCTAAAGGACAGACGTGTCCCTATTCGACTGTTCAGTACATTCATGCCCGATATCGAAGGAACTGTGATTAGTAGAGCTGCCACCGAAGGTCCAGCCCAACTCAAGGCCATTTCGTGTAAGAAGAGCATGGTTTTAGTCTCGATGGAGACGGTAGGGATGTGGCATGAAGTAGGCTTTCTAGCACGAGCTTTTGCCGTATTTGACCGCTGTGGGCTCTCAATAGACCTAGTATCAACGTCCGAGACCAACGTCACAGTGTCTCTCGATGAAGAAATAACTATGGTCGACCGCGAGACACTCGACTTGCTAATCGAGGAACTCAGTTCGATTTGCAGACCTGAGCTTATCCGGAGCTGCGCGGCAGTCAGCCTTGTTGGACGCCGAATTCGCGCGCTACTGCACAGGCTTGGCCCCACTTTAGAAGTCTTTGAGCAACAGAGAATACATCTGCTTTCGCAGGCGGCTAGCGACCTTAACCTCACGGTAGTTGTAGACGAGGATCAAGCAGACCGGCTCGTTCGACGGCTACACGCCCAACTGATCGCAGAGGCCGGCAGTGCTGAGGTGTTTGGACCTAGCTGGGAACAGCTTCAGCCAGGCAGCAATAGCCAGCCGGATCAGGCACCTAGGTGGTGGGAAGATAGGCGTGATGCCCTACTTGAATGCCTGGGGGACGACCTGGCCGCATACATATACGATTTGGATACCGTCGGTCAGCAAATCCAAGCACTAGTCGAATTGGGACCAATTGACCGAGTGCTCTATGCAATGAAGGCTAACGCCAATCCTGAGATTTTAGAGAAGGCACGGGAGGCTGGCGCGTCTTTCGAGTGTGTGTCACCAGGAGAACTAAACCGTGTGCTTCAATGCTTTCCTGATATCGACCGGTCAACAATCCTCTTCACACCTAACTTTGCTCCACGGCAGGAGTATAGGCTTGGGCTAGAACTCGGGGTGAACACAACCCTGGATTCAAGCTACCCCCTCCGGAACTGGCCAGATCTCTTCAGAAATGCCGAGGTCTTCCTGCGTATTGATCCAGGAGTTGGTAGAGGGCATCACGACAAGGTCCGTACTGCAGGCTCACAGGCAAAGTTTGGTATTCCGCTCTTTGAACTGGAGGAAATAGCTGAACTGGCAGACTCAGCTGGTGTCACAGTGGTTGGGCTACACGCACACTCGGGCAGTGGCATTCTAAACCCGGAGCACTGGACTCAACTTGCGGAAACCTTGGCCAATGCAACCACTTACTTCCCCACGGCATCAATCCTTGACCTGGGAGGTGGCTTTGGCATTCCGGAGAAGCCAGCTCAAGAACCTCTCTCCCTTACCAAGGTGGCACAGGGCCTGACACAGATCCGAGAAGCTAACCCTGGTAAGTCACTCTGGGTCGAACCAGGCCGGTTCGCTGTAGCCGAAGCAGGTGTAATCCTGGCTCGAGTCACCCAAATCAAGGGCAAGGGCGAAGTACGCTATGTAGGCATAGCAACTGGGATGAACTCCCTCATCCGTCCTGCGCTATACGGCTCCTACCATGAGATCGTAAACCTTACTCGCATAAAAGAAGAGCCTACCCAAAGAGCCAATATCGTAGGACCCATATGCGAGACAGGGGATACGCTAGGCCTAGACCGACTACTGCCTCCGACCGAGGAAGGGGACGTTTTACTAATAGCCAATACCGGTGCGTACGGATTCGTGATGTCCTCGCGTTACAATCTCCGAGAGCCAGCACCTCAGAGATACATCTGATCGGCTAGCAGTCTCTCTCCCTCGCATTGGAATCGTCTACTAGAACATCTCAGAAGCGTCAGGAGCCTCAGATTCCTCCACATCGTAACGGTTTGCGATGTGGTCACCTGTGATCATATCGCGGTAGGATAGGCCTGGGCCAACCATCGGATAAACGCTGGCCTCCGGATCAATTATGACGTCGAGAAAAGCAGGCCCGTCATGCGCAAGGAAATCCTCCATCACCGAAGGAACGTCTTCCTTCCTATCTAACCGCTCAGCGTATTCAAATCCATCCGCTTGTGCGGTCCTTACAAAATCCTTCTTTCGCAACGACTTATCGCTAGCTGAAAGCCGGCCTTTGAAAAAGAGCCGCTGCCACTGCATGACCATGCCATCACCGAAGTTGTTAAGCACCATCACTTTAATTGGCAGGTCGTAAGTGGTGACAGTCTCTAGCTCTCCAAGGTTCATACGAATACTAGCATCACCATCGACGTCTATAACAAGCTTATCTGGTTGTGCAAACTGAGCGCCGATCGCAGCCGGCAAGCCAAATCCCATCGTACCCATGCTTCCCGAAGTCAGCCACAAACGTGGCTCACGAAAATCACAGTACTGTGCAGCCCACATCTGATGCTGGCCTACTCCAGTGGAGATGATCGCCTCACCTTGGGTGATCTGATTCATGGTCTCCAACACGTAGTGCGGCTGCACGAGCTCACTCTTACGATCAAAATCCAACGCGTAATCGGTCTTCAAGTTGCCAGTCTCAGCGTGCCACTCTGAGAAGTTGGCACTGAAGCCAGAGACCTCACCGTATGCAAGAAGGGCCTGAAGTGCCTCCCGGAGTGGTCCTACATAACTCCAATCAGCCTTCTTGACCTTACCTATCTCGGATGGGTCGACATCAAAATGAAGTACCCGACGCGCCTTGGCAGCAAATTGGCTGGGAACGGCTGCCACTCGGTCATCAAAACGAGCACCGAGACTGATAAGCAAGTCACAATCATCGACAGCATAGTTTGCGTACGCGGTACCGTGCATACCAAGCATGTGAAGCGACAGTGGCCTTGTGGTATCCATCGCTCCAAGACCCATGAGGGTCGTAACGACTGGAATACCAAAGGTCTCGGATAATGCCCGCATCGCTGCACTGGCCTCACCGTTAATGACACCCCCCCCAGCATAGATCAGAGGACGCCTGCTTTCCGCTAACATCTCAAAAAACTCTCTGCTCACATCTTCGTCGATTGAGTTTGCATTGACAGCGGCAAGCCGGTTCCGGTACCCAGGAATTGGCAGCTGGCCTTCGCCACGGAAAGTGCCTTCCCAATTTTGCAGGTCCTTTGGCATATCAACCACCACTGGTCCAGGTCGACCTGTACGAGCTATCTCAAACGCTGTACGAACTGTCGCTTCCAGCTGCTCTGGATCAGTGACAAGGAAGACGTGCTTAGCAACGGCGCCCATTACGGCGGAGACCGGTGCTTCCTGAAAAGCATCGGTCCCAATTGCACCAGTTGGTACTTGGCCGCAGAGAGCGACAATGGGAATAGAATCCGCCATGCAGTCACGGACAGGCGTTACACAATTGGTCGCACCGGGACCGGACGTAACCAAGACCACACCCACCTTGCCGCTCGCCCTAGCATAACCGGCGGCCGCAAAGCCTGCGCCCTGTTCATTCGCCGGTACAATCAGAGGCATCGGCTCACTTGCAGCTTCGCCGTGGGCTGCGTTGTAGCGAAAAACGGAGTCATAGGTGGGTAGGATTGCTCCGCCGCTGTAACCAAAAATTGTGTCGACGCCCTCCCCGGCAAGCACCTCCACGATCATATCCGCCCCGCTCATAGTCCTGCCTGAAGGGGGTGAAGTATGCTTAGGCTTGGGTTGAGGCTGAGATTCCATGAAGAGTCGATCGTTCAGTAAATAGCCATCTGAAGCTCGAAAAGGAATCGGCCCATTGCAATAGGCGCGGTCCTTAAGCGAACTTGCCGCCCCTATATATGTGCAAATTCAGGGTCTACGGAAGCTTTAAGATGCGACACATCATCTCTATTCTGCTTGCTAACCAGGCTGGAGCTCTCACGCGTGTGGCAGGAATGTTCTCTACACGCGGCTACAATATCGAAAGCCTGAACGTTGCACCCACAAACAATGAAGCTGTATCGCGACTCACGCTCGTCACCACAGGCTCGGATGATACGATCAATCAAATCTCTAAGCAGCTTGAAAAACTTGTTGATGTGGTAAGCATCGCTGACATGACGAAGAGAGGGCAAATTCAACGTGAACTCGCACTCCTAAAGCTTCGAACTCCTGAAACTTCCCGTGACAAATTAGCCACACTAATCAATGAATTTGGAGGGCATCTCATTGAGTATGATGAGGTGTACGGAACACTGGAGGTAGTCGGTAACACCGAAGAGATTGACGACTTCATGGACGTGATATCGAGCCTCGCAGAGATTGAGTCAGTGGTAAGAAGCGGAACTATGGCGATAGCTAGAGAAAAACCGGTCTTTGATACGCACACTGCAGACTAGATACCTGTACAAAAGAAAGGAACTGACGAACAATGGCTGACATTCAGTTTGGCGACGAACTCGAGCACGTCATCACTCGCGATGAGTGGCCCCTTGAAAAGGCCTTGGAGTACTTAAGGGACGAAACCATCGCCATCATCGGGTACGGTGTGCAGGGCCCAGGCCAGGCACTCAACCTCAAGGACAACGGATTCAATGTCATCGTAGGCCAACGCCGAGGCGGCAAAACGTGGGATAAGGCCGTCTCTGACGGCTGGGTAGAGGGGGAAACACTCTTCGATATCGAAGAGGCCGTGAAAAGAGGGACAATCATTCAGTACCTGCTCTCTGACGCCGGTCAAATTGCACAGTGGGATGCCGTCAAGAAGCACTTGAATCCCGGCAAGTGTCTTTATTTTTCACACGGTTTCGCAATCACCTTCAGCGAAGACACTGGTGTCATTCCACCAGAGGGAATCGATGTGGTGCTGGTGGCACCAAAAGGCTCTGGAACTTCTTTACGCCGACTCTTTCTTGAAGGCAAAGGACTTAACTCAAGTTACGCAATTCACCAGGATGCTACCGGCCGAGCTAAGGAACGGGTTGTGTCTCTCGGAATCGGAGTAGGCTCAGGCTACCTCTTTGAAACGGACTTCAAGAAGGAAGTTCTATCCGATCTAACCGGTGAGCGTGGCATCCTAATGGGCGCAATCGCAGGGGTTTTCGAAGCTCAGTTCAATTGCCTTAGGAGCCGCGGCCACTCTCCATCAGAGGCCTTCAACGAAACGGTAGAAGAGCTTACTCAAAGTCTGATGCCGCTCGTTGCGGAGAATGGAATGGACTGGATGTACGCAAACACGTCGACGACAGCTCAAAGAGGAGCTCTAGACTGGCGGCACAAATTCCGCGATACGGTAGCCCCTCTCTTCGAGCAGCTATACGACAGCGTTGAATGCGGCAACGAGGCTCGAATTGTGATCGAGTCCTGCAGCGCGGCCGATTACCGTGACCGCCTCGAAACAGAACTTGCTGCCATGGCAAACGAAGAAATCTGGCGTGCCGGTTCGGCCGTGCGAAAGCTCCGGCCAGAGGCATCTGAAAACTGACGGCATCATGCTATGAATGATTCAAAACCCCAAACCTCGGCGGTTCGCATTCAGGCCGCGGCGTCTCCCCACGGAGAGCACGCGGTACCAATTTTTGCGACGTCCAGTTTCGTCTTCGATGACAGTGAAGAAATGCGCGCAGCGTTCGCTGGCGACATCGATAGAAACATTTACAGTCGGTTCACCAATCCAAACGTCGACGAGTTGGCTGAGAAAATCAGAGTCTTAGAAGGTGCTGAAGCTGGCCATGCAACTGCAACAGGGATGGCAGCAGTTTTCTCTACTTTTGGTGCCCTCTTATCGAAAGGCGACCACATCCTTGCGTGCCGTTCACTTTTCGGATCGACTCATACGATTCTCACAAAAATCCTTCCGCGCTGGGGAATCACCCACACCTACTTTGATGCCGGAGATCCTGATTCATGGGAAGAAAAGATCCAAGACAACACTCGTCTTGTGTTCGTCGAAACCCCGACTAACCCGGCAGTGGATCTAGTCGACCTGGAACGGCTCAACACAGTTGCCAAAGATCACGACCTTATTCTGGCTGTCGATAACTGTTTTGCTACTCCTGTATTGCAGCGGCCCATTGATTTTGGGGCTCACCTAAGTATCCACTCAGCAACGAAGTTCATCGATGGCCAAGGTCGTGTTATGGGGGGAGTCGTCGTTGGCCAGGCAGACCTGGTCCAGGAGATTTATGACTTTTCGAGGGCGACCGGTCCTAGCATGTCCCCATTCAATGCGTGGGTGCTCTCGAAGAGTGTTGAGACACTGGACCTTCGTATGAACAAGCACTGCGAAAATGCGATGATTGTGGCTAAGTGGCTCGAAGAACAGGGTACGGTCAGCGATGTTAAGTACCCGTTCTTGCCGTCACACCCTCAGTATGAAGTTGCTAAACGTCAGATGTCGGGTGGGGGCGGAATTGTGTCTTTTAAGGTTGATGGTGGGCTAGACCAAGGGAAGCGCTTTCTCGATGCAGTCCGCCTGTGTTCGCTCACTGCGAACCTTGGCGACACGCGAACAATCGTCAGTCACCCCTCCTCGACTACCCATGCTAAGCTTACCGAAGAAGAGCGTCAGGCAGTCGGGATTACTCCAGGCTTGGTCAGAGTGTCTGTCGGCCTAGAAGATCCTCAGGACGTGCTCAATGACATTCAGCAGGCGCTTGCTGCTTCAACCTAGAGGACCCTCGGGCGGCATTACACTCACTAGAGCGTAGAGCGCAACGCGCTACCTGCAACCGCCGTATCCTACTGGCGCCCCTCCAGTTCAGCGATGAAGGAGAGGGTATGCTCGGTAACCTCATCAGTAACCGACATGTGCCCGCGATCAGTGTAGTGTACGAAGCGGTGATGGATACCTGCTACCTCGAGAGCCTCCGCCATATCAATAGCCTGTTGAACTGGAACAGAGCGATCATCATCAGAATGCACGATAAGAATCGGCTTCGTGGAGGGGCGAATTTGGTGGATCGGAGATGCAATGCTGCGCTCCTCGTACGTGTCACCTTCCACGGGCGTCCACAGATCCCCCCATGACAGCGTGTTCAAGTCATATGGACCCGCTGCGCTGATAACCGCTCGGACGTCACTGCGTGCATTCTCCCAGCCACCGACTCGCTCATAAGGGCCCTCCCCCAGCGTCGCAACCATCGCAACTAGATGTCCGCCCGAGGAGTTGCCGATCAAATAAATCCGATCCTCGTCGATCCGATAATCCTCCGCATGGGCATGAACCCAACGGATTGCAGTCTGAACGTCTTGATACGGTGCAGGAGCAGGTGATGCACCTACCAGGCGGTAGTCGATCGTCATTGCAAAGAAGCCTCGGCCTGCCCACTCAGCTACCTGCAGACCCGCATCATTGACGCGTGAACCCGCCCGCCAACGTCCACCATGGACATACATAATGACCGGCAGTTCATCCCCATCGACCGGATATGCAATATCAGCTAAGACAGCCGCGCCCTCTACACGACTGAAAATCAAGTCTTTTTCCACGGTGACGGGCACCTGGGCAGCGCCCCCAGTAGGTGCCGCCATAAGCAGGAAACACAAAGTAGTAACCGATCGAGACATTCCGTTGCCTCCTCTTTTTTGCTAGTTCTAGTCTTGCTATCTCAACTGATGTCCCTAAAGAAAGCACGCAGGTCGTTAACAAGAAGCTCCGGCTCCTCTAGAGCTGCGAAGTGTCCCCCGCGCGGCATAACTGTCCACCGGACGATATTGTAGCGGGCTTCCGCCCAAGCGCGCGGCGTGAAAATGATTTCCTTCGGAAAGATCGCGCCAGCCGTCGGTACTTCAACATACTGAACAGGGCGAGAGGCGGGAGTATGCCTGGACTCGTAGTAGATACGCGTCGACGATGTTATCGACTCAGTCACCCAGTAGAGTGTGACGTTCGTCAGAATCTCGTCCTTTGTAAAAGCACTCTCTACATGGCCGTCATTATCACTCCATCCGTGGAATTTTTCGACGATCCAGGATGCCAGTCCAGCTGGAGAATCGTTTAGACCGAATCCCAGGGTTTGTGGCTTCGTTCCCTGAATTTCTTGGTAGGCCCTACCCTCAGCAAAAGCCTGACCTCGCTCTGCTCTTAGCTCCCTCTCTTCCTCTGTTACGCCCTCATTGGGGTTCACGCCCGGCACCGGACCACCGAGAATGAAGTTACTGTGGAAGCCTATGACATTGTCCCCATAGTTGCCTGCCAAAGACCTGCCGATAATCCCGCCCCAATCGCCTCCTTGAACGCCGTAGTGTTCGTAACCCAGTCGCTCCATAAGGCCAGCAAAGATCCCTCCCATGCGCTCGGGGCTGTAGCCACGTTCGCTTGGCTTACCCGAAAAACCGAAGCCCGGCAGAGATGGAGCAACGATGTGAAACGAGATTTCTCCGTCTCCTTCCGGCTGGGTCAGCGGACCAATGATTCCTGTAAATTCAACAATCGAACCTGGCCAGCCGTGGATTAGCAAAAGCGGCACTGCATCTGGGTCCGGTGACCTCTGGTGGACAAAGTGCAAGTCCACGCCATCGATCACAGTCTTGAAGTGATCGAATTGGTTGAGCTGACGTTCTTGAACACGCCAATCAAATCCTTCCTGCCAGTACTCAAGCAGCTCATCAAGGTATGCCAGATTCGTTCCGTAGTCCCAACCTGTTGCGGGAATCTCATCGGGCAAGCGCGTACGTTCCAACCTATCCTGAAGGTCTGCAAGAACCTCATCAGGCACAGATATCGTGAATGGCCTGATTGCTTCCGGGTCCAAGATATCAGGATCTTCCATGGACACCTCACCTATACACCCGGCGAGAATCAAGCCCGCTAAGACGAAGCGAACAATCATCGCTTTACCTGGCTGGAGAGAAGTTGGTGGGGTCTAGAAAGAGCCGCTCGACATTAGAAGTCAGGCGACCGTCTCGCTCAGACTCGTCACGCATCGCGTGCCATTCAGGATCCTGACCGAACCCCCGCCACGAGGCATCGGCCGCCTCCCGGCTTTCGTGTCTCACGATGTATACCATCGTATTCTCAGATAGGGGTTCCTCCTGCGGCACCCAATAACCTACACTCTCCATTCCGTGCTTATGGAAGAGGTCGATCTCCCCTCCTCCGAATCGGGCAAGCAGATCATTTAGCTTACCATCTGGAGAGGTATACGTGCGCAACTCGTATACGTGAGTCATCGCCTGAGCTTCAGCGTTAGTTCTGGGATTGAGGAAGGCACCCGCCAGAAAGGCGGAAATGGCAACTAAAAGCAGCAACCCGGTCTTGTGGATCATCTTTTGTCCTCTCGTCATAAAATCCCTACAGCAAGAGATGATGGTACCCCTATCTTTCCGAGCTAGCGAGGGGTCTTTCGGGCCGTGACGCTGCCGAAGCACGTGCGCTGGACTCTCTCACAACGCATAATACTTGCCGCATCAGACAAGTCGGTTGCCAGGAGGGAATCGGATGTTCCGAAAAACACTTCAGCTGGGCGTGGGAATCGCACTCGGATTCGGACTTATCTGCGGACAGGCAGATGACCTGACTGCGCAAGATGACGGAGCGATTGGTACTGACGTTAGTCACTTGAACGCAGGTGAGAATCCGTATACGACAGCATATGACGTCCGCATAGGCTCAGGTATTTTTGAAAGATCATGCTCGCGCTGCCACGGTCTGGACGGCACCGGAGGGGAACGTGGCCCGGACCTGACGAGCGGATTCCAACGTGCCAGCACTGACGCTGGTCTGTTCAACGTCGTTCGGAATGGCGTACCTGACACGGAAATGAGGGGCATAAGTCAGAACCGTGGAGATCAGTCGGTTTGGCAGATTGTATCGTATCTTCAGACTTTGAGTGGAGGCATGCGAGTCGATGTGCCCGGTGACCCTGTTACGGGAGCAGCGGTCTACGCTCAAAATGACTGCGCTGGTTGCCACGTCATCGATGGAGTAGGTAGCTCAAGTGGTCCGGATCTTACGACGATCGGCAACCGACGCTCACCCGCAGAATTAGCTTCCGACCTGACTGATCCAGACGAACGTGTGCAGCCCCAGTGGTGGATGATGAATGTCACACACAACGACGGCACACGAGTCGAGGGCCGCCGCCTGAATGAGGGAACGTATTCTGTAAGGATTTTGGATGAGAGTGGTCGAATGTGGTCATTCGAGAAGAGAAATCTTTCGCAGAGCGAACGCCTCGAAAACTCCACGATGCCTTCGTATTCAGAAAACCTAAGTGACGACCAGTTGCAGGACCTGATTGCATACCTGTATGGCTTGATCAGGCCCCTCGACGGCTAGAGAAGACTGCTTTGAACAAGAAAGGAATTCAAACCATGAAACAGTATCTGATCTTTGTGCTTCTTCTGATGTTCGCCACCCCTGCCTGGGCTCAAGTAGTGGTCCCTGGATCATTAAATCCGGCGAACCGGGCTAACTCAGCTGTTGCATCGTTCCGGTCAGTAACAAACGACGATCTGCTCAATTCTTCGGATCAGCCTGAGAACTGGCTTATGTATTCAGGGAACTACTCTAGCCAACGCTACACTGAGCTCGATCAGATCAATGCCAACAACGCTTCAGACCTCCAAATGCAGTGGGCCTTTCAGTTACGTGCTCTTGATCGAGCAGAGACGACGCCTGTCGTTGTAGACGGTGTGATGTTCGTCACGGAGTCACCAAGTAATGTTATTGCCCTCGACGCTCGCACTGGAGAGCAGTTCTGGCGGTACAACTACGACCTGCCTGAGGAAGTAAATTACTGCTGCGGAAGAAATAATCGGGGAGTTGCCGTACTCGGCGACCGACTCTTCATGAGCACCCTAGATGCGCACCTCATTGCCCTCGACGCAAGAACTGGAACCCTTCTCTGGGATACCGAAGTTGCGAGGACAGAAGAGGGCTATAGTAAAACGGCCGCACCGCTCATTGTTGGTGATAAGGTCGTGACAGGAATCGCAGGAGGAGAGTTCGGAATTCGTGGCTTTATAGATGCCTACGACCCTGCGACAGGCGAACAGATCTGGCGGTTTTACACGATCCCTGGACCAGGCGAACCTGGCAACGATACTTGGGCAGACGACTCCTGGATGACAGGTGGGTCGGCGACTTGGGTAACCGGCTCATATGATCCAGAACTGAATCTCATTTACTGGGGCACCGGCAATCCTGGTCCTGATTGGAATGGTGACGTGCGCCTAGGTGACAACCTGTACTCTGACGCCGTGGTAGCACTCGATGCTGATACGGGCGAGCTAGTTTGGTATTTCCAGTTCACGCCGCATGACGTCCACGACTGGGACGCCACGCAGATCCCGTTACTGGCGGATACAGAGTACGATGGAGAGCAACGGAAACTGATGCTTTGGCCTAACCGGAATGCATGGTTCTACATCCTAGACCGTGAAACCGGCCAGTTCCTGAATGGGCGGCCTTATGCCAGACAGAGTTGGGCAGAGAGCCTTGATGAAAACGGTAGGCCGCGCCGAGTGCCAGATACGTTTCCGAGCATCGAAGGAACCACCGTGTCACCATCAATCGGAGGTGGCTCTAATTGGTTCTCACCGAGCTACAGCCCACTCTCAGACTTAGTGTACGTCACCGCCTATGATGGGGAAACCACATATTTCATCCGCGAAGATGAGTATATCCCAGGTGAGCGGTATACCGGTGGTGGTGGCACGACTCCCCTACCCCAAGACTCATATCACGCAGCGCTGCGAGCAATCTCGCCACAGACAGGACTAACCCAATGGGAGTACCCGATCCAGCCGAGATCAACCGCTGGTGTGCTTTCCACCGCTGGCGAAGTCGTCTTTGGTGGTACCGTGGACGGATACTTTTACGCATTGAACTCAAGCACGGGTGAGGAACTCTGGTACGTCAATCTTGGATCTCGCGTCCATTCAGGAGCGATGAGCTATGCGGTTGACGGGGTGCAGTACATAGGAATAGCTGCTGGCAATGTCTACTACACCTTCGCACTGGGGGACTAGAGAGACCGAAAAACGACACTGCAGGCAAAAGGCTTTCGACAAGTTAATACTACCACTACCCGGCCGCGTCGTATCTGGGAACCTAGTGCACCCGTGCCCACGTGAGTTCACTATCCCCCCCGGGGGATAGGACGAGGCGGTCCGGACCGTCGAACCGGAAGTATCTTACCTGATCCGTCCTCCGCATGCGGGAGCTGTGCGAGCCCTCAACGTGGTGCGTAACCGTGCCAGCCTCTGACTGCACACTGAACCCACCCCAGTATCCGACAAACTGGCTAGGGAACTCACCAGGGACAGGTGAGGGCATCAGCACAGCTGTCATTCTGCCACTCTCGGTATATACGATCTGACCAATTGGGTCTTCCCCATAAGGATAGAAGGTTTCCCCGTCTCTAACATTGGTCCACTCCACGAGCGTCCAGGCACCCAAAAAGCGCTCTGACTGAGCCAGAATGTCAGCCGGGACTGTAGAGTTCCAGATCATGATCAGAAGCAACACAGCGAAGATCTTACGCATCAGAAGGTACTCCCAATTTCGGCTGAGGCTTGTTTCAATTAGTTCTCGCTAAGGCCTTCTAAAAAAGTACGGAGGCCGTCATCAGCAAGGGCGGAAAGATATCGGTCACGGTCCGCCCAGGCTCGCGTTCGTGTAACATCAATGCCTGCCTGTGCGACGTAGGCCACAGCCAGTCCCATAACATCTGCGACGGGCACGGGCACCGTTGACGCGTGCTCCATGAGATCCTCGTATCCGGCATCTTCTGAAACGATCCATACTCCTAGCTGCTCAAGTATGGGAAGTATGACAGGATGAATATCGAGTCCCTGAAAAAGCCACATCACATTACGCTCAGCCCGGTGCTCTTCAGCAGAGATAATCTCAAAGGAGTCATCCGGCTCTGGGATCGCCCGCGTTTGATGTGCCCGACGGGCGAGAACCACCCAATCCTGCGGACCGTCTTCGGTGAGAAAGGTGGAACCATCACGCCTCGCGATCATATCGCTGCTACCACCACCGGTTTCGAAGTAAGTGCCTACAGGTAGCGTGATCAACATGGGCTCGGCGCGCGTGCGTTCAATGGACAGAGAGACCGTCGACGATCCCAGCCCAGTCGTTGTGACTCGAACATGGCCACCTTGAATTGCTTCTAAAAGATCATACTCCGCTATCTGACGTTCACTTCTGTCGGATGCCGCAAACACAAAAAGATGCTGGCTCGGAAGGAATTCATGTAACTCGACTAGATCGAATCCGGCAGGGCCCCACTCACGAAGGACCTGGCGCACGGACATGCGATGGGCCGCCAAAATATGGTCGCCACTTCCGTCCTCAACACGGTATTCGACCAGTGCTATGCGGCCCTCAGTGCTCAACGCCTCCCGCATCTTGGTCAGCATAATTTCATAATTCGAAAGCTCATGATAGACATCCACAAGCAAAATCCAATCCACCTGCCCAGCAGGAAGTCCGGGATCGTCGGCCTCGCCTAAAAGAGGAACGACACCCGTAAGTCCTTCATCAGCGACATTGCGCTCTAATATCTCTAACATCTCTGGTTGAATATCGACTGCGTATACCGTGCCAGTAGGTGCCACCAGGCGAGCAATGCGACGTGTGTGGAAACCCGATCCAGCACCCATGTCAGCGACCACGTCCCCGTCCTCAAGCCCTAGCACTCGAAGCATCTGATCAGGAAGCTCTTCTTCAAGCCGCTCAGGGCGTTCCAACCAATCGGCTCCTCGGTAGCTCATGACCGGTGCCGGAACCCGCCCTGGAAGCTCAAGTGGAAGATCCTGAGCAAGGAGCGAGTTCAGTCCAGCAGTTAGGAAGATTGCAGCGAAGAGTAGAAATTGTTTCATCGGTAGATCATGTGCGGTGAGCGACATAAGGGAAAGAAGCCAGCACGTATCTAGCGCGGCACGCACTACTATATCAGGTTCCCAGAATGACTATTTATACACGACGTCGGTTCCTTCAGAGCGTAGCAGTAACAGTGCCATTCGCGGCACAGCCAAGACGATTGTTTGCACGTCAGAGTTTAGTTCGCACAATCGCTGGCACAGGTGTGGCTGGATACGAAATGGAGGGACAGCGCGGCCTAATCGGCACGGAAACACAGGTTAACAATCCATACGGGGTGGTAGTCGGTCCCGACGGCGCCCTCTACTTCTGTGAGGTCGACACGGGTCGCACCAGACGCCTCGACTTAGGTACGCAGCGGTTAACCACAATCGCTGGTACCGGGGATAAGGCATACGAAGGTGACGGTCAGCTTGCACTTCAGGCATCTTTCTCAGCACCGCATGAGATTCGTTTCGACCGTGACCGTCACCTCTTCGTCGTCGAGCGCGACAGTCATGCTGTCCGGCGCATCGACGCAAATACGGGGGTAGTGTCTACTGTGGCCGGGACGGGCGAAGCTGGATTCTCAGGAGACGGCGGACCTGCCATAACTGCACAGTTAAGGCAGCCACACAGCATAGCATTCGACGCCGATGGAAACCTCCTCATCTGTGATATCGGTAACGGACGTGTGAGGTCGGTCAACATGCAGAATGGATTGATCTCCACCCTTTCAGGCACAGGTGACCGGCAAGCTGCCACACCGAACTCTGGTCCCTTAGCAGGGACTCCACTTCGTGGCCCTCGGTCCCTCGACACCGACAATGAAGGAAACGCCTACTTAGTTCTCCGTGAGGGAAATGCCGTCTTCCGTTTGAATTTACTCGCCGGGAGCCTGGAGCGAATCGCGGGAACAGGAGAAACTGGCTATACCGGAGATGGCGGACCGGCACTCGAGGCTACATTCAACGGCCCCAAAGGAATAGCATACTCAGGGCAAGATGAGAGTCTCTACATCGTGGACACTGAGAACCACGTAATCAGGCGCATGAGCCTACGTACTGGAATTCTTGAGACGGTACTCGGCAACGGAGAACGAGGGGACGGACCCGACGGAGATCCTCACAGTTGTAAGATGGACCGACCTCATGGTGTCTTCGTTAACGAGGGTGTCGTTTATGTAACCGACAGCGAAAGTCACCGCGTAAGAGCGCTGGAAGGTGCTGTCTAAATCCGACTACGGATTGAGCCAGTAGTTCATCTTCACCATAAAAATGTTGTCAGGCTTGAAGTCGAACATGGCGTCTGCGTCCCGCCAGAGATCAAACTCGCCAACTCCGGAATGATCTCCGGCAGCAAGTCGATTGATGCGTCGCTGCTGCCAAACCAAGAAAAGGGTTGATCCCGGTCGCCAGTCCCAGCGGAAGACAGCATTGCCGAGTAAGCTTCGGTAGCTAAAGTCTCGGTTCCTAATCTCGAATGCAGGAGCTGCCCCCACCCCGTCGGGATCAATTTCATAGCTCCCACTCGTGGTCTCTTCAATGGTACCCGCATCAGTACCATACTCGATAAAATCGAAAGTCCCTGGAGTAGCAAACTCCTTGAGGGCCCCATAATTACCCACCGAGATGAAGGGCTCGACGTAGAGTTGAAGTGATATAGTCGGCGTGAAGGTCACGTTCAGACGCCCGTTCATTGAGAACGTCGTCCGATCCAGATCTGAGAACACGTACCGACTCCCAAATGTGGATGTGGCCAGCGGATCATTGATACGAGAGACGTATTGCGACACAGAGTGCGACCGCGAATAGGATGGGCCCACACTGAAGGTCCACCTCTCGCTTACACGCGCACTCGCATTGAATGATACTTGGCGATTCCACGCTCCAGCGTCGTAAGAAGTCCAACTGTAGTTCGCGCTTGTCGTCACAGTACGCCGGCTATCTGAACTCAGCCTAAACCTTCCGTTGAAGCTACCCGGTTCGCGAGCCATCGGACCACCTCTCGTAAGTCGGTCATCATCCACCCAAGGATCGAATTGTGCCCGAAACGATGTGCTCCAGTAGTTCAAGAATGTGAGACTTGCCTGGGTATTAAAGTTCGCGAACACGCGATCACCTGCTGTGTTCCACTTTGCATCCGGACTACCATTGACGCTCCACCGACGCAGAAAACGTCCAGGAGTTGGCTGCGTATACTGGTAGTGCGTATCAAAAAGGATCCGGTCAGCATCCGACTGAAACCCAAGATCGTTAACCTCAAAACCAGGACTGATGTACGCGAACCCGTTCCTCATTGTGAAGTTTCCCGCTTGCTTGCCGATATACCCCATCGCGTAAAGCCCATCCAGCGAAGTACCCAGTGGATCAACCTCCACATGGTCGGCATCAGGCCTCTGGTAATAACGTGCTGATGATCGTTGGGTAAGCGTGATCCGACTCGGGTCTCCACCGACGTAGCTCCCAGCTAGTGCTCCTGTGAATAGCCAAGTCCGGTCGAGTGACTCGTGGGCGAAATCGAACCCTCCAGCATATGCAGATGAATGGAGGCGGTTCTCAAAATTTCCGCCTACCACATCGCGATTCGCAGCGGTCCCGATCACACCGAAACGAGAGGCTCCTCCGCGAATCTGGCGTCTCAGTCGTCCTACTAAGTGATTACCTGCAGGCTCGACCGCAATCCGATCACTCTTCTGCGTCTCGTCTACGAATGCGCCTACTTCCTCCTGAGTCACAGCCTCCATGATCCCAACTGTCCAACCATCCCCGAATCGTCCAGTAACCTTGGCAGCACCTAGGATTGTTGTGGCCGTAGGAACGTCTGAGAAGACAGCTTGATGAGGCACAGCGCCCCTCGGTGACCTGCCAATCCGACGAGAGTAGAAGATTTCCGGGGGACGACCAACGCTGCCCGACGGGCCACCCTCACCAAAACTGAAGATGTCAGCTCCTTCTACGAAGAAAGGACGCCGCTCATTATACCTCGTCTCAAAGGCGGTGAGGTTAATAACGGAAGGATCAAGCTCGACTTGGCCAAAATCTGGATTGACCGTGGCATCTAGTGTGACGTTAGAGGCCAGTCGGTACTTAAGGTCTAATCCCATTCCGCCAAAATGATCTTTGCCGCTCCGAAAGGGGTTCTCAAACGTCACACCCGCAGGAGATTTGAGTTGTAAGTACTCTCCACGGGCGACCGCGTACGGGAGCAACTCGAGACGCTGACCAGGCTCAACCCCTGAAAGGCCTTCTAGGTGGGCAAAACGTGATACCCCCGCTCGCTCGAGTAGCGGAGTGAAAGGGAAGGCAGCATCCTCCTGGTTTCTATGAATAAACCGCTCAACCTGTATGCCCCATGTCTGTTCAAGATCTCGACCGAATCGAAGCTGGCTAAATGGAATGCGCATCTCGACCACCCAACCTGACTCTGTCACTGAAGTCGCTACCTCCCAGACTGGATCCCACGAGGAATCGCCGCGACCGCTTTGGTTGCCCGTCACTATAGCATCCCCCTTTACACCCGACGGGTTCGTCCAAAAGCGGTAGGCCGTTTCATGATCGTGGTAACTATCTAACATCAGTACGAATCGGTCAGAATCGCCCAGTCCTGAATCCCTGCGTGCTAGCCTGGTTGTGACCGGACTTCGATCATCTAACCGTACACCGATGTAGATCGCGGCGTCATCGTAGAGCACACGTACCTCAGTGTACTCAGATACGGGATCACCCTCGTTGGGAAGTGTCTGCGTTAGATCTGCAATTGGTGAGGCAAATGTCCAGGCTGATTCGTCTAGCACTCCATTGACAGTTATCTCCTGGGAGAGCCGAGTCGCAAGTGCGACTGGCACTAGGTTATGATCGTATCCATCGTTGTTTGTGGAGCCTGCGCCTTCTGGCAACACTTGGGTAAGCACCGAGGACGGAAAACCCACCGTGACGCACATTGCTGCAAGAATAAGAGTAAGACGCACTGGCACCAGAAGGGTTGAAGTAGGGATCAAGGAAAGGCTGTAAGGAAAACTTCAGCAGCCGACAATCCTACCCTTAGTGAACTGTAGTGCAAGTGTGTTATGGAACTTAGCCTACGTCACCTAGAAGGTTGCTATCGCGTTGAACGGACCCGCTGTTCCTCCTGGGACCTTCGAGATTTGCCAGGAGACCATGAATTCCCATCGCTGTAGTTCACGAGCTACTCTAGCCACGTCCCGGAGGTATCCATTATCTACTAGTGGGAGGCCGAGGTTGACCTGAGTCAGCTGATGAACTGGCCGGTTAATCCCCTCTACCCCAGACGGTTGTACGTCATTTACAGCGTCCCCGACGAGAAGCGATACCCCGCGCTCGTGCAGCCATGGAAGTACTGAGGCATGCAGACCTGCTCCACCTTGGCCGTACGCCCATGGACCTTCCTGTGCCCGTTTCTCCCAACGCCCACCCCTCACTAGAAGAACGTCTCCAGGCTGGACCTCTACGCCTGCGAACTCCTCCCACTCCTCTAGATCAGATACGAAAATCGGGGTGCTGGGCTCTAAATAATCTACGCCTCTAAGTAATGGGATATCGACCAGAATGCCCCTGGTTACATAGCCGTCACCCATCCGATCAATCGCTAGGTCTTTGCATCCATCGGCATCAAGGTTCTGAGGGTAGCCATTGTATATGACGAACTCCCCGTCGATCTCTGTGCGGTAGTGGCATAGAGCGTCGAGGTGAGAGAGCATCCCGTCATGTAAGGAGAAACTGATAGCATCAAGAGCGAACCTCGGAAGTCCCGTATTAGGATCTACGGAGGTCATCCAGTGTTCGGTCGGTCCGAACGTCTGGCTATCCATCGCATCTTCCAGAGTCACAAAATGGCCTAACGAGACGGTGATACCATCCCGAACCAAACGGGCTGCCTGCACGCTTTTCTGTGGTGTGATCATGTTCAAAGTGCCGATCTGATCGTCGGCGCCCCAACGACCCCAGTTAGAAAGATCTTTCTCCCACTCTCCGAGTTGAGCCAAATCCACCCTGACTGCTGGATCTTGTGTAGCTGGATGAACCGCGAATCTCTCCTGTGCGGCAGCACTGGAAGCGATCAAAAACACTGCGAGCAGCACTGCAGCGAAGTTCTTCATCAAAATCACCCCTCGACTCTTAGTCATTGTACATAAACGACCACGGTCACAACTCTGGTGCTGACCGCTCAACAGACCTCTAAAATCCCAACCCTTCAATCACAAGAATAGCTCTGGGTCTTCAGAACTTTCCTGAGTGAAGGAAGTTTCATTGCTTCTTTTCAAAGACACGTACCCAGAGAATATCACCATCAGCATTTCTACCGACGGACATGATGGTACGGTCATCGTCAACCAGCACACGGGTGTAGGTCGAAGTGATATCCCCGCTGCTCTTATTGACCACAAATTCAGTCTTCTCGCCAAGACGACGAACGGAAGCCGTGTTACCGGGCGTTCGAGTCGGGTGGTCTTTCCCGTCGTACTGGATCTCCCATTGGTTTAGCGAGTTACTTCCATCTTCATTCCGCGCAGTCATCGTGTAACGCTGGATCCCCTTTGAGATATCAAATACCAGCGTTTCCTGGGCGGGGCTAGGGCCAATGGACTTATGGGGGTTCAGCTCCCAACTGCCGTTCATCTCCATAATCTGCCCCGAGACAGGAAGGGATGAAGCAACCAGCAGAACGGTAGCAGAAAACAACGTCCTCATCGTCGACTCCCTCTAAAAGTACATCGGGGACCGGAGGAAATCTCCTCCGGTCCCCATCAAGCTTTATGTAAAGCGTCCCAACACAACTCGTCAGGAGCTAGTCCTGCTGAGTGACACT
>DEAM01000034.1 GCA_002347035.1 Gemmatimonadales bacterium UBA2982 | reverse complement strand
GCGTGGGCTCAGATCACCGGAGGTCCCATCAGCCAGAACCGGGCCGCCGGCGATGGGGGCGGTATCTACAACCGCGAGAGCAAGCTGGTGCTCGAAGGGGTGGAGGTGACGGGCAACACGGCGGGGAGTGATAGCTTCGGCGGCGGAATTCTCAGTCGCGACAGCCCCGTCACCATTACTGGCGGGAGCGTGACCTTGAACGAGGCCGGGTCGGGCGGCGGGATCTCCAATCTTGGCGAGGCTACGATGAAACTGAACCGCGTCCAGGTGGACGACAATCGGACCCTCCACGAAGACGCTTCAGGCAGCACAGGGATCTTGAACGAGGGCACGTTGCTGATTGACGAGTAGAAACATCAGAGCGAGGCTTACGACTTGGTGATGGCGACCTGAACTCGCTTCGCGACTGTGAGCCTGGTCTGGTTCGACGGCGCTAGTGCTAGTCGCGTGATCGGCGTCGGCAGGTAGCGACTTTCCGAACCTGCCTGCCCGATTTCCAAGGCATGGCTATACCTTTCATATACCGTCTCCGCAAGGACGGGGACACCAGGACATCCAGCACTAGGAGTGCTGTCCCAACGTACTAGCCTGATCGGACGCGCAAAACACTTTTGTTTAGCTAGGTGTGGCTGGGTGCCACGGAAGGGGGACTAGGTCAGCACGCCCATATACCGTCACATCTGAAAATATCAATCACTGTCAACAACCCGAACACACCGAGGCCACCGAGGTAACCAGCTCCGAGACTGCGTAAGATATGTAGCCCCCGTACCTCTAGGCGGAGAATGTCTGCCAAGGGCATTGAGAAACCACCCGGAGCCACGAGTTGATCGCCATCGACCGCTGGTCTCTCTAGTTCCAAGTCGAGCACGCCCACCCCGCTCACGCGGATACGGTCAGGTCGATCTTCTTCAATCAACTGAGCCAGGCTGATAGCATCTAACGAAACTGAGTTCCATGTATGACAAGCAGTCAGGTTTAGCAGTAGGAAGAGCAGCAGAACGGCGCGGGCACGGTAGCGTGTCATGCCCTCATTAGCACCGACCATTGGGAGTACCTTCTGGGCCACAGATGAGATTAGGTACGATTCCGGTCACAAAAATCACAACCGACCCCGCGACGATCAATCCCGCAGTCCGGCCTCCACTGGAAGCCCTTACCTCTAATCGGAGAATATCTGCCAAGGGTATTGAGACCCCCGGAGCCACAAGTTCATCGCCTTCCACCAATGGGTTCTCTAGTTCTAATTCGTTCCCGCTCCTCAGGAGCACGCGGACACGGTTAGGTTGATCTTCTTCAATCAATTGAGCCGGGCTGATGACATCTAACGAGACGGATTGCCACGTCTGACAGGCAGTCAGGTATAGCATCCCGAAGAGCAGCAGAACGGCGTGGTAGCGGTAGCGTGTCATGCCTTCATTCTGCCCCGCCCCACTCAGGCCCGCAACTCAGGACGAGCAAAACACTTTTGTTTAGCTGGGTGTGGCTGGGTGCCACGGAGGGGGCTGGGGGGGCTAGGAGTCGGCGGGGGGATGCGAAATGAACGTGCCCCCCCACCGCCTGTTCCGGCTCCCTAACAGGGCCCGCGGGTCGTGGACTGGAACTCTTTCGGGCGGGGGACAATAGAATCAGCGCTGTGTAACCGTCGTTGGCCGGAACATTCCCCACGGAGGAACCGATGAAGATCAGGACGTTGCTCGTGGCCGCGTGCGCGGCTGCCAGCCTGGGGGCGTCCCGCGCCCAGGCTCAGGTGTCAACGGGAGAGCAAGGCATCACCGTGGCCATAGGCGGAGGCCCGGTTCCGCATATCATGGAGAGGCTCGTCTCGATGTTCGAGCGCGAGACCGGCCACCAGGTCAATCTCGTCAGACCGCGAGGTGACGCACTTGCCACAGACGTCAGGCAGGGCAACGTGGACATGATCGTCACTGGTGCGGCTGCCGTGGATGAGTTCGTAGCGAGCGGCGACATCTCCGCCATGAGCAGGACCCCGGTGATGACTTCGAAGATCGGGGTGGCGGTGAAGGCCGGCGCCCCGAAGCCCGACATCAGCACCCCCGAGAAGCTGAAGGCCGTCCTACTAGGGGCGAGCAGCGTTGGCTACAGCCGCTTCACGAGCGGCCGGATCTTCCTCGGTGCCGTCGAGCACCTCGGCATCACCGATGAGGTCACCGCCAAGGGGGTGAACCCGCAGAGCGGGCCGGTGGGCGCCCTCCTCGTGAGCGGAGAGGTCGAGATCGGCGTGCAGCAGGTGGCCGAGTTGGTCGCCGTCCCGGGAGTCGACCTGGTCGGAGGGTTGCCCGGCGACTTGCAGACGTATCTGCCGATTTCGGCTGGCATTCCAACCAATGCCAGAGACGCGGAGACCGCCCGGGCCCTGATCACGTTCCTGCGCTCCGCACCCGCCATGGCCGTTCTCGAAGAGATGGGTATGGACGTGCCCTGATTCTGCCCTGCCCCACTCAGGCCCGCAACTCAGGACGAGCAGAACACAGGATAGCTAGGGAATGTGCTCGATCTAGACGTCCCAGAATCAGCCCTATCAGTCGCCCATTCGTATGCATCAGCGAAGAGATCGTGCGTGTGCAGATACCGGAAGGTTCCTGCTCGACCTCCGAGCCTGAGGTTGTCGAACAAATCCACATACTCCAATAGTCTGGCCGCTGTCGGGCCGGCATTGAGGTCCATAATGGGGTAGGCATTGGAGAGTCTAACGCTGTGGACCCCGATGATGGGCCCCAGTTCTAGCCCGGTCGCAGGAAGCGCCCTTAGCACTCCTGTCTCAAAATTTTTATCGGACATCATCCACCACTCCTCCTGGTCCGAGCAGGGAATTTCGAGAACGATGGCCGTAGATCCGACGGGTGCCATCTCTGAGCTTCTGTTCTTCGGCTCGTACAGCCGCGTGAAAGGTATGGATTTTTCAGGGAAATACAGTGACGCCGAGCGTGATACCGTGTCTTGATCAAGCCTTACGATGCAGAGCCGCAAATGCCGATAACTCAGGGATCGTGCAGCCCGTCTGATGCTTTCCTCAGGTGGCGGGTCGAGTAGCTCGACTAGTCGGGGGAGCGGGATCGTACTTACCACGTCACCACAGACCTGTTGGCACTCGCCCAAGACGTCCACTGAAAGCACTCTCCGACCGTCATGAGCGATACGGGTCACAGGCGCGTCAGTTTGCAAACACTCTTCCCCGATATGGTCCACTAGTGCGTCGACAAGCATGCCGAAGCCACGCGTAGGATAATAGAAAGCACCATCGAGGTGCCTAGTCGTCGCACGCGCTCCCAACAACAACTCTCGAAGAACTGAACCTAGCGTCAGGCCACTCAGGCGACCCCCGGCTACCTTCGGGTCAAGTTCATCAGCTCGCCGGCCCCAAAGTTTCTCCGAGTAGTTGAGTAGGAACTGCCTTGCAAGAGTGGGCCCATACCGAAGGACAGCCAGCTCTTCGAAAGTTTTGGGAATGGCGCCGCGGTTCGGGATGATATTCTCTGCTAGGACCCTCGCCAGCTCTTTTGGTCCCATGCGTATCGCGGCGTTCAAAGGTTTCAGTGGAAAGTCGATCCCTCTCCCGCGCCATATAATCTGACTCGGTGCCTCCACCCTGCGCAGGGCGGGCCCCAAGAGACGACGAAACGCCTCGGTAGCAACGGGGTTGCGATCGTGAAGCCTATGAGCCCCCGTGTCGATCAATGCCTCTCCGAATCTAAGCGTCCTGCCGTTGCCACCGAGAAAAGGAGCCGCCTCTAACAACTTGACCTTCTCGCCTGCGAGGTTCGCAAAGTAGGCGAAAGCGAGCCCCGCGAGCCCTCCACCCAAGATGGTGGTTGGGATCGAGGTTAGGTGACCGTCAGGGGCGTGCTGCGTAGACATAGAGCGGGATCTCGGGCCACATGCGATTAACAAAGGGATTGTGATAAAATGTCGACTTCGTCTCCGGTGCCCGATTTTCCAAAGGCATTCCGATCGAGACAATCGGGAAACCCGCTTCTCGATCTGAGTTGAGCAAAGCCATAGCTGATCGATCGTCCGCCTCGACAAAAATTGCGGCAACGCCCTGGACCTCGAGCATGAAGGTCACAAGAGGCACGGCCACTACCCTCAGGTCCGGCTCGGTCTCTGATATGACTCGCACTTCCTCAACGACCTGAGCGATCGCTGTCGGCTTTTTATGCTGAGCCGCCAAGACCACCGCTACTAACGCGTAGGATAGGGCCCCGGAGACGACTATCCCACGCCCCCTTTTTTTTCGTGCCATCTCCACGGCCCCAATCGATAGCACCAGGAGAACAACAGTGAGCAGAGGTAGCACGTGCCGGCTTTTGTAGATGACGTTCTGGTAGAGAACCATCCACGTCGAGTACAGAACAACACAGGGGAAGAGCCATCTCAGGGCTGAAGCTCGCCAATTCCAATCCCGTGACTCAAACTTTTGAGCAGTCAGAGACACGAATAATACGCTGCCGCCAATGGCACTAATCGCGACTGCAACCACAGCGGTAAGCAGGTGCCGGCCAGGAAGCCATGCCCCGAGACCGTCAGCCCAGATAGCAGCGATCGCCTGGCTAATACGGACACCCGAGGAAGTCTCATCTGAGAGGACCGTCCCTCCGAATTCCATAAAATGGCCGACTGTCTGTCGCTCTGCCGCAAGCATCATGGGCTCCCATCCCGTGTGGATCATTAGTGGAACGAACCACACCAAAGCACCCATAATCGTGGCACCGAATAGCGCTCCTCTGGCCCTCGGAACTTTCCAGACAAGTCCGGCTAAAGGGATCAGCGCGAACGGAACGTAAGAAAGCCGCAAACCTCCTAGCAGTCCGAACAGAGCTCCGGCTATGAGGGTGTCAGTCGTTCGCCCTTCACGTATCGCGCGGATCGCAAACCCTAGCGTCGCGAGAACGACAGCCGCACCTAAGAGGTCGGGCATGTACCGGTTACCAAGTAACCACACCATCGGATTCCAGACCACCAACACCGTCCATGCCAAACCCTCAGGAGAGCGTAGTCGATTCCCAGGTAGCAGGAGGAGACCTGCCGCAACAAGCAACACAGTTGCCAAACCACCTAGCACTGCAAACGCCACGGAGAAACTGCCCGTAAGTAGATAGATTGGCTTGGCAACCGCCCAGAACACTGGATAACCAGGGAAATGTGGTTGCAACGCGGTAATGTTGTACTGATCCGCGACCGCTAAGGCGAAACGGACACTGTCCGGATCTTCGAGGTATGTGACCCGTGTAATCAGGCGCGTGACAACACACCAAATGGCAAGTAAAGCCCAAAGCGGGGCCTCCCCCCAAGGGGAGACCCCGCCAGATAATTCTTTATCCAATCGCATACGCGACAGGACGCGTGACGACTTACCAGGCCGCCATGTTTGCGTCGGAGAACCCATATGCAGCCTTCAGAATATCCTTGGCCGACTGCAGGTCGGTTAGGTACTGCTCGTGCTCCGTCGATCCGACCGCGGCATATACCGGAGCATTACCCATTAGATCATGCAAGGAAATCAGATCCGCCTCGGAGATGATTGCCATCGAACCACCGGTAGCGGCACCACGGTATCCGAATTGCAAGGCGAAGGTGAAGCCCTTCATCTCACCCCAATGTTTATTCAAGTCGTAGTTGTTCTTGTTCGTGACTTGGTCCGCCGTAAGCTCCGCCATGTCATCCATGGAATCGTTGATATAGTGCACAACGGTCGCTGCTATCACTTTCTCGAAACCTTCGGAAGCGGCCTTCCGATGAATCGCCAACTCCGTCATATCACCGTTGACGATCGCAGTCCTACCTGCCAGGAACGCGCTAAATATGTCACCGGTAAAATCTACACCTGTGCCACCTTTATCTCGCTTACCGGCATTCCGTGAGATGCCGAAGTTGTACTCGGTCGTAAAATCGAGCGTGCCATCTGAGTTACTGTCCTTCGCATAGTCGCTCAGACTTCCGGCTAGCTCTACATCGGTGTAGCTCGAATAGTTGCGGGCTGCGCCGAAGTAGCCATAAGCCTCATCGAAACGATGCTCTTGCTCAGTATCCGGTTTCCCAGCGCCCCTAGCTTCGGTGTTATCACGATCTATAATGTCTGCCAGATACTTACTGGACAGTTGATCGAAGAGGATCGCCCCAATCAGTACCTTATTAACCATCTGACTAAGATCGAGACCGTCCGCTGTGTTGTAGACCGCTTTCGTTCCTAGTTTGCTGGCGTCGGCCGCGTTTGTCGCGATAGTAGTGAAGAAACTCTGCATGAGCTCATCAACTTTTATGTCGTCCGCATTGCCCACGATTCCGGCACTACCGAGCAATACTTTGTCGGTGCCTTGGCGGCCCCTCATTTTCTTGCCCGTCGACACATCCTCATAGGTTGTCGCGCTGGCAGTGAGTCCACTGGGCACCGTAGTCAGGATGTTTAGGCCTGTATCCCCATAGTCGTAGATTGCGTTGAGGTCGGCGGCCGTTACCGCGGCAGCGCCAGCTGATGAGAGGCCCCCGATCAGGATCTTCAGGTCCTGCAGCTGAAGCTGGCGTGTGATCTGTCCTGAAATGCCGACAGAACTCTCGCCTTCATTGAAACGGCTCTCAAAATTGTACGTAGTAGGAACCGAAAGCTTGTCCGGTACCGGATCCGGTGTAGGAGTAGGAGTAGGAGTAGGAGTAGGAGTAGGAGACGTAGGGGTATGGGTATCCTCCGCGCAACCTACTGCTGCGGTAGCAACCGCTGTGAGCACCAGCAGTGTTACAAATCTCATGACACTTAGACATCCTATGTTGAAGTTTCGGTTCGCTCAGACAAAACCCAGCTAGAAGCTGTAGCGCAGGCTCACATTCACCTGGCGCCGAGCTCCCGGAAGAATCCCTGAGCTTTGATTCGCGGCCGTCTGCCGCGGATTGGAGTGCAGACGAGACCCTATGTAGATCTCGTCGAGTGCGTTCTTGACGGTAAGCTGCGCTATAAGAGCTTGACCGATGGGCAGCTGAAGGCTTCCGCCTATAACCGAGTACGCGGGGACAGGTCCGGTGTCACCTCGACCCGTCGTGTAGTCGAGATTTTCGAAATCTGTGAAGACATCATCCACGTAGCGGTAGTCCGCCCGGAGGCTTGCTCCCCCTATTCGCTGAGTTACAGCCAGGGTCACATTGTGACGCGGGGCGTATGGGAGCTCATTCCCGGATATATCAACGCTTGGCACGTTGTTTACCACGGCGGACTGAATGCGACCGTCCAGCACTTCTGTCTGGAGGTACGTGTAACTCACGTGAGCCACGGGTGAGTTTTCCGAGGAGAAAGCTCGAAGTGATGTGGCAAGCTCGACCCCATACGTACGTGCCATGCCGAGATTCCTAAAGGCAGTCCCGCGCCCGGCAGCAACGAGATCCTCGATACGTATGTAGAAGCCAGAAAGCTCTGTTGTTAAAAGGCTCCCGGATGTGCGCAGCCCAGCCTCAAGATTCCAACTTTTCTCAGCCTCGACATCCAGGCCTCCATCCTCTACATCGCTTCCGAAGCTTACTACGTTCAGGGTTCCACTCGATGGCGGCGTGAAGCCACGATGGATGCCCCCAAAAAGGTTCGTTCGGCCGAGTTCCCAGTTCAGACCTAGGCCTGGAAGTAGCACAGCAGTCGTTCTGTCATCTAGGCGGCTTCCAGCAAGTCGGTCGACGCGCTCCTGCTCAAAGACTTCAAAGCGCACGCCAGGGGTCACTTCAAGTGCCCCTAAGCTGATCCGCTCGCTGGCGAAAAGGGCCAACGCCACAGTCTCATAGTTCTGTGCTTTGGCGGTAACCTTTGCCGCCGGGTTCCGAGCCACAACATCATTTTCGGGGTCATCTGGATCTGGCATCGTGTAGACGCCGACTCGCGCCGTCGGGCTATCACCCAAGACACGGTCATCTATAAAACGCTCTCCATGAAGCCTGGCGCCGATCTCTAACTCTGCCCCAAGGCCCTCAAGGCCGTGCGACCAAGTGTACGCCTGCTCAACTCCGGCGGCGTAGAAGGTCCGCAGTATACCAAAATTGTCGCGCCCATTCCCGATCCGGACCTTGTCACCCGGGTCGAACGGCGCCAAGAATGAAACCGAAGCCGGATCCGATACGTAAGCACCAAGTTGCGACGCGCGAATGAATACATCGTTTTCTCGCCACCAACGCCGATCGAACACGCTAAAATAGGCACGCGTCAGTGCCGAGAGGTTCGGCCCATGGACCTTACTGTAGATCGCATCGAGTGAGGCGCGCCGGACTGAGAACTGGTCATTTGCTTTTGGATTAAATGACGGGTCGCTATTGAACGAAAACTCCGTCAGCCCTGTATACGTGGCTCCGGATTCCTCGTAGTCACCGTTCGCCTTTAGGAATAAGGTGCTCCGAGGTCCAGTTCGAATGGTTGTCTTCAGGGTCCCGTTTAGCTGCTCAAACTCATTATTTTGGCGGAAGCCGTCGCCGCGCTTACCTAAAAGCTGGATTTCTGACCTCATCCGATCTGAGCCAAAACCACCCAGTTCAGCAAAGGCGCTCGCATAACCGTTCTCGCCGAGAGTCAGTCCGACGCTTCCCCCTGGCTCCAGGCGAGGCCGACTCGTGATGTAATTGATGACCCCGCCCATCGTCTGTGGACCGAACCGGATAGCGGCACTCCCCTTGATAACCTCGACCCCTTGGATGCGATCTACCGGGGGGTTGTAGTACATGTTCGGATACACATAGACCGCCGGCTGAATCGGAATCCCATCCTCAAGAACCAAGATTCGCGATGAACGGCGCGGATTGAGTCCTCGAATACCAATGGAAAGACGAGCGTTACCGAATCCATCATCTGCAGCTCCGTAAATACCTGGTACAGACTCGAGCAACTCCTGAGTGCCAAGGGCCTGAATCTGCCTCAATGCTACCGCCGGTAGGCTGGTGGCTGCCCCCGGGAGTCTCTCGTAGCTCCCTTCCTGGGCAGCCAAAACCTGAACGCCCCCGATCCGCAGTGGAGCTGCCGTCAGAGTGACCTGAATACCTTGAACACCCCCAGAGAGCGGATCGATCGCAACGCTTGAGTCAGCATAACCCAAGGCACGCACGATCAACGTGCCGGAGTCTTCGGGCACTTGAAGTGCGAAGAAGCCGTTAGCGTCCGTAATCGTGCCGAGCACCCTGCCCTCGATCTCTACCGACACGGTCGCACCAACAACCGCGTCCCCTGACGACGCTGCTATCACCCGGCCGGATATCTGGGGATTGCTCTGTCCCACCAAAGCAACCGGCATCAGAAGCAACGCAAGTACGCAGAACCTCGCGTTGGCGAGGGTTACCATTCGCATGTTTCTCCTAAAAGCGTTTTGGGTTCTTGGACAAGGCACGGCGCTTGCCTTCGTCATCGCCATGGGGAGAGAGCAGAGCACCTTCTGTCGATTGCAACGTCGCGGGCCCGTAACTGCCTTCCGGAGGTCCCTTCTCAGTTGGATCAAGGATTGCATCGTCCTCGCAGGCCGAAAGGGCCACAACTAAAGCTGCTAACAGAAGGCGCATCAGAAAGATTGGATGTAAGAAGGAATTGATCAGATGATAGCCATATGAGACTGAGAACTATTCTCGCATGAGATTGAGAACTATTCTCATCGGATAAATATAGTGTGCATATTCACTACGGTTGTCCACCCCCTATCTGCCAGACGGGGGGGTATCGGCAGAAATCTCTCTGCCTGCGATTAGCCCCTGAATACCCCTAATAACGAGTCCCTTGGTAGACTTATGGTAGACTCAAGATTTCAGTAGTGCCCCATAAGCAAAGCACTCACAAGCGTGTAAGTGCTTGTGAGGATTGGACTTATCCGAGTTACCCGCCAGGGACTCGAACCCCGAACCTACTGATTAAGAGTCACTAGGCCCTAAGGTCTGTCAGACACCCTGAGTAGTACCTGAGCCGCTCGCTAATTGGAGAACTGGTAGGTGCGCTCGGAGGGTTCCCCTACGAAGGACATGTTCCCCATACCGGACGAGGGAGAACCCAGGAGGTCGTTTCGGTATCGAAACTAGTGGGCTTACCAGTGATGAGAGAGACACACCAGCCGCTCAAATCCTGATTGAAAATGTCGGCGCTCTTGAACATGTAGCTCATGTCCGTGACGCTGCTGACGTCCCACGAGCCAATGTCCTGATTGAACGCGTCGGCGTTGTTGAGCATGTACCTCATGTCCGTGACCTTGCTGACGTCCCACGAACTGATGTCCTGATTGAACGCGACGGCGCTCTGGAACATGCGCTCCATGGTTGTAACGCTGCTGACATCCCACGAACTGATATCCTGATTGAACGCTGAGGCGGCGGAGAACATGTAGTACATGCTCGTGACGCTGCTGACGTCCCACGAACTGATGTCCTGATTGAACGCGGGGACTCCGGAGAACATGCCGTACATGCTCGTGACGGCGCTGACGTCCCACGATCCGATGTCCTGATTGAACGCATATGCGTCTCTGAACATCCGGTTCATCTTCGTGACGCTGCTGACGTCCCACGAACTGATGTCCTGATTGAACACGTCGGCTCCGTAGAACATCTGCGCCATGTCCGTGACGCTGCTGACGT
>DEAM01000020.1:498-101384 GCA_002347035.1 Gemmatimonadales bacterium UBA2982 | reverse complement strand
GAAGCCGAGGATGAAGCCGAAGCCGAAGAGGTTGTTAACGGCCCGCAGGACGGTGAAGAAGAGGTCGATTAGCAGTGAACTTAGGAAGTCCTCTTTTAGTGCACGAGGGCTTCCTATGAGGCAAAACAGTACCGGGCTGCTGGCGATTGTTTTTACGGGCTTTCAGATTGCAGGGTTCTTAACACCGGTTCTAGGCTTGTCGTCGAGCCATATTCAAGTTCCTCCGATTCTTCAAACCTCACGGCTAGGTCAGGCGGGACATACTTGGGTGTCCTTTTCTCGAACGGCTGTTCCTAAACATGCAGATGAGTCTCCGGGCACGCTGGTGGCGTCGGCATCAAGTTTCGCGGCTGTTAACGGGGACGATCAGACCGTTATAGAAATCGCAACTGTTCTTCCACATAGTGGACCACCGGCCCTGGCTGAATTTGCCCGCTTGGTTGCCGAGGGTGTGGAAGTAGCAGTGGCAACGGTTTTGGGTGATGAGTATCAGATATCATTGATTGCTCGGGACGACCAAGGTGATCCTAGTTTGTCCGCTGAGTCCTTGGCCGAGTTGGAGAACGCTGGTGTGGCAGGTGTGGTTGGTTTCCTCGAAGATTCGGCACTGGAACAGGCCGGGCTCGCTCGGGAAGCTAGACTTCCTATCGTATCACCTACGGCGCGTAGCGCTACACAGGCAGGAGCGGGTGTTTATTCACTAGAGGGTTCTAATATACCCGCCGCCACATCGATGGGACGGTATGCTGCGAGTCGTGCCTTCCAGCGCGTGGCCATAATAATGCCGGACTCTCCACATGCCATTGAAGAGGCGGACGCATTCCAGGAGGAGGCAGCATCTTTTGGAATTCCAGTCGTGGGTCGCTTTCGCTATCAACCGGGAGGTACCTTCTTCCAGACGGAAATTGTGGGAGCGAGCAATGCTTTACGCGCTGCTGAGATCAGGGCTCTTGGATTGGGTGCAGGGGATACGCTTCGAGTCGAGATGCTAGAACCTGTTGGCGTATTCCTGCCAATTCCACCTGAGGACGTTGAGTATCTGGCCCCACAGATCGCACATTTCGCTCTCGACACCCTGGCCATTGAGGTCATGGGCACCTCCGGCTGGACGGATCCGCAGGTCCTTACGAGTATCGAGACCCGCTATATGGACGGAGTTGTGGCCACTGCTTCTGTTGGCTCCGGCTCAGACTCTCGTGGTCAGCGGCGCTTTCAGGCAGCGTACGAAGCGCATTTTCAGAGAACTCTAGTGAGTGCGACGCCAGCAATTGGATACGATGCGTCTTTGTTACTTCTGGAGGCTTTGAGACCTCGCCTTTTGAGTCCAAATGAAGTCAGCATGGCATTTCAGGAGCTTCGTGACGTCGAAGGAGCCACAGGGATTTTTTCAGTTATTGATGGTCGAATAGTCCGCCAAACTGAAGTTGTAGAGATTAACAATCGGTCCCATCAACCCGTGCCTGTGTACTGATCGATGTCCATAGATGAAAAGCTTTCGAAGCTTGAGCAACTCCGGGCTGAAACGGAACAAGGTGGCGGAGAAGAGAGGCTCAAGGCCCAACATGCCCGGGGTAAGCTTTCTGCACGGGAGAGATTAAATCTTCTTCTTGATGAGGGTTCTTTTGTTGAACTTGACCGCTTTGTTACTCATCGCTCGACAGATTTTGGTCTGGCTGAGAGAAAGGTCCTCGGAGATGGTGTGGTCACTGGGTATGGGGCAATCCATGGACGTTTAGTCTACGTGTTTAGTCAGGACTTTACGGTATTGGGGGGCTCTCTCTCGGAGGCTCATGCAGAAAAAATCGTAAAGGTTCAGGAGCTTGCCCTTAAGAATGGGGCCCCCATTATCGGACTAAATGATTCTGGTGGCGCGCGGATTCAGGAGGGTGTCGTTAGCCTAGGGGGCTACGCAGAAATCTTCTTGCGGAACACGCTTGCTTCAGGCGTGATCCCACAGATTAGCCTGGTATTAGGTCCTTGCGCTGGTGGAGCTGTCTATTCCCCAGCGATAACAGACTTCGTGTACATGGTTCGAGGTTCCAGCTACATGTTTGTGACAGGTCCGAATGTGGTTAAGGCTGTCACGCATGAGGATGTCGATATGGAGGGGCTCGGTGGTGCGGATGTGCATGCTTCTAAGTCTGGAGTTGCTCACTTTGCCAGTGATTCTGAGTTTGAATGTCTTACGAAGGTTAGGGAAATATTTCAGTTCATTCCTCAAAATAACCAGGAGCTTCCGCCTGCTGGACAGGGCTCCAAAACGGAAGATGTTCGGAACGATGATCTATTAGGAGTAGTGCCTGATAACCCTAATCAGCCGTACGATATGCACGATGTGATACGGCACATATTAGACGAGAAAGTTTTCTACGAGGTTCATAGCGATTTTGCCCGGAACATCCTGGTGGGGTTCGGTCACCTTGGGGGGCATAGCGTGGGCGTGGTTGCCAACCAACCTTCGGTTCTTGCGGGTGTGCTTGATATAGACTCGTCTGACAAGGCTGCTCGGTTTGTACGATTCTGCGACGCCTTCAATATCCCTCTAGTGGTGCTTGAGGATGTTCCCGGGTTTCTCCCAGGAGTGGCTCAGGAGCATGGCGGCATCATCCGCCACGGTGCTAAGCTCCTATTCGCATTTGCTGAAGCAACGGTCCCAAAGGTCACGGTGATTACTAGAAAGGCCTATGGTGGGGCGTACGACGTTATGAATTCAAAGCATATTCGTGGGGATGTTAATCTCGCTTGGCCTCAGGCTGAAATCGCGGTAATGGGGCCCAAGGGTGCTGTCGAGATCTTGTTTCGCAAGGAGATTGAGGCTTCTGATGACATCGAAGCTGCAACTGAGACCCGAGTTTCTGAATATCGCGAGAAATTCGCAAACCCCTATATAGCGGCTGCTCGTGGTTATGTAGATGACGTGATTGATCCCCGGGATACACGCTCCAGACTCATATCTTCTTTGGATATGTTACGTGATAAGCGTGACCAGAACCCGACTAAGAAGCATGGCAACATACCGCTCTGAGAAAACGTTGCGAATATAGAGTAATCCGCAGTATCTCTAAGATGTGTTCCTTCTACCAATTTCCCGCGCTAGGACCTGTGGCTGAGGTTCCAGCGTGATAATTCGAAGTGGGGTTATATTTCTTCTCTTCAGAGCTGCAACTGCATAAGCTTTTTCATTAACGCAGGCTGCTAAGGATGACCATCACAGCCGTCTATTGATAAGAAGAGACTAGGGTTTCCACGTGTAACAGCCATGCCTAACTTCGCGGCCGTGTTACTAGGTCTTTAGCCCTAACCCTTTTCCGGGCCCAGGTGTGATCCGTTCTGTTTTGATCGCAAATCGTGGGGAGATAGCTCTGCGTATCGTTAGAGCTGTTCGTGATCTGGGATTACGTGCTATAGCTGTCTACTCCGAAGCCGATAAGTTAGCTCCACACGTGCTCTTAGCTGACGAGGCCTATGAGATTGGTCCACCGCGTGCCTCCGAGAGTTACTTGAGTGTGGATCGTCTCATTGAAGCCGCTCAGGTTGCGCAGGCGGATGCTATTCACCCTGGTTATGGGTTTCTAGCAGAGCGAGCTGACTTTGCCCGGGCTGTTGAGGGTGCGGGAATCATTTTCATTGGTCCGACACCTGAGACAATCGCTGCAATGGGGGATAAGACGGAGGCTCGAAAGCGTATGGCTGCCGCTGGAGTACCGATCGTTCCAGGTATAACCGACCCCGTTTCTAGTGCTTCCGAAGCCCTACGAGCTTCTAGAATTTTGGGTTTTCCAGTGCTTCTAAAGGCTGCGTCAGGCGGAGGTGGGAAAGGCATGCGAGTGGTTGATCGACCTGGGGAACTAGAGCGGTTTTTCGCAGCAGCGACTCGGGAAGCAGAAAGTGCCTTCGGTGACGGGAGGATATATGTAGAGTCGTACGTGGACCGACCACGTCACGTGGAAGTTCAGATCCTCGCTGATAACTACGGGAACCTTGTTCATCTAGGGGAGCGGGAGTGCTCGATACAGAGGCGTCACCAAAAACTTATTGAAGAGGCGCCTTCTCCTTTGCTAACAGCCTCGGAGCGATCTGATATCGGTGAAGTGGCATTGACAGCTGCCAGGGCGGTTGACTACCGCGGAGCAGGTACGGTGGAGTTCCTGCACCATAACGGCAATTATTACTTCCTTGAGATGAACACGCGCCTGCAGGTGGAACACCCGGTCACTGAATTGGTCACTGGGATCGATCTTGTTGAGTGGCAGTTAAGGGTGGCTTCTGGAGAACAGTTAGCCTTCAGCCAGGGTGATATTTCTCTAACTGGGCACGCGATCGAGTGTCGTATCACTGCCGAGGATCCGCTTGCTGGATTTTTGCCATCTACAGGAACGATTTCACATCTGGAGGTCCCAGCAGGGTTGGGGGTTCGTTGGGACGGCGGAGTATTAGAGGGGCTTGAGGTCTCACGTCACTATGATCCCCTTCTGGGAAAACTGATCACGCACGGCCCAGATCGACTGTCTGCTATAGGACGTATGACTCGAGCACTTGATGAACTCGAGGTGCTTGGGGTCAAGACGAGTGCGTTATTCCATCGAAGGGTTATGGAGGAAAAGGACTTTATTTCGGGCCACATATCGGTGGCGTACATAGAAGAGCATCAGAGTATTTTGTCGCCGGAAGTCTCTGAAGACTGCTTAGTAACCGCTGCAGTAGCTGCTGCCCTGATGGAGGACTGGCATAGAAGTCGGCATCGGACTCCGCGGCTTAACTCGGAGAACACAGGGAACCGGATGTCGGCTTGGAGAAATTCCGGGTAACCGTGTCAGCCCTAGAAATGGCAAGCTCTGTTCACGTGAAGGTCCGCGGAATTGCAGCGGGAGGGTCTGGGGTTGCTGATTTACCAGATGGCCGAGTTGTCTTTGTACCTCGAACGGCGCCCGGTGACCGAGTTAGCATAAAGATTGATCGGGCTAAGCCTCGTTGGGCAATGGGGTCCGTTCGGAAAATACTTGAGCCTGGAGATGGCAGAGTAAAGCCTCTATGTGCACTCTATCATGACTGTGGCGGATGCCAATTACAGCATATTCCCTATAAAAGTCAGCTAGAGTGGAAGGGGAGAATTGTTGCCGATGCACTGAAACGCATCGGCGGGTTGAGTGACATCGAGCCACCTACAGTGGTTGCCTCTCCCGAAGTAACAGAATACAGAAGCCGGATGACTTTCACACTCCGACGTTTGCGTGGGGGTCATATAGCAGCAGGGTTTTATGGTTTGCATCGGCCAGCTCATGTCGTTGATGTTTCAGATGAATGCGTGCTTCCAGTAGGGCCGTTGATCGAAGTCTGGAGGTCACTTAGGAGAGGTTGGGGTCGCGCCGCCCGCCACCTTCCTTCAGCCGGGCGGCTTCAACTGACGCTACAACTTGATGATAGGGGCATCACCCTCATTGTTGACGGAGGTCGAGCGCCGTGGAAAGCTGAAAGGCTCTGCAAGGCTGTACCGGAGTTAAGTGCAATTTGGCATGTGCCTGGAGATGGGGCTTCGGAGCCAAGACTGCTAATCGGTACTGAGTCCGGTAAGGCCGTCCCGCGATTCGAGCAAGCTAACTCAGGGGCAGCACTGCTACTGTTGGACTATTTAGTCGGTATAGCCGGTTCGGGCACGAGGGCAATAGATGCATATTGTGGATCAGGCCGCTATGGGCATGCCCTTGCTGCAGGTGGATGGGAAGTAATTGGAGTAGAAAGCGACATTTTGGCCTGCAGGGCTGCACGCCTCAGCGCACCCGTGGGGTTCACCATTGTTGAGGGGCAAGTTGAGGACCGCCTTACAGATCTACTGCCTACTGACTTATTGATCGTTAACCCACCTAGGGTTGGCCTGAGTTCTGAAGTAGTAGAAGCTGTGTCCAAGTCTCCGGCTGGGAGACTGATATATGTGAGTTGCGACCCAGCAACTCTGGGGCGAGACATCAATCGGCTCCGTGGAACTTACACCCCTGAGGGCGTGCGATGCTTCGATTTCTTTCCCCAGACAGCACACGTGGAGACAGTGATCGAGTTACGAGCCGGGAGGGCTTTGTGACGCGCTATTTCGTCACCATTGATGACCGAGAGTTTGAGGTCAAAGTCGGTACTGATAGAGTCAGTATAGATGGGCAGGAACTTGAGGTAAGCATAGAGAGTTCAGGAGTGTCGAGTGTTCACAGCCTCCTCGTGGGTTCCCGGGCTCACAAGATTCTGGGGGATCGAAGCACGAACGGTGAGTGGAGCATTCATTTAGATGGGCTACTCGTGGAAGCACATGTGCTTGATGAACGGACCAGGGCGATCCGTGGCATGACGCAGGCCAATGCGCGCCTCCAAGGTCCCAAGCCTGTGGTGGCACCCATGCCAGGCATGGTTCTAAAGGTGGAGGTTGGGGAGGGGGACTGCGTGGAGTCTGGGCAAGGCATCATTATTGTCGAAGCTATGAAGATGGAAAACGAAGTGCGGGCATACAGTGGTGGTTTGGTGACCCGCGTCCACGTGAAGGAAGGCGAGGCCGTAGAAAAGGGTCAGATTCTTGTCGACCTTGGCCCACTGAAAGCTTCTGGGGCTCACGATGACACCTGCTAAAAAGGAAGGCACTGAAAGTGGCATTCTGATAGATTCGACAGGTGGTAAGAATCGTCGTCCAGAGGAGCCAGGCCAGTTTCCTTTCACCCGGGGAATTTATCCTGATATGTACCGTGGTCGATCGTGGACCATGCGGCAGTATGCAGGTTTTGGGACAGCAGAGAAAACAAACGAGCGTTTCAGGTACCTGATTGAGGGAGGCCAGACGGGCCTATCGGTAGCCTTCGACCTTCCCACCCAGATGGGATACGATTCAGATGCGGAAGTGGCTTTGGGTGAGGTAGGACGTGTAGGTGTGGCAATCGATTCATTGGATGACATGCGCCGGTTATTTGACGGCATTCAACTGGACATGATCTCTACCTCGATGACAATCAATTCTACAGCTGCGGTACTTCTGGCGCTCTACGTAGCGCTTGCTGATGAGCAAGGGATCCCGCGGGATCGGCTGACAGGGACACTCCAGAATGATGTACTTAAGGAATATGTGGCCCGAGGCACGCACATATATCCGGTCAAGCCCAGTCTTCGCCTCGTGTCGGACATCATCGCATTCTGTTCAGAAGAAATCCCAAAGTGGAATCCAGTATCAATCTCAGGCTACCATATACGGGAGGCCGGCTCTACCGCCTCTCAGGAGATAGGGTTCACACTAGTAAATGGTCTCAAATACGTGGACCAGGCTTTGGCGAAAGGTCTTGACCTGGAGTCTTTCGCACCCCGTCTCTCGTTCTTTTTTGCAGCCCATAACGACCTCCTGGAGGAGGTGGCTAAGTTCAGGGCTGCTCGTCGGTTATGGGCATCCTTACTACGAGAACGGTATGGAGCCTCGGACCGCTCCTGTCAGCTCCGCTTCCACACACAAAGTGGGGGCTCAACTCTTACAGCTCAGCAGCCTTTGAACAATATTGTTAGGGTTGCAGTGCAAGGTCTAGCAGCGACCCTCGGGGGCACGCAATCACTGCACACAAACGGTTACGATGAGGCTCTAACCATACCCTCAGAGGAGGCAGCAAAACTAGCTCTACGGACTCAGCAGGTTCTCGCTTCTGAGTCTGGAATCACACGTACGCCGGATCCCCTCGGTGGTGCCTACTTTGTAGAAGAGCTTACTGACAAGATTGAGCGAGAAGCTCGAAGTTATGTGGATGAGATCATGCAGCTGGATGATCCGGCCGCGGGAATCGATTACATGCGAGATGAAATTGGAAAGGCCGCGTACCAGTTTCAGATGGAAGTGGAGTCCGGAGAAAGAATCGTAGTTGGGGTGAACAAGTATATTGAAGCTGTAGAGGATCTAGAGGTCCACCAACTGGATTACTCGAAGCTTGAGGTAGCTCAATCGTCAAGACTGGCTTCGCTTAGAAACGAGCGGAATGCCAGTAAAACAAGAGCGTGCCTCGAAGCAATTCGGCGCACGGCAGAGGGAAGCGAAAACCTCATCCCATCGATGGTTGATGCTGTCAAGGAAGATGTTACTCTGGGTGAGATCAGTGACGTACTGAGAGACGTATGGGGTGAATTTGATGGGTAGGAAGTAAAGCCTAGCAGCGTTAGCTTGCGGGGTCTTGAAACACTGGTGTCATTGCGGGTCAATCGACCATGCCGACGTACGATTACGAGTGCCCTAACGGCCACGACTTTGAGGCTTTCCAGAAGATGACGGATGAGCCTGTCACGGAGTGCCCAGAATGTGGTGCTCCTGCGAGTAGGAAGATATCAGGTGGCGCAGGATTTCTATTTAAGGGTGAGGGCTTTTATATCACTGATCATCGTTCTGAAGACTATAAGAAGAAGGCTTTAGATGAGGGTAGTACCTCACCAGCAAAGAGTTCTGAGTCTAGATCAAGCAGTTCTTCAGAAGCGAAACAAGATGATAAGACCTCCAAGGCTGCTGACAATTCTAAGGAATCGGGCGTTTAAGGGTGCCACAGGCTGCAATCGATAGGTCCTTGCGAGCTATACTCTCCGATTTGGGTGTTGTAGTGAGTGAGATCCACTTGGAAAGGCCGCGGGATCCATCTCATGGAGATCTTGCAACTAACCTTGCTCTGAAGGTTGCAAGCGAGCTTGGGCGCGCACCCAGGGAGGTTGCTGAAGAAATTGCTCAGCGGCTCAACCTAGAGACCGCTGGAGTCGAAGCCGTAGAGGTGGCTGGTCCGGGGTTCCTCAATTTCCGTTTGTCGACGCGAACGGTTGCGTCAGTCCTGAACGAGATCGCCGCAGAGGACAAAGACTTCGGTCGAAGCAGTGAGGGGCGGGGTCGTTCAGTTATGGTGGAGTTCGTATCTGCCAATCCAACTGGCCCACTCCACCTAGGCCACGGACGACAGGCAGCATTGGGAGATGCCATTTCCTCCCTCTTAGGGTGGACGGGTTGGAAGGTTCATCGAGAGTATTATTACAATGATAGTGGCCGTCAGATGGACTTACTCGCCCTAAGCGTGCGTGCTCGGTACCGGGCGCTATTAGGGCAGGAGGAGCCCCTGCCTCAGGACGGCTACCGTGGTGACTATGTCTTAGAAGTGGCAGAGGCGCTCTCGAAAGAAGTAGGAACGCGTTTCCTCGAAGACAATTCTGACCAGGCGCTGGAGGAGATTAGGAACTTCGCAGTTCAAATACTTCGAGCCGAACAGGATAGGGATCTAAGTGACTTCAGGGTCCACTTCGATGAGTATTTCCTCGAGTCATCCCTCTATAAGAATGGCCTCGTCGATAAAACGATCCAGGATCTGCGCGCGACGGGTCTCGTCTATCAACATGAAGGAGCTACTTGGTTACGAACAACCGAGTTTGGAGACCAGAAAGACCGAGTGATGATTCGTACTAATGGTATGCCGACTTATTTCCTTCCGGATGTTGCATATCACAAGAATAAATGGGACCGCGGGTTTGAGCGTGTTATCAATGTGCAGGGCTCTGATCATCACGGTACGATGGCTCGAGTTCGTAGCGGTGTTAGGGCTCTTGGTTTGCCAGAGGGCTATCCAGAATACTTACTGCACCAGATGGTTCGTGTTGAGCGAGATGGCCAGGAGGTCAAGTTTTCAAAGCGGGCGGGCTCGGGTGTCACATTGCGAGAGCTTTATGAGGAAGTTGGTGTCGATGTGGCACGATACTTCTTCCAGATGCGCAAAGCTGATGCCCAACTACTTTTCGACCTCGATATGGCTCTTGATCAATCAGACAAGAATCCTGTCTACAAGGTACAGTATGCACACGCGAGAATGTGCTCGATCTTTGCCAAGGCTAGGGTAGCTCCAGAGGAAGTTGCTGCAGATGTTGCTCACCTAGAGTTGCTCAGAGAAGATCTCGAACGTGAGCTTGTGAAACGTCTAGGGGAGTTTCCTGCAACGGTGGAGAGAGCTGCTAATCAGGTCTCGCCGCATGTGCTTTCCGACTACCTTGAGCAGACAGCCGGTTTTGCTAATTCTTGGTACCATGCTGGAAACCCTACTAGGAGCCCACAGCTTGCTGTGTTGGTCGAGGATGAAGCACTTCGGACTGCCAGGCTCGCCCTTGCGCGAGCGGTACAGATTGTACTCCGGAATGGATTGGTCATAATGGGGATTGATGCTCCAACCCGGATGGTTCGGAAGAGGGATCAGTCGGTAGAATGATGGCATATATCATCGAGCACGACTGATGTCGATACTGTGCGTGGGCAGTGTGGCATTGGATTCAATCAGAACACCACTCGGCAGTGCTGAAGGTGTGCTTGGAGGGTCAGCTGTATTCTTCACTGCTGCTGCCACACTCTTCCATCCGGTTCAGGTAGTGGGTGTGGTGGGTGAAGACTATCCCCTGCACGAGCTTGACTTCTTGTCTTTGAGAGGGGGCGATTTATCAGGTATTGAGCGTCGTGCCGGAGAGAGCTTTTTTTGGTCAGGTACCTATAGCTCCGACCTGAATAGTCGCGATACTGTGGAGACCCGGTTAGGGGTATTTGCCGATTTCGAACCAAAAATTCCGGAGTCTTTCCAGTCTGCTCGTATCCTCTTCCTTGGAAACATTGACCCTGTCCTTCAACTTGATGTCCTCGATCAGGTTAAGAATCCAGATATTGTGGCTTGTGATACAATGAACTATTGGATCGAAGGGAGCAGAAACGCCTTACTTAAACTGCTAGAGCGCGTGCGTATCCTTATCATTAACGATGAAGAGGTGCGGCAGCTTGCTAATAATCCGAACCTCTCTAAGGCAGCTCGCTGGATTCAAGATCGAGGGCCAGAGATAGTTGTTGTGAAGAGGGGAGAACACGGAGCAACCCTCTTCGCTGATGATTGGCTCTTTTTTGTGCCGGGTTTTCCCCTAGAGAAGGTTTGTGATCCTACCGGTGCTGGTGATGCGTTCGCCGGTGGTTTTATGGGTTGCTTGGCAAAGGCAGATTCCCTTTCACCTGGTGACCTTCGGCGAGCGATGGTTTACGGCTCAGTTATGGGGTCATATGCGGTAGAGCAGTTCAGCATCCGCAGGCTCATCAACCTGTCATCTGAGGAGATCAATCGTCGGGTTCTTGAGTTCCGAAAGATGACAACATTCGAGACACACATTCTTTCTGAAGATCATGTCTGAGAATCTCAGCTATCGTGACACCGGGGTTGACCTCGACGCAGCTGCTCGAGCGAAGGACAAGTTAAAAGAGCTGGTTGAGTCAACACGCGATCAGCACACCCTTTCTGGTGTTGGGCACTTTGGGGGTCTATACGAACTTCCGGAGCAGCTCAAGTCGCCTGTTCTTGTATCGAGTGCTGACGGCGTAGGTACTAAGCTGAAGGTAGCTTTTCAGTCTGGTGACCATGGAACGGTTGGCCAATGCCTGGTCAATCACTGTGTTAACGATATCCTGGTGCAAGGTGCTACTCCGCTGTTCTTTCTCGATTATTTGGCCACGGGAGCCCTAAGGGAGTCGATTGTCGAGGAGGTCGTGCGAGGAGTTGCCACTGCTTGTAAGGAGAACACCTGCGCGTTACTTGGCGGTGAGACTGCTGAAATGCCTGGGTTTTATCCGTCTGGAGAGTACGATTTGGCGGGCTTTATAGTAGGAGTTGTCCAGCGAGAACAACTCATTGACGGTTCGGCAATCTGTGAAGGGGATGTGTTACTAGGGATAGAATCTTCTGGTCTTCACACGAATGGGTACACACTTGCACGGCACATCGTCTTTGATGTTATGAAACTTAGTGTAGTGGACGAGCTTCCAGGGCTGGGGCGTAATGTGGGGGATGAGTTACTCGCCGTTCATAGGAGTTACCTGCCTCCTCTGAAAAATCTTCTGGAACGTGGGCTCATTCGCGGACTAGCCCACATCACGGGTGGTGGGATTCCGGGTAATCTTCCGAGGGTTCTTCCTGAGGGTCTAGGCGCGTCAGTGAGCCGATCTTCGTGGGATGTGCCTCCTCTTTTCCAGATGCTTCAGGAAGCAGGAAAAGTCGACAGGGATGAAATGGATCGTGTTTTTAATATGGGGATTGGGATGATAGCGGTTGTTGCACCTGAGGTTGTAGAAACCGTCTCCTGCGAGGTAGAAAAGCACGGTATAGGGTCGTGGGTGATAGGTGAAGTTGAAGCTGGAGAGGGCGTAGCCTACGTATGAGTCCGATGGTCAGATCCACGGTCGTGCTGCGGATCCTTGTCCTATTCAGCTTTCTACCTGTACCAGCTATGTCGCAGACGGTGGCAAATCTCCAATCTACATGTAATGCAGCGGGTGGAGAGCAGCAGCATTGCGCTGCTTCAGCAGTTGCGGCTCGAAAACTGATGGGATACATGAGCGCCCTAGCTGCTCCTGGGTTCGAGATTCCATCGGAGAGTTCTACACTGGGGCGTCGTCTCGGGGGGATGCCTCGATTCTCGGCATTTGTTAGGGGAGGAGGGCTCTCGGCTGAGATCCCGAACCTGCTAGGTGAATCAGGCACAAATCGCTCGTCCTTCTTTGTTCCGAATCTTCAGTTTGGTTTGGGATTAGGTCTTCTTGATGGAGTCCAGCTGATGCCTACGGTTGGGGGCTTCCTGTCCCTCGATATAGTAGGTCATACAAACCTCCTTCTTTTTCCGAAGGAGGATGGGTTCAGCGGTCGAGTAAGTGCTTGGGGTATCGGTGCACGTATAGGGATTCTGCAAGAGTCCTTCACGCTTCCTGGTGTATCGGTTTCTGTCATCCGGCGGGGCGTAGGAGACTTGAGTTTGGGTGGGGTCAGTCAGGAGGGTTTTTCCCAGGTAACTATAGGGTCATCCATAACTTCCCATCGGGTTACGATCGGTAAGGACCTCTTTGCCCTAGGCTTTGCAGCTGGGATTGCTTGGAATGATATGTCCTCCGATCCCTCCCTTCGTGTGACAAACGGACAAGGGGCCTTTGTCCCGGTTGATGGGTTGCTCGAGTCAACAAAGGCGAGCTACTTCATAGGAGTGTCGAAACAGCTTGGCGTACTCTCTTGGATGTCTGCTGAATTTGGCTTTGTTCCGAATTTTGGTTCCGTTAATCTGCTACCCGTACCCGAAAATCTTTTTCTGGCAGAGGGGATCGTGTTTGGAAGCCTCGGTGTCCTGCTCAAGCTTTAATGATGAGCGAACTAAGGAGGGTTTCATCAAATGACGTTGCCCACCTAGAGCACGCGCGTGCTCTAGCCCGTCGTGGTTGGGGCCGGGTGCACCCAAACCCTTTGGTGGGGTGTGTGATAGTGAAGGACGATCACGTTGTAGGCGAGGGATATCACGAGTTGTTTGGAGGTCCACATGCGGAGATCATTGCTCTGGAGGAGGCAAAGGATCGAGCAGAAGGTGCCACTGCGTATGTCACGCTTGAGCCCTGTAGACACCACGGTAAGACACCACCTTGTGCAAGAGCATTGGTTGAGGCGGGCATATCACGGGTTGTGTTTGGGGCGCGTGATCCTGGAGCTAAATCGGGTGGGGGAGCTGGCCTACTCCGAGACGGTGATGTCGATGTCCATGGTCCTACTTGGTCGGATCAGGTCGGCCGTGCTGAAAACCCGGCTTTCTTCCATGCTGCCACGCATGACACACCGTATGTCGCCCTTAAGCTTGCGGTAAGCCTAGATTCATCCATTGCAGCCCGACCCGGTGAGAGGACTCAGATCACTGGTCCGGAGGCAGGCTGTGAAGTGCACAGGCTACGGACCGGATTTGACGCGGTGATGATCGGTGCCGGAACCCTTCGGATTGATAATCCAAGGTTGACTGCTCGCACCAAGGCCGTTGATCACAGTGGCGTGCGGCGAATTCTACTCGTACCTGATGGTTCAATTTCTAGTGATGCCGCAATTTTTGAGGAGGCTGACGAAAGCCCCGTGCATGTATTTGTTCGGCGTGGCACTTCTGAGGTCGCCCTAGAGCGATTAGAAAAGGCAGGGGCGGAGATTAATCCGGTCAAGACCTCTCCGGCCGGGCTAGATTTAGACGACGTGTTAAGAGTTTGTAGTGATCTGGGGTTGCACTCGATCTTATGCGAGGGTGGAGCAAAATTGGCCAACGCACTTCTTCAAGAACGACTCGTGAATCGCCTCTATCTGTTCGTGGCACCGACGACCTTAGGTTCGGACGGAGTGCCAGCGTTTATGGAGAACGCCAGGGACTTAATATGGAGCGACTTTGAGCCTGCATTTCCGCCGGAGCTTCACGGGAGGGACACTTTGATCGTTCTCGACCGGCAGGAGGGGTGATGTTCACGGGAATTGTTGAGGTCACTGGCTTGATCAGAGATGTAGTGGATTTTGATACTACAAGAAGGTTTTCGATTGAGGCGCCTCAGCTTGCGGATGAGTTGAGACCCGGTGATTCAGTTGCAGTAGATGGTGTTTGCCTGACTGTTATTGAGCGACTGACTCAGGGTTTCACGGTTGACGTTATAGGGACTACGCTCGACCGGACCATAGCAGGTGATTATAGAGATAGCTCGCGCGTGAACTTAGAGCGTTCCCTGAAGGTAGGACATCGGCTTGATGGCCATATGGTTCAAGGACACATAGATGGAATTGGCAAGCTCACTCGATGTATTATAGATGGGGAGTTCTGGATGATGGATTTCAGCCTTCCCGTGGCAGTGGCAGCGCTGACCGTTGAAAGGGGATCTTTGGCAGTAAACGGGGTGAGCTTGACTGTGAGTGAGCGCATAGATGAAGACACATACCGAATTGGTGTAATACCCTACACTTACGAACACACGAACCTAGGTGCCCTTGAGGCTGGAGATTCGGTCAATATCGAGGGTGACCTCGTCGGGAAGTATGTGGATAGGGTCCTGCAAGGCCGCTCGTTGGGGAGCGAGGAATTATGAAGTTTGATCGAGTCGAAGACGCAATTCAGGCCATAAAAAATGGCGAAATGGTGATCGTTGCAGATGACGAGGACCGTGAGAATGAGGGAGACCTCGTGATGGCTGCTGCTGCTATCACTCCAGATCACGTGAACTTTATGACGATGCACGGCCGAGGTCTAATTTGCGTCACTCTTACACCCGACCGGGCAGACGAGCTTGAGCTTCCCTTGATGACGGAAAAGAATACGGATCCTCAGGGTACCGCGTTTACTGTGTCCATTGATGCAGACAGGCGATTTGGGGTGACTACCGGAATTAGTGCCCAAGACCGCGCCAAGACGATACAGGTGCTCGTGGCTCCTGGCACTTTGCCATCCGACCTGCGGCGCCCTGGTCATATTTTCCCTCTTCGGGCAAAGGCAGGGGGAGTGCTTAGACGTGTTGGCCAGACAGAGGCCTCAGTAGATTTAGCTGAACTGGCAGGGTTACCGGCGGTTGGTGTTATCTGCGAGATTTTGGACAGTGATGGCACTATGGCACGCCGTCCTCAGTTGCAGATGTTTGCAAAGGAGCACGGGCTGAAGTTTATCACGGTAGCTCAGCTTGTAGCCTATCGGTTGACGAAGACTCGAATTATTGAGCGCCTCACGGACGCTCAGCTTCCGACCCAGTACGGCGAGTTTCGTGTTATTGCATACCAGAGCGTTCTTGACGGTCGCGAGCATGTTGCGTTGGTAAAGGGCAGCCTCTCGGGAAAGGCGAACGTGTTGGTGCGGATGCACTCTGAATGCATGACCGGTGACGTCTTCAATTCGAAGCGCTGTGATTGTGGTGAGCAACTAGCGGCGGCCATGCGCCGCATACAAGAAGAAGGGCAGGGTGCTATCGTTTACCTTCGGCAAGAAGGAAGGGGGATCGGCCTTGCGAACAAGCTTAAAGCCTATCGTCTTCAGGATGAAGGATTCGATACTGTAGAGGCAAATGAGGAGCTTGGCTTTAAACCCGACCTGCGTGATTATGGCATTGGGGCTCAGATCTTGCTGGACCTAGATCTGCACTCGATACGGCTACTAACCAATAATCCGAGGAAGATTGTAGGGCTTGACGGTTACGATATTGAGGTAACTGGGCGAGAGCCGCTTCAAGTTGAGCCTGGTGAACACAACGAGCGGTATTTAGATACGAAACGCTCTAAGATGGGCCATATCCTTTGACGTTACAGGGATCATCGGCAGGGGATCCTAGAGACCCTGCAGCCGCTTTGAATAGTCGGTTCGCCATCATAGCAGCTCGCTTCAACTCTGAGGTCACCGACCGTTTGATTGAGGGTGCAAAGCGTGCTTTTACTACTTACGGTGCCAACCCAGGGGATATAGAAGTAATGCACGTACCGGGTGCGTGGGAGCTCCCGCAGGCGGCTGCAGCTGCTGTTAGAGCAGGCGGATTTGATGCGATTGTTGCTCTTGGTTGTGTAATTCGCGGTGAAACTCCCCACTTTGATTATGTGTGTATGCAGGCATCACTAGGTTTGGGTGCAGTTGCCAGCGAAGCCGATATTCCTGTCGCCTTCGGGGTCCTCACAACCGATGACTTACAACAGGCTCTAGCCCGGGCTGGTACGGGTCCAGACAACAAAGGCTTTGAAGCCGCAGTTTCAGTTTTGGATATGGTCGCATTCTACCGTTATCTGGGGGCCATTTGACAGAAGCAGACCGGCTTGACCGTGTTAGGCGGTTGGACCGTAGTCGCGCGAGAGCCTGGGTCCTTCAGGTCCATTACAGGTGGGAAAGTGAACGTAAGACGGGTACCCTTTTAGCCGCTCTAGCTGATACGGTTGCTACTCGGACTATTTCTCCACGAAGACTGCCCTACGTTGAGAGGGTCCTAACTTTGATGAACGAGCATCTCTCCGATATCGATGAGGCACTGGGGTGGGCGCTTGAGAATTGGAGGTTGGATCGTCTCACAACCATTGACCGAGCCGTGCTACGAATTGGTGCTGTAGAGATGCTATTTGTAGAAACGGTGCCACCCAAGGTAGCTATACAGGAGGCGATTCTGCTTGCGGAAATGTATGGTGGGGAGGAGTCTCCCCGTTTTGTAAACGGGGTCCTAGACGCGCTCTTCAAGGGTGGATCCATGGGGCTGATCAAGGTCACAGATTAGTGACCCCATCCTTGCGGATCTTAGTAATCAACTGGTTAGATCGAGAGAATCCCGGCGCAGGAGGGGCTGAGAAGCATTTTCATGAAGTTTTTGGGCGTCTAGCCAAGAAAGGTCACGAAGTTAGTGCCCTTGTATCCGGATGGGCTGGTTGTGAAAAGCAGGTCAAACTGGATGGGATCAATATCCACCGGTCTGGTAGCCGATATACCTTCAGCGTCACTGCGCCCAAGTACTATCTAAGGCATCTAGCTGTCCATCAGTTCGACGTGGTAGTGGAGGATCTGAACAAGGTCCCTGTATTTAGTCCCTTGTGGACGACCTCTCCCGTCGTACTTCTCGCACACCACCTATTTGGCACAACAGCCTTCCAAGCCGCCTCATTTCCCATTGCGTTAGGGACTTGGCTACTTGAGTACCCTATTCCATTCGTTTTCAGAAGGACGCCTGCTATTGCCGTTTCTCAGAGTACCAAGGACGACTTAGTCCAGAGGGGATTCTCAGCGGGGCAGATTGACATGGTCCCTAATGGGATTGATTTAGACTTCTTTACGCCGTCTGCCGATGGTTCAATCAGCAAGCGCCCAACGTTGGTTTATCTCGGTCGGTTAGCAAAGTACAAGCGTGTTGATCTTATACTCGAAGCAGTTGCTGAATTGGTTTCTGAGGGTGTCGACGTAGAATTAATTATCTGTGGAGACGGAGAGGAGCGGAACTCATTGAAGGCGCAGATCAAGCAACTTGGGATTGCCAAACATGTTCGTATGCTTGGTTTTATAAGCGAGGAAGATAAACTGGAGACACTTAGGAGATCGTGGATCCATGTGCTCACTTCGCCTAAGGAGGGCTGGGGGCTTTCCAATATAGAAGCAGCAGCATGCGGTACTCCGAGCGTGGTAAGTGATTCCCCAGGGCTACGAGAGTCGGTGCGACACGGTGAGACTGGGATTCTAGTGCGACACGGAGATGTTTCTGCTGTTGCACAGGCACTCCGACAACTGCTCAAGGATGAGAGCCTGAGGAGTAAGATGAGTATCCAGGCTCACAATTTCGCGCAAAGGTTTTCTTGGGATGGCTGTGCGTCCGGGGTGGAATCTGTACTGAAGCGGGTGGTTGCTAAGGGTAGCTGAGAGTAGCTTTGTCTGAATCAGAAGACTTCCGACCATAGCACAGAGGATTTAGGTCTTGGAGCGCAAACGTCTTACGCTCATTAAGCCGCGGATGAATGAGTGGGACCGCGGGACACGGCCGCTGTTGTGGAGCCTTTGGCAGGGGTGACTTCCAAGGTCAAGATCTCGGTTCAAGAGCTTCTAGATGCGAGGTCTGACGTCCTAGACCTCGAGGTGCTTACGGATGGCCTAAACCTTGAGTCGGGCACGGAAGATCCAGACATCACTTCACCCGGCCTTGCACTTGCTGGTCATACTATCCGAGTTCCAGATGGTCGAATGTGGGTCTTTGGGGAGACGGAGATGACCTATATCGAGTCTCTTGAAAAAGATGAAGCCGTTAAGCGCCTAGAGGCTTTCTTCTCTTTTGATGTGCCAGTTGCCTTCGTGACAAAGTCGCAGCCAGTTCCTTCATTTTTCCTTGAGGTTGCCAGTCGATACTCGGTCCCAGTTTTACGGTCTGGGAAGTCTACCAAGGAGTTTTATCGCCGCATCAAGCCATATTTGGAAGCCGTGCTTGCACCATCCTCGAGTGTGCATGGATCTCTGGCTGATGTTTACGGCATTGGCCTGCTTTTCGTTGGTGAGAGTGGGATTGGTAAGAGCGAATGTGTACTAGATCTCGTGGAGCGGGGACATCGCCTAGTCGCTGACGATGTAGTACTCGTTAGTAAGGAAGGAAATGAACTGCTTATCGGTAGAGGACATGAGCTACAGAAGCATCACATGGAGATTCGTGGCGTTGGGATCATCGATGTCCCGAGTCTCTTCGGTGTACGTGCTATCCGGCAGCAGAAGCGAATTGAGGTAGTAGTCCATTTAGAGATTTGGGATCAGGACCGAGAATACACACGAACTGGACTTGAGTCGGAGTATGAGGAGATCCTAGGTGTAGAGATTCCGAAAGTGACCGTACCACTCAACCCTGGAAAGAATATTACAGTGATCTCGGAAGTCGTTGCTATGAGTCATCTTATGCGTTATACGGGCGTCGAGTCTTCCGAGGCTTTTGATCGGAGACTGCGAAAATACCTTGAGCAGGATTATGAGTGACAGCCTTACTGTTCGAGGGATTGTGGTTGGTCACGGCGACATGCCAAAAGGTTTGGTAGACGCCGTCTGCAGGATTGCAGGAGAGCAACCTCAGGGACTTACGGCAATTTCAAACTCTGGGCTAAGCGTAGAAGATCTCAAGATAAAACTAGACGCACTGTCGGGACTCAATCCTACAATCATGTTCACTGACCTTCTGGTTGGGAGCTGTGGCATGGCTGCAGCTCACTCTTGTCGTGATGCTACTGAGCGAATTGTTGTTTCTGGGGTGAATCTGCCAATGCTTTTGGAGTTCATGTTCCATCGTCACCTAGCGCTTAACGAACTAGTAGACAGGATCACAGACACAGGTCGAGAGGCGATTTGTAGCACCTCTACGGATATTTAGTTCTCGTGTCGATTGTTCTTTTTCGAGTGGATGAGCGGTTGCTCCACGGGCAGGTAGTCATTGGGTGGGGTAACCAACTTCGGCCAGACCGCTATCTGGTTGTGGACGAAAAATTGACGGTGAGCGGCTGGGAGCAGGATCTCTACAGGCTCGGAGCAGCAGGTACAGAGGTGCAATTTGTGACCCCGAGAGTGGCCCGAGAGAAATTAGACTTTTGGCGGTTAGATGCCACTCGTTCCATTCTATTAACGAAAGAGATCTCTGCGATGGGCTGTCTGGCAGAAGGAGGTCTGTTAGCTGGAGAGAAGGTCAATCTAGGTGGCATTCACCACGGTCCTGGGCGAGCGGAGTTTCTCACTTACCTCCACCTAACTGAGGATGATATCAGTGAGCTAGAGAAGCTTGAAGCGGAAGGAGTAGAAGTGACCGCTCGCGATCTTCCGGACACCCACAGAGTGAATATGAAGACACTCTTGAAGGGCAAATGGAAATATTCCTGATAGGTGTTCTAGGTGGCCTATTGGCCCTGGACGCCACGTCGGTGGGCCAGTTCATGATATCACGGCCGCTTGTGGTTGGGGTTTTGGCCGGAGTAGTGGTAGACCAGCCTCTACTGGGTGCTACGATCGGAGCCATCCTTGAGCTATATCTTCTGGTTTCATTCCCTGCCGGAGGCTCTCAATTTCCTGAAGGAGCTACTGCAACCGTTGTCGCTGTGGCTTCCTCTGCTGGTGTGACAGGCTCTGGAGTACTTCCCCTAGCTATCGGACTCGGCTTGGTTTGGGGTCAGCTTGGCGGCGTATCGGTTACACTACTTAGGCAGGCTAATTCGAAAATCGTAGAGGAGCGTAGAGATACTGTCTCCGGAGTTAGCTGGGTTGTAAGAAGGCACCTTAGTGCGATTGCATTAGACTTTTTTCGAGGATGTCTAGTCACCGTATCAGGGGTAGTGCTGGGGAGGGTAGGCCTACAAGCACTAAGCGCTAGTTGGCCACTTGAGGTACCCAGCTCAATTGGTCTCCTCCTTGTAGGGGGTTCCGTATCAGCGGGTATCTTCCTAAGGGACCTCGGAGGCTTCCGGCAGCGCCGGACACTGTTCGTGGTGGGCATGGCGTTAGGGATCATAGGATCACGAGTTCTATGAGGACGAGAATTAAGTCCGGTGCTCTGACTGCGGTCTTCATGCGCTCTTTTTTGGTACAAGGGTCGTGGAATTACCACACGATGCTTGGCTCGGGCTTTGCATTTGCTATGCTACCTGGACTAAGGAGCCTATACCAAGACGATGAGGACAAGCTAGAAGAGCCATTGGAGCGACATAGTGAACACTTCAATGCACACCCATACCTTACTGGAATTGCTCTAGGTGCTTCTCTCCGATTAGAGGCCGACGGTGCAGGGGCTGAAACGGTTCGCAGTTTTAAGACCGCAGTGCGAGGGCCGCTTGGGAGCTTGGGAGACTCTCTCGTTTGGGCAACGTGGCTTCCTGGTATTTCTGTCTTGGCTTTGGCTATTTACTGGCTTGGACTTCCAGGATCGTGGTCGGCGTTGGTTTTCCTGCTTGTTTTCAACGCGGGTCACTTAGGTCTCCGTATTTGGGGCTTTCGGGTAGGGTATTCTGAGGGTCGTGATGTTGGTCGTAAGCTAAAAGTAGTGGATCTTAGTGGTCTGACCGCCCGCCTTAGGAGAGTGGCTGTCCTATTTTTGGGACTCCTAGTTGGCGTCCTACTAGGTGCTGAAGGCGGTCTTGCTTCAGCTGGCTTGCTGTGGGGCCTTCTTTCGGTAGCAGGATTTGCAGTTGGCCTGCTTGCAGGACACTACGCTTGGCGACCGGCTGCTACGACTTTAGTTGTTTCTATTGTTCTGCTGACCACCTGGGGGCTCTTGCGATGAGTCGTATCCTGTCGTTGGCTCGCGAAGTAGAAATTGTGAATCGGGCTGGGTTACATGCGCGACCGGCTGCTCAGTTCGTAAGGTTAGCCGAAACCTTCACTTGCACTATCCGCATTGAGAAGGACGACCTTGTAGTGAACGGGAAAAGCATTATGGGTGTGTTGATGCTTGCCGCCGAATTTGGTAGCCGCATAAAGATTTGTGCGGAAGGACCTGATGCAGAGGAAGCGCTTGGCGCCCTAGCTGACCTGCTAGGGCAAGGCCTTGAAGAACAGGAGGGTTAACCCATTGGCCATTATTCTTGACGGATGGCCTGCATCGGAGGGCATTGCTTCTGGACCAGTCTTCCACTTGGAGTGGGGCCTTCCCATTGTACCCCATATCACTATTTCAGAAGACTTAGTACAGCAAGAGATCGAACGATTCCATGAGGCGCGTTTGTGGGCGACACAGAGGCTCCAAGAGTTGAAGGTTCGGACGGCAGAGCGTCTGGGTCTGGTTGAGGCGCGCATATTTGACCCACAGATAATGATGCTTGAGGATGCGGAGGTTGTCGAAGGAACCGTCCGGTATGTGAGAGAAAACCGACTTAGCGCAGAGCGTGCGTTTGAATGGAGGATGCTTGAACTCAGAGATCTTTGGAGTCGCACGTCACACCCAATGGTACTCGATCGCTTGAACGACCTGGAAGATTTGGTCGTGCGCGTTCTCCATCACCTGCTCGGTCACCATGATCCCACTGACCTCGCCGGTATCGATGAGCCTGTCATTGTAGTGGCGGCGGATCTAACCCCCAGTCTTACAGTGCATTTAGACCCAACCAGCGTAGCTGGCATCGCTACTGATCAAGGTACCCGGACTTCTCACTGGGCGATTCTCGCTCGTTCTCTAGAGATCCCGGCTGTGGTTGGCCTTGGAGACATCACGAAGAGATCGAAAGAAGGTCAGTCATCCATTATTGATGGACGTATTGGTCGTGTGGTACTCGATCCCGGCCCTAGTGAGTTAGAAAGTTTCGCATCCAGACAACACCGGCTCACAAGCTGGGAATCAGAGATCAACACTATTGCATCGCTAGAGTCGGTGACAAAGGACGGTCAATACGTAGAGCTGCGTGCTAACCTGGATATGCCGGATGAAGCTAATCAGGCGAGGAAACATGGAGCTGAAGGCGTTGGGCTTTTCCGAACTGAGTTCTTGGTCGTAGGTCGTGGCACGATGCCAGGGGAAGAAGAGCAGTACAGCGCATACAAGGGGGTCGCTGAGGCTTTTCCATCAGGAGCGGTCTTCATTCGCACATTTGATCTAGGCGGAGACAAGTTTCCGATGTTTCTCCATATGCCACAGGAGGAAAATCCTTTCTTGGGTTGGCGAGCTATTCGTGTCTTACTTGATGAGCCAGAGCTTTTCCGGACTCAGCTTCGAGCCCTCCTGAGGGCAACAGCTCACGGTGACGTGCGCATGATGTTGCCACTCGTGAACAATGTGGAGGAGGTCATCCAGGTCAGAGGTCTACTAGATGAGGAGGCTAAGAGGTTGGCGGATGAGGGCATACCCTATAATGCAGGCTACAAACTCGGTGTTATGATCGAAACGCCAGCTGCTGCATTGGATGCAGCTGAGCTGGCCAGATATTGCGACTTTTTTTCAATCGGAACGAATGACCTTGTGCAATACACACTTGCCGTTGATCGAACCAGTACACGGTTAGCTAAGCTTTATAATCCTTTCCATCCGGCAGTAGTCCGTCAGCTCCACCAGGTAGCAAGAGCTAGCCATGCCGCGGGCATCGAGGTAAGTGTTTGCGGTGAAATGGCATCCGATCCCCTTGCGGCATTTCTATTGCTCGGATTGGATATCACGGTTCTATCAATGTCCTGGCCATCACTTCCAGAGATCAAGAAGATGGTGCGCGAAGTGCGGATTGAAGATGCTCGGCATGCAGCTCAGAAAGCTTTGGCGGCGGATACTAGCAGAGACGTCACCGAGTGCTTAGTCAGTGGTATCGGCAATTCAATTGACCTCACAGCCTTTGCTGGTCGGTGGAGCTTGTCGGGCCCCAGGTGATTGGGTAGCGTTTCCCGGCACAGCTCTGGTCCGCGTTCTTATCCTGGAGATAATCTATTGAGCAGAACACTTTTCACCTCCGAGTCGGTCACAGAGGGTCATCCGGACAAGATTTCTGATCAGATTTCTGATGCTGTCTTAGACCACCTTTTAGCACAGGACCCTTTGTCGAGGGTTGCTTGCGAGACCCTTGTGACTACGGGTCTTGCTTTTGTTGCCGGAGAGGTATCTACCGACTGCTACGTCCATGTTCCGGAGGTCGTTCGGAAGACTCTTGAGGAGATTGGATATACAGATCCGGCGATGGGCATTGATGCAAAGACTTGCGCAGTTCTCACAAATATCGACCGACAGTCGCCCGATATTGCAATGGGTGTAGATACTGGTGGAGCAGGGGATCAGGGGATGATGTTTGGCTATGCCTCTGATGAGACGCCAACACTCATGCCTGCGACGATTCACTTTGCTCATGCGATCACTAATCGATTGGCAGAGGTCCGCCGAAGTGGTGAGTTGCCTTGGATTCGGCCCGATGGAAAGTCTCAGGTGACAGTCGAGTTCGAGAATGATGAGCTAGTCAAAATCCATACCGTGGTTGTGAGCACTCAACATGACCCGGACGTTCGCGAATCTGACCTTCGCGAAGCCATAGCCGAGAAGGTGATTAAGCCTGCTTTATCCACAGAGGTATATAACGAGGACGAGTGCATCCTCCATATTAATCCAACCGGCAGGTTCGTCATTGGTGGGCCCCATGGGGATACTGGCCTGACCGGCCGGAAGATTATTGTTGATACATACGGCGGAGTTGGTAGGCATGGAGGAGGAGCATTCTCTGGTAAGGACCCTACTAAGGTTGATCGGTCCGCGTCGTATGGTGCCCGGTGGGCAGCGAAGAACGTAGTAGCTGCAGGTCTAGCGAGACGTTGCGAAATCCAGCTTGCCTACGCGATCGGTGTTGCAGAGCCAGTTTCGGTGCACGTGCAGACGTTTGATACAGGCACGGTGTCAGAACCTGAGCTTGTAGCTGCAGTCAGAGAGGTTTTTGACTTCCGTCCGGCTGCTATTATAGAGGAACTTGGCTTGCGAAATCCCATTTATACCCCGACCGCTGCATATGGACACTTCGGACGTAAGCCAGAGATGCGGTTGCCCAATATCAGCGGAACCGAAGAAGTATGCTTCTTTCCTTGGGAGATCACGGATAGGGTGGATGACCTCAAAACGGCACTCGGCACCTAATTAGTCTAAGGGTATAAATTTTATCTAGGCACGCCGAGAGAACCCCTAGTACGCTTTGGAGTATTGTTGGGAGAAACTCAGCGTGATCTCTCTTCTTGCGACGTTACTCGCCCTGGAGGCTCTCCCCACGTGCTAGTAGAGGTGAAGGTTCAGAGCCTGGCAATCGATCGCTCAACCAACACTCCTGTAGTGATCCTACAGGAGCTTGAGGGTGAGCGTGTTATTCCGATCTGGATTGGACCTGGTGAGGCGAGCGCGATCGCGATGCAACTTGCTGACATGGAGTTTTCGCGACCGCTTACTCATGACCTTCTATGTTCGGTGCTCCGTGGGTTAGGGGGAGCGCTTCAGAAAGTGATCATCAGCAAGGTTGAAGCAAGTACCTACTACGCCGAGCTGATCGTTCGGCGTAATGGAGAGATCCTTTCTTTAGATGCTCGGCCCTCTGATTCCATAGCGGTCGCTCTCAGAGTGCAGGCTCAGATCTTCGCCCAGGACGACCTTCTCGAGGAAGCGACGATAGAGATTGCCGATGAAGAAGCAGCCGCCGATTTGAGCTTTGATGTCCCCAGGGGGCCAGAGCGGGAAGAAGGGATGGGCCCGGAAGAGCTCAAGGAGCACCTTCGAAAGCTGGATCCGGAGGACTTTGGTCGCTTCGATCTACCCTAGCGTGCGGCAATCATTCTCGTGGCCTGTGGCCACTCTCCTGCTCGGATTGTTGGCCTGCCATGCCAAGGATGTTGCCTCCCAGGTGGAGGTTGGCACGCCGCCCGTTTTAAACGGTCAGGTTCTTCTAGGTGATTCGGTTCTCACCTTAGGAACCGTGGTGCTTCATGTTTTGAGTGACCTTACCCAGGGTGAACTTGACTCGACTGCCGTAGACAACGAAGGAGCCTTTTCGCTTCAGCTACCCAGGACTCCCGACCCTGCTTCAGGCGAGTTTTATTTTGCCTCGGTACGCCGCGCTGGAGTTATGTACTTTGGTCCCCCCATAACCTCTGCAATTCAGCTCGACTCGCTCTACCAGATTCAGGCGTACGATACGCTTCTGGCTCCTATGGAGGGGGTGCCAGTCACGCTTGATGCTCGGAACATCTTTCTTGAACAAGTTGGTGAGTCTTGGCGAGTCACCGACCTATTCCAGATCAGAAATGACCGTGATCGCACCGTGGTACCTCGTGAGGGTGGGTATACATGGAGCTACCCACTAGCTGAGGGCGCACAAGACGTTTCGACGGCTGAAGGTGAGATGTCGGAAGATGTGGTCTCATTCGAAGAAGGCTCCCTTGTCGTGCGAGCTGCTCTACCACCAGGCGAGAGACTCTTCATAGTCCGGTACGTGCTCGACCTTCCTGAGATCTCCGTGCCAACTCCCGGAGAAACAGAAGTGTTTGATTTACTCATCAGAGAGCCGGCACCACCACTCGAAGTCGACGGCCTTCAGCAGACAGCAAGCGTTGAACTAGACCCCGGTGAAAGCTATCGCAGGTACGCAGGAGAGAATTATTCCCGCCCCGTTTTAGGGGTTGTCCTTGGTGAGGAGATACCTCCGCCGCCAGTCGAGTGGATTGCAGTAGTCCTTGCCGTAGTATTAGCTGTGAGTGGCCTCATTGCTTTCCGGGGCTCTGCTGCTAAGTCGGTTAGGGCTGTCCGCGATCGTAGGGCCATCCTACTACAGTTGGCACACTTGGATGAAGAATTTGAGAGGGCTGGAACTGCCACAAAACACGCTGCTCGGCGCTATCGAAAACGGCGGGCGGAACTGATGCAGATTCTTCGCTCTGAGGACTGAAGTGGCTCTGGTCAACACAGAAGCCGTTCTTTTGCGTGCACATGACTACCGTGATTCGAGCCAGATTCTTCGGTTCTACACGAAAGACTATGGAATACTTAGCGCAATCGCTCATGGTGTCCGTGGGAAGATCGGAAAAGGTGCCACTGTACTAACAAGCTTCGCATCAGGAGCCCTATACATATACGTGAAGCCATATCGTGACCTACACACTATGAAGGAGTTTTCATGCAGGCAGCTCCGGGATGGCTTAGGAAGGGATATGCTCCGCTTCGCGGGTGCGTCAGCTGGCGCTGAGCTGATCCTTTCCCACGCAGAGCAGAGCTCACAACCAGAGTTATTCAAGGCCTTTGAAGACGCGCTTGACCGGCTTGAGTCTGTAGCTAGTGACCAATTATCAGCTGCAGTGCTCTCGGGCCTGTGGACGATTGTTGGGGGTCTAGGATTTGCTCCTCAGGTCGACTCCTGTATCAACTGCAGCAAGACGCTCGGAGAAAAGGTCATCGGTTGTTTCGATTTGCCAGCTGGAGGAGTGTGCTGTCCATCATGTGCGCAAGAATCCACTGGGCCTCGTATCGGCCCCAAAGCTCGGGATCAGGTGCGGGAACTTGCAGCAGGTGGTTTGCCTACGGGCCTGAAATACGACAAGCAGCACTTTGCGCTTGTGTCGGATTTTGTGACATACCATGTGGCTCTTAAGCCACTGAAATCTTTGCAATTTCTTAGTCAAGTTCTTTCAGAACATCCCAACGCACCATAGTGGCCAGCTTGATTCTTGGAACCGCTGGGCATATCGACCACGGAAAAACTGCTCTGGTCCGAGCACTAACCGGGGTAGATACTGATCGCCTTCAGGAGGAAAAGGAAAGAGGGATCACGATTGAGCTAGGCTTTGCCGAATTGCCGGTCAACAGTGACTTACGCTTTGGAGTTGTAGATGTACCTGGTCATGAGGCTTTTGTCAGAGCCATGGTGGCCGGAGCTGCTGGCATGGACATAGTGCTATTGGTGGTAGCGGCGGATGAAGGTGTGATGCCTCAGACTCGAGAGCACTTAGCAATCATAGAACTCCTAGATGTTCCAGAGCTTCTCGTGGCCATCACTAAAATCGATATGGTAGATGAGGAGTGGCTTGAATTAGTCGACGCTGATATTCAAGCTCTTCTTGAAGGAACTCGATATAGATCTGCAGGCCGACTTCCAACATCTGCAAAGGAAGAAAAAGGCCTTGCTCCTCTTATAGAGGCGCTTAAGGAAGCTGCTGGACGTGTGCGCTCCCGCGATGGGGTGGACTTAGTCAGGCTGCCACTGGACCGAGTATTTACTATCCAGGGAGCCGGCACTGTCGTTACTGGGACACTCTGGACTGGAACGCTGAGAGACGGTGACCGTGTAAAGATCCTGCCATTGGATCTCAATGCGAGGGTAAGAGGACTTCAGGTCCACGACCGACCCGTTGGAGAAGCTGTTGCGGGAGATCGGACAGCCGTTGCCATCACTGGTGAGGGAGCGGACCGGACGCGGGTTGTCCGTGGAACGACTCTTGTTAAGGATGAGGGATGGTCGCCCAGCTGGATGATCACTGCCCTTATTGAGCTATTGGTTGATCAAGACTGGAGCATCTGCAGGAATCAGCGTGTCCACGTGCACCACGGTACGTCTGAAGTGCTTGCGCGCTGTAGTCTCCTAGAGGTCGACCAGCTTAATCCTGGCGAGTCAGGGTGGGTCCAACTTCGACTCGAACAGCCTCTGGCTGTTCGCGGCAAGGACCGTTTCGTGTTAAGGGCTTACTCTCCGGTTACGACAATCGGTGGTGGAGTAGTCGTGGAACCGACAGCTCCTAAGCGGAACAAGATCGATCAGTCCACAAGCGAGGCCCTTTTCTCAGTGTTGGGAGGCGATCCACTTTCGGCTATCTCGGGGTACTTAGATCTTCGGGGGTGGAAGGGAGCAAATATAGATGCGCTACCAGTGCAAACGGGCTTTTTGCCGGCAACAGTAGAGTCGGTCTTAGCCGGAATAGATCAGGCTTCGTTGCTACGCACCACCCGCCAGTTATTTGCACAGTCAGTACACCAAAAGGCTGAGGATTTAATTAGGGTAGCCGTGCAGAATGGCCATACAAATGACCCTCTTCGAACTTCTGTTCCCTTAGCATTAGTTCGGGCTGCTCTGCCCAAGTCAGCACCTTCTGACCTGGCTGATGCCATTGTTGTAAAGCTATTAAAGGAAGGGGTTTTAGAGTCGGCGAACGGCGGCGTTCGTGATCCATCTCACCGTCCGACATTGTCCCAGGAGCAGGAGGAGGTATCAGGCCGACTGGAGGAGCTATTTTCGTCAGGAGGGTTAGCAGCTCCCACAATAGAAGAGCTACCAACGGATCTACGGGAGAGACCGGATATCTGGTCGTTAATCAAGCGACTTGAGAGTGTCGGCGTCCTCCAGGAAATCGCTCATGGAATCTACGTTGAGAGTGAAGAGATCAAGGCGGCTGAAAAACGAGTAACGGAGATGCTTAGTGGTCAGATTAATCTTGGCCCTGCGGACTTCAAAGAGGCTCTTCCTGTTACACGGAAGCGATTGATTCCCCTTTTGAACTACCTTGATGGAAAGGGTACGACTGTCCGTCACGAAAATGGTAGAGATGTCCCGGAAAGAGGATAGTACCCCACCACTTCCTGGGAGCGACGTGGATTACCTATGGAGCCACTCAGCCCTTAAGTGTTCTCACACTTAATTGAGTATGGGTTTCTATAAACCGTGCTCATTCAGCAGATGTAGGAAATCTTCTGGATTCACGAGGGCCATCAAGGCATCATCTGCGGTTGGTTCCCTAGCGAACTGCGCGACCTTGCCGAGTACCGGAAGATAGCTGTTGGATGTCTCCAGTGGTGGGGCGACAATCAGGAAGAAATGGTAGACGGGTTCCCTATCAATAGCATTGAAGTCCACCCCTGAAGGTTTGCGTCCGTAGGCGATGTGCAGTTGGCTGACGGCTAAGGAACGGCAATGAGGAATAGCAATCCCACTTCCGATTCCGGTTGAGCCCAAGTTTTCTCGGCGAGCAATCGTCTTAAGGAGTACTGTTTCAGCTTCAGCACCAAGGCCGAGCAGGGAAACCATCTCTTTCAAGATGTCACCCTTGGTCTTGGACTCTAGGTCGAGCTTGACCTTGTCTGTGGTAAAAAGCTCTCTGAGGTGCATCTATCTCCTTTAGTTGAGATGACTACTTTGAGCCTTCAGTTATAAAGACAAATGCAGAATATGGTCTCCAGCTTGGGCAGTCGATCCTTGTAACTGACTTCACGGTCTCATGAACCATTGATAGCTTCGAAGTGTGAACACGGATGTTTTTGAACTACTGGAAGGGTCGTCGATCCCTCTTTACCTAGCGCCCCAGGCGGGCGTGAGCGAGTCACCTTTCCGCCGACTCTGTCGTCGATTCGGAGCTGATGTGGTGGTCAGCGAGTTTGTAAGTGCAGCTGGTATTGTAATGGGTACGCCACGCTCTAGTGATTACCTCCGATTTGACGAAGCTGAGCGACCAATCGGAATTCAGATCTTCGGGGCTGAACCTTCAATGATGGCCGATGCCAGCGCCCTAGTTGCCGATGTGTATGCGCCTGACTATATCGACATCAACTTCGGGTGCCCAGTTAAGAAAGTCGTTAAGAGGAACGGTGGATCTGGATGCCTGCGTGACTTAGACCTGGCGGCTCGCATCATCCGTGCAGTTGACGATGCCACCTTGCTTCCTACGACCGTAAAGATCAGAAGTGGTTTTGACGAGGCTTCCAGGGATCCGGTAGGTATCGGGCTACGCTGCCAAGACGCTGGTGCCAGGGCGGTCTGTATCCACCCTCGCACCCGGGCCGATATGTATAGTGGGCAGGCACGGTGGTCTGAAATCCAAGCTCTCGTGGAAGCACTTGAAGTGCCCGTTATCGGTAACGGGGACATTGTTTGTGGAGAGGATGCGCGGCGCATGTACGATCAGACAGCGTGTGCTGGCGTCATGATTGCACGAGGCTCACATGGAGACCCTTGGATCTTCTCGCAGGTCCGTGCGGCCTTAGATGGGGACCCAGTACCACCAGCCCCAGGTATTGTGGAACGCTTCGAGATCTGCCTTGAGCATGCCCGAAATGCGATTGAGTTCGAGAGCGACCGAAAGCGAGCCATTATAGATTTCCGGAAGCATCTGGGTTGGTATACTAAGGGGTTGCCTGATGGACGTAGACTCCGCACAGAATTGTTTCAGGTTACTTCCCTGGAACAGGTCGAAGAGCTTCTCAAGGGTTACCTTAGTTACCACGAGAGTTTGCTTACCGCCTAAGCATACAGGTGGACCGGTTACCGCTGTAGTGTATACTATCAACAAGGACACGTTTTAGGGGGCGTCACGGTTTCGACGTGTCTGGTGAATGTGGAGTAGCGTGCCGAGGTCCCGACCCTCGTTAATATTCGGGAAACTTTATAGCTGCCAACACTGATCTGGCGCTGGCCGCGTAAGTTTCTTACCGGTCCGTCTCCTGGATCGCCTGCCCGAGGCGGTCCTTTGAGGCGACGATAAGTCGGGCTGGTTTTCGAGTTTTGCTACTGAGCACGAAGACGAGATAAACAGGTAGCTGGTCGTGGGTTTGGTTGTTCGCTGACCGCTCACGACGAGACTAACAGCGAGCTACGCACGTAGAGACTCTGCTGGACCCAGATGCGGACGCGGGTTCGACTCCCGCCGCCTCCATGCTTTTCTTGAGGTAGTTCCAGGGCCCTGTTGCCTTTCAACAAAGGACTGACGAGTTGTGCTTTCCCCGTACTTGCTAGGTGAGTTATGGCACGTCACTCCTCTGCCATTAATGATTGGATTGTGGGAGCAGGGGGAATAGTTGAGCCCCTGTGAGAACGCACGACCACCCCACTTTGGAGGAGTTCTAATGACATGCAGGTTGTGGTCGAGCAATTGTACGTTACTGATTGCGTTATTGTCGCTAAATGCGGTAGGTGCGGTCGCTCAGACTGGCACAGTAGATGGTGAGTGGACGAGCTACGCCGGTGATCTAGGGAGCACACGATATGCCCCTCTGGACCAGATCAACGGAGATAACTTTGCTGATCTTGAGGTGGCCTGGCAGTTCGATCCTGGTAATCTCGGGCCATATCCCGACAATAACTACCAAGCCACCCCGCTAATGATAGGCGATGTGCTGTATACGACGGCAGGGACCAGGCGGAATGTTGTAGCACTTGATGCAGCAACTGGGGAGGTCTTATGGCTATATCGGATTGATGAAGGCGAACGAGCTGAGGGAGCCATCCGGCGCATGTCTGCGCGCGGTGTTGCTTATTGGACGGACGGAGGGGACGACGAGCGCATCTTCTTCGTCACAATTGGCTATCAGCTTGTGGCACTCGATGCTAGGACAGGGCATTTGATCCCAAGCTTTGGAACCGAAGGAATTGTTGATCTAAAACAGGGCGCAGACCAAGAAATTGATCCTCTCACAGGAGAGATCGGCTGGAATAGCGCTCCAATTATTGGTCGCGATGTTGTTCTTATAGGTGCGGCCCACCGGTCAGGTGGGGCTCCCCCGAGTCGCAGAAACATTAAAGGCTATATCCGCGGCTTTGATGTTCGCACGGGTGAACGGAAATGGATTTTCCATACTGTTCCCCAGGCTGGTGAATTGGGTTACGACACCTGGCAGAACGGCTCGGCTGAGTACACTGGCAACACAGGAGTCTGGACCACCTTCAGCGTCGATGAAGAACTCGGCATCGCGTATCTCCCCATCGAGATCCCGACCGGAGACTATTTTGGAGCCCACCGGCCTGGTGAGAACTTGTTCGGTGAAAGTCTTGTAGCATTGGACCTGGAGACTGGTGAACGTCTCTGGCACTTCCAGTTTGTTCACCACCCCCTATGGGATTACGACGTGCCTACTCCCCCCATCCTAGTTGATATCAACGTGGATGGTCGTGAGATCAAAGCTGCCGCTCAACCCACGAAGCAGGGTTGGGTTTACGTATTTGATCGCCTCACGGGTAACCCCGTATGGGATATCGAGGAGCGACGTGTGCCAGCAGGGAACGTACCGGGTGAGTGGTACTCTCCGACACAGCCTTTTCCAAGTAAGCCGCCACCTTTCGAACGACAGGGCTTTGAGTTGTCTGAGATCATTGATCTCACGCCAGAGTTGAGGACGGAGGCCTTAGAAATCGTCTCGCAATACAGAACGGGCCCGGTCTTCACTCCGCCAATAGTCCGAGGTGAAGATGGCTTACAGGGGACCCTTTTTATAGCAAACGGTGCGAACTGGCCGGGGGGGTCCTACGATCCTGAAACGGGGATCATGTATCTCTACTCACAGTCGCAATTGAGGCTGATTGGTCTGACGAATGACCATGATCCACAACGGTCGGATATGGCATACTTAGCATCGGGAGGAGGATTTCCCCTAGAGGTGCAAGGCCTGCCTTTAATCAAGCCCCCGTGGGGTCGGATTACAGCGATTGATCTGAACGAAGGAGAGATCGTCTGGCAGGTTGCTCATGGCGAGACGCCCGAGTTCGTCCAGAATCATCCAGCACTGCAGGGGGTAGAACTTGCCCGCACAGGACGAATAGCAAATGCTGGAGGAAGCTCAGGTGGTATCGGGACCCTCGTGACTCAGACCCTCGTAATCAGTGGGGAAGGAGGGACAGCTGATGGGCGAGTGTATGGCCCTCCGGCGCCGGGCCGAGGGGCCAAGCTTTTCGCCTATGATAAGGCGACGGGCGAAGAACTAGGGGCTATTGGTATCCCAGCGATGCAGACAGGTTCACCGATGACGTACATGCTCCAAGGGAAACAGTACCTTGTCCTAGCCGTAGGAGGGGGCAGTGATCCCGGTCAGTTGATTGCGTTAACTCTGCCATAGCCTGGGGTAAATGACTATCCAATGATGCTTTTCGAGCTATCGACCACTATTCGAGGACCATAACTGAGTGCGCACAAAACTACTGCTGTTGGGCACGATCTTCCCTGTAATCCTGGCTCTAGACCTAATCACCAAAAGTTGGGCTCTGGATGTGCTGCCAACGTTAGAGCGCCCAGTTGTTCTCGGGGACATGATTCCGCTCACGCTTGCGTTTAACAAAGGCGCTGCATTTGGTATTAGTGTTGGTGAGGACTCACGCTGGTTCTTCATTCCCGTAACCTTGATCGCACTTGCCCTCCTAGCGGTACTTTTCAGACAAGCTGTAGAAAAAGATTTGCTTAGGATTGTCTCGATCTCACTCGTAGTGTCTGGGGCCGTTGGCAACCTTTACGACAGAGTCCGTTGGGACCGGGGAGTCGTAGACTTTATTGGTCCGATTGACCTAGGACTCTGGGACTTCCCAATCTTTAATATCGCAGACATGGCGATCACTTGCGGGGCGATCCTCCTGGCAACCTCCTTCTGGTTTGAAGAGAGGGATGAGCGGCTTCGATTAGAGGAAGAGACTAAGATATCTTCTGAAAATCTTCCGCCCGATATGCTTTCCTAGGTCTTACTAGCTGCAGGGCCAGGTAGGAATATGAGGTAGTCGATGCGTCGACCACTCATACGTGTCACACGCAGACTGCCAGATTCAAGCTGAATCTCATCTCCTACAAGGGGGATACGATTGAGCCGACCCAGGACAAAGCCACCCACGGTGTCGTAGCCTTCTTCCTCCTCCTCAGTCGGCTTGAACTCCAACCGTTCCGAGGCTTCTCTTAAAGCGGTACCACCCCAGACCTCCAGGCCGCCTTCGAGTAGAGCCCTAAATTCTAGTGGCTCGTCACCTTCATGTTCATCTTGAATCTCGCCGATAATCTCTTCGATTAAATCCTCAAGAGTGACTAGCCCAGCAGTGCCGCCGAATTCATCGACAACGATTACCATTTTCGTTCGCTCTTCTCTCATCTCGGAAATCAGATCTTCGACCGCCTTCGATTCTGGTGAGAAGGGTGCTGGCCTCATCACCAGATCGATTGCTGACAGTCCGTCACGCTCGGCCTTCCACACATCTCGGGCGAGTACGATGCCTGTGATTGTATCCAAGCTTTCCCGATATACTGGGAGACGTAAGTGACCCGTTTCTAACATCGCCTTCTGAGCATCCTCAATCGTCGCTTCTATGGATATGGCTACCATATCAGTTCGTGGAGTCATTACCTCACCGATTGATACTTCATCAAGCCGAATGACATTCGAGACTACCTGCCATTCATCCTCGTCTAGGGTTCCTTCTCTTCGTCCAATGCTTGCCAAAACTTCTAGTTCTGCTCGACTGATTGTCGGGCGCTCAGTTCGAGGTGTGATAAGGCTTGTAAGGAGGCTGAGTGGTCGCAGTACCGGCTTCATCGCTACCACCATGATCCGGAGTATATACGCGGCTGGCTTCGCGAGTTGTTTCCAATACGTAGCACCAATGGTCTTCGGCACTATTTCCGAGAAGACTAGGACAGCGAGAGTCAGGCCAGCTGAAAAGATGCCAATCGGTATACTTTGGAAGACCTCAGCAGCTACGGCACCCCCCATGGTCGCACCCATGGTGTGTGCAATTGTATTAAGAGTGAGGATCGCAGCGATGGGCTCTTCAACGTTTTTTTGAGCTGCTTCCAGCCACTCACCTGCTGACTCCCCGTCCGCTTTGAGAAGGGCGATATACGAATGGGTAATGGACAGGAAGACTGCTTCCAGGATTGAGCACAGGAAAGATATTGCGAGCGTAGCAACCAGGATCCAAAGAAGTGTCGACATGTCTCCGCCGTTAATGGGGCTACTGGTCGTGAATATAGAGGGTGGTTCCTAATTGAAATAAATACTTCGTCTGCACGTATGAGATCCTTTTAGATTAGGATAATTGCTCTATTGTGACCTTGCAGAGGGGATGACCGGAGTCATCGTCCTGCTTGCGAATAGGTTCTCTAATGCGCTCTGCTCTTATGTGGTCTTCCTGAAACCGTTGATTTTCTTGGAACTTTGACCGAAGGTTGGGGCCTATACAGCCTACTGCGCCAGCATTAATGTGCGAATCATCGGCGCGGGTCGCAGGCCCCCCAGCCACGCCGGAATTATATCCATGGTGAATCGGCAAGCCGAGTTGGCCCAGCCTCCTGGAGCAATTGCTCGTTGGCTGAGTTCATTCGGACGCACCGCTAGGATCACTTCCGAACATGCCGGTGCTATTGGGTCTCTTACCTGGCAAGTAGGTCGGGCAATTCTTCGCGGAAAGGTTCAGTACCGGGAGACTCTGAATCAGTGTTACATCATGGGTGTACAGAGCCTTCCAATTGTTTTTGTGACGGCATCTCTTGCCGGTATTGTCACGAGTCAACAGGGCGGGTACCAGATCGTCTCCAGTTCCCCCCGGTATCTGCTAGGCACTCTCGTGGTCCAGAGCGTTGTTTTAGAGCTTGGCCCGCTACTGACAGCGATCGTACTAGTGGGACGTATTGGTGCCCGGATCACAGCTGAACTCGGAACCATGGTCGTTTCCGAGCAAATCGACGCATTTAAGTCGCTGGGGCGTGACCCTGTGGCAATTTTAGGCGCACCACGCGTCATTGCTGGTTTGGTCACAATGCCTCTTCTCGTAGGGTTTGCAGACGTCATCGGTGTCGCGGCTGGCATGCTTGCAGCAAATCTTTCTGCAGATCTTGGGCCAGAGACGTTCTTATACGGAGCTAGGTTGTTTTGGCATTCTTGGGATCTTTTTTATGGGTTCTGTAAGGCCATCGTTTTTGGTTTTGTGATCCCTATTATTTCTGTTCATATGGGCTTGCGCACATCAGGAGGCGCTGAAGGAGTTGGAATCAAGACCACTCAAGCTGTCATGTTCATGATCCTGACGATTCTGATCTTAGACGCGATGTTCCCGCCGTTGATGTTACAGTGAGGCTGGAGGTCAAATGATCAGCTATAGGGGGATCTACAAGTCATTCGACCTTCCAGTATTAAGCGGCGTCGACTTGACTGTGGACACAGGTGAAATGTTTGCTCTGTTTGGACCTTCGGGGACCGGCAAGAGCGTGCTTCTCAAGACTACCTTGGCATTGATCACACCTGACAGAGGCGACGTTGAGATCGACGGCCTTTCGGTTTACTACGGGAATCAGGAAACTATTGATACAGTGCGTCGTAAGGTTGGGTATGTTTTCCAATATGCGGCTTTGTTCGATTCACTCAATGTGTTCGACAACGTCGCTATGGGTCTACCTGAGGAGGACCTGAATCAGATGCCGAAGCTTGAGGTGGCGCGTAAGGTGTGGAAATCGCTGGAGATGGTGAATCTCGATCCTCATGAGGTTTTGGCTAAGATTCCTTCAGAACTGTCAGGAGGTATGAAGAAGCGGGTTGGTATTGCAAGGGCTGTGGTTGGTCAGCCTGAGATACTGTTATGGGATGAGCCCACAACCGGGCTCGATCCTGTTAACACAGCAGCCATTGAACGGCTTATCGCGCGACTCTCAAAAGAGTTGGAGGTGACATCACTACTGGTGACTCACGACGTGGAAGGCGGACTTGAGATGTGCGATCGCGTAGCAATGTTGGATGGTGGGGTGGTTCGTTTTTGCGGCACACCAGAAGAGTTTAGAGGTAGCCCGGACACAGTGGTCCGGGCTTTCGTAGATCGCGCGGCTGCTGAGGCCGCATTGGATATGGTATCGAGCTGACATGACAGATACATCAGAAGGCTTAACGCACCAGCGCGTCACCGACGAAGAGATCCTTAAATCAATTCCGAGTAGCACCAGAAGTAGAGAAGCTAAGCTCGGGCTTTTTGTGCTTTTGGGCCTGGTATCCTTCGTAGTTGTTCTTTTTTGGATGACTGATCCTGCGACGTTTCGTGGCCGGAGCATGCTTGTCACTACCGTTGCAGACGCAGGTGGGGTTAGGGCAGGAGACCCCATTCAGATGCAGGGCGTTAACGTCGGACGTGTGAACGGCTTTGAAATGGTGGACGGCCTGGTTCACATCCGATTGGAAATTGAGCGTGGTTGGGGTATTCCGAGAGGTTCGCGGACAACGATGGGTGAAGCGGGACTTTTCGGTGGCAGAACACTCCTCATCGAGCCAAGCAATTCAAATGAATTTTATCAAGATGGGGATACGATTCCTGGAGAAGGAGCACTTAGCTCTGGACTCCTTGGCTCAGTAGACGAACTAAGTGAACAGGCTGGTTCGGTTCTCTCGGCAATTGACTCCCTACTAAATCCAGAGACGGTTGGCACAATTCAAGGTTCGGCAACGGAACTGCAAAGTTTGTTGACTGAGTTGTCTGCATTCACACAAGAGCAACGGAACACTCTAGGAGACTTGTCGGAGAGTTTAGTGCGATCTGCCGAAGGTCTGGAAGAAGCCGCCGCCGCAGGTCCTGATGTAGCGAGTGCGATAGCACGTGCGGACTCAGCGATAGCTGCGATTGCTGAGATGGGTGAGAATTTGGACTCGGCGACCGAATCACTGCGTTCGGTAATCGCTCGGATGGACTCAGGCGAGGGAACCCTGGGTCGCCTTTCCACGGATGAGGCGCTCTATGACAATCTCAATTCTGCTGCCGAAAGCGTAGCTTCACTTCTTGAAGATCTGCAGGATAACCCCAGCAAATATATCAACCTCTCGATCTTCTGAAGGTTAGCACATTCTTCCTTGGCCGCTGATGGCGATGGTCGGCACTCTCTCACGTGCTAGAGAAGCCTAAAGCCCTGGAGGATACCTTGAACCTTGACGTGTTTGTGCCACCCTGAGAAGACCGACTTTCTGGGACTCATAATATCTTTGGGGGTAGTAAGAATGGATTTAGGTCTTAGAGGGAAGACAGCACTGGTGGCAGCATCGAGTCGCGGACTCGGTCGGGCCGTTGCCGATGAGCTGGCTAACGAGGGCGCTAATCTCGTCACCTGCGCGCGCACACCGGGTCCACTGGAAGAGGCGAGTCAGGAGATCGCTAAGAAGACTGGTGCCGAAGTGATTGCTGTGCCTGCTAACCTGAGTGAACCTAAAGATACCGAGCGATTGCTAAAGAAGGCGAAGGCCGCATTTGGTAACATCGACATTCTTGTCACTAACACAGGGGGGCCACCGCCGGGCCCATTTGAAAGCCATTCCTTCGAGACATGGAATGACGCAGTCCACCAAAATCTATACAGTGTTCTCCGGTTGACACGTGGAGTCCTTCCGGAGATGAAAGAGGCCGGATGGGGGCGAGTCATCAACATCACTTCCGTCGCTGTCAAGCAACCCGTGGATGGTCTCATCTTGTCAAACAGTGTGAGAGCAGCTGTAACCGGCTTCGCAAAGACACTTTCAAATGAAGTGGCCGGTTCTGGTGTAACAGTTAATAACGTAATGCCCGGCTATACTAAAACAGAGCGCCTCGACCAATTAGCAGAGGATATCGCTGGCCGCTCGGGAGCAAGCATCGACGAAACCGTCGCGCAGTGGGAAAGCCAAATTCCTATGGGACGTATCGGATCACCTAGAGAGTTCGCGGCTATGGTAGCGTTTCTGGCTTCCGAGCGGGCGAGTTACATCACGGGTGTATCGGTTCCCGTAGACGGTGGGTCCATTCGCTCAGTCTTTTAGTTTTCGAACAGCTCAGGACAGTCAACGTAGCGGGAAAACACCAGCGTTCACTTGCTTGGCTTGGTACTACAGTCCGTATTTTTCTGGTGCCAGAACAGTAGAGCGACTGGGCTGCTACCATCCCGGGGCAATTTGAAAGCCCCAGTGCCCCCCTTTGATGGGTCGCTGCCATGGGTAGGCGTAGTATGCTTCCAGGATCATGAAGCCCAGTACGTTAAAACGTGCGGAGACCCCACTTGAAACAACTGGTACACGTCCGTTCCCAGACCGGCTCCATTCAAGGGTAGGTGGATGGTCCTCGTCCCAAGCAAGGCCCGCGTCGGTAAAGAGTACGAGTTCAGTAGGCACAAATGAGAAGTTGAACAGGCCGTATTGTTCGACGCCAAGAAGTGGAATTCTAGCCTCAAGGCTTGTCACGGCAATCTGGTTTCCGAGGAGTCGGTCGATAGCGGAGCAGTACGTTGTGCGGCTCTCGCACTCCCCTACCTCAAAGCTTTCCCAAGCGTACCCTCTCACAAATGTCTCGTATCCAAGAAAGAGTGGGTTAAGTAGCCCAAAGCCCCCGAAAAAGCCTCCTGCGTTGCTTCCGGGAGGTGTTTGGAGGCCGTATCGCCCGTAATGAAGACCCCGGAGGGCAATCGTAAGGTTGTTATTGGGGGCGAAATATCGACGGTAGTCCGCGATGATCGTTTGGAAATCTACAGTTCCCTGTGTTCTCTCGACCTCGAAGCGATATCTGCTACCTCGGATCGGTGAGACGAACCCAAAGAATGCATTGTCACCCACAATCGCTGCCGACGCTTGGACTAGATTCAGAGGGCTTGGTGCATCGAGACTTTCTCGCTGTATATCGTAGGTTTGGCCGAACGCGTTCTGGTATAGCTTATCGACTTGAATGTCGTAGCCATAACGGGTCAGGCCGCCCGAGAGTTCGAATCTCATCGTCGACGAAAAGGGATACGAAACCTGACCGAGTAGTGATGAGACAAAGATGCGATAGCTCGTAAGCCCCCAGTAAAAACCGTTAGCATCGTTACCCGGCATGAGGTATGGGATGAGGTATGGGATATGGCCCCCACCAATGCCCCAATTCCATCGTCTGGAGAGATCGGTGTAAAACGCCTGCCCACCGATGTCCTTAAAGGTGCCTTGAGCCTGAAGCATGACGGCGAGGGCTTTGTCACCGAGCATATCGCTGAAGTAGGCTGACGTGCCTCCACCAACGTAGTTGCCGTAACTGTCAGTACCGACTCCAATCGATGGTTGACCAACAAAGTCAATTGACAATCCTGACTCGTATTCCTCGGCATCTTCTGCCGCGAAAGCACCGCTGGGCACAAGTCCAGTTTGGGGGTCAGCTAAGTAAGTAGCGATCCGGCTGAAGCGAGTGGAGGCTACTGGGGGAAGCAATCGTCCCGGTTGAAGTTCTGGATTTTCGATTCTACTCACTAATGCTGCTGGTTCATCAAGTTCTAGCGTATAGATGTGAAATTCGAGATCGTCAAAAACTGAGAAAGCAGCCCGGCCTGAACGAGATACCGACAGGGCAGGAGCTAGATAGGTGATGCCGCTGACAGCCGTGGCAAGATTTGTGACGCGACGCACTTCATCGTTCTCAAGGTTGAGTTCGTAAACGTCACTAAACCCGTCCTGGTCCGAGATGAAGTAGAGGCTCGAACCATCCGCTGAGTATTGGGGGTTGATGTGTTTGACATTCCCAAACACTGGCACAACTTCGATTTCCCTGGTTGCTATATCGACAGTAGCTAGCTGGAATCGGCTATATGTAAGGTTCTCAAAGTTGGTCTGCGGACCGCGGTCGGACGTGAAGGCTAGGGTTTGACTATCAGGCGACCAGGTGGGTTGGAAGTCTGCATATTTATCGTCGGTGAGCCGGATTATGGACTCTGCTTCTAGGTCGTAAAGGAAAAGGTCTGTTATACCACCGACGGAGCCCGAGAAGGCAAGGTAGCGATTATCCGGGGACCATGAAGGGTTTGCGATAGCCCCGATGTCTGTATTCTCAAACGTGAGCCGTTGACTCACTCGTCCGTTACTACTCTGGACGATCACCATCTGGTTGCGGCCCTCTGCGAATACGACGTATGCGAAGAACTGTGAGTCGGGGGACCAGGTACCGGATGAGTCTAGAGCGCGTAGCGCGTCGATATGCGGATCAGAATCAGCGCTGGCGAGTTTGCGGATGATGCGACCAGTTTCCGCATCTGCCATATAGAGGTCGATTGAGAAAAGATCCTTCTCGGATTGGAAAGCGATGAACCTGCCGTCTGGGCTCAGAGACGGAGAAATGTTCTGGGTACCCGCATCAGTACTGGGTGCCAGAATCAGATTGCCAGCATCCTCAGGAGCTGTCCTTCCCTCCATCAGCGGCAGGTAATCTTCTGCGATTTGTTCCTCCCAGCGCACGGAAAGTGTGTCCGTACTCATCGCGAGCACCTGCGTGATGGCACCCTCAAAGCCAATTCGAAGAGAGCGACGGAAAATCTCAGTTACTGCATCGTCCCCGTACGTTCCTCCGATATAAGCCCAAAGTGCCTGACCAAAGCGGTACGGAAAGAAACGTGTATCACGTGTCATCTGTAGGATTGTCGGTAGCTCGTCCCGACGAATAGCATCACGCATCCACATTGCAGTGAGCGGGTCGTCCCGACCTACGGACAAGTATTCTGCCATACCCTCGATCAGCCAGAGTGGCAGCATGGTAAGGCCTTGTAGCCCCCCCCCTCGGCTTGACTGCGCAATGTTGTATTGGAACGCGTGAACCAGTTCGTGGCCGAGAACGTGATCAGTATCCCAGTAGGATCCTGCCAGCGGCATAATCACGCGATTCTTCATCGATTCTGTGACGCCCCCGGTACCTTCTCCGATGAAGCCCTGAAGGGTATTGGTTTGCTGAAAATCTGGGTGGTCTGCGTAGAGTATTACGGGCTTGGCGGTCTCGAATTCATGCTGAAAAGAGCGGGCCAATCGCTCATACCAACGTTCTCCCATGCGAACGGCGTCCTGAACAGCGTCTGCCTCTTCCGGATAGAAGTGCCAGTCGAAGTGCTCTGTTTCCAGCACTTGGAAGTCAAAGTCGTCGAACTGAACTTTGTTGCGTCCGAACTGTGCCGAAGCTGAACCCGGCAGACACGACCAAGCGACGGTTCCCCAAAGAACCACTGTAAAGAGTCGGGTCATAGATAGCTCAAAGCGCATCGCCTTCCTCACCTATATGTGAATGGCAGGCCTACTCGCACAAACCATGTCAAGTCATCGAGACAGGGTATTGAACGGTCCCCAGTTCTCCGAAAACCTTAGTGTCATTACCCGGCGTGGCTCTCGCCGGTCCAGAGGTGCCAATGATGAAACGTGGTCGCATTGCTCGTTGACCGCCATAGGGAGTCCTCCCGACATTCCTGTCACGTAATCAAGCTATGGGGAGCGCAAGATCTCTGCCGACAACAACAAGGTGGTTCTGATTTTTAGAAAGGCACTTCGAACAGTTGTTAATAAATCGGCCTATATCGTTGGGCTTTTGCCATTCTTAGTCGGGTGCACCATTGATGAGTACTCTGTCATCTTGACGAGCTATGAGCTTAAGTCACCCGCGGGCTCCGGTAGCGGAGAACCATTTCTTTCATCTTCAGGTGACGCAGTATACATGAGTTGGTTGGAGCGAGTCGCAGCTGACAGACACGAGCTGCGTTTTTCTCGTCTAACTGGTTCTTCATGGGAAGAACCAAAGGTGATCACATCGAGTGATCGCTTTTTCGTAAACTGGGCAGATTTCCCTTCCTTGACCTCGGGGCCGAATGGATCTTTATGGGTCCACTGGCTTGAGAGAGGTCTAAATGGCGGGTACGACTACGGAATCCGAATAGCTCATTCCGAGGATGAGGGTGCCACATGGTCCGAGCCTTGGACGCCACATGAAGATGTTTCGGCAACCGAACACGGTTTTGTATCTACCAGTCCCGTCGGTGATAACATGGGCTTTCTTTGGCTTGACGGCCGTCGCTTCGAAGTAGGCCCCGATGGACTGCCGGCGACTCAAGAGATGGCTTTGATGCATCGGACAATCACCTCAGGGGACATTAAGGGGGCAGAAGTACTGGTGGACGCACGAGTCTGTGAATGTTGTCAAACTGACCAGGCTCTGACATCCAACGGTCCTATCGCGGTCTACAGAGACCGGAGTCCGGACGAGGTCCGAGACATATATATCACAAGATTCGAAGGCGATAACTGGACTAAGGGTGAGGCGGTTTATGAAGATGGTTGGGAGACTAACGCCTGTCCTGTGAACGGACCTGCTGTAGCTGCTATCGAGCATGACGTGGCGGTTGTTTGGTTCACCGCAGCAAATGGTATTCCACTCGTAAAAGTGGCATTTTCCAATGATGCAGGCGTGAGCTTCGGGCGGGCTAGTGTTATTGATGACCAGAGTCCCGCCGGCCGTGTCGACCTACTTATGTTGGAGGACAGATCAGTCTTAGTTGCGTGGTTGACCCGAACTGGGGGTGGCCAGGCTGAGGTGCGAGTTCGGCGGGTTCTGCCGTCTGGTCAGATGGAAGAGAGCCTAAAGGTGAGCGCATCGTCATCGGAGCGGGCGAGCGGATTTCCTAGAATGGCACTGACAGACGGAGGCGACGTAGTGCTAGCCTGGACCGATGCAACAGAGTTGGTGCGACAAGTGAGGATCTCTCGAATCGAGATGCAGAAAAGATGAGAAAGGCACGCGTTGCGGCTCTCGGTATACTGGCTTTCCTCGGAGGATGTGTGGGGGATCTGCATGGCCCGCAGATTGGGCGTCCTGCTGTGGATTACACGGCGACCACGCTCGAAGGTGACTCAATAAGTCTAGCGTCGCTTCGTGGCGAAGTTGTGCTACTTAATCTTTGGGCCACGTGGTGCGGGCCCTGCCGGACAGAGACGCCCTACCTGCAGTCCTTATTTGAGGATTATAAGGACCAGGGCTTCAGTATTGTTGGGGTCTCGCTGGATACCGGTGACGCCTCAGAGGATATAGAGATATTTGTAGAGGAGTATGGGGTCACCTACACGATCCTACACGATCCCATGATGAAGGGAATGGATCTGTATCAGGTTCTGGGATTACCTGCGACGTTCCTTGTAGATCGAGAAGGCATTCTCAGGTGGATGCGATATGGGCCGATTCTCGAGGGCGACGAGGAGTTTCTCCAGGCGTTGGAAGAACTGCTTTCTTGAAGGTGGTGGATCCGGCCACTGTTGAGACCCCAATCGGGTATATCGACCTCGCTCGAGTGCGTCTCAACGCAGAGCGAATTGCTAAATATGCTGCTGAGCATGGACTCGGGTGGCGGCCTCATATCAAGACCCATAAGTCGCGAGCGATGGCACGTATCCAGCTGGATAAAGGTGCTATTGGTCTCACAGTGGCTACGCTGCGCGAGGCAGAGGTAATGGCTGACCTCACCGACGATATTCTTTTGGCCTACCCCCCAGTCGGTGATGCTAGGCTTGAGAGATTGTTGCGCCTACCAGCTTCTATCGACCTAAAGGTCGGACTTGATTCTCATGACGTACTTGCCCCCTTGGCAGCGGCGGCAGCCAAAGTAGGTCGCAGCGTGGGAATTTTGATTGAGGAAGACCTCGGGCTTGGGCGTGTTGGTGTAAGGGGTCCGGACGAGGTAATACGGTTAGCCAATGCGGCTCAGAGTTTTGAAGGTGTCAATTTCTCCGGCCTTATGTTCTATCCGGGTCATATAAGGATGTCTGTCCCGGAGCAGGTGACCCATCAAGAACTCTTAAACGAACGTCTTCTTCGGACGATTTCCGCACTATGTGAAGAGGGCCTAAATCCAGGAATTGTTAGTGGTGGATCGACGCCAACCCTTTGGCGCAGTCATGAGATCCAGGCTCTCACTGAGATACGGGCGGGCTCATGCATCTTCTTCGACAGAGAGGCACTAGAAGTAGGTGTTGCCAACGCTGAGGACCTAGCCTACACGGTTCTGGCAACTGTGATCAGCACAGCGGTGCCGGGTCAGGTTGTTGTAGATGCGGGATCGAAGGCTTTAGCGAAGGAAAGCCGCAGCGGTGAGGCGGGATTCGGGATACTTTTTGACAGAACTGAGGTGGTTGTAAGCTCAGTTTCGGAGGAGCATGGCGTGCTTGATCTCTCAGGCATCGACTGGCATCCAAAGGTTGGTGAGCGAGTTCGAATAATCCCGAATCACGTTTGCGTTTCTGTGAACCTTCAAGAGGAACTGCTCGCTAGAGATGATGGCACGCACTGCTTTATAGAACTTGAGGCCCGTGGACGGCGGCATTGGAGCGTCTGAGTTGGGAGGAGCATTCGGATTCAGAGAACCCGATATATAGACGATGCCTGACTTAGGACCTAAACGGCGGAACCGACGTGAATGATATACTTGATCTACACCTAACTGAGGAAGGCGGCACGTGAGCGAATTGATACCAATACAGACAGAGCATGCTCCGGCTGCTATCGGTCCCTACTCTCAGGCCGTCGTTGTGGATGGATGGGTCTTCTGCTCAGGCCAAATACCTATCGATCCAGAGACCGGAGATCTTATTCAAGGGGATATTAAAGCCCAGACCGAGCAAGTTCTCATGAATCTGTCTAGCGTACTCGAAAAGGCAGGCTCGTCACTGCGTGGCGTGGTGAAGACAACCGTCTTCCTGTCGGACATAGATGATTTCGGGGCCATGAATGAGGTCTATGCCCGTCATTTTCACGATCACAGGCCCGCAAGGGCAGCAGTCCAGGTGGGTGCCCTTCCCAAGCTATGCTCAGTTGAAATAGAGTGCATAGCACGTCTAGAAAAGTAAGGCTGTTGACATGCGACGAATGATGTGGGCCTTTCCGATCTGCGGTGTCATGACATTCGCGGGAATACCTTGTGTTTATGGGCAGAACAATGAGGAAAGGGCCGTAATCGAGGCAGCCCAGGATATCTTTGATGCCATGGAAGCTCTTGATGGAGAAGCCTTCCGGGACTCAATGGTACCGGAAGGCCTACTCTTGTCTGTCAGCTCAGACACTACACGAAGGACAACTCGAGATCAGTTTGCTGAGAGCCTGGCAAGCCGCACGATGCCAATTATAGAGCGAATGTGGGATCCAGAGGTTCGCATAGATGGGCCGTTAGCAACCGTTTGGACAGCCTATGACCTATATAGAGGCGACGAATTCAGCCACTGTGGAACTGACACCTTCCAGCTAGTTAAGACGACGGATGGATGGAAGGTAGTTGTACTCAGCTTTACCTCTCATGCACCCCCGATTTGTAGTCCGCATCCCGAGGGGCCTCCAGGATAGGTTGGAAGAATTCTGAAGATAGTGTGAGGCCCTCGGGAGGATGGTCCTGGATGTATCGCGCCAAAAGCTCGTTTTGGGGCACACTTGGCGGCTACCCTGAGGCGTCCTATCCTCTCGCTTCGCAGGAGCAGATGCTGCGTCGCGTGGCTGGTACTGGTCGTAAAGAAGGGGGCGGAGGGGGACTGGTGTCTTCGGTGGTCTTCAAAACCGCGCAGCCCGGCTAAAACCCGGGTAGGTGGGTTCGATTCCCACACGCTCCCGCCAGTATCGTATAGTGGGCTTAATCCGGGAGTCTCCAGCGTAGGGCGACTTCAGCCCGCCCATCTGAGGAGTAGCCAGTTTGCAGGTCGATTGGTGCGGGAAAGCGTGATAGATGAGTAGAAACGTACGCGTCTGCGCCAGCTAGAAGCATGAGAAAAATTCCGAATGCGACGAGGTCCTCCTGCTGACCTTCTCGTGACTCAGCCAGGGGTTCAAAATTCTTCAAAATGGCGTCTTCCTCGAGTCGCCTATCAACTTCTACAGGATCTGTGATTCCTTGGTGCGCCAGGTCTGCTCGGACGAGCATCTCCCGGTGTGCTACCCGCGCACGAACCTCGGATAAGCGAGTGCGGGTTCGCAAAAAAGTGTACGTGGTAACAGCTTGAAAACCGAAGTAGAAGCCACCACGTGTGAGTGAGCCAATTGAGGCATGTCCCCAACCCGGAACAAGAATAGATCGGAGCATGGCTCCAGTGGGCGAAATTGATATGGGTGTTAGAGCTAGAGAGTCAGGAGCAGGTCTCGGTATGTCTTGGGCTGTCAGAGATCTCTTTGACGGTACAGGAAATACAACTACCAAAGCGAGCGATAGGCCACAAAGGAGCCGCCTGAGAATCATATAGTTCGACCATCCCATTCCAGTAGTCTGGGACTGTGGTCTTCTTGAAGTGAGAGATAGCTTCTGTTGACGACCCAGTCCCCGCAGTTCCCGTACCACTGACCTGGATGCACCTCTCGAAGAAGGGGTCGGTGCGAGTGACCTAAGACGATCAGGTCAAGTTCTTGGTCTTGCTTCAGAGCATCCACGGCCCACCTCTCAAGTGCTTCTGATCTCACCCGCTGTTGTTCTCCGGATTTATCCCAATGTCGCCCAGTTCGAGAGATGCCACTAGCAATTCGGTCACCAACTGCGGGAGACAGCATACCAAATGCCCAACGCGTTGCACGCCCGCGTAGAAACGTACGCAAGATCTTGTATCCGAGGTCGCCTCTGCCGACACCATCGCCATGCGCCAACAGTGTTCTGTATCCAGCAATTTCACGGACCACTGGATCTTGCAGGAACTCTATGCCGATCTCATCTCGAAGGTATGCTCCACCCCACCAATCATGGTTGCCACCCATAAGTGTCAGAGGTGTACCATGATCTACGATCATCCTAAGGATGCTCAGAACTCTGTCATGGCCGCGCGTCGTGCCGGTACGGTACTCGAACCAGAAGTCGAATAAGTCCCCATTAAGGATGATCCAGGATGCACTGGTAGCGGCGCGTTCGAGCCATGCAACGAAGGCTTTCTCTTGGTCTGGTGGCGCAGATCCCAAGTGGACATCTGAGGCAATCAGCACGGGCTTGGTCGCAAACACACAGGAAGTTTAGGCGAACCGCTTCAGCCTGAAAGGGGTAGCAATTTCCCATGCTGATCATCTGTGCTCTCTGCCACCGATATAGAATGGTACCAGTACTTACTGCGGTATTGATCTTAGGGGCTTGCGGGGGACAGAGGCCTGCGGTAATTGGTCCGGTTAATGATGCTGAGGCCCTTGCCGTTCAGCTTCAATATGAGACGAGCCTTGAGACACCTCTTCGCATTGTCTTCGATTGGCACCTCAACGAGGCAGGCCAGCGTGTGGAGGGAAGAGGTGTTGCCCGTATTGAGCCACCGTATAGGGCGCGCCTCGACCTCTTCCTCGATAATGGAGAGACGGTAATCAGTGCGGCGCTGGTTGAGGGTGATCTTCGTCTACCTGTGGGTTCACCCACAGAGATCTTGCCGCCACCGGATCTCATGTGGGGGACTCTGGGAGTCTTTCGCCCGCACCAGGGGACACGACTGCTCGGCGGTGATAGGCTCGAGGGTGAAGCTAGGAGACTCAGGTACACCTACGACGACGGTACGGAACTCCATTATCACGTCACAGACAAACTGCTGAAGAGTCTGGAGATTGTTGAAGGTGAAAGCGTTGTACAAAGGGTTTTGGTAGATCTGGACGGTGATGGGGGTTATCCAGTTGAAGCAACTTACCGGAACCTTGCTGACTTTCGTGAGCTCAGGTTAGTACGCGAATCTCTCGAGATCGTTACGCCGTATGATCCGGACATCTGGGACCCCTTGGGCTAGATTGTTTCATGGACTTTTTCATGTTCCGCCACGTTCGGCTTCCAGCCCTTATCCTGAGTGTGCTGACAGCCAGTAGCTGCAACTACTCGTTCACTGCCGGCTCATTCCCTCCCCAGCATATAGAGACGATTGCGATTGAGCCGTTCGATAACACTACAAACCGATTTGAACTTTCAGCGGAGCTCTATGATCAGCTTTTACGCAATCTTCCAGGGGCACTCGGCATTCGTACTGCTGGGGCAGACATCGCAGATGCCATCGTTCGTGGCTCCATAAATCGTTACGACGTAGCTGCTCCAAACTATAGGGCAGCCCAGAGGGGCGCGGCACCGGAAGTTCTTCAGCGACAGGTGAGCATTTCGGTAAGTGTTGAGATCGTGGATCTTGTAGAGAATGTCATCCTCTGGGAGTCTAACAACCTTGCTGCGCGCGGTGAGTTTCCTGAGGGTGCACCTGAAGAGGGAGGCCGGGAAGAGGCGATGGAGTTGCTCGTTCAAAGTATTGTAGACGGAGCCCAATCCAACTGGTAGATTCGCGCGTCGCTCAACCTTGAACGGCGTACCGATCCCTCGTTGACGAATGCCTGTTGGTGTCTCGCAGGCATGATGCAGCACCGAAAAAACTCAACTTCGTGACTGCTAGGTTGGCTATACACTCCGGGATGTCCACATACGTGGCTGATACACTAGCGCGTATGATAGCGGCTGGTGTCGAAGTTGAACCGGTAACGGGATTTGACTTCGTAACCGAAGATCCCTTTAGAGGATTACGAGATGCTAGTTTCGATCTAGCACTCGCGGGCGTGCAGGAGTTGCGGAGCGTGGTGGCTGATGAGTTGAGTACACTTGCCGTATTTCCCAGGAAGGACCCGCGAGACGTACTTGTCCAGCTAAATGGCCCTACTGTACCCCTTCGTGATTTGCCGGAAGGTTCGCGGGTTGGTGTGTCTGAATCTCGGCAGAGTGCCTTCCTGAACGCTCACCGCGCTGACCTCTTGCCTGTGAAGATCGACAAAGACTTAGGGACTGATTTGCTTCAAAGAGAAAGTGAACTCGAAGCAGCAGTGCTAGGGGCTTGGGAAGCGAGGGCGGCAGGTCTCGGTAACAGAATTTCGGAGATGTTAGATTCACGTTCTTGGCTGCCTGAGCCTGGCCGCGGCTTGGTGGCCATAATGGGTCGCCACCCAATCGCTGAAATTACAGCGTTAGATCATCTTCCTACGCGTACAGCCTTGAGGGCGGAGCTAGCTTTTCTGGATGCGCTGGGTGCGTCAAGAAATGCACCCATAGGATGCCTTGCGCAGCCATCTGGCCCAATCCTTCGTCTGTGGGCAGCGGTAGCATCCCCAGATGGGCAACGTCTTGTAGGTTCCAACCTTACGGGACCTCTCGACGAGCCTGAATCCCTTGGAGTGAAAGTGGCTCGTGAATTGAATCAGCGAGGTGCTGACATCTTGCTAACTAGCACCAACCAATGATGAAGCGCACTCCCGAATCAAAACTTCTTTCTCGCGAGGGTCTCCGGAATCAGTTTGGCCCGCAACGGGACATGCAACTCGTATTTACCAATGGTTGCTTCGACGTGCTGCATCCAGGGCATGTATCCTATCTAAACGAGGCTCGTTCACTTGGGGATGTGCTGATAGTTGGTATCAACTCGGATGCTTCTGTGCGGTTGTTAGATAAGGGCCCCGGAAGGCCGGTGATGAATGAGTTTGACCGGGCATTTATGGTTGCTGCGCTGGAGTCTGTAGATGCGGTGTGCGTATTTGATGATGATACCCCAGTAGAGCTCATTAGCGAGATCGTGCCAGACGTTCTGGTAAAGGGTGCTGATTACACCTTGGAGGAAGTAGTCGGACGTGAAATCGTCGAAAATGCAGGGGGAAGAGTAGGTCTCATACCCCTTCACAAGGACTATTCGAGTACGAATCTAATAATCCGGATTAGGGAGGCGTATGAGTAAACGTGCTGATGGCAGGAGGCCCGACCAGGCGCGCGAACTGGAAATAGAAATTGGCGTGGCACCTTATGCAGAGGGCTCGTGCCTCATCTCGACAGGGAACACTCAAGTCCTATGCGCGGCGTCGGTCGCCGAAGGTGTTCCGAGATGGCGGGAGGAAAGCGGAGCGGGTTGGGTTACAGCTGAGTACGGCATGCTCCCACGTGCGACACACACCCGTACAAGTCGCGAGCGGAGCGGTCCTCGGGGACGAACCCAAGAGATTCAACGCCTCATTGGAAGGTCAATCCGGTCAGTAACCGATATGGAGGTGATGGGTCAGCACACCGTCACTGTTGACTGCGATGTTTTACAGGCAGATGGTGGCACGCGTACAGCAGCGATCACCGGTGCTTTGGTCGCAGTGAGGCTGGCTGCTCGCTGGATGGTAGAAAATGGCCTAGCCCAGCGTGACCCGCTAAAGGAAGCTGTAGCCGGTATCAGCGTAGGGATCGTCGAAGGCCTGCTTTGTCTTGATCTCGACTATCGGGAAGACTCTGCTGCACAAGTAGACATGAATGTTATTGGCACCCAAAGCGGTGGTTTGGTTGAGATACAGGGTACTGCTGAGGGCGATCCATTTGGTCGTGCCGATTTCGACTCGCTCTTAGATCTCGCAGTGGCTGGACTCGAAAAGCTGTTCGCTGCTCAACAGCGTGTATTATCGGAATCTAAATGAAGCTTCTTGTAGCAACGCGCAGCGAACACAAGATGTTCGAAATCAGAAAGATTCTCCATGAAGTGCCAGGACTCGTGCTACTCGATCTTGAAGCAGTTGGTATTGAACCAAGCCTGGCCGAGGAAGACTTGGAACCCTACGACAGCTTCGATGAAAATGCTCGATCAAAAGCAGAGTACTTTCATCAACTTGTTGGCTTGCCAACCGTCGCAGACGATTCCGGGCTAGAGGTGGACGCTCTTGGAGGAGCGCCAGGGGTTCGGTCCAAGCGGTTTGCGCCGTCGCGGGGACTTAGCGGGCAAGCTCTGGACGATGCTAATAATCAACATCTTCTAGCTCAGCTAGAGGGTGTGGAACGTGTTAATTGCACTGCACGGTATGTTTGTGTTGCGGTGCTATTGGGGATCAGGGGAGAGGTGCCACTCGTATGCCGAGGCGAAGCACCTGGGCTTGTCATCGACACCCCCTGTGGAAGCGGAGGGTTTGGATACGATCCCTACATCTTCGATCCCGAATTCGGGTGCACGTTTGCAGAGATGTCAGTGGATGAAAAGAATGAGCGCAGTCATCGTGGAAAGGCTTTCCGGGCAATCGGCGAGGCACTAGGGTGCCAAGCCGCCCAGAAAATACGGGATCCTAAAAAGAGTGGACACTATGACTGAGCGCGACCCAAGAATTGAACCATTAGACATTGGTCCAACCGAAGACGAGGCTCGGTTACTAATAAGATGGAAGGATGGGTATGCCTCGGAGTTCATACCACGTGATCTGCGTTTACTATGCCCTTGTGCTGGTTGCGTAGATGAGTTTACACACGAGCGCACACTCAAGCCCGAAATGGTCCCCATGGATATTTACCCTACCGCCATCCACTACGTTGGACGTTACGCACTTCAGTTTGTCTGGAGCGACGGACACTCGACCGGTATGTATACATTTGAATATCTCCGAGAAATTGGTGAGGGATTGCTTCAGTCAGGAGCCTAGCGATTGTTTGGCGTGGCGCCGATCACTTATTCGGCTCGTTTGCCTGCTCGAGGAAGTCTGCTACTGGCCTTGATTTTGCTCGCGGCGAACGGGCTCGTTTCAGCTCTTCTGTCGCAGGAGACCGACGTAGGTCAGGGAGCAAGAGCTGCGGTGAGTCAGCCGCCCCTTTGGGTCGGCCCAATCGATGGTCCTACCCCTCCGAATGTCCCGGATGTGATCAATCGGGATGATGCAGGCAATGCCACAGTAAGGGCGGTCAGGCTAGATGGCTCTTTGGATGTTGATGGCGAACTCAATGAACCGGTCTACCGGGACGTACCTGCAGTCAGCGGCTTCATTCAAAGTTTGCCTAACGAAGGCGCTGCTGCCTCAGAACTCACTGAAGTCTGGATCATGTATGACAATGAGAACGTGTATATCTCGGCTCGAGTACATGAAGGGGTTCCAGAAAGTCTTTGGGTTGCGAATGAGATGCGACGTGACGCCACAGGAATCGGTAATAATGACAACTTTGGGGTTGTCCTAGACACGTTCTACGATCGCAGAAATGGGTACTTCCTCTATACGAACCCGATCGGTGGTATGTCCGAGTCACAGCTTACAGATGAGGGCAATCCCAATTTCGATTGGAACCCGGTATGGGATGTCCGAACGGGTAGGTTTGAGGGTGGTTGGACGGTCGAAATGGAGATTCCTTTCAAGTCGATAAGGTATCGACCAGGAAGGGCACAGGTATGGGGGATACAGCTCCGTAGGGCTATACGACGCAAGAATGAGTTTGCACACCTAACCCTGGTCTCTCAGGCTGCTTCTGGTACCGGTCGCAACGGTATGACACGAGTGTCTCGTGCTGCTACCCTGGTCGGAATTGAAGCTCCGGCTCGTGGGGTCAACGTAGATGTGAAGCCGTACGGGATCGGCAGCTTGACTACCGATCGGCGTGCTTCCCCAGCGATCTCAAACAAAGGAAGTGCCGAATGGGGTGGGGATGTGAAGTGGAGCGTGACACAGAACCTTACTGCGGATTTTACTTATAACACCGACTTCGCTCAGGTCGAGGTTGATGAGCAGCAGATCAACCTCACTCGCTTTAATCTTTTTTTTCCAGAGAAGCGGGAGTTTTTCCTTGAAAGCAGGGGTATTTTCCGCTTCCCAGCCAGTGGGGGCAGAAGAAGAGGGGGGGCGGGCAGGGGTAGTCCGGTTCCTACGCTTTTCTTCAGTCGTCGTATAGGTCTGGAGGACGGACAGCCTGTGCCCATCCTGGGGGGTGCGCGTCTCACTGGTAAAATTGGACCGTTCGATGTGGGTGCGGTGAGTTTACAGACAGATGATCTACCCGGTGGTGACGCTGCCTGCCTCGCCATTGGTTGTCCTCGTCCGGGTGTCGAGAGCACCAATTTTTCTGTGATGCGCTTACGAGCTGACGTCCTGAGACGCAGTAACATTGGTGCTCTCGTGACGCGAAGATCAGAGGCACTAGCATCAAGCGGATCTAACCAAACGTACGGAGCTGACGCATCCTTTTCCTTTTTCGATGAGCTTTACCTCACGGGTTATTACGCCGGTACGCAGACGCATGGGATGGAATCCCGTGACCGAAGTTATGGCAGTCGGATCAGCTACGACGGGGACGAACGCGGCTTCCGAGCAAGCCATGTCCTGGTTGAAGACAACTTTAATCCGGAAGTGGGTTTCGTTCCGCGATCTGGCTTTAGGGAGACACAGCTGACACTTAGGGTGAGCCCTCGTCCGCGCAGTATCCAGACAATTCGTCAGGTGACCTTGGAGGCATCAGTTGATTATTTCGAGAACGCCGAACTCAGGTTTGTGGAGACGCGTGACATCACCGGTCAACTGCGGATCGACTTCGAAAATAGTGACCAATTTAGCTTAGCTTACGCCAACAGTTATGAGAATCTAGCCGCCCCCGAGCATATCACAGGGGCGATCATACCGGCTGGTCGCTACCAGTTCAGTCGCTCTGATATGTCGTATTCTTTTGGAACACAGCGTTCATTTTCCGGCCGACTGTCAGCAAGTCACGGCGCTTTTTATGACGGTCAACTTACTTCAGTTGGAGTGAGCCGAAGCCGAATCGAGTTACTCAGGCAACTTTCCATTGAGCCGAGCGTGTCTTTTAACGCAGTCAGGCTCCCAGATCAGTATTTTGATACCGTGCTCACGATGATGCGGGTGAACGTTACGTTCACACCTCGGATGCTCCTGAGCGGACTCGTTCAATTTAATTCGAGTGCCGACAGCTTTAGCACGAACGTGCGTTTTCGCTGGGAATATGCTCCAGGAAGCGAAGTCTTCTTGGTCTGGACGGAGCAGCGGGAGTCCTATGAGTTCAAGCGGTTTCCTGCGCTAGAGAATCGGGGTCTGGTCATCAAGGCAACGCGTCTACTTAGACTCTAACGTAAAGCTGGAAAAGCGAGGGCGGGCTGAGTCTGCTTCGATACCCTAGGGTAGGTTAATAGTAGTTGCTTGCTAGAGGACCACATCACCCCCTACCGTGGTCGGGTGAAAGAAATCTTGGATCTTGTTATGAAGTAGGTCGGGCTTGTGCCAGAGATCGATTCAGTTGGCTCCTGGTCACCAACAAATTAGTACAGCTACCCGTGGCGGCCTTTATGGCCGGAGGTCAAGAAATGGCAATGAAAAAGGAGCATCCGGTTGGAGACTCGAAGCCCGAGAAAGAAAAGGGCCTAAACAGGAGAGATTTTGTTAAATCAGGAGTAGCTGCCGGTCTAGGAGCGGGTGGCGCTCTGCTAGAACCAAGCAAGGCACAAGCCCAAGTGCCACCTGCGGGGGTAGCCAGCGCCGACTGGCATTATGAGGTAGATGTTGTTATCGCGGGTGGCGGGTGCGCGGGGCTCACTGCGGCCATTCGCGCGAGGGATCTAGGTGCCAGTGTGCTGGTGGTCGATCAGAATTTTGATGTTGGCGGAAGAATGTTGCATAGCGGCGCGTGGGTGTCGTTCGGTGGCGGTGACCCGGTACAGCTAAGGGATATGAAGGGTGAAAGCGACTCCGAGGGATTCATTACGGTAGATCCACTTGAGAATCCCGAAGAACTTGATGACAACATTGAGCTCCTGTTCACGGACATCACGGACTGGTCCGTCGTCGACCCGAAAGGACAGAATCCATACAGGTACAACGAGCGAGAATTAGTTCGTGCTTGGGCTGAAAACTGTCCGGCTACACGGCAATTCATGATGGACAACTACGTTCGCTTCACTAGGGTCACCGGTACGCATGGCGGAGGAGGTTTGTCACGAGCAAGGGCCGCGCGCTGTTTCCTCATGTTGGGCGACAAGACTGATATCAAGGCGGGCACGATCACAGCGGAGGATGCGGGCGTCGCGGATTTCGAGCGGACAAGTCCGTTTGCGCCGGTCCAGATGAATGACGCGAGCCGCTCCGTCGGACCCAACGCCGTGATGAACGGCGTGGCTCTTTCGCGGTCCTTGGAGTTCTCAGCCCGTGAAAAGGGTGTTGAGTTCATGCTCCATCGCTCTTTTGATGCAATTGTACGCGAAGAGCCTTTTGTGGGGAGGACTCAGGGGATCACAGCCCACTATTCGCCGAGGCATCATCCTGAGACTGGCGAGCTTTTGCAGAGTTTTTGGCAAAATGGCAATATTGACGAGCGTCGGGAGACGGTGAACATCAGGGCGCGGCAGGCCGTAATCCTTGCCAGCGGGGGTCACGCTGGTAACCCTGAAGTTCGCAGCATGTTTTACCCGGCCCTGCGAGAACCCGCCTTTCCAACGAGCGGCAATGCCTTGCAAGGCTCACAGGGTCAGGATGCATCAGCGCTTATTGCGGGCATGAGGGTTGGCGCAAACCTAGCCGGAATGCAGCAGAATCTTTCCTACTCCACGACGTTCCACATCTCGACGCGTCTGGGTACCAGGGATGCGTATACGAGTATGATGCCAGGGCACCCAACTTTCGGTTTCCGGGGCTCTGCCGGGGTCAATGTTGGTAGTGCTGGATTTGAAGAGTTCATCGCCGTGAACCAAGTTGGAAAACGATTCTTCAGTGAAGTTCGTCTACCTGCGAGGCCTGGCTTAAATGCCTACCCGGGTGACCGCGGCGCCCCAGGCCGAGGGCTTGAACATAAGCCGCTTGACTGGCGTAATTGCCGGAAAGAATGGGTCCGGGAGATGTACAATTATGACCACGGACTTGATGCCGCTCTGGCAATGAACGAAGGCTCTGAAGCTCCGGACTACTACTCTGGACCGCTCTGGGCAATTTTTGATCAAGATGCGGTCGAGAGAACAGGGTGGGAGCTACACTACCCCTATGTCTCTGATAATGGCTACTTCTTCCAGGCCGATACCATTGAGGAGCTGGCAAGCAAGATTGTCGCAGGCCATGAATTTCAGAGAGTGCCGCTCAGCTACTTGGCGGAGACGGTGGCTAATTGGAATAGCTATGTCGATGCTGGCGTAGACCCTGAATTCGAGCGCGAAGCTGATGCTCCCATGAGCCGCATCGCGACGCCACCCTTTTACGCACTCTCGATTATGGTCATCTGGCACGATTCCTATGGTGGGCTGCGCGTCAACGGTCGGCAGCAAGTTGTGGACACTCAAGGCGAGGTGATTCCAGGTCTTTACGCCGGGGGTGAGGCTGTGGGTGGATTCAACAAGCATGGTCTGGGTAAGGGTCACGTCCATGGCTACATCGCGGGCACGCATGCCGTGGAAGAGCCCTCTATATAGTCGCCAATTGATTTTAGGTTGGGATTCTAGCCTACAGGAAGGCTTTGCCGTTTATGCCTGAGGGCGACGATACGACGTCACACGAAGTCGACACATCCACCAGTGGGTGCACGCCAGAGGTCTCACCGAGTAAGGTTGATTCCGGTGCTAACCTTACCCTGAAGGGAAAGACCACGTGCTCCTCGCTGGAAGACTTGCGGGGGGAGGGTATCCGAGTCCTTGATCAAAAAGGTGCACTGGTAGAAAGTTCTGAGATTATCGATTTCGATGGTGAGACCAACGAGACGAGCGAGTTCGTGGTTAAGGCTCCTGTCCTGCCAGGCGCCTATACGTGGGTGATGGTTTGCCCAGGCTGTTCAGGAAGAGGTGTCGCGGAATCAAGAGTGCCCTTTTCATTTGAGGTCAAACCACATGACACTAGTGTCGTTGTGTGGAGTGTGCCGCCCACCATTGAATGCGGGGAGAAGTTCAGCGTCAAAATAGGTGTTAAGTGTTCCTCAGAATGCCGGCCCGCTCCCTGGATAGTCGAGATCAGAGACGAGGATGGAGGAGAGCAGGGGACGAGTACCGTTGCCGGCGAGCGATGGCCCGGTACCAGCGCTCTTTACTATACGGAGACAGAGCTAAGTGCTCCGGATAAAGAAGGGCTCTATCTATGGGAAGCCAAGCTTATAGGAGACGGCTTGGCTGTCCCGCACACCGAGTGTATCAGCAGCTTTAGTGTACGAGTTGTTCCAATTCCGGAGTGTGTCTTGACGATTGAAGCCATTGATATCATCAGTCGCAATCCTGTCGAAGGTGCTCGAGTAGTTGTGCATCCTTATGAAGGATTAACAGACGAGACCGGCATAGCTGAGCTGAGGATCCCGAAAGGCGGCTACCAACTCTTCGTTTCAGGGAAGGAGCATTTTCCCGTTCGTATCGACGGTGATATAAAGGAAGACATTAGGATAAGTGTAGAACTTAGGTTGGATTTGGAACTCTCTGATGCCGATGTCTGGCTCTGATTCGAGAGTTAACCACGCAATGGGAGAGGACCTGTAGTGTCTAAACTTGTAAGTGGTGCTTTGAGTCTGGCATTTCTTGTGCTCCCGATGTCAGCTGTAGCACAACAGCTCGAAGTCAGCCTAATAGAACAGGGCGAGGAACTCTATCGGAAGCAATGCGCAGTTTGTCATCAAGACTCCGGCGTTGGCAACCCGCCGACCTTCCCGGCTCTGAGTGGAAATGATCAGCTTGAGGACTCGGGCCGGGTTATCCGCAGTATACACTTAGGTAGGGGTCGGATGCCCCCATTCCCCAATCTGACTGCGGAGGAAGTGCTCTCAATAGCAAGCTACATACGCAACACTTGGGCGAACGACTTTGGTGGTGTGACTACTGAAGAAGTGACTGCAGCTCGGGAGGGACTTGATTCATCTGGTCCGGTTGGATCGGTTTGGGATGGCGTAATAACCGAAGCACAGGCAACCCGTGGTCAGGTGGCGTATTCAGGAGCTTGTGGCTCCTGTCATGGCCGTAGATTGAATGGTGCACCAGATGACCCGGATATGCGCTCGACCCCGCCTCTGGCAAGGGCGAGGTTTATGCGCATTTGGGAAGGGAGGTCGCTCGCCACTTTGTTTGAGTACACTCGAGCATCTATGCCAGAAGACAATCCAGACTCTTTAGGCGATCAGGAGTATGTGGATATAATCGCCTACATGCTTACAGTTGGTGGCATGCCAAACGGAGACACTGAACTCTCTCCTGATTCACAGAGTCTCGCGCAGATTCTTATACAACCAGAGCCCTAGTTATTTGGACGATTTCACCAGACGAAGAGTTCTTCGTAGTTAGGGATGGAACCCTTCTAAGAGTCACATCGAGGACGGGGGCACAATCCCATTTAAGCGCATATAGGTCACTAGATTCCCATAATGTTCGTAGTTGTGGGCGGAGTTAAATGCGAGGGCGCCTCCCAGAGTATTCGGTCGACCAAATAAGGTTCTGGGGACTCCGACGTCGGTGGCTCTTTCGTAAACGCTTTCGCAGTATGCAAAGCCCATCTCAAGTGCGTCAATAATTCGGGCTTTGGTGGTCCGAGTCTCCTCAAAGTCTTCAGGCCTCGGGTTTTCCTCGCCAGCGGCTGCCGAGCAAAAGACATACTGCCAGTCAGCGATGTGAGCGAGGATCTCGCCCGTGCTTCGTACCTGATCGGTAGGTCGAAATTGATACATGTTCGTATCAAGCATCTCGGCCGTTGCTATAACGTTCCTCTTCGTCACGTCGAAGAGGTCTTTGAGTGACTGGATGGCAAGATCTTGAGCTGAAATCGAAGTAGGGATGATGACCGCTACTGCCATAAATACTGAAATAGCGCGAAGTTTCATTTTTCGTAACGTGTTACGGAGTCAAATGACTCCGATGTCATAAGGGATTGTTCCGTAGATCCTAAGGCGATGCCGAAAACTCTGCCAACATGCCTCGCTGGAGTTGTGTGATTAATTTTTTAGCCTGAAGCCAGCCCCTATGTTACACCGTAGCGGTTGCACTACAGGGTGGTCCGTCATCATTTTTAGTAACGTGCGTCCCAACTGCCTGCGGAGAACGTAGATGAACGCGAAGCTAGTAACCCGATTCTTTTTGATGCTCCTAGGGATTTCGTTTGTAGGAACTTCCCTTCACGCCCAGCACGTGCCGAGGCTCGACTCTTACGACGGAGTCGTTGTTCGGATCCTACAAAGCAACAATGCTGGGGATGTGCAGCACATTATTGACCCGATGACGAACGAGGTGGTTGGTCTCATCGAGGGATGCCCGCGGCCACATAATATCTTCACGCATCCCGAAGGCCTTTACTATTACTGCACTAACGAGCAAGAGGCCACAATTGACGTTTTTGATACACGGACGCTTCAGTTGGTTGAGCAGCTCGAGCTCACCGCAAGGCCGAATAAAGGTGCGATCAACAAGACGCACCGTAAGATTTATGTTGGCATCGCCGCTGCTCCGTACGTCGATGTTTTTGACCTAGACACGCACGAGAAGATCACGAGTGTCGAGGTTACTACAGGTATTCACAACGTTTATGTGAGCCCGGACGGGAACTGGGTAGTGGCAGGCCTTAATGCGCAAGCAGAAGGGTCGATCGAAGTTATCGATCCGAATATTGATGAAGTCGTGCGTACCATCACGCTCTACGATGATGATGGAGAACCACACACGGTCCGTCCGATGGCATTTCTTGCGGCCGACGATGGCTCGACTGATAAGCTGTTCGCACACGGCAGTGGCGTGAACGGTATATGGGTAATGGATTGGGAGACAGGCGAGAGAGAGCAGATGCTGTTTCCGCCGACACTCCCAGCATGGATGCGGAATGCCGATGGTAACCAGGGCGCTCCTATGCACGGATTAGAAGTGCTCCCGGATCGTTCTGCAGTTTGGGCTTCAAGCCGACTTGATAGCCGTATCTATGGGTGGTCGCTTCCCGACCTAGAGTTCATCGGAGGTATCGAGGTGGGACCGACTGCAAACTGGATGACGTCGACGCCAGATAGTAAGTACATGTACGTTGCGGTTTCTGGGTCGGACTACACGATTGCAATTGATCTTGAAACACGCGAGATCGTTTCCAAAATGACAACAGGGGCTCGGCCTGCCCGGATCGATGTTGCTGTTCTTCCGGCGGATAGAGTGAGTAACGCAGGAGCGTCCCGATGAGTCAGATTAGCAAGGGACACCGTCGCCAAGTGCGGTTGGCGGCTTTTTCCCTCATTGCTGGGGTTGGCGTATTTGGAACGCTAGGCTTTACGTCATCGAATGAAATGAATTCGGCGGACTCGACCTTCACTCACAGTGATGAAGATGTCCGGCGTCGGAGCTTCGACTTTTATCGGCAGAACATTGAGCCAATGTTTGTGCGGCCTCGGGGTTACCCCAATGGTGGTGGTAACGGCGCCTGTGTAATGTGTCACACATGGCAGACTAGCCTCCGATTCCAACTAGAAGATATGACGGATACACCGGATGGTTGGGCATGGACCGAGGGTCAATCCCAGATGAACTACGACGTGGTGACGCAGCTGGTTAATGCGTCGGATCCGGAAAGCAGTAAGCTTCTTCGTAAGCCACTTGCGGTTCAGGCAGGCGGTGAGGGTCATACCGGAGGGTCATACTGGGAATCCAGCGACGACGCGGAATATCAAGTCGTTCGTGAGTGGATCGAGATGCTGCCAGAAGACCAATTCACTCCTGGGCCCGAGCCCGTGTTGGACTTCGAATTTTACAGCACGTGTGTACAGGAGGTATTTCGAACTCCGAAGTATGGGCAACTTGAATGCACGGAATGTCATGCCGGAGGCCAAATGGGTTTTGCACCAAGGCCTGCTAACGGAACTGCATGGACGGATGCAGAGGCTCGACGAGGGTTTGACGTAATTCAGCGGCTGGTCATACCTGGAAATCCGATTGAGAGTCGCTGGCTTCTGAAGCCGCTTCATAACGAATCGGGTGGGTCGTATACCCACAATGGGGTTAGACGCTGGCAGTCTATGGACGACCCTGAGTGGCAGATGCTTGCAGCGTGGGTGCGTGGCGAGAGGACGGGTAGCGACTGCTCGATGTAGGTGAACTACAGGGGCAAGTTGCACGGCATGAGCTGTCCCGCATCCGAAGGGAATAATGAACAGGGTGCGGGGCGGCCGGTCGTGAGAGGTTTATCTCTCGTTTTCTTCCGGAACACAGTCGTGGGAGGGTGTTGCTGAATCAGAAGCAGTGGGTTGGAGTCTGCTCGATAGTCGCTTTACTCACCATGGGTGCGGTTAGCTCCTCCCAGACGACTCAGTTTGGTTCCGAAGATGAACACCTAGGTGGTGGCGTCCTGGCTCGTTGGGATGAAAATCTCCGTGACGACCCGATGGTCCGGGCGTTTCTTGGAGCGTACAGCACGCTCATTGACTCCGTAGATTTTGGGCAGTCCGATGTCGTCTTCACCCTGGGAAGCCGGCCAATCCATTTCCGGGGTGGTCGGATGATAGCAGAGGGTCATCCCGACGCCGCGAGAGAGTGCGACCCGATCTTTTACCAGTACTCTCTCGCGCCACTGACCGACCCTCTGCCTGCGAGTGAGCGGCCTACTTACTGCACCGATCTGATGGAAAGCCTTTGGGGAAATACGGACGCGGAGATTCGCGAGCACGGTCGCTCACTAACGTTCCTTGACCACCGAATGTTCTTGAATGAGGTCGTGGTGGATCCGCTTGCCGCCGTAGAAGAGGATATCCTGAGTGCATCGAAGGACGACAATGAGATTGCTGCCTGGGTCGACCAATTGGATATCACGTACTCTTTCATTGACAGGGATATTGCTGGCTCTCCAAACAGGAGCAACCACGCTTGGGGGCTAGCTGTCGACTTTGTACCAAACTCCTATGAGGGGCAGCAGGTTTACTGGAGATGGAGTCGGGTCTTTGACAGAGAAGGGTGGCACCGCATACCACTGGAGAAAAGATGGAGTCCGCCGCAGAGTGTGATCGAAATCTTTGAGCGACACGGCTTCGTGTGGGGTGGGAAGTGGGCACATTTTGATAATATTCACTTCGAGTATCGCCCTGAGATTATCCTCTATAATCAATTGATTTCAGGCCTCGACGCATCAGCCGACTAGGTTCTTCGCTAGATAATCAGCCCGCGGTTGGTTTTGTGGAGTCAAAACTTTGTTGAGCATTCCGTAACTCCGTGCTTGCACTCGGAAGCAACGTGCCTCAACATGCTTGTATTCTGCGAAGCCGGTCTCATGAAGGAGAGAAACTCGCGATGAAAGCCTCACGTGTTAGTAGGTGGCAAGGCACGCTCCTTTCTCTTGGTCTGCTAGCGGTCGTTAGTGCGGTCGGTAGTCCCTTGTTGAGTGGTCAAACATCCATTCCAGTACGGGATGGGAGTCTTGCAAATACCGCTCCCTACCTTTATGCGGCAGAGGATTTTGGGATTGATCCTGCGAGTGTGACTTATCACAAGGACATCGCTCCGATACTCATAGACAACTGCGTGAAATGCCATACGACTCGAGGTATGGCTCCGATGGCCCTCACCTCGTACGGTGAAGTAAGGCGTTGGGCACAGAGAATCAAAGAACGCACCGCAATCCGTGACCGGCGCGGAGCAATGCCCCCATTTTTCGTGGAACGAAATATTGGTATTCAGAAATTCCGTGATTCAGAGTACCTCGAGGATAACGAACTGGCCCTGATTCAGGCTTGGGTAGACAACGGGACGCTAGAGGGTGACCCGGCCGACGCACCAAAAAATGTCATGGCCCTTGGTGAAGGTGAGGCGGCATCGCACGAAGACTCGGGTGCCGTACCCTGGGAACTCGGTGAGCCAGACCTAATCATTCCCATGCAAGAAATTGATATGCCTCGGACAGGACCTGATCAATGGGGAGACTACGGCATGTTGCCTACAGGCGTGACTAAGGACCGATATGTGAAGGCGGTCCAGGTCCGAGAGGTCAGTGATCTGTCTTTTGACGATCCTGCTCTAGCTAACACCGTAGGTGGACGCTGGGTTTTCCACCACATGAGCTACGCAGTTCGCGCGCTGGACGAAGATGGCAACGTTACACCAGAGCGTATCAGCTATCCGATCCATGAAGTGGGACGAAATGCGGATATCTTCCCCGAGGAAGTCGGGTATCCGCTGCCTGCAAATTCTGTCATCCATCTCCATAACGGACATATGCGCCCAAACCAGGTGCGGGAGACTACAGCACGCCTGGAATTCGGTTTCTACTTGCACCCTGAAGGTTACGAGCCGACGTACCGACGTCGGGGTAGTCTTTCCATGGGTAACGACGTTGATGTCTATGCGAGGCCTGGCGAAGCGAACCAAACATTTGAGACCTACACGGTTTTAGAGGATCACACGAAGCTTTACGCTTGGGAGCCCCATCTTCATGCACCTGGAGCACGTGCCTGCGTAGAGGCAATCTGGGGCCCGGTGGTCCATACGCTGAACTGCGTCGGCTACGACCACAACTGGGTCAAGCAATACTTGTACGCGCCGGGTTATGAGCCCCTGCTACCGAAGGGTACGGTAGTGCGCTATATCGGCTATCTCGATACAACCGACGATAACCAGAACGTAGCCGATAATAGGAACTGGCAAGGTAGTGGTCGGCGCTCAGTAGCTAACATGTTTCTCGAGCTGGGCTGGGTTGTCAGCATGACAGAGGAACAGTTCCAAGAGGAGATGGCTGAGCGGCGAGAGATGATGAGGGACAGGAATGACTTTGATATTGGCTGTCCGCTCTGCTGGGCTTTCGAAGAAGAGGATTTTGATTCGCGGCCTGTGACAGACGATGGGGGGGGCGGGTTCTAGTGAGAATACGAGTCTGCCGATGGGGTAGGCTGATGCTCATGACCGTCCCGTTGGTTGTGGTGTTCCCCTTAGCGGATGCGGAAGCGCAGACGATGTACCTAGAGGGCCAGAGACTTTTCCCGGCCTTCGATGGCTGGGAACAGCAAGACGATGGATCAGTCCTCTTATGGTTTGGATATTACAACGAGAACTGGCAGCAGGAGTTCGATCTTCCGGTCGGACCTGACAACTATTTTTCGATCGTCGAGGTAGGTGCTGACCCGAGTCTCGAGGCTGATGAGGCATTTGAGCCGGCCTACAGCCCTCAGATGGCTGAACAGGGACAGCCCACCCATTTCTTCCCTCGCCGCAATCCTTTTCTCTTCACCATCCCGATACCGGACCCAGCAGAGTTCAGTGGTCCTGAAGACCGGCAGCTCGTTTGGACACTGACAGCCAATGGCAAGACGCAACGGGTGTACGCTTCGCTTTCTCCCAACTATGCGGTTGACGGTCAATCAATGTCCACGGATATGGGTGGAAATTACGGAAGCACGCATCAAGATCTTAGAAGCAACATTCCACCTGAAGTAGAGATCGAGGGACCTGAAGAACGTACGGTTAAGGTAGGTGAGCCCCTATCGCTGGTCGCATATGCGAGTGACCCGGATAACTATCCGCCAAGGAGGGAGCGTCCTAGGCCGCAATCCATAGAGGATTTGTACCGAACGCCTCGTGGATCAGTCGTCCGGAGCATTCCAGGCCTAAGGCTTTCTTGGATTGTGTATAGGGGTGAGGCTGACCAGGCGACATTCACCCCCACGCAGATGAAGACTTGGATGGATTCACGGATGTATGCTAATTCTCCGTGGTCACCACCATTCATCCTTCCCCATCCTCCAGAAGACGGGAGATGGGTCAATCAGGTGAGCTTTGATGAACCAGGGGATTACGTGCTTCGTGCAGTTGCCGGCGACGGCGCTAGGCTTAGTTATAGGAATATCAAGGTCACAGTCATGCCCTGACTGCGGATCAATCGGAGGTCAAAATGATTAGTCAAATGACAGTATTTCAGAACACTCGGAAGCAATCGCTATTGGTTGTTGCTCTTCTAGCAGCGACTGCAACTATGATCCTTATCCCGACTTCTGAAGTGCAGGCACAGAGTGCAGATAATGGTATGTGGGAGGTGCCGAGGACGTCTGACGGGCATCCGGATCTTCAGGGAAACTGGACGAACTCTACGCTCACTCCGTTTGAGCGTCCGGAGGGCCGGGAACCAGTTTTCACATGGGAAGAAGTCGAGCAACGAGAGCGTGGGATAGACGGATGTCCTCCCAATCCCGGGACTGTCGAGTGCGGAAGGCAACAACGGCAAGGTTCGAGCAATGAGGCACGCCTGTCCGGCAATGAGTACAACGAGGTGTACTGGGAGCGCGGAACAACGATCGCGATCGTCAACGGTGAACCCAGAACGTCTTTGGTCACTCGCCCAGCAAACGGCAGAGTACCCGAGGCTACACCAGAGGCTCAGAGGCTAATACAGGAGCGTCGTGACTTCAGGAGTCAGTTTGGGCAATACGACCATCCGGAACTGAGGCCTTTTGCGGAACGTTGTATCCTCTTCGGTTCACCTCAAGGACCGCCTATGATCCCTGTTGGAGCCTACAACTCCAACTACATCATCGTGCAAACGGCTGACTTCGTGATGATTCAGTCGGAGATGGTTCACGACGTGCGGATCATTCGGATTGGTGAACATGAACCTATGCCAAAGCATGTGCGGCCGTACTTCGGGAACTCCTCAGCTCGATGGGAGGGAGATGTTCTTGTTGTAGAAACCACAAATATCAGCCCACAGCAACCGGTTCGGGGGGTTCCTCTTTCCGAAGATGCCAAGGTCACTGAACGCTTTACTCGGGTGAATGAAGAACAGATCCTTTATGAGTTTACGGTTGATGACCCGATGAGGTTCACGGAGCCCTGGGGGGGACAGATCCCTATTAACCAGCTGCACGCCGAGCTTTATGAGTATGGCTGCCATGAAGGCAACTATTCTCTTGCTGCGGTATTAAGTGGTGCCCGCTACGAGGAAAGTCAGACAGGGGCAAACTGAGGAGCAGGACAGCGAGCCCGACTCTGAGCTCGCTGTCCTTTGAGGGTACGACTATTTAGACGCGGGCTCTCGTAGGGCCAGGGGTTTCTGGTTGAAGGCTCTAGTGAACCAGCTGATCTCTGCGTTACAGGCCGAACCCCAGTTCGTTGTGCCGTGTCATAACGGGGTTCTTAGCTTCCATTACAAACCGCGACGTGATCTCGTCCACCGATGTTGTTCGGGTCTGCTGCATGACCATGCGGAACTCTGCGACTAGAAGCTCGATGACCTTATCTACTCCATCCTCACCAAACGCTCCTAGCCCCCAAACGTAGGGTCGACCGATCCCCGCTGCAGTTGCGCCCAGTGCGAGTGCCTTGAAGACATCGCTGCCCCGGCGGACCCCGCTGTCGATCATGACTGGCACCCGCCCTCGCACTGCCTCGACGACTTCCGGCAGAGCGTCGATGGTTGACCACATGCTGTTCACCGCCCGCCCGCCGTGGTTAGAGACATAAATACCGTCGGCCCCGTGCTCGATTGCCAATTCAGCTTCCTCAGCGGTCACGATTCCCTTGAGGACCAGATTCATATCGCTCGCGTCTTTGAGGCGTTTCACGTAGTCCCACGTATAGGGAGGACGTTCCCCAGGGGCGCCGTCAAGATCACGGTTCATTGGCCGTTGGTAGCCTTCCTGGTGGTTATGACACTGCGTGCATAGGGCGGAATCACGGCCTTCACCGGAAAGTGACCTACGAGACAGTTCACGGTTGCTGCCGCCAAGGAGATCGATCGTCCAAACCAACGTCGGACAGCCTGCACTTGCCACCCGATTAATCACTCTTTGATTCCTATTCCAATCAGGGTTCGTATAGATCTGGAACCAATGAGGTTCGCCCCGTGCTTCGGCGATTTCTTCGTACGAATTGGAACTCACGTGGGATTGGAGTTGCAGTATACCCCTGCGTCGAGCCGCACGAGCTGCTCCCGCCTCTCCCTGTGTGTGGAACGCTTGGTTTGCCGCCACGGGGCAGAGGAACAGGGGTGAATCAAAACGTTGCCCAAGGATTTCCATTGACGTGTCCAGCCCGGCACTAGCTTCGACTCCGAGCCGGCGGGGACGTAACATTAGACGATTAAAGCCTTCGCGATTAGCGACCCGCGTCTCATAATCATCGACGCCCATATGCAAGAAATCCCAATGCTGTGCGAGACTATTCCCGTGGACGACTTGCTCAAAATCCCAAACATTGATTGCCTCTTCCGGTGACTCAATGAGGCTACCCGTCAGTTGTTCTTCCTGAGCCTGCTGGGGAGGGAGTTCCTGGGGCATCTCCTGCCTGGGAAGATTGAGCCCGGTCCTGCTCTCGGTAGGGTCGAATAGCGGGTTCAGTACCGGCGCACCACAGTTAGTGCAGGGCAGGGATCCTGGCTCACGTGATATTGGAACTTCTCCAGCAAGTGGCTCCATCCAACTTGATGGAATTGCTGAATATGCTACGGCAGCTAGTGGGCTAGCTGCGAGAAACTTGAAGAACTGCCGTCGGCTTGAACCTGGATCCATGACGGGTTTGCCTGATCCTGTTTCAGTCATTTGTGTATCCTCAAGTTTTCAGTCCACGAACAGGTTGGTGTTCTTGATCCCAGATCTTACTGGGAAGTGACGCTTCGTGAGTTAAGGGCGCAACACGATCTAGCAAAAGCATGCGATTTACAGGTACCTTCGAAGAAGACCCAGTGACTACCTCGGTGCACCCAACTTTCACATCAATCAAGGCCCTGCGCATGTTTACTCGAACGTTCCGGCGCATTGTTCCTGTGATGGTGATTGTTTTTATCGCCTGTGTACCAACTGCGCCCCCTGCTGAACTCGTCATTTACGGTGTGACTGTCATTGATGCGGTGAATGGTGTGAGGGATAACAGGACTGTCGTTGTTGATGAGGGGCGTATCACGATGGTCGCTGATGGGGACCTCTCGGTAGACGCACTCGAATCAATAGATGGGGCAGGGCACTATCTGATTCCGGGACTTTGGGACTTTCACGTCCACCTCACCTACGATGAGCGTTTTACAGAGGCGATGCCCGGTCTATTCCTAAACCACGGTATCACGAGCATTCGGGATACCGGCGGACCCCTTGAGCTGATTGTCCCGATTGTGGAGGGACTACGGACCGAAGGAGTGACTGCTCCCCGCGTCTTTTTCGCAGGCCCCCTCCTAGACGGAGGGGACGTTGTATATGACGGCGAAAACAATCCACTGCTTGGCATTTCAAATCCAGATCCGGAGACGGCGCGTGCAAACGTGGCCAGGTTCGCAGATGCAGGCGTCGACTTCTTGAAGATCTATGAGATGATTTCACCTGAAGTCTTCGAGGTGTTAGTTGCTGAAGCTGAGGCGCGTGGGCTACCGATGGACGGGCACGTCCCCCTTTCCATGCGTGCTCGAGATGTGGGACCACGTGTCCAGTCTCTCGAGCATCTCCGGAACATTGAATTAGACTGCACTTCGGATCCCCAAGCGCTCCTCCCTGAACGGCGACAACGCCTTCAGAACCCTGACGAGGTTCCGGGGGCACAACTTCGTTCAAGTCTGCATACGTTGCAGCGCCTTTCAGCCATAGCTGAGTATGATGAAGGGCAGTGCGATGAAGTTATCTCTGCTATGTCTGGTACGATCCAAGTTCCGACTCTTCGTCTAAATTCCTTGGTTTTAAGACCGCCTTTTGATCGTCCGGATTGGGATGATCTGCTCGACAAGCTTCCAGTGGAAATCGAGGAGCCTTGGCGGATGACAACTGAGGAGCGGCGTGGAGTGGAGCAGGGTGGCGATGATACGTTTGCCAGGTGGAGCATGTTCCTTGTCGAACGTATGCATCGGGCTCGCGTACCCATCGCGGCGGGAACGGACACGCCGATCTCATTTGCTGCTCCAGGCTACAGCCTTCATAGTGAGCTTGAGATGCTCGTTCGGGCGGGGCTTTCTCCACTGGAAGCTTTACGGTCAGCGACTGTACGTCCGGCTGAATTCTTCGGTTTGGCGAGTGAAATGGGGACGGTCGAAGAGGGGCGTTTGGCTGATCTGGTGCTACTTTCGCAGAACCCGCTGGACGATATTAGAAATACCCGGAGCGTTGAGGCTGTTATCTCAAAAGGAGTGTTACTGAGCCGTAACGCCCTGGACGTGTTGGTTCGGCAGTAAGATTGCCGAGCGCGAAAATCGCTCCCCCCATTCTACGAACGCACTCAGCGGTTAGGTTTTATGTACAACGGGGCGTGGCGCAGTCCGGTAGCGCACCTGCTTTGGGAGCAGGGGGTCCCCAGTTCGAATCTGGGCGCCCCGATTGAGTAAAGTTGCCCTGCAAGCATTTTCTGCTTGTGGGGTTTCCTTCTAGGATTGCTTTGCGACTAGAAGTTTGACCAAGTGTTAAACGCCTTCGTTCACGGCCGATGTTCTGGATCTTAGAACGAGCCTGAAAGTACTTCAGAGTAACCGAGGAACGAACTTGACGCGGATGCGTTGATACGGATATATACCTCCGCTGCGGACCAAGGTAAGATGTTTTATGGGTTCACGATAATTCGGAATCGATTGTACGACTCAGAAGCTTTAATTCGACCCGTTAGCAGTTAACTTGCCGCGTTAGAGTGCAGTACACATTGTACTAAACCTCTGGAGGCTACAGAGTATGGAGCAGTTAGTCTTAACTCCTGGGATGATTGCCTCAGGGATCGTTCTTACGATCACGTTCGCAATGATCTTCACTGAGCAATTACACCACTTTGAGAGATCGAAAGTTGCAGCTGCGGGTGCTCTCGTAATGGTGATCGTAGGTCAACAGTACGGCTTCTACGAACCGATGGGCGCGATTGAAGCAGTCGATTGGAATGTGATCTTTCTTCTCGCGTGTATGATGACGGTCGTATCGATCATGATTCCGACTGGGGGCTTCAGTTGGATGGCCTCTAAGATCGCCATAGCCAGCAAAGGACGACTGTTCTTGATGATGGCACTGCTCGGCACGGCTGTGACAGTGCTTTCGCTGCTGCTCGACAATGTTACGACTGTAGTAATCTTCGGTCCGCTGATCATCCTGATCGCACAGGCACAGAAAATCAGTCCGATCCCGTATCTTCTGGCGGCGGCCCTGCTTTCCGACACGGGTGGTATCGGCACTCTAGTAGGTGATCCGCCTAACCTCATGATCGGCTCAGCAGCGGACATCTCATTCAACACTTTTGCTATCGCTATGGGACCACCGGTATTGGTGGTTTGGCTCGTAGTTCTCATCTATCTGAAGTTCGCTTTCAAGAAAGAGTTGGCTCAAATCCCGGCTGAAGGCGTTATAGAAGAAGCGGAAATCACGCAAAAGAAGCTCTGGAGAAACTCCTTAATCATTCTGGGTCTGATGACCGTCCTGTTTATCGCGCATAATACTCTCCACTGGGATCCGTGGTTTGTTGCAGCGCTTGGCATGACGTTGTTAGCGCTCTCGTCTCGGGGTCTGCTCATGGATGACGCAGTGGAACATGTTGAAATTCCACTGCTCATCTTCTTCATCGGCCTTTTCATGGTGGTTGGTGGAGTGGAGCATAGTCAGTTCCTTATCTGGGTGGGTCAGTTCATCCAGCCTTTCGTAGAGTCAGATCTTAGAACAGCGGTGATTGTATTGATGTGGGTTGCCGCGTTCTTGTCCGCTGCCATTGATAACATCCCGTTTACGGCAGCGATGATTCCGATCATCCTTGCTATGGAGACGCAAGGGATCAATGTGACTCCGCTTTGGTGGGGGCTGGCGATGGGCGTAGGACTAGGTGGCAATGGTACCCATATCGGTTCGACAGCCAACGTGTTTATCGTCACGATATCCGAGCGCTTGGCGCGCCAGGAAAACGATCCGAGCTTGGCCATCACCCCCGGCATGTGGTTCAGGTACGGCACACCAGCCATGCTAGCAACTCTAGTAGTGGCCACCTTCATGATGTACTTCGGTTGGAGTTGGTTCGAGAATCCTGTAGCCGCACGTACCACCTTTTGACCTAAGGATTTACCTGTAAAAGGGCTGCCGGGCCCTAGGGAAGAAGCATTTGGAGAGCCCCTGCTTTAACAGCAGGGGCTCTCTTGCAATCTGCCATCTAAGTTGCGAACTCAAGGCGTATGTGGGCAAAATGCGGCCATGACTGACCAGACACCGAATACCGTAGCCCGTCTTAACGCTGCTTTAGAGGGTCGATACAGGATTGATCGTGAGTTGGGCGAGGGAGGCATGGCCACGGTTTACCTTGCTGACGACCTGAGACACGAGCGCAAAGTTGCAGTGAAGGTTCTACGGCCCGAGTTGGCTGCTGTGGTTGGAGCAGATCGGTTCTTAGCCGAAATCAAGACGACGGCGAACCTACAGCACCCTCATATCCTACCGCTGTTCGATTCGGGAGAGGCGGACTCGTTCCTGTTCTACGTGATGCCGTACTTGGAGGGGGAGTCGATCCGTGAACTAATCACGAAAGAAAAACAGCTTGGTGTGAAGGACGCACTCTCGATTACACGCAAAGTGTCCGATGCGTTGGACTATGCACACGAGCATGGTGTGGTGCATAGGGACATCAAGCCCGGCAATATCCTGCTGAGTGAACGTGGCGAGCCGTTGGTGGCTGACTTCGGGATCGCACTGGCTGTGGCCCAAGCGGGCGGTGGTCGTATAACGGAGACAGGTCTGAGCCTGGGCACACCACACTATATGAGCCCGGAACAGGCTACGGGTGACCGCGATGTGGATGCACGGTCTGATGTTTATGCACTGGGTTGTGTGTTGTATGAGATGTTATCGGGTCGTCCACCTTTTTCTGCGTCTACAGCACAGGGTGTATTAGTACAGATCCTGACAACAGATCCTCCATCGATTACCGGTCTACGCAGGACTGTACCGCTACATATTGAGGGTGTACTCGCTCGTGCGCTGGAGAAGTTGCCTGCAGATCGATTCAAGAGCGCTGCTGGGTTTTCGAGGGCGTTGGATGACGAGTCGTTTGTGTATGCACCTCGTCCGATCGCTACGGATCCAGGGCGTCCTGCTGTGCAGGTCCCCGCTTCGGTTACGGAGGTTGTGGCTCCGAAAAAGGGGGGGGATTTCAGACTCATCTCAGCGATCGGTGTCGCTGCTATTTTCGCTGGTCTCGCTGCCTGGGGATGGCTACAACCTGAACCAATTCTAGAGGAACTAGTTCCAACTCGCACTGTGCTCACCGGCCTAGATATCGATCCCAGTGTGGGATGGAGGTTCGGTATATCGCCCGATGGGCGCTGGATTGTAGCGGGGGCGACAGATGGTAATGAACGGAGTCTTTACCTTAGATCCGCTAGCGAGGTTGAATGGCGGTTAATTGAAAATACAGGTGGTGGCTCGAACCCATCATTTTCTCCCGATGGTCAGTGGATATTATTCGATGTGAACTTCAGCTCAATCCTGAGGGTGCCGATAAACGGAGGGCCGGCACTCCCGGTATTCGAAGGCGGTGGCAGCGCTCATTGGGCAGAAAATGACAGTATAGTTTTTACAACCGGAGGAGCGATCCACATCGTCCCCTCTTCGGGTGGAGAGAGTACGGTACTTCTTGCAAATGACACTCTTGCTGCCAACCGACCGTATTTACTGCCAGGAGGAAGAGGGGTCCTATTTCAAAGTGGCGGAGGTGCAGCAAGCTCAAGTGTATTGCTTCTGAATAGGGAAACTGGTCAGGTCAGGTCAGTGGCTCCGGCTGGGAATCAGCCCAGATATGCCAAGACGGGCCATGTTCTATTTGGACATGGGGACCAAGCTCTCATGGCGGTCCCGTTTGATCTGGAAACTCTGGAGGTTACTGGGAATCAATCGACCGTGCTCCCAACAATGACCGTATTTGCCGGAGGTGCATCTCAGTATGCCTTTTCAGAAAATGGGACATTGATTTATGCCTCTGAGGGTGCACTTGGTTCTGCGCAAGGAAGGCAGCTTGCAGTCGTTGATATGGAGGGCAACGAAACCGTGATCCCCATACCAGCAGGCCCACTTGACGCCCCACGGTATTCGCCGGATGGAAGCATGATCGCCTACCAGGATGGAGGTGAAATACGGATCTATAACGTTGCTACTGGAGCTAGTCCGCAGTTCACTTCAGGGGGTGGTCTGTATCCAGTATGGTCGCCAAGTGGAGATTACCTCTACTACACGGAAAGTGTTGGCGGTCCGGGACTTCGGAGGCCTCCTGATGCAAGCGAAGCGGCCTCAGAGGTTTATGGCCCGGGCGGCCAAAATTTTATAAGGAGTGTAGCACCGGGCGATAGCTTGATTCTGGTTAGAAGGAATGGAGGGAATACCGCAAGAGATTTATTGGTAACGCGAATGGGATCTAGCGCAGAGGAATTCGAAGGCTACTTAACAGCTCAATGGAATGAAGGGAATGCAGAATTCTCACCGGATGGCAACTGGATTGCTTATCAATCTGACGAAAGTGGGGTCAGAAGGGTCTATGTTCACAGCTTCCCGAATATCACCGGACAGAGAAGCATTTCCCCTGGACCTGGATCAGATCCGACATGGGGTCCGGATGGAAACACGATCTATTACAGGAATGGAGCTCAATTCCTTTCTGTTGATTTGACTTTTGAACCCAGCTTTTCAGTGTCTGCTCCAGAACTCTTGTTCGAGGAAGTGGCCTACGGGCGACAACTGATTGGTGGTGCTGTTAGAAATTGGGGTATCCATCCCGATGGCCAGAGTTTTGTGGTTGTTAGAGGAACGAATGATAGCGGTTCGGGTGCTGGGCTCGGCGAGGTTCATTTGGTTGCGAATTGGTTTCAGGAACTCATATCGAGAACCGATGGGTAATTCGAATATGAGGGTTCGAGGGCTTGAGGTTGGCAGAAAGGTTTTGAAAGTGAGGAGTCTCGACCGGTGACCCATCAGATGACTCGCAGGTCGCTGCTTATGTCAGTCCCGGTGCTCGCGTCGGCACGTCGGCTCCTGGCACAGGAGATCCGACCGGCGTTGACGCTGCGCACGCTGAACCACATAGCAATCACGGTTTCAGATAAGAGACGCTCGATGGAGTTCTATCAGGGACTCTTCGGTTGGCCCATCAATCACACACAGGGCGGCACCCAGGGTTTAAACACAGACTTCAGCGTTGGGCCCACAGGGATCCGGATTGGTTCCGGACCTCAGTACATCACCATGAGCCAAGGCGAGAGACCAGGCTGGGGTCATTTTTGCATGACAGTCGATGGCTTTGATGTCGATAGGATCACGCAGGTTCTGGCGCGACATGGTGTGTCAAGAACTAGGACCTCAGAAGGCGATCCGATGAAGGCGTGGGTCAGATCACGCGGTCCGGAGAACGGCGGCGCCGACGAGGGGACACCGGAATTTTACGTCAACGACCCCGATGGGGTTCGTTTCCAACTTCAGGATCTTAGCTACTGCGGCGGACCCGGAGTCCTGGGCGACGGATGTCCAAGCGTAACGCCGCTCGAAAGCGTGCTCGACGTGCGTGACTTCCAGAGCTTTACACTTAGCGTGTCGAACCAGGAGCGTTCCCTAGACTTCTATCAAGCACTCTTTGGGATGACGGTAAAGGGACGGCGTGGAACCGTGCCGATGCTAGGAGTAGGATCCGGACCTCAGCGCCTTCTCATCGATGGCGGCGCGGCAGCAAGCGAGACACCTCGCATCACGCGAGTGTGTCTCGCGATGGATGGATTCGATCCGGACAACGTCCAGCGAGCTCTTTCGGAGTTCGGCGTGAAGCCCAGAGGCGACGTCACCGGAATACCAGGCCCGATGGTTTCCTGGATGCAAATACGGAGCGGGGAGTTGGGTGACCCAGAAGGTGACACGCCAGAGCTCTTCTTCACGGACCCGGACGGTATCGTCATTCAGCTTCAGGATGCGAGCTACTGAGGCTCTCATAGAAGCTTTTGCATTTAATGTTAAGGCCGAACCCTTAGTGTTCGGAGATGTCCGTGTCTTTGGGGCAGAGTGCGAAATGGAGGGAATCACACAGTTCGACGTGTCGCACTTATATCTATTTCTGGGACGATGAGGGTCTTGCAATCAGTAAACAATCTCAGGCTATAGTGAGCTACAGTTCAGCAATGCCTCTGCCCTTGAATGACTCTCCTCTGCGACCCAACTACATCGAAGACTTTGATATTACTTTAGACGGCCCATCTGTATGGGGTGAGGTTAGATATCGGGCAGATCAAATTTTCGAAACTGACAGCGACTAGCCCCTAGTTTCTTCGCCAATAGGAATTAATGCATGGCCCACTATGGATCCAAGGAACTCGCGCAGAGCTTTCGCACCGTTCGAAAGAACACCCTGGAAGCGGCGCGAGACATTCCACAAGACAAGTACGACTTTCGCCCGACGCCGGATTGCCGAAGCGTCGAAAAGCTGCTGGCCCATATCGCGCTGAGCTATCGGTTTCAGCATCAGATTCACGCCGTAGAAAAGCGATCCAGCATGGTGGGCTTCGACTTCCCAGCGATAATGTCCGAGCTTGAGGCAAAAGAAGCGGAACCCCGAACGAAGAGCCAGGTGATCACGATGCTCGAGGACGAGACATGGCCGACCTTTCTCGATGGCGTCTCCGACGAGTTCCTGGCTGAGACCGTCTCATTTCCACCAGAATTTTCTCAGCCGCCCAAGAGCCGGTTAGAGATGATCCTATCGGTGAAGGAGCATGAGATGCATCACCGCGGCCAAGTCATGCTGGCCCAGCGGATGCTAGGTATTGTCCCGCACCTCACTCGGGAGCGAGAAGCGCGCATGGCCCAGACGCGAGAGACAGAGGCAAGTTAAAGTGGGCGAAGGGCAAGTAAGTTGGTAACTGAGACAGGCCTCTTTTCCCAATAACCGTCACCCCAGTGCCGCACTCGCCCTCTAGTAACTAACAGACCTTTTGGAAGGGGTCAGGCCCTAGGGTCCCGGACCCCTCACGGCTTCCGGAGCCACTCGGGCGATAGGCTCTTGAGTCATGCTGGGACGGAACGCCTCTCTTGTCAGAAGATCGTACGTGTCTCCCGGCTTCAAGAAGTAGAACGGGCCGCCGACTGTACGCCATGTCTCAGGCGGGTCGGGGGGGATCGTTCGCTGATTGTCGTGGATGATCACGTAGCTCGTACCTATCACCTCGAATTCGTCGCCTCGAACTACGATGGCGGTATTCTCATCTATGGCTATGCCGAGCATGTCCGGATGCTCATTCATAACACCGACCATGTCGAACTGCCTGTTTCGGACCAAGACGTGCACGTCAATGATTACGCCGCGCAAGAACCCAAATCCTCGGCGCCAGTCCTCCCGCGGAAGCCTGCGCTCCGAGAACTCTCGCTCGGGTGACCGACTCACATTCATAATCTCGCCCTGTACGTGGGCGCCTGCCGAACCTCCCCCGATCACTCCACCCCGATCAAGCAGCGCAATAAGTTCTTCGTGGACCTTCGTATCGAGGTAGGCGTCGGTATGAAGCCAGTGGCTGCCACCGTTGAACCAGAGCCCACGTGCCTGGCGCAATGATTCCACAAACACATCGGTGTTTGCCACCTCCCGGTCTCGCGTATGCATTACACTCAGGTTCGTTGCTCCAGCTTCACGGAATCGGCGCAGGCAAGGGCAGAAGTTGTGATAGTCCTCGTCGTTACGCCCGGACGTAGGAACGACCACGATCGGTGCGTTTGGGCCACCAGCCAGCTCGATGAAACGGTCGATAATATGGCTTGTAGTCTCGCCTCCACCGCTGATGACGAGTGTGCCGTGTTCTGGTCCCAGCACCTGTCCGGATACAATGGCGGGAAGCGTACAGAGGAGCAGCAGAGAAAGGATGGACGAGGCGCTCTTTGGGGGGTTGAATGTAGATCCGTGGATAGCCATCAAGTCTCCCTCAATCATAAGAATCCTGCGTTATTTAGAGACGCCCTAGGCCCCCGCCGGGGCGCTAGAACAGAATATTTCTAGGATCCGTGTTCTTCACATACCTATCGAAGCACTTCACTTGTTCAGTCAAGGTATGCATTGGCAATTCGTTTGATAGCCAAGCGGTGACATGAAATCAGAAGACGACGCGAATATGAACGCACTCGGGTCCACGTCGATTGAGTGCACGGTTGTGATAGCGATGGGGAGTGTATCGACGTGTTCCGCTGCGCATCGGCATTGGCGCTACGGCTGGTCCTGTGAGTGGAGCCGGAGCCGCGTCTTGCCGGCTCCCACCCCCGAAATGTGATCGCAGCGGAGTTGGCTCCGGGCCCCAAGGCTCTCTCACATGATCAGTCTCAGTCCATTCGACCCATCACCGCGTTGAGAATACGCATGGCGTGTGGCGGGACCCCCTTTATCTCCACATCGAGCCCCCCCTCTCGAAGTTGGTCCATGAGCTCGCGGAGTACCTGGGCACCCGTGAGGTCGATTCGACCGAGGCCATCAAGATGGATCATCAGTCGTTCCGCCTCCGGAGCAAGGGCCAAGCGCCGCGCGACGGTCTCCTCGAGGAAATCCGCCGAACCGAACCAGAGGACACCGCTCGGCTTGACATGCAAAGTGGCTCCTTCGACCCAGAATTCCACACCCGGCTCAAGCTCCCGCCAAATATGGACGGCAACTGCCGCGAGGATGCCTAGAATCACGGCCTGCTCGACATGCGGGGAGAGTATGATCGTAAAACAAAAGGTGAGCCATCCCACGATCGCTTGAGGTAGGGATGTTTTCCAAAGTGAGACCAACAGACGTACCCGAATCAGGGGAACGACCGCCGCGATGACGATCGCGCTGAGAACCGAGCGGGGGAGCGGCGCGAGCAGGTGCGCGAAGGGCAGGAAAACAAAGACCACCGTGCCCGTCACCAGTCCGCTCCACCGAGTGCGCGCACCGGATAAGTAGTTCAGGCTGCTCCGAGAGAAGGATCCACCAACCGGAATCCCCCCGAACAGGCCCGCTGCGATATTGGCGGCACCTTGGCCGATGAATTCCTGGTCCGGATTCCACCGCATCCTCTCTTTGGTCGCATAGATCCTTGAGATCGAAGCGGCCTCGGCGAAGCCCACGAGCGCAATCACGATACCGGGAAGGATGAGAGCGGGAAGGGACGCCCACGGAAGTGCGAGGGAGAGATTCGGAAGCCCCGCATCGACATCGCCGAGCCGGGGCCCTCCGTAATCCGTCGCGAGAGAGAACGATAGGCCCACAACCGTCGCGATCAATACCCCGGGAACGAGCGGATTCAGCCGTCGGCTCCCAATCACGATTAGGAGTGTGAGGATCGCGAGGAGCGAGGAAGCTTGTTCCCAATCTGAGGGATGAAGGATGGCTGAGAGGGCTCGGCTGAGGACCCCGTTCCCGCTCGCCTCGACACTGAATACGCCCGGGAGCTGGGAGCAAATGATGAGGATCGCGGCGCCCGACGCAAACCCGTCCAACATCGGCCGCGACATGAGGTAGGAGATCCAACCGCCTCTCAGCGCCCCTACCAGCACACGCACGATCCCAACCACGAGGGCTAGGAGCGCAGCGAACCCCACGTACTCGGCCGAGTCCGGAACGGCTACAGGGACAAGCGCCCCCAGAGTGAGTAGGGCAGTGAGGGCGACGGGGCCTGTCTGGAGATAGGGTGAGGATGCGAAAAAGGCCGCAGCCAGTGGTCCCAATGCGGCGGCGAACAGCCCGTGACGGGCTGGAAGGCCTGCCAATTCCGCGTACGCCATGCTCTGGGGGATCAGAATCAACGCCACCCCGACGCCGGCGATCATATCCTTCGAAGAGGGTCTCGGGCCAAGACTCATGCCAAGGCCTTCGAGAGCTTTTTGTCAGCCATCACATATCCCAGTGAAACACAGGGCATTCATCAGGCGAGTGAACCGCCCTGCGTTCATTCTCATCGTCAAATGCAGCCCCGCGACGAACCACGTTGAAATCTAGTCTAGATCGGGATCATCGGAGCTACTGGTGGTTTCGCTCAGAGAGGCCAGAACCAGGGGATCAAGAGCGTGCCCAGGGCCCAGAATATGAGGTTGAGCGGGGCGCCTACACGAACGAAGTCCTTAAATCGGTACTGGCCTGGCCCATAGATCATTGTATTGGTTTGATAGCCGACCGGCGTCATGAAGCTCGACGAAGCTGCAAAAACGACGGCGAACATAAAGGCATGCGGGTCTACGTCGATCGCTTGTGCGGCGGTGATCGCGATCGGGAGTAGCAGCGCCACGGTAGCGTTGTTCGACATTACTTCCGTCAATAGCATGGTGGCGCCAAAGAACGCAGCGACTAGTGCGAGTGGGCCGAACTCTCCCACGCTGTCGATCATCCCGCGCGCTAGCATTGTCGAAGCTCCAGTCTTTTCCATGGCAGCGCCCAGCGAAAGCATGCCAGCTAGCAGGAAGAGCACGTTCCACTCGATCGCCCCGTAAGCCTCCTCCATCGAGATGCAGCGGCTGAGCACCATCATCAAGGCGCCGGTAGCTGCTGCGGCCACGATCGGCAGTAGCCCTGTTGCCGCGGTGACGACGACAGCCATCACGATTGCCACCGCCTTGCTGGCCTTGCGCCAGTCAAAACGTGGGATGCCAGCTTTGGAGACTACCAAGAATACACGCTGCTGGGTGAGGTGCTCAATCTGGTCTTTTGGTACGTCGATGAGGAGCGCGTCACCCGGCACCAGTGCGATATTCTTGAACTGACTATGCCTGATTGTTCCGTGCTGTCGGATCGCTAGAACCGAGGCTCCGTAGTTTGCTCGTAGACGTGACTCCGCGAGGGACGTTCCGGCCAGCGGTGAGCTGGGCCCCACCACGGCCTCAACCAATCTCGTATCCGTGGAGTGAAGGTGCTCGTCCCGCCACTTCGTACCCATTCCAAAGGTCACTCCAGTGCGGCCCTTCAGTTCGTTGATCGTGCGCAGATCGCCCTGGATGCGAAGCACGTCACCTTCGCGAAGGACCGTCTCGGGAGTCGGCCGTAGAGCTTCCTCACCCCGTAGGATCTGGAGAACGTCGATGTTGAGCTCTTTCACCAGCGGCGCCGCTGCCAGCGAATGGCCGACCGACTTCGATTCGGTTTGCAATACGAGGTCGGTCAGATAGTCGCCCAAACCGAAGCTCGTCGTCAAATCGCCCTGCCCGCGGCGATCAGGAACGAGCCTTCTCCCTATGGTCATCATGTAGGCGACGCCGACGCCGAAGAAAATGACGCCCAGCTTGGTGAACTCGAACATGTCGAAAGCTCCGAGACCTGCCTCCTCGGCAATCGAGCTCGCCAGGATGTTGGTCGATGTGCCGAGCACCGTACACATGCCACCGAACATGGAAGCGAAGGAGAGAGGCATCAGCAGCTTTGAGGGGCTGGTCTTCGCTCGCTGCGCCACGACGATCACGACGGGGATCAGGATCGCCACTGCAGCGGTATTGTTCAGGAACGACGACAACACGCCCACGCCCACCATCAGGGCGAATAGCATCAGCGGCGGGCTGTGTCGCGCTAGTCTTCCGAGCGCTTTGCTGACGAAGTTCACCGCGCCGCTCCGGAACATCCCGGCGCTGAGTACGAACATCGCCCCGACTGTGACAGTGGCGGTGTTGGCGAATCCAGCCAGCCCCTCCGCAGGTGTGAGCACGCGGAAGACTAGCAATAGGATCAGGACGAGAATCGCCACGATGTCGGGGGAGAACTTCTCTGTGACGAACAGAACCAACGCACAGACCGTTAAGGCTAGTACGAAGACCATTGCCGGCGTCACTTGTGCTCCCTGGGTTCCATGTATTGGCGGTATGTTGAAAGATGTGCCGGTGTAAAACGAATTTTACCCCGACGACCTCTCGGATACAGAGCGATAAATGTAAGTGGTGCTCTAACACTTAAAGAGGTTGGTACAGAGCAAACGCTAGAGAGCCGCCTTGTGGCCCTTCCGGACTGGCTAGAACAGAGGGCTTTTGGGCGCGGCGTTCTTCACATACGTGTCGAACCACTCCACTTGTTCAGCCAAGGTATGCATTACCGACTCCCTGGCCCGGTAACCATGACTCTCATTCGGCAACATGATTAGGCGTGCGGTAGCACCATTACCCTTGAGGGCACCGTACATCCGTTCGGATTGAATCGGGAACGTACCTGAATTGTTATCTGCCACGCCATGAAGCATCAGAATGGGTTCGTTTACTTTATCAGCCGCCATGAACGGTGACATGTTGAAGTAGACTTCAGGTGCCTCCCAGTAGGTTCTGCGTTCGTTCTGAAAGCCGAAGGGCGTTAGGGTTCGATTATAAGCTCCGCTGCGGGCAATTCCTGCTCTATACGCGTCAGAGTGGGCAAGTATGTTGGCCGTCATAAAGGCCCCGTAGCTATGACCTCCGATCCCGATACGATCACGATCTGCCACTCCCAGATCTACGAGTTTGTCCACGGCCGCTTGTCCGGATGCGACAAGTTGCTCCACGTACGTGTCGTTGGCCAAATTCCCGCCGACAATGGGCATCGTAGCTGCATCGAATACCGCATATCCCTGGGTCAGAAAAAACAGATGGGAAGTGCCATCAACTCTGGTAAAGCGGTTGGGGTTACCTCGAACCTGCCCAGCCACCGCAGCATTTGAATACTCCCGTGGGTAGGCCCAAACTACCACGGGAAGGCGCTGGCCTTCTTGGTAATCCGGCGGCAGTAAAAGAGTGGCAGACAGCTGAACACCATCGCTGCGTTCGTATGTAACAAACCTTTTTTCAATGCCTGAGAGCTGGGGATGTGGATCCGGAAAGTGAGTCAAGGCGGTGCGTTGGCCGTTGCCTAGGTCCAGAACGTAATAATTCGGTGGTTCGGCCTTGGATTCAAACCGGGTCAGGATGCGCGTGATTTCATCGTCCAGTGGTGAGACCATTATCTCATAACTATCGGTTCCCGCTCTCCAGAGTCTTTCAGACTCACCGGTCTCTATGTTATAGCGATCGAGGAAAGGCCGATCCCCTTGATCTGAGGCTCCATCTCCGGTCAGGAAAATCCAGTCTCCATTCTGGCGAACGAGACGGTGACCTTGGTCGTCTTCCATCGCCAGCGGCGTTCCCGGGTCTCCGTAGCGATCTTCAGAGTTTCTCTCCCAAAGGAGTTTCTTATCGGAGGTGTCGTCTATGGCCATCTGCCATAGGCGGCGGGTTCGAGACGGCTGATCGTATTCAGAGAGGAAACCGGTACCGCTGTCGGATATCGAAAGACCGGCAAAGCGATATTCCGTCCGCAGCATCTCCCGGGGGGCTCCTTCAAGCTCCAATCGGATCAGTCGATCACGATGTTCCACTGTCGTATTAGGGTCACCTCCGTCTAAAGCCTCAAGGTAGGTGATGGTGTGTGGCTCACTATCCATCCAAGCCAAATCGCGAGGCCCAACAGAGACTCCTCCTATAGGGACCGCCTCTTGGAGTGACTTATCAGGCAGCTGACGAATCACTTGCCGGTCTTGGGTCACGATGGAAATATCCTCCGGAAAGCGACCGTCAGGGACCAGGTAGGAGTAGGGCTTAATCCGCTCTCGGACCAAGAAGTACTCTCCGCTAGGCGAAGGAGAGAATGAGGCGTAAATCGCGGGCTCTGCGATCTGTGTTGAGCCTCCATTATCGATATTGATGAGGGTCGGAATAGACGTCATATAGTAGTCGTACTGTACTATATCAAACGGTGTTTTGAGGAGATCCTGATAGGTCCGGATCGTTCCCATCACGCCCATCGTCTCCTGAATAATAGGACCGGATGGCACTAGAGGCGCTACTGGTGCGTCCCCCCGCGAGGGGTCTACTAAGTGACAGAGCAACTGCTGTGAATCGGGCATCCAGGTACAGGCGGTTCCTCGTGCTGCGTTAAGCTGAACGTCTGAGATTCTCTGGGCGGTTGTGGACTCGAGGTTGCCCACCCAGAGTTCGGTTCCCTGAGAAGTCGCTCGAGTCATGAAGAAGCTCTGGCCGTTGGGTGAAATCGATGCTCTGCCCCAACCATCCTCATAGGGCAGCGCGACCCTTCTTTGAGAGCCATCGGCGACCCGCATGATGGAAAAGCCGGTTGTGAGGCTAGGGTTGAACCGCCCGTTGGTGGCCGGGTTTATCCTCCTCCCTCCAATGCGCAGTACCGGCTGGGACATGTCGGCTAGAGAGGGCATGCTGCGCCGATGACTCAGTACCAACCAGTTGCCATCCGGGCTCACTTCCACACCGGGTGCTTGCGGTGCATCGAGAATGTCGATGATCTCCTGAGGTGGGAGCTTGTACCCTGCTTGCGCCGCGAGCGTGGGCGCAGCTATTGCCATGAAAGCGACGGAGGCTATTGCGAAAAAACGGGGGGAGCGGCAGAAAACCATTAGGTGAACTCCAACTGGCGGGTGTGTAGACGTATGGTGAGAAAAGAGTTCTTTCCAACCATCGTGCACCAAGTCCGGTAGTGCTGGCTCTTATGCTGACTTTCTTCATTCGGTACCGCAACTCAGGATTCGCAAGTTACCCTGATCGTGAGTTCGTTCGGGTCGATAGAATCGTCAGTGAGAACTGCCCTTAGCCCTACCTGAGTACTTCTTATTAATAAGGGGTTACCTCAACCGATTCCAGCGGGATGCTATGCGCTCTGCCCCGCCTGAGGGTGACCAAATCACAACTGCCCGAGTGGGGGAACCATTCGGTGCCGTAATGTGATTGACGAGATCCGGAGGCTGGACGTGACCTAGCATGCCCGGTTCTAGGATTATGCTCTCTCCGTTCACGACATGCTCTAGAGCCCCATCTAATACGTAGAAAATTTCGGTCTGGGGGTGCTCATGATCACCAGAATTGTTGCCGGGTGGAAAGGTGATCACACCGACATCAACGCCCACCCCCCGACTACCACCGTCAAAGAGCACCTCTACCTGCGTCCCCCCCGGCCTGCTTTCAAAGAGTCCGCCCTCCAAAGACTGCTGTGCGATCAATCCCGCACCGAATGATGCTGCACAGGCGATTGTCGCGGCGGTGCCTGACACGATGTACACAGTGCTCTGCTTCATCAGGTCCTCTCTGTAAATTCCTTCTGCTTTTCTGGAGCCCAGTGGGGGTTCGCAGACTCGGAGTAATATAAGTCTAGTAGGCCCTTAAAGATCTTCAGGGCTTCGCTGGAGGATTAGGAATCCTCGCCGGGGCTACTCAGCATTCGGGTCACAGAAGTTTAGAGAGGCTAGGGCACATCAGCTCGATCCACCTCCAACGCAGCTCTTGCGGAAGCGTTGCACGGGCACCTCCATAAGGGAGGGTTGAGTTCACCTTGACCTGTGAGTCACTACACGACTGAGTGGTAGAATCTGCATCCCTGCATTACTTTGACTTCTTATAGGGGTTCTTGTGTTCCTGGGCCCCTCCAGGCTTCTGGTGAGTTCCATTGAAGGAGCGCCAAATGACGCTTAGATCGACAACCGGTTGGGGCATCAGTATAGGAAGTGCCTGTTTCACACTGGCCGCGCTTGGGCTCGTATTTGCCCATAGTGCTGAGGCCCAGGAGGAAGTTGCGCTTTCAGACGTCACGTACAGCCGGGAAATCGCCCCGATCCTTCAGCGGAGCTGCCAGAATTGCCACAACGCGACAGGCGTCGCTCCGATGGCCCTTCAGACGTACGAGCAAGTGCGCCGCTACGCTTCTCGGATCAAGCACCGCACGGGCATTCGTGACAGAGCTGGAGCGATGCCGCCGTGGTATGTCGAGAAAGACATTGGGATCCAGCACTTTAAGGATGATCCGTCCCTAAGTGACTGGGAGATCGCTGCGGTCGCAGCCTGGGTAGACAATGGGATGCCAGAAGGTGATCCAGCTCATCTACCTGAGCCGATCGAATGGAAGGACCGTACCAATTCATGGCAAGCTGGTGAGCCAGATCTAATTGTGGAGACGGAAGAAATTTTTATGGAGGCAGGAGCTCCGGATTGGTGGGGTGAAATCGCGAGTGTACCAATTCCGCTCGACGAAGATCGGTACGTGAAGTCGGTTGAGATCAGAGAGGTAAACGATATCGATCCGACAGATACGGGGCGTGAGACGGTGGGTGGTCGATACATCTTCCACCACATGATTTGGAGCACTCGGGTACTTGATGAAGGCGAAGACCCAACGCTCAGCGCTTTTGGCGGCGGCGAGTCGACTGGTTGGCCTGTGCACGAAGTAGGCAGGAACCCCGACATCTTCGACCCAGAGGGTGGCAGGCTTCTGCATGCGAACTCCACGTTTGTGACCAACTCGGTGCACCTGCACTCAAGTGGTCGAGACACACGTGGAAGGCTTCTAATTGGATTCCGCTTCCACCCCGAAGGCTATGAGCGGCAATACCCGCCGGCACGTGTCGTTCTCGGTAACGGGATGGATATTGATATTCAGGCACAGCGGAATGGCCAAGAGTTACACGCCTATGAGGTGCTGGAACAACACACGAAGCTCGTGACCTTCGAGCCTCACCTGCACGCGCCAGGCGAGCGGATGTGTCTGGAGGCCATCTGGGGATTCAATGTTGAGACGATTAGCTGCGTGGGCTACGACCATAACTGGGTCCGTGGCTATCCATTTGAAGACGGATACCAGCCGCTTCTCCCGAAGGGAACGATCCTTCACATCACCGGCTACATGAACAATACGGAGACGAACTTGAATGTCCCGGACCCGCGGAATTGGTCGGGATCGGGGAATCGCTCTGTGTCCAACATGTTCATCGACCTAGGCATGCAGGTCAGCATGAGCGACGAGGAGTTCCTGGCGGAGATGAATGAACGAGTTGAACGTTTTGGCTTGACCAAGAATGATCACGTGATCGGATGTCCGCTCTGCCTGCACACGCTTGATGTGCCATCGCCCGTAGTTGAGGATGGCGATCAGCCGCCGGGAGATTGACCAGCTACCAGTGACCTGATAGAAGCACGGTAAGGAAGGCAGATGAATCAGATGGTCAAAGTGCTCGCGGTAGGGGCGAGTCCCCTTAGCTGCCTGCTGTTGTTTTTGGTAATGCTCACGCCGTTAGCGAATGCCGAAGCTCAGCTTTCGTATACGAAAGGCCAAACCGTCGCCCCTGCGTACGAAGGTTTTGAGATCAATGAGGACGGCTCATATAACCTTCTGTTCGGCTATATGAACCAGAACTGGCTCGAAGAGATCGATGTTTTGGTCGGGCCGGATAATTACTTTGCGCGGACAGAGGCTGGCGGGCTCGACGACCTTGAGTTGGACGCCTACGACCCTGACCAAGCTGACCGCGGCCAGCCTACACATTTTCTGCCGCGCCGGAACCGGTTCACATTCAGAGTTCCGGTGCCAGCAGACTTCGAAGGCGAGCTGGTTTGGACACTCACGACGCAGGGTGAAACAAAGAGAGCATATGCAACGCTCCGACAAGATCTCTTGGTCGATAATATGGTTATTGCATCAGAGACTGGCGCCCTGGGCGCGGGCCGGAGTGATCCTGAGACTCGGGCTAATGTGAGTCCGACTATTGAACTTGGGATGGAGCGGGTGATCGCGGCACGTGTGGGACAACCAGTGCAACTCGTGGCCAAAGTCACAGATGATGGTCTACCGATGACGTTTTCTCAGCGTCGGGCTCGTGCACGTGAGCAGGCTCGGGAACGCGGGGATCTTGAAGAGGAAGAAGAAGAGGAAGAAGAGGAAGAAGAGGAAGAAGAGGTCACCGCTGAGATGCGGGCACTTATCCGCGCTCTAAATGAGCCGGGACGAGTGACGGTAGGGAAAACGGTCGGGCTTCATTTCTCTTGGTTTGTATATCGAGGTGAGGCGAATGCCTCATTTTACCCAATTCAAGTCAAGCCGTGGGAAGATACTCGTGCATTTATGAACTCCCCCTGGGCTCCTTTTTGGAGCGCACCTCCAATTCCTGAGGATGATCTTTGGGTCGTGGAAGTCACGTTTGATGAACCTGGGACGTACGTCCTGCAGGCGCGTGCTGATGATGGTGCCATCTATACGGATGAACAGGTTACGGTCAACGTAACCCCGCTCGTCAACTAGGCTTTACGCTAGGGAGAGAAGCCCTGGCTCAAGTTCTCTCTACGCAACATTCAGCCGGCTTGGAGGGTCTCTTGTTGTCTAGGCGAACCACTATGAATGTTATGTGAGCCCTGGCATTTCTGCCCTATTACGACAAAATTGTAGGAATATGGCCTAGATCATTCGAAAATGTCGCTATTGGTTTAGTGGCAGCCAAAAACTCTTCTCCTCGAAGAAAATAATGAGCTTAGCTCTTCCCCGCCAAAAGCTTTCTACGTTGGCAGAGGTTACTGAGACCCTAAACACTCCGCTTGACCTTAGGAGCGCGCTCATGCGTGTGCTCGAGCTCCTGGAGGAGGAACACGGGACAATCAGTGGCACGATAACTCTGCGAGATCGTGATACAGGTGACCTAAACATCGAAGCGGCCACAGGAATGACATGGCAGGTGCAGCGTCGCGCAAAGTACAAAGTGGGTGAAGGGATAACGGGTAGGGTCGTAGAAAGCGGGCGACACATTATTGTTCCTCAGGTGAGCCAAGAGCCGCTATTTCTGGACAAGACTGAAGTATGGAAGCAAAGCGGCCGCCCCGAGCTAAGCTTCGTGTGTGTGCCGGTTCCGGTAGACGGAAAAACGGAAGGAAGTCTCGGAGTAACACTCCCATATGATGAGGATCAAAAATTCAGACCTGAGGTTGAGTTTCTGGGCGTTGTTGCTTCAATGATTGGACAAGCTGTCCGTGTCGATAATCTGGTAGAGACGGAGCGAGAACGGCTACTTACGGAAAATGACCAGCTTCGTCAGGAGCTTCGGGAGCGCTATGAGTTCCGCAATATTATTGGGAATTCTAGGCAGATGCGTGACGTCTATCAGCAGATTGCCCAGGTGGCAGGTAGCCCGACAACAGTGATGATTAGAGGAGAGTCCGGTACTGGAAAGGAGATGGTTGCGCATGCGATTCACTATAACTCCGCGCGCTCGGAGAGTGCGTTTGTCAAAGTAAACTGCGGAGCGCTTCCTGATACCCTGATCGAATCTGAACTCTTCGGTTACGAGCCAGGAGCTTTCACGGACGCACGTGAACAGAAGAAGGGCCGTTTTGAACTTGCTGACGGAGGAACACTTTTCCTTGACGAGATTGGTGAGTTGTCCCCGTCTACCCAAGTGAAAGTTCTGCGGGCGCTCCAGGAGAAGGAGTTTGAGCGGCTCGGAGGGGTCCAGCCGATCCGAGTTGATGTTCGGTTGATTACTGCAACAAATCGGGATCTAGAAAGTGCAATGCGCCAGGGTGCCTTCCGCGAAGACCTCTACTATCGACTAAATGTCTTTAGCCTCTTTATGCCGGCACTACGTGATCGAAAGCCAGACATCCTTCTCTTGGCGGACCATTTCGCTGAAAAATATGCAACGGTTTTGGGAAAGAGCGTTCGCCGTATCTCTACCCCGGCTATCGACATGCTGATGGCGTATCACTGGCCTGGTAACGTCAGGGAACTTGAGAATTGTATCGAGCGTGCTGTACTGGTTTGCCAAGGTAGCGTGATTCATGGACATGACCTTCCGCCGACCCTTCAGACTGCTCAGGTGTCTGACACCCTTCCAGAAACCTCACTAGAGGCCGCAGTGGGGAACTATGAGCGAGATTTATTACTGGATAGCCTTAAGTCAGCGAGAGGAAACCAAGCCGAAGTCGCCCGACTGCTACAAACGACCTCTAGGGTTGTGGGGTACAAACTCCGAAAGCACGGGATTGATCCAGCAAACTACCGTGCGTCTTCCCGTCCCTCTTGGGAGAACTAACTGCCTGATCGCCGAAAGCCTACAGTTTTGTAGGATTAAGTAGGGTGTATTACAATTTTGTCGTACCATGGTCTCGTTTTGGGGGCAGTACCCTAACCATACAACTCATTTGTTTCCAATGGTTTACTGCGATATATGAAGGTGGATTCTGATATTGATAAAAATGGTACGCTGCTTGCAAATAGAGTGAGGCGTCAGGCGACTGTATGCTGATGGCAGTTGCCCCTATTCACTCAACCTGAGATCGAGTAGTCCATCGTTCGAAGGCGAAGGGAGGAGAGATGATTAAGACTGGAAAGCTGGCCGGATGGGCGGCCCGACTTGTCCTGCCTGGTCTAGTGCTACTACTAGCTCCAGAGCTAGTTGAGGCACAGGACGCAATTGATTCTGGAGATACCGCGTGGATGCTGACGTCCACCGCGCTAGTCCTGTTGATGACTGCGGGCCTCGCGTTCTTTTATGGAGGACTCGTTCCATCCAAGAACGTTCTTAACACGATGATGATGAGTTTCGTCGCGTTTGGGGTAGCGGGTGTTCTTTGGGCCGTGGCGGGCTATTCGCTCGCCTTCGGTGGGGATGGAGCGTTCGTCGGGGACCTCTCGATGATGTTTCTGAGCGGTGTAGGTATGGAAGCCAGCGGCTCAATACCGCATATCCTGTTCATGGGGTTTCAGGGCACGTTTGCAATCATCACGGCGGCACTCATTTCTGGAGCGTTGGTTGGCCGGATGAAGTTCGGGGCCTACATCGCTTTTATCGCGATCTGGGGACTTGTGGTTTATGCGCCAGTCGTCCATTGGGTATGGAGCGGCGGATGGTTAGGTGGCATGGGCGCGTTGGATTTTGCAGGTGGGACCGTGGTACATGTTAACGCTGGTGCAGCGGCGCTTGCTGCAGCAATCGTGCTCGGACCACGGCAGGACTACGGGGTGAGGGCCATGCTTCCGCATAACGTGCCCTTCGTACTTTTGGGCGCTGGGCTGCTGTGGTTCGGCTGGTTCGGATTTAACGGCGGTAGCGCGTTAGCGGCCGATGGCCTTGGAGCGACGGGCGCTGTAACGACAATGTTTGCTCCGGGTGCCACCGTGGTCGTATGGGCGTTCCTAGATCACTTCACAACAGGCGAGATGACGGCTGTTGGGCTGGCTACAGCGATTGTCGTTGGGCTCGTGGCCATTACTCCAGCCTCTGGCTTCGTGACACCTATGGGTGCTATCGCGATCGGGGCGTTAGCTGCGTTCCCTAGCTACTACTTCATTAAGTGGCGGACCCGCTCTAGCCTTGACGATTCTCTCGATGTCTTCGGTGCCCATGGAATCGGCGGTGCTGTGGGAGCAGTTCTTACAGGTGTTTTTGCGGCTGAGGCAGTTGGCGGTACGGCTGGCCTTCTCGAAGGCAATCCTGGGCAGGTCGTCACACAGGTTATCGCGATTATTGGGGTCTTAGTCTATAGCGTCATCGCAACCGTCGTGATCCTTAAAGTGATTGGAGCTATCTCAGGTGGGTTAAGGCCTGCGGCCGATCTCGAGTTACGCGGAATGGACGTCATTGCGCACGGCGAAGAAGGGTACGCAACGGGTGATGGAGCGGTTCTGATCCTCGAGGATGATTAAAGCCATAGGAGTTCGGGCACCGCGACCTCTTCGGGGTCCGAACCTTAGGACTAGCAAGCTCGAAAATCTCAGATATAAAGCGAGGTAATATCATGAAACTGGTCAAGGCGATCATTCGACCGGAAAAGCTCAGCGACGTCCTGAAAGCATTGTATCAGGCCGATGTTGAGGGAGTCACAGTGAACCGGGTCCAAGGACACGGTGGTGAGACCGAGGGCGTTGAAACGTACCGAGGGACGACTGTTAAGATGGAGCTCACCGATAAGATTATGCTTGATATCGGGGTCTCCGATTCCTTTGTCGACGTTACCGTCAACGCAATTCTAAGTAGTGCGCGTACGGGAGAGGTGGGTGACGGAAAAGTCTTCGTATTCCCAATCGAAGGGGTGTACCGGATCAGGACCGGGGAGAAGGACGAGCAAGCGGTGACTCCGGTCACCGGGGAGACGAACGAGACCACGATCTGAGGGCGACTGGTGTCCAAATGGCGTGACTACTCTTGGACTCTAGTTCATCGTCGGTCACCAGGATGAAAACAAGAATTCAACATTACCTATCCAAAAAACGGAAGGGGTTCCATATGAGAAAGAAATTATCCGCTCTGATTCTGCTCGCTGTGGCAATAGCACCTATGGCTGTTGAGGCTCAGGATGCTGAGGTCAGCGCGAATGCCGGCTGGGCGAGTGCTTATTACTACCGAGGAGTCCTGCAGAAAGCTTCTTCGGCGAGTGCCGGGGTTGATTTGGCCGCAGGCTCATTCTCGCTGGGCACGTGGGGCGCGGATGTTGGTGACGGTGCCGAGCTTGATTTCTACACCGCAGTAGGCATCGATCTTGCCGACAATATCAACCTAAGTGTTGGTGGCATTGGCTATTTTTACACGGGTGACTTCGATAACACCTATATGGAAGCCAACATGAACCTGGCGATAGGTGCCATATCAGCTGAATACTCGCTAGGATCGCATAGAGTGCCAGGTGCGGCAGCTGACTACAGCTTCTTCGCGATAACGGCTGAGTCTGCCGGTGGATGGTACGGGACGCTCGGTGCCTACGGCACGGATCTTCAGTTGGCCGGATTATTCGGTAACGGTACCTATGCCGAGGCTGGTTATGGGTTCTCCGCAGCTGATCTCGACTTCGTCATCTCAGGAATCTACAGTGACGGTGACATCTCTGGTGAAACTGACTCGTTTGGTGCCGGACGTCCGGAGATGACCATGGTGCTTGGGGTTAGCAAGACATTTGATATCCCGACCGGATAAGTCTTAATGAAGGACCGGTCTGTAGTCCGCTGATAGTTGGAGTTGCTTTCCCGCCAAGGTTAGCAGAAGCAACGGCCAGTGGTTACAGGCTGCTAGCAGGGTCGGCGCCGTGATTACCTCCCTTCTCGCGGTGTCGGCCCTGCTTTTTTCTTGTAGACTCCGGTGATTGGCAATCAAGCGAACTGCCGGTATAGTGACTTGGCTTTAATTTCGACTGAACCACATCAGGCCCCTAGTGATCAACAGGGCCACGGAGGAACGATGAGCACCGCACGTCACCTCACCCAAGTCCTTCTGCTCATCGCTCTGATTTCTCCTCCATCAACAGCCATCTTAGGTGCCCAGGACCATATGCCACCTCCGGAGCCCCCGACTGAGTGGGGCCCTATCTCGATCAACATGGAAGAGATTGAGTATCCTCACCCGGTCGACTTCATGAATCTTCAAGTGTTTGGCCAGGATGTGCGTATTGCTTATATGGACGTTCCTCCCGTGGGAGCTGCCAATGGTCAATCAGTCGTGTTCCACCACGGAGGCAGCTACTACGGCTGGTACTGGGAAGAACAGATTGAGGCCCTGACCAACGAGGGTTACCGAGTCGTAGTGAAGGACCGACTGGGATGGGGTAAGTCATCTAAGCCCATTTTGCCTTACAGCATGAGTTTGCATGCCTCGAACACGGCGCGGCTCATGGAACATCTTGGAATTTCAGAGGCCGCGATCGTAGGGCACTCGATTGGCGGGCAGATGGCCACCCGTTTTGCGTTCCACTATCCAGAGATGACGACCCATTTGGTGACCATCAATCAGATTGGTCTTACAGATAACCGAGCCGGCCGAGGATACCAACCATTCACGGGCGATATCAACACAACTCCAGACTTACAGCAGGCCTACGAGCGCGATGTTAGAACCGATACACGGCGCTATGTGGATTGGAAGCCAGAGTTCATCGAGCACCTTCGTATTCGGCATGGCCAGAGGCTTAGTGGTGACTGGCCACGCTTGCAATATGTCCGCTCGCTTGGAGGGAATTTGCGCTCTCTCGACACAGTTGTAGACGACTGGCCTCACATACAAACCAAAACATTGATTCTGGGCGGGGAAATTGATGGGCCGAACTTCCCGGCGAACGCACGCCGAGCGGTTGAGATCCTGCCTAACGCTGAGGTATTCCTTATTCCAGACGTCGGGCACAATCCCCATGAAGAGGTTCCAGGGATCGTCAACGCAGAGCTAATTCGGTTTCTGGGGACCGACCCGGACGAGCCAGCCGGGGAAGGCGGCCGTTAGCACTACTTAAAGGGCGGGATGCCTCGCAAAACACGATGTTGGGATGGTAAGGGTCCTGAGGTGTCTACAATAGATACCTTCCTCTTATACTGCGGCCGGATTCCCCTGTGCGCCCAACACTTTTGGAGATCTTGATGCAAATGTTCCGCCTAGCGGTGATAGCTCTGGTTGTTGCCAGCGTCATCCCGATACCTCTCGACGGCCAGGTACCCACGCGGATGTACGATCACGTGCACATGTCCGTGCCTGATCCGGAGGTTGCCGCGCAGTGGTATCATGACCACATCGGTGGCGAATGGGTCGATGGCAGAACCGATCGACTACTTTTCGGACGAACACGGATAATGTTCCTGCGTGACCGCGACGGTACGCGTAGGCCTAGTGCAGGCAGTGTCATTGATCACCTCGGTTTTTCGTTTCCGGACCTAGAAGCAAAGCTACGCGAGGTAGAGGAAGCGGGAGCTACTATCACTACGCCGGCACGTGCAGTCGAAGGTCTCTTCACTCTGTCGTTCATCAATGACCCTTGGGGTACGCGCCTCGAGCTCATTGAGGAGCCTCAGCATCTCGGATTTCACCACGTGCACCTTCGTGGACCGGATCCAGCGGAAGTGCTCGATTGGTATGAAAATATCTTTGGGGGTATCCGCATCCGCATGCGGGCCCGGCTTGAAGGACTCCTCTATCCTGGGAACGTTTGGCTTCTAGTAACGCAGGGAGAGTCCTTCCCAAGTACTGAAGGCACGATCGACCACATCGGTTGGCGGGCACCAGAAGCGGATCCGACACTTTCAGACCTACAGTCGCGAGGAGCAGAACTGACATCCGGTCCCGTGGACATGAGGCTCCCTAATGGGATGATCCGATTTTTCTATATAGCGGGGCCTAACGGTGCAAATGTTGAGCTTGTGCAACGACAGGCTGATATGAGGTGAGGCCCACTCGGAACGCTCTAGGGGGAAGAGGTCACATAAAGAGAGGCCTCAAGCTTGCGGGGCTTCTTGTGTTGGGTTCTACATCTTGGATGGAACGAGTTCAGGCTCAGACACTTCCGCTGTTCCGAGACGGTCAAGCCCAGGTTGTTCCTGGGTTCAACGATGCTACCCGTTGGATCCGCCATGACCTTTGGGTAGAAACCGAATTTGACTCGGACGGTGATGGCAATATGGATCGGGTGCATGTGGCCGTGACGCGACCTGGGCAGACTGATTCGGAAGACCTGACAGTTCCAGTGGTTTACGAAACTAGCCCGTACTATGCCGGATTAGGGTCAACGTCTAGTGAGTTTTTCTGGGATGTTCGCCAGGAACTCGGAGCGCCTTCTCCTGAGCGCTTGCCGATGCCCTCAATCCAACATCGACCGCTTCGAACTGCGATCTCTAATTCGCACGTACGAGACTGGGTCCCGCGGGGATTTGCGGTTGTGCATTCAGAGTCCCCGGGCACTGGGCTTTCGCAAGGATGTCCGACGATAGGTGGCGAGAACGAAACACTAGCACCGAAAGCCGTGATCGATTGGCTCAATCAGCGGGCTAGGGGATTCACTACGGCGGAGGGAACAGAGGAGGTGTCTGCCTACTGGTCGACTGGCCGTGTAGGCATGACGGGCACATCGTACAACGGGACGCTTCCGATTGCAGCTGCAACGACCGGCGTCGAAGGTCTAGAAGCGATCATACCGATCGCGCCCAATACATCCTATTACCACTACTATAGATCTAACGGTTTAGTGCGATCGCCAGGCGGATATCTCGGCGAGGACGTAGATGTCCTTTTCGACGTTATTAACAGCGGCTATCCGAACATGCGGCCCTATTGTGAAGAAAACATTCGGGACGGTGAACTCGCACTAGGTTTCGATCGGATATCTGGGGACTATAATGAGTTCTGGGCTAGCCGCGATTATTTGAATGTCATTGATGGGATTAGTGCTCCTACGCTCATGGCCCATGCATTCAATGACTGGAATGTGATGCCTGAGCACAGTGTACGAATTTACGAGGCACTCAAAACCAAGGGTGTTCCAACACAGGCTTACTATCATCAGGGTGGGCATGGAGGCCCTCCGCCGTTTGAACTGATGAATCGTTGGTTCACCAGGTACGTATACGGTGTGGAGAATCAGGTTGAGGAAGATCCCCGAGCGTGGATTGTTCGGGAGGGTGACCCTCCATTTGACCCTACCCCCTACGCTGACTATCCCAATCCAGAAGCCGTTCCAGTCACACTCCACCTGAGTACGGGTGGCCGTAGTCAGGGAGGGCTTATGATCCAGCCACAGCCGGGGCAGACACCAGAGAACTTGGTCGACAATGTCACCTTCAGTGGTGCATCGCTGGCACAGGCTGACTCATCGGCGTACCGACTTATGTACGCTACGCCAGAGCTCACAGAAGCCGTTCATCTTTCAGGTACTCCAAGTGTCAATATGCGGCTGGCAGTCGATCGTGAAGCTGCAAATCTTTCCGTCTGGGTGGTTACCCTTCCTTGGTCAGATGAGCCGGGCGTGACGGGCGTTATTACTCGTGGATGGGCTGATCCGCAGAACCACAGTTCACTGAGAACAAGCGAGCCATTGGTACCTGATCGTTTCTACGATATTTCATTCGAGCTTCAGCCTGACGACCAGGTGATTCCATCCGGCCGGCGTCTCGCGCTCATGGTCTTCTCGAGTGATCGGGATTTCACACTTTGGCCTGAGCCCGGCACTGAACTCACCATCGATCTAGACGGCACTTCCATAACGCTTCCAGTGGTCGGTGGTGAGGCAGCCCTTACTCGTGCCTTCGGGCAGTCGAGTAGGTGACAGCGAAATAGTGAGCAGGTGCGCAACACGACACGCAGTGGTGGACGCCGGAGTGCAATGGCCGTTGATGACCCCTGCTCGGGGCCGTAACGTTTCCTGCTCTTACTCTGCTCTAAGGAGATTGAGATGGCTCACAGGAGGTCAGTGATACTCGTCTGTGTTGGGCTTGCTTTATGGTTCATCTTGCCTGTCACAGCTGAAGCGCAGGTTCACCGGAGTGCCGACTACGACTTCCGGGTTGTAACCGTCGCAAACGGGTTTGAGCATCCTTGGGCTATAGCGTTTCTTCCCGACGGTGACATCCTAGTGACGGAGCGACCGGGTCGTCTGCGCGTCATCAGAGATGGCCGTCTAGTAGCCGCCCCCATTGAAGGGGTTCCCGAAGTATTTGCGGTAGGACAAGGCGGTCTTCTTGATGTACATCCGCATCCGGATTTCCTGTCAAACCGGATGATCTATTTGACGTATTCCAAACCTCAGGGCGGGCAGGAATCTACAACTACTCTGATTCGTGGCCGGCTCGAGAATGACCGATTAAGTAATATCGAAGAGGTTTTTGAGGCGGTGTCTCAAGGTCGTGGTCACTATGGGTCGCGGATAGCGTTCGACGAAGATGGATATCTTTTCGTCAGTGTGGGGGAGCGGATGGCACGTCCGAGCGGAGATTTGGAGGCACATCCCGCCCAAGACATATCAAACCACCATGGCACGGTAAACCGGCTCTTTGAGGACGGTACTATACCGCCGGATAATCCGTTTGTCGGCCAGACTGGTGTTCAACCTTCGATATGGAGTTACGGCCACAGAAATCCACAGAGTCTGGCGGTTCACCCAGAGACTGGGGAACTGTGGGAGGGTGAACACGGCCCTCAGGGTGGTGATGAGATAAACCTGATTGAGCCGGGCATGAATTATGGCTGGCCAGTAATCGGCTTTGGGGCGAACTACGGGAGTGGTTCGGCTATTCATGAGGGAACCCGTAGGGAAGGGATGCGGGAACCCGTGCATGTTTGGGTGCCGTCCATAGCAACCTCGGGAATGATGATCTATACCGGTGACAAGTTTCCTGCGTGGCAGGGGAGCATTTTTGTGGGGGGTCTTAGAGGTGAACAGCTAGCACGAGTGGTAATAAAGGACGGCGTCTCGGACCTCGAAGAGACCTTGCTTCGGGGGATTGGTCGAGTCAGAGACGTACGACAGGGCCCCGATGGATACATTTATCTTGCGATTGATGATCGTTTGGGGGACCCATCCGCGATAGTCAGGCTTGAGCCTGTAGATGGTTGAGCCTGGCCACGAAGATCTTGTTTCTCTCACCATAATAACATGACCACAGAAGCACCCTATGTAGCGCTCCCAATGCTCAGAAGCCGGCAACTTCTAGATGGACCTGACCGCGCCCCTGCGAGAGCCATGCTACGCGCTGTGGGTCTAGGGGACGATGACTTCAGCAAGCCCTTAATTGGGGTCGCAAACACGTGGACGAATGCCACTCCATGCAACGTTCATTTACGCGAACTAGGGGAGGCCGTTTGTGAGGGGATACGTGAGGCGGGCGGGACCCCTTTAGAGTTCAATACGATTGTCGTGTCTGATGGGATAACAATGGGTACATCGGGGATGCGGGCTTCGCTTGTGAGCAGAGAAGTCGTCGCAGACTCGATCGAACTCATGGGCCATGGCTACTTGTTTGACGGCATGGTTGCGTTATCCGGCTGTGACAAGACCATCCCCGGGACGGTTATGGCTTTGGCCCGTCTAGACCGTCCGTCTCTCATGCTGTACGGAGGATCCATTGAACCAGGCAGGCACAACAAAATTGACCTGACGATCCAAGATGTTTTTGAAGCTGTCGGTGCTTGTGCAGCAGGGAAGATCACTGAGGCAGAACTAGACGAGATCGAGAAGGCTGCGTGCCCTGGGGCGGGCGCATGTGGTGGTCAGTTCACAGCGAACACAATGGCGACGGTCTTCGAGGGAATGGGTATTTCTCCGATGGGTAGCGGTTCGGTGCCCGCCACTGATCCCATGAAACTTGAGGTGGCACGTGAATGCGGTCGTATCTCGGTCAACCTTGTCCACACGGGCATCACGTCACGACAGATTATCAACAAGAAGTCGCTGGAGAACGGCATTGCATTAGCCGTGGCTACAGGGGGCTCAACAAACGCAGTATTGCACCTTTTGGCAGTCGCGCGTGAAGCAGGAATAGAACTCACTCTAGAGGACTTCGATCGGATCAGTGCAGCTACTCCTGTGTTAGCCGACATGAAGCCTTGGGGTCGCTTTGTCGCGACAGATTTACACGCTGCTGGTGGGGTAGCGTTGATTGCGCGGCGCCTGCATGAAGTAGGATTACTAGACGGCGATACTCCCACTGTGACTGGCCGAAGCTTGGCCGAGGAAATCACACAAGCCGAAGCATTTCCAGGTCAGCAAGTTGTGAAGACCATTGCTGACCCGGTCAAGAATCGGGGTGGGCTTATGACCCTGAGGGGCAACCTGGCTCCTGATGGCTGTGTCCTTAAGGTGGCAGGTCAGGAGCGGACCAGATATGAAGGGCCGGCTCGTGTTTTCGATAGTGAAGAGGCCGCCTTCTCAGCCGTTCAGAACGGTGAGGTTGTAGCTGGGGATGTTGTAATTATACGGTGCGAGGGCCCGCGCGGTGGACCAGGTATGCGTGAGATGCTTGCAGTGACTGCAGCGCTAGCAGGTTCTGGTCTAGGCTCCGAGGTAGCACTTCTCACGGATGGTCGGTTCTCAGGAGCGACGCACGGCCTGATGGCCGGGCATGCCGCACCGGAAGCAGTTGAGGGTGGCCCCATAGCCGCTTTGCGCGATGGTGACATAGTGACGTTTGACCTTGATGAGGGCTCAATCTCAGTGGGTTTAACTGATGCGGAGATTGAGGCGCGGATCGCCGCCTGGGTGCCGCCGATTAAGGATGTTCCGTCGGGAGTACTCAAGAAATATGCGCGCCTGGTCTCGTCAGCGGATCATGGTGCGGTCACCACGGGGGAACTATGAGGAACTTTAATATCCCATTAGCCAGGACCCTGCAGATCTTGAGCATTCTGGTCCTTTGGTTGTTTTTGCCTAGTGGGGTCGATGCACAACAGGAAAATCCTAACCGACCTGAGTTGGGTGATCGGGGGCTCCGAGGCATCCTGGGTGGTGTTGAGTTCACGGTTGCCGACAGTGCGCGTCAGCAACTGGTCGACCGGCTCGACTTTGAGAACTACAAAGAACTCATCAGAGGGCTTACCCAATTTGGAGACCGCGAACAGGGGACTGCACGCAATGCGGCCGCTGTGGACTGGATAGAGGATCAGCTTCGGAGTTGGGGTTATGAGACTGAACGGATTCACTATCAGTACACACCTCGCGGGTCCGATCAACCTGAGCCCCGCGAAGAGGTTTTCGCCACAAAGGTTGGTGATGGTATGCCAGGCGAGATGTACATCTTAGGTGCGCATATGGATGGGCGGGGAGGTGGAGAAGCCGCCAATGATGACGCTTCGGGCACGGCCTTGGTTATGGAGATTGCCCGCGTACTAGCAGCCCCGGACGTGGGATCTAATCGGTCGATCCGTTTTGCTCTTTGGAACAATGAAGAGACAGGGCTCAATGGATCGTATGCGTATGTGGAGCAGCGAGCTTCACGCCAAGGAGTTGAAGATCCGGTTGGCTCAGGTCGCTATCCAGAGCCGACGTGGCTAGGGATGATTCAGCACGACATGATGATGTGGGATCATGGGAATCCAGTGACTTATAACCAGGCACTGGATGCGGATGTAGACATAGAGTTCCAACTCAATTCGGAAATGGCTCAAGAGTCTGCTGTGTTAGCACTCGCGCTCTTAAACGCAAACCGAATGCATGCGAGTGACTATCCAGCTGTCATGAGTAATGCCATGAGCAATACTGATTCTACACCATTCATGGACTTAGTCGCTTCTGTTAGCCTCCGAGAGAATCGGCGGCTGTACGAAACCGGAAATAGGGCCAATCCTCATTGGCACCAGCCTTCTGACCTTTTTGTAACCTTTTCCGACGCAGACTTCCGGCTGGGTTTCAACGCTGCCCAAACGACGCTAGCTGCTGTCACAAAGCTTGCGGGGGTAGAGATCATACCTTCTGGGAATTGAGAGGTGCGGGCCGATGTATCACCTGCCGCCGCTATTTCCCTTCTACCCTTAGCGGCACAGTAAGCAAGAGGCAGCCGCTGGTTCGAATCGGCATCCAGCCTCGTTAAGTTTATCAATGACGCGCCTGTAGCTCAGCTGGATAGAGCATCG
>DEAM01000020.1:0-160 GCA_002347035.1 Gemmatimonadales bacterium UBA2982 | reverse complement strand
CCAGGTTCGAGTCCTGGCAGGCGCACTTAAAAAAGTTCGGTCGGCTTGAAGCATCTCGATCTTCATCAAATTTCTTTACGGTAAGCTGGGTATTGTTTAGGTTTTCGCGCCACAAATCGGAGATATTTTATAAGGCTCGATGGTGGGCGTAGCTCAGTTG
>DEAM01000022.1:7332-92220 GCA_002347035.1 Gemmatimonadales bacterium UBA2982 | reverse complement strand
TGATCCAGAACTCGGTCTCGTCTACATCGTGACGAACGGCGTGACGATCGATTACTACGGTGGTCATCATCCCGGCGACAACCTGTTCAGCACGAGTGTCATCGCACTCGATGCCGACACCGGAGAGCGACGTTGGCACTACCAGTTCGTCCACCACGACATCTGGAACTACGATACGCCCGCTCCGCCTGTGCTTATGGATGTGACGGTCGATGGTCGTGAGGTAAAGGGGCTCTTCCAGGCGACGAAACAGGCTATGCTATACGCGCTCGATCGTGAGACGGGTGAGCCGATCTGGCCTATCGAAGAGCGCCCGGTCCCGCAGTCGCGTGTTCCAGGCGAGCAACTTGCGGCTACCCAGCCGTTCCCGACAAAGCCACCGCCCTTCGACCTATTGGGTCGTCAGCCGGAACATCTGATCGACTACACACCTGAGATCTACGAACGAGCACTGCAGATTGCGCAGGACAACAACCTTTTCGTTCCTATGTACAACCCTCCGACAACAGTCGACGATCCAGCGGGTCCCGCTTGGCTGTGTCCGAGTGACGGAGGCGGCACAAATATCACCGGCAATCAAGCGGCAGATCCACTAGCCGGTGTGATGTTTGTGACCTCATCGAGCCGTTGCGCTCGACATGCCGTGATGGCTGCGAACGACTCTCCGCTCGACAGTCCAGAGCAAACTGGTGTGACCTACTCTGCCTGGTCTAACGCAGTAGGCGGTGGTGGTGGGGGGGCGAGTTCAGCGACGCTCGACGGGCTTGAGATTTGGAAAGGACCGGTGGGGCGTATAGTCGCGTACGACCTAAACACGGGTGACATCAAGTGGGTGATTCCCCACGGAGACGCACCGCAGGAGGATCAGGATTTCATTCAGAATCATCCGCTCCTGCAAGGTGTGCCCAATGTCATGTCCAACCGCGGGCGAAGCGGACTCGCGACGATGGTGGCGACCCCCAATTTACTCTTTGTCTCCGGGCAAGCGGCTGACGGCCAGCCAATGATATTCGCTGTCGACAAAGAAACAGGAACGAGGGTCGGCGAACTCGAGATTCCGGGAATCACGCGCTACGGTATGTCGAGTTGGACGCACAATGGCCACCAATACATCATTGTGCAGCTGCAAGACGGGTTGGCAGCGTATGGGCTTCCAGCAGCGATGCCCGCAGCAGGCGGCGGTTACTAGAAGGGCACTAGTTTTCCAACGGGAGTCTTAAAACTCTTCGTCTTCGCCCCCCGGGCTGGGGTAAGCCCGGGGGGCGTCTTCTTGCACCTTCGGGTCGCTCTATTCTACCATGCGACCCAGTCGACACTTAAATCAACGATGCTTCGAGGGTGCCTCCAGTGCGTATGCGAATAGTGACAGTTCTAGGGCTTCTTATAGTCTTTGCCTCTCTTGCCAACCAAGTTTCTGCCCAAGAGCGGCAGTATATCAATGGGCGCTCAGCGAGTCAGAGTGATGGGGCGCCTTTCAGCGGTGCAGTGCTGGTAGGTAATACCCTCTATCTGTCTGGGATGCTCGGCCTGAGTGGGGGCCAAAGGCCGGCCAATGCCGAGGAAGAGGCTCGGAACGTACTGACAAACATCCAGAACACACTCGAGCAGGCGGGTATGTCGATGGATGATCTCGTGTCAGTGCAAATTTTCGCTTCTGATGTAGGTGACTATGATGCCTTCAACGCCGTGTACCGGACTTTCTTCACACAGGAATTTCCAGCGCGCGCTTTCTTGGGGTCTGGAACACTCCTGTTCAATGCTCGCTTCGAGGTGTTGGGCATTGCTGTAAGGCGGTAGAGGGCAGCAGTCCCCAAGGCAGGATGGGGATTGTCGTTTTCTCGGAAAGAACAGGGGGCAGATAGTCACCGAATGCGGTTAGGTCGTAGACCTCGACGGTAGATCTTCTATTTTCCGGCGCCCCTCATCGCCCTGTCCTGGGTCTCGTTTGCCGAAGCACTCGCAGCGATCGATTCTCGCTTTCTGGAGTCCGCTCGCCGCTACATGGATCATGATGGCGGCGGAGGGTCCCTTTCTAGCTGCGATCATTGCACGGCTACCGGACGCTACGTACAACCTGGCCGCGTACGGTGTTGCGTTTGCGCTCGCGATCGTGATCGAGGGTCCGGTCATGATGCTCATGAGCGCAGCCACCTCGTTGGTAAAGGATCGAATTAGCTACACGAAGCTCCGAAACTTCTCGCGAGTACTCGCTGTGGGAACGACCCTATTCCTTCTTCTTTTTCTTTATCCTCCCTTCTATCGATCGCTTGTAGACGGGGCCTTGGGACTGCCGCGTGAAGTTGCTGATCTCACTTACGGAGCGCTCTGGTTTTTCATCCCATGGCCTGCAGCGATCGCATACCGACGATTCATTCAGGGAGTTCTGATTCGTTCAGGAAAGACCCGTCTGGTCGCATACGGGACGGCGATTCGGTTCGCAGGGATGATGATAGCCGCCTTTACTGGGTACTTCTTTCTGGATATCCCAGGGGCGTTCGTTGGCAGTCTGGCTCTTAGCGCAGGAGTGGTTGTAGAAGCAGTCGCGGCGCGTGTCATGGCTGATTCAACGATTAGAGCCATGCTTGGTGGTGATTTAGATGAAGGCCCGCCCATTGAAATGACCTACAGGGAAATTTCGGCGTTTTACTTTCCCCTAGCTTTGACATCGCTGATCGGGCTATCGACCCAACCACTCCTGACGTTCTTTATGGGAAGAAGTGTAGCACCCATTGAGTCGCTGGCGGTTTTCCCTGTCATAGTGGGGCTCTCGTTCTTTTTTCGTTCATTGGGCCTCGCTTTTCAAGACGCGGCGATTGCTCTTATGGGCGAACGCTTCAGGAATCTGCCTGAGCTTGGCCGATTCGCTACGAGTCTGGCGCTTGTGACCACGGGGTGTCTCGCGGTAATTACGCTTACCCCGGTAGCTCAGGTCTACTTTATATCTCTCTCTGGGCTCACTGAAGAACTGACCAGATTCGCAGTCATTCCTGCACGTATTATCGTGCCTCTGCCAGCCTTAACTGTGCTTTTGACGTTCCAGCGGGCGATCTTGGTGGAGAGCAGGCGGACTCGCCACATCACGGTGGCTAGCACAATTGAGATTAGTATGGTAGCGGCCATGTTTGTGATACTGGGGTGGGGGCTCGATTTAGTGGGTGTGACAGCCGCTTTTTCAGCTTTCTTGATCGCACGTATCCTGAGTAACAGTTACCTCATGATCGTGTGTCGACGTGTAGTAAAGGAGAGCAGAGCGACTTCCTGAGGCTCAGCCCTCCAACCGCTGCAAGCCTAAGAGGTCGGGTCGGACTGAAAATCCTACACTCTCGGAGTCGCCCGTGATTGAGGTGAAGCTGTCTTTCATGGCGGAGGCGACTTTCTCAGCCTCGCCAGGCTCACACATAGCAATCAGCCCGGACCCGGCTCCCGAGACCGTGACTGCCCAAGCGCCAGCGTCCATACCAGCGGACATAGCCGCAGCCGCACCGGGGATCAAAGGTAGCCGGTAAGGTACATGTAGATCATCATTGACCCCGGCATGGATGAGGTCTGGTCGACCTTCAGCCAACCCTCGAACGAGAGCGACCAGGCGACCCAGCGAAGCTGTGGCTGTTTTGTGTGGCACATGCTCTGGGAGCGCACCTCGCGCGGCTTCGGTCTCCAGCCCTACTGCAGGTGCGGCATATGCGAAGCCAACTGCATCCGAGAGATGAAGATCTACGACAACGGGGCCACTAGCAGTGAGAGTTACACCTCTTAGTCCCCCGTAGAGACAAGGCGCTGCATTGTCTCCGTGTCCTTCATGCTTCAGCGCTAATGAAAATGCGCCTTTCTCATCCCGTGACATCCCGCAAACAGCGCGGCCGAGATCGTAGCCAGCCAGAAGCGCGGCCGAGGAAGATCCAAGGCCGCGTGCTATAGGGATATCCGACCTCAAGCGCAGAACACCCGAGGGTAGCAGGCCAGCTTCAGCAAGGACTGTTTCAAAGGTTGTAACAACTAAGTCGGGGCCGCTCTGGTCTGTCAGAGCAGTCAATGTGCCTTCTCGTTCGATTACGAGAGCACCCCGGTCGTCTGGGGTGAATCCGACCTCCAGATATCGGTTCAGCGCAAGTCCGATGGTATCGTACCCAGATCCTAGGTTGGAGGTAGAGCACGGCACCCGGACGAGTGCACTCCTGAGTTGGTTGCTCAATTGGCCTCCAAGACAGCCCGCAGGGCATCAAGTTCAGCCGGCATCTCGTCCATATGCTCCTCCGCCCCCATGACTGAGGCGATACCTTCAGGAAGAGGCACGTTCTGACCAATCGCTTCTTCCACGACCTCCGGGAACTTAGCCGGGTGGGCCGTCGCGATCACCACGGCGGGTCCCGAACGATGACCATCCTGTCGTTCGAGTGCTCGATACGCTACTGCTGTGTGGGGATCGAGCACATACCCGGTCCGGTCGTATAGACCAGAGATACACGCCCGAGTTTCGTCGTCGGCCACCGAAATTCCGGTTACGTCCTGTCGGAGTCGCTCGTAATCGTTTCTGTAAAGCCAGCGGATTCGTTCAAGGTTACTTGGGTCCCCCACATCCATCGCATTCGAGTCTGTCGAAATCGATGGCCTTGCTTCGAAGTTTCCGAGTTCCAAAAAGTCTGCAAACCCCCTGTTGACGTTCATTGCAGAGATGAAACCGAGACTAGGCATTCCGCACATTTGAGCTAACAGTCCACCGCACAGGTTGCCGAGATTGCCGGAAGGTGCAACAAACAAAGCTGGCGTTGAGGACCATCCAAGTGATGCTGCGGCAAACGTATAGTAAAGACTTTGAGGCAGTAATCTCCCCACGTTAATTGAGTTAGCAGAAGTGAGGCGTAGTTCTTTTGAAAGGTTTGGGTCAGTAAATGCTTCCTTAGCCATCCGTTGGCAGTCATCGAACGTTCCTCGGACTGCGAGTGCACGGACGTTTCCGCCGAGTGTGGTCATCTGGCGACGCTGACGTTCACTGATTCCATCTTTGGGGAACATCACTACAACTCTGTAGCCCTCTAGCTGATGAAAGGCTTGGGCGACCGCTGATCCGGTATCGCCGGAAGTGGCGACCAAGATCGTTCGAAGGGCATCTTGCGTATCTAGCTCTGCCATGAGCCTGGCCATGAAACGAGCTGCTATATCCTTGAACGCGTGCGTCGGGCCATGGAAAAGTTCTAATACGAAAATCCCAGGTTCGACCTCTACCAGGGGCGCCGGAAACGTGAGTGCTGCGGTTGCAACTCGACCGATGAGATCTGCATCCGTTCCGCCGAATAGGCTGGGTGACACCCAGTGAGCCGTAGCAGCCAAGTCAGTGAGTCTCGGTGGGTCCGCGGGCAGGGGCGTCAGATTAGTCGGCACGTAGAGGCCCCCATCCGGAGCGAGCCCTGCAAAAAGTGCTTCGTTAAGCGGTATGTGATTACCGCCGCGCGTACTGACGAATAAAGTCATTCGGGATTAGCTGGGGAGGTACCGTTCAGGCCTATACGACGCTCAGAATGCCAATGTGGCCGGTCCGTTTTGAAGTGGCTGTGAGCTGCTTTTGACGGAAGCGGGTTGATAGAACCCCAGTTACCTAGGGTTCGTGCCCTTTTGGCTGAAAAAAAAACTGGCGCCCTTCTGGGCGCCAGCGCTGTTATAGCGTGTTGGTTACAGTGATACTAACCGTTGCCCTGTCCTTTCTTGCTATTGGCAGCACTTTTTCGTGCAGGACGTTTCTCAGCGCCAGCCGCCTTACGTGTCGCGGGCTTGCGTGGCTTTCGTGTCTTTTCATTTCCCGACTTTTTTGAAGTGGTCGCCATAACACTCCCTTCAATAGCTCATGCGCCATGAATTTCAGAAATTTGGATCGAGTTATTTACCACGGAAGGTGAATATCAAGCAAGAGATAATTTTGGTCCATACTGTATATAGGGCCTATGACTAGGTAGTCATACGATATACAGCAGTATGACCTCTTAATCCCAGTCATCCTATGCGGGGTCGCTTGCTTGTCGGGCCCAGAAACAGATGCTTTGATCTAGGTGGTTTTCTCCGCTGCTTTAACAACAGCATCAACCGTGAACCCCAGCTCGGCAAAAAGCACTGAGGCCGGAGCCGAAGCCCCAAAACGATTAAGGCCAATTGATTGACCATAACTGCCTATCCAGCGCTCCCAGCCAAAAGTTGATCCCGCCTCGATGGACACCCTCGCCCGTACCTCCGGAGGAAGCACTTCGTTACGGTAGGATTCCTCCTGCAATTGGAATAAGTGCCAGCTCGCGAGGCTCACAACTCGGGTGGGTATGCCATTGGCCTCTAACCTTTCTCTAGCGCCGAGTGCCAGAGCCATTTCAGCACCACTCGCTATGAGGATCTTTGACGGAGAGTCACCGGTTGCTTCAGCAAGGACGTAGCCTCCTCGTCTGAGTCCTGAAGCTGAAGAAAATGTGTCGGTTCGGTCGAGTAGGGGGACACTCTGTCGGCTCAGGGCTAAAAAAGATGGTCCACTTGTGTGCTCCATAGCAACGCGCCAAGCGATCTCTGTTTCGGCGGCATCACAAGGCCTTAGGTCGATTAAGCCAGGAATGGCGCGGAGCGATGCTAATTGCTCGACCGGTTGGTGGGTCGGTCCGTCTTCGCCTAGTCCGATTGAGTCATGTGAGAAGACGTAAATGACTGGCTGTCCCATTAGAGCTGCCAGTCGAATCGCAGGCCGCATATAGTCGGAGAATATGAGGAACGTGCCTCCGAATGGGCGGATGCCCCCATGAAGGGCCATACCATTCATCATTGCACCCATAGCATGCTCACGGACCCCGTAGTGGATATTACGACCGCCCGGGCTTGTGGGCAGTAGGCTCTCAGTTTCTTTGATATCCGTCTTATTAGAGCCCGCAAGATCCGCCGATCCACCAATCAAGTTTGAAACTCTTGCCGCCACTCCCTGGATCACCTTGCCAGACCACCCCCGTGTAGCGTCAGGACCATCGGCCTGTGAAAGATCCGGGATCTTTTCATCCCAGGCGTCTGGAAGATCTCCGGCTAGCATCTGCAAGAATTCGGATGCCAAATCGGGGTGTTCTTTCTGATATGCAGCAAAAGAATTTTGCCAGACTTTATTTGCTTCGGCACCCCGGTATAAACATTCAGCCCAGTGAGTGCGAGCACTCTCATCGACGTAAAATGGCTGGATTGCAGGGTAACCCAAGTTCTTCTTGGTCGCCTCTATCTCAGCGGCTCCAAGTGGTGCCCCGTGCGCAGCGGAAGTTCCTGCCTTGCCTGGGCTACCCCATGCAATCGTAGTCTTTAGTGCGATGAAACTTGGGCGTTCCGTTTCAGCCTTTGCTGCGTGAATGGCGGCATCGATTTCCTCGAGGTCATTCCCATCTTCAACTTTCAGGACGTGCCATCCATAACCAGCGAAGCGAGCTTCGTGATCACTTGAACTTGCTAGCTCTGTGCTCCCATCGATAGTGATCTCGTTATCGTCGAAAATCCAGATCAGCTTCCCAAGTTTCAGGTGCCCTGCGAGAGCAGCAGCCTCGTGGGAGATACCCTCCATGATATCCCCGTCAGAGCACAGTGCGTATGTGTGGTGACCGACCACATCATGGCCCGACCGATTGAATCGATCTGCGAGCCACTGCTCAGCTAACGCCATTCCTACTGTAGTTGCGACTCCTTGACCCAAGGGCCCTGTAGTCGTCTCGATGCCTGGGGCGTGTCCATATTCTGGGTGTCCCGCAGTGGGGGACCCCCACTGCCTAAAATTGCGAATGTCGTCTTCAGTGATGTCATAGCCACTCAAATGAAGCACGGAGTACAGCAACATTGATGCGTGGCCGCATGATAGGACAAATCGGTCTCGGTCTAGCCAATTGGGATCTTTTGGATCATGTCGCAGATGCCGATGGAAAAGCACATAACCGACTGGTGCGAGGGCCATAGGGGTTCCCGGATGGCCTGAATTAGCTTGCTGTACTGCATCCATCGACAGGACGCGTACGGCGTCTACGGACAGACGTTCAAGATCATTCATGTTACCACAAAGTTAACGAGGCGATGCTTCACGTAGATCACACGTCGCTCCTCCAACCCATCAATATGCCTAGTAACATTTTCGTCGGCACGAGCAGCTTCGACAACGTCTTCCTCGATGCTTTCGCTCGGTACGTCGATCGAGGCACGGAGCTTGCCGTTCACTTGAACGGCGATCGTCACTGAGTCTTTCGCGGCCTTTTCTTCGCTGAATGAAGGCCAGTTCGCTCCCTCGAATACACTCTCTGAGTGCCCCAAACGCTCCCAGAGTTCTTCTGCGATATGTGGTGCGAAAGGTGCTATCATTGGAACCAGAGGCTCGACTTCTGTTCGTGTTGCGATACGACCTCCAGCCCGTATCACATTTAAGCATTCCATCATGGCAGCAATCGCCGTGTTGTATTGTAGATTTGGTATCTGGTCCGTGACCTGGCGGATGGTTTGGTGCACCTTCCGTTCTACTCCTGGGTCAGGCTCTCCATCTGCAGCTGAGGTTACAGAATCCCATAGACGGTGTAAGAATCCAAAGGGACCCTGGATTCCATCTTGTCGGTAGTCACCGCCTTCTTCAAATGGTCCTAGGAACATCAAGTAAGTGCGTAAGGTGTCTGCCCCGAACTCCTCGATTACTGGATCAGGGACGATCACATTGCCCTTGCTCTTTGACATCTTACTGCCTTCAGCAATGATGAGGCCGTGAGCTCGGAATATGTCGTACGGTTCCTCAAAGTCGAGATACCCGAGGTCGTGAAGGGCCATCGTGAGGAAGCGCGAGTAGAGCAGGTGCAAAACGGCGTGCTCGTTACCCCCGATGTACGTATCGACAGGTAGCCATCGACGCATCAGGTCAGGATCGAATGGACGATCAGCGAATTCAGTCGAAGGGTACCTAAGGAAGTACCAACCTGAATCCAAGAAAGTGTCCGAGACGTCAGTCTCACGCCTAGCTACAGCGTTGCATTCAGGACAGGTCGTCTTGTGCCATTCTTCAATTCGCGCCAGGGGGCTTATCCCTGATTGGTCTGGACGGAAGTCTTCGATGCGGGGGAGGACAACCGGTAGTGCGCTTTCAGGAACGGGGACCGCGCCGCACGCGTTGCAGTGAATGATCGGAATCGGCGGTCCCCAGTACCTTTGGCGTGAGATACACCAGTCGTGTAAACGGTAGTTTACAGTGGCTGCACCCCAGCCATTATCGGCTGCCCAAGCGGTCACAATCTCAACCGATTTACTCACGTCTGTACCGTCAAACTGCCCTGAGTTCACCAAAAATCCTGAGCCCACATAAGCTTGCTCAAGAGCCGTATCAGCATTGTCATCCGGAGCCGCGACTACCCTTACTACCGGAAGGTTGAATTGTTTGGCGAAATCGAAGTCGCGCTGGTCATGGCCAGGCACGGCCATAATGGCGCCCGTTCCATAATCCATGAGCACGTAGTCCGCTGTCCAGATCGGGATCCGGTCACCTGTCGCTGGATTTTGGCAATAGCCTCCAGTCGGGACTCCTGTTTTCGTCTTGTCCACTTTCTGGCGTGCTACCAGATCTTTCTCTTTGGCCTTCTGGCGATATTTGTCGACCTCTTCGGTGAGTCCGGGATCGGTCACCACATCCACAAGAGGATGCTCTGGTGACAACACCATGTAGGTGGCACCGAAGACCGTGTCGGGGCGGGTTGTGTACACCTCAATCATGGTCCCGGTGTCTTGGCCATCCTTATTGATCACAGGAAAGTTTAGGCGAGCGCCTTGGCTTCTGCCGATCCAGTTAGACTGCGCCTTGAGGGTTTTATCCGACCAGTCGATATGGCTTAGATTGTCGAGTAGGCGCTGTGCGTAGTTCGTAATCTTGAAGAACCACTGTGCAATCTGGCGTTGCTCGACAGGCGTGTTGCAGCGCTCGCACTCACCTGCAATGACCTGTTCGTTAGCCAGAACAGTCATGCATGAAGGGCACCAGTTGACTGGAGCCTCCTTGTGCTCGACCAGCCCGGCCTTGAACAACTGGATGAAGACCCACTGGGTCCACTTGTAGTAGTCAGGGTCAGTCGTGTCCACCGAATGGTCCCAGTCAAACATCCCACCGATACGCTTCAGTTGTCGAGTGAAGTTCTCGACATTAGAAGGGATTAAATCCATCGGGTTTGTGCCCATCTTGATGGCAAAGTTTTCCGAGTGGATTCCGAATGCATCGAAGCCTATGGGTTCGAATACAGTTCTACCTCTTAAGCGCTGGTAGCGACCATGCACGTCGGCGCCGGTAAATGCGTAGATATTTCCTACATGGAGCCCCTCTGCCGAGGGGTAGGGGAACATCATAAGGTTGTAGAATGGGTCCTGAGCGGACTGCAACTCCTCCAAAGTGAAGGAGTTAGTGCCGCGCTCTTCCCAGAGCTGTTGCCACTTCTGTTCTACGGTGGACGGGTCGTAGCCGTCCCTCTCTTGATTTACCATTCCTCGGTGGGCGGCTTCCCGGGTCGACCAAACCGGCAGCAGATAACGGGCAAAAGAGACTGGCTAACCTAAACGGCAGAGCAAGGGGACCCAAGGGATGTCTAACACGGAGTCGAAAAAAATCTCTGGGGCGAGCCTGCGGCATGCGTTTCACGAGATCATATGGCCGCGCCGCAAGCTCGTCGGGATCGGCTTAGCACTTATCCTAGTGAACCGTCTCTCTGGGCTGGTACTTCCAGCGTCAACTCAGTACCTGTTCGACAACGTCATTGCGAATGCTGATATGGACCTTTTCGTGACGCTGCTAGCGGTCCTTGGTGTTGCAGTCACCCTTCAGGCGGCGACTTCGTACGCACTAGTCCTGTTACTCAGCGTCGAAGCTCAGCACTTGATCGCAAATCTGCGTTCACAGGTTCAGCAGCATGTTATCCAGCTTCCTGTTCGCATCTTTGACAATACTAAGTCCGGCGAACTGGTATCACGCATAATGGACGATGTGGAGGGTGTGAGAAACCTTGTTGGCACAGGCTTGGTCCAGCTTGCAGGCGGCACAGTGACGGCCGTGGTAGCATTCGTCTTCTTGATTCGAATTGATCCCATTATGACTGCGCTTGCACTCGTTCCTTTGGCTGGGTTTGCTTTTGTGTCTGCGAAGGCATTTTCAAAGCTGCGCCCAGCTTTCCGAGAGCGTGGCCGCATTCGTGCCGAAGTCACAGGTCGCCTTACTGAAGCTTTAGGTGGAATCAGAGTGATTAAAGGGTTTCATGCACTTGAGAAGGAAGGGGAGATTTTCTATGCCGGCGTGATGCGAATCTTCGACAACGTTAAAACAACCCTTACGACATCGAGCCTGGTAACAAGTTTGGGGACATTCTTTATGGGTCTTGCTAGTGTCCTCATTCTTGGGTACGGGGGCTATCTCATTCTTCAGGGTGGGCTCACCATAGGTCAGTTAGTCTCATTCACGCTGTTCCTGGGATTCCTAATCGCTCCTGTAGTGCAGATGGCTAACATCGGAACCCAGATGACCGAGGCTTTCGCCGGACTAGACCGTACTGCAGAAGTACTATCCTGGCCGCAGGAAGACGATGATCCACTACGCGTAGAAACGATGCCACGAATTCGGGGTGATATCCGATTTGAAGACGTTTACTTTGCGTACGAGAAGGACAAGCCGGTTTTGAGGGGGGTCACTTTTGATGCTCCCTCTGGTACAGTCATTGCGCTTGTGGGCAGCTCAGGGTCAGGTAAATCCACGTTGGCGGGCCTTGCTGCGACGTTCCTGGAGCCAGATGAAGGTCACGTATTAGTTGACGGGCAGGATCTGCGTCACGTCAAGCTGGCCACGTATCGTGAGCAACTCGGTCTCGTCTTCCAAGACGATTTCCTATTTGACGGCACAATCCGAGAAAATCTCCGTTTTGCCCGGCCAAGCGCGACCGACGACGAGATCCAAAAAGCTGCAGAAAAAGCGTATGTGACTGAGTTTACTGATCGATTTCCGGATAGGATGGACACCATCATTGGCGAGCGTGGAGTCAAGCTCTCAGGAGGGCAACGGCAGCGAGTGACAATAGCCCGCGCGTTACTTGCAGAGCCGCGAATATTGTTGCTAGACGAGGCTACTTCCAGCCTCGATACCGAAAGTGAGGCCCTAATTCAAAAGAGTTTGGATGAGCTTCTGCGAGGCCGCACGACGCTCGTGATCGCGCACCGCCTTTCCACAATTCAGCGAGCCGACCTGATTCTTGTTATTGAGGATGGCAGGATCGCAGAGCGAGGACGTCACGATGAGTTGATGTCAGCAAAGGGCCGTTACCACGAACTGTACACAGTCCAGGCACGGATCTGACCTCTATTTTGGACTCAACGGCAGAAGGTCAAAGGGGTCATCGACACTTCCAGCCCGATTTCTGAGGTCAGATAATACTGAACGAAGACTTCCATCATGTTGCTCGAGGAGGGCCGCGAAATCTGGCAGGCGCTTGTAGTATCGGATTCTCGATAAGAGGGTGGCGTTATTTATTGGCGTGTTCCTGAACACGCCGAACGTTAATGCTTCAAGCGTCGGGACTAACTCATCGTCAAATCGGGTCAGCGCCTCTGCGAATGTTGTTTCCCGCCGAGCTAATTTTTCGTCTAAGGAGAGAGCAGGGTCTTGATAGATCCCTTGTAATTCGTCTACAAGGGTGTCGACGTAGACGCTAAACCGTTGGTAGTCACGCCAGCGTTCTTGTGAGCGTTGACACCTCACTGTATCCCGTCCGCCACCCTCCCGTGTGCAGAAAAATTGGATTGCAGCCACGCGACCAACGAAGGTGGCAAAACTTTCGTTAAACCCTACGTGACCTGCTACAAAAAGGTGCTGGTGAGAGAGTTCATGAAGCACGGTTTGGACGACTTCCACGTCGTCGGTTTGCAGTACCGTCGAAAGAAGTGGGTCATTGAACCAGCCCAGAGTGCTGAATGCAGCCGTCGGGCGCACATACGTGTCGTAACCCTCGGACACGAGGTTAGCTGCTTCTTCCTGCGCATCACTCTCTGAAAAATGTCCTTTGTAGGGCACTCGTCCTACGATTGGGAACCACCAGGTAACTGGCGACAGGCGATCTTTGGGCGCGGCAGAGACTACTAAGGCAAGTGTGTCCCGTTCAAGCTGTGTAAACATCGTGTATGATTCGCCAACTTCGATACCCAGCTCGCTAGCCGCGAATCTCCTGGCCTCCATTACGTACGAGAGCTTTGTGCGAGTGTCGGGGTCAGTAAGCGTGTCATTGATGACAAGGTGAATTGGGCGCCTTGCTTTCAGGATGTTGATCTCAGCAATACCTGCTTTTACAACGTATACAGGGGAACAGGCCGCGAAGCTCAGCCCTGCTAGTGCCAGCATACTGCGGATCCAATGACGGTACACGCTTTTTAGTCCTGCTGTTATGTGTTGATTGGGCATCAACGACCGGTCCCTCTCTTAGCTCGTCCGGGGGACGAAAGATACGGGTGCCCTTCCTCTGCGCGAGCTACTTTTCGATGTAGCTTCTAGTATCTGGATCCGGGGCAACCCTCACTTCCACAAGATCGACCTCTCCCACAATCTCTGGCGGCATTTGGAGTGCTGCACCTTCCAAGGCTTCACGGGCATCTTTCGCCTCAACGAAGCAAATGTGGTAGCGGTGGTTCGTGGAACCATAACGGACAGTAATCTGATACCTCATACGGTCGAATCTATCCTGGAAATGTGACCTTACCTATGCTGCCCCCGATGAGTTCAATGTCGGTCCTATATCGTATCGTTGTGCGTGCTGCCCGTGCAGGATCGTGGTTCTTTAGGCATGGATCTGGCAAGGTGGCTCGCAGCATAGAAGGAAGACGTCACACACAAACAGTGCTGGGTAACTGGGCAGACGCAGAACGTGACCCAGACAGGCCGGTCGTTTGGATTCACGCTCCGAGCGTGGGAGAGGCGCTGCAAGCGGAAGCCGTTGCTCTTGCTCTTGCGGCCCGTATCGATGGGGTCCAGATCGTGTTCACACACTTTTCCCCATCCGTTGAGGCTTTTGTAGAGCAGCTGCATGCGGATGTCAGTGCATATCTACCCTGGGATATCACGGATGAAGTGGGCCCGGCGTTAGACACCGTAGCACCCAACGTACTGGTATTTACAAAAACTGAAGTGTGGCCTGTGCTGGTCGCTGAAGCGGAGAAGCGGAGAATACCGGTGGCCATTGTGGCTGGTTCTGTCCCACCTGATGCTGGACGACGGAAATGGTTGGCCCGTGCTGTGCTTCGCTCAACCTGGAGTCGCCTTTCAGTGGCTTGCGCAAATTCCGACTCCGATGCGGAGATGCTTCTTGACTTGGGAGTGCCCGAGGAGGCTCTGCACACTACTGGTGATCCAGGAGTTGACTCGGCGAGCAGGCGGCTCCATGGGGTTGACCTACCAGCGCCACATCTGGTGGACCTTTTTTCTGACGCGCGACCAACCGTAGTGGCTGGGTCCACGTGGCCTAGCGATGAGCAGATCCTACTACCTGCGTTATGTAAGGTTAGGGACTTAGTGCCGAACGTGCGTGTCATCGTAGCACCGCACGAACCTAGTCATGCCAGAGTGAGTGCCCTTCTCCGTGACCTCAGAGCTTTGGGTTGGGGGAGTGCGACTCTTTCAGAGACAGAGTCTAAATCTACGTCGGACAACCTGTCCGCGGTGGTGGTTGACCGTGTTGGCGTGTTAGCGGGTCTCTACAAGGTTGCGGGCGCCGCGTACGTCGGAGGAGGGTTCAGGCGAGCCGGCCTCCACTCTGTTCTAGAGCCTGCTGCCGCGGGTGTTCCAGTTGTTTTTGGTCCACGATACCACTCGGCACAGGCTGCTGTGGGGCTGTTAGCTAGAGGAACCGCACGGGTTAGCGAGGATTCAAGTAGTTTGGCTCACGTGTTGGTCGACTGGCTTAGCGACCCGAAGTTGAAACAGGAAGCTGCCAAGGGCTCTAGCGGCTATATTGAATCTCACCTAGGGGCAGCGGATAAGATAGCAGCCCTTCTGGATCCTCTAATCCGATCGAATTAAACATGACTGACACGACCGTGCCTGAAATTTCACCTACGGAACTGAAGGCCCGCATCGACGCAGAGGATGTTCCTGTATTGATTGATGTGCGTGAAGTGCATGAGGCGGATATCTCGGACCTACCAGAACTTGGGCAGGTCTGCATACCCATACCGGAGTTCTCCTCCCGTGTGGATGAGCTTGATCGCGATGCCGAGATAGTTCTCTACTGCCGAAGTGGGAGCAGGAGTGAGTGGGCGGTTGGCCTGCTTATTCATGAAGGATTTGAAAAGGTTTTTAACCTAAAGGGTGGAATGCTGGGGTGGCGGAACGAGGTCGATCCGGATAGTCCGGCATACTGAGGAATTTTAAGTGACAGGACTCAACACTTTTAAGTTGGGCCTCCTCGCGCTGGCTGTATTCCAGCTCGGGTGTCAATACGTGCCTGACACCGAGAACTTCGAATCGGCCCCAAATGTATCGAAAAGGTTAGATGCAGAATCGGCTCCTGACGCAGCCACCCTGAGCGAGGCGGACAATCTTCGTCCGACATTAGATGATCCTATCCAGGGCATACAGGGCACCCTAGACGAAACAGGCTTTGTCCCGCCCATGGCGGATTCTTCGAGCGTCATTCCAGGTGACCGCTTTCCCAGGCCCAATAGCATTCGTGGTCTCTATGTGAATGCTTGGGCTGCAGGTTCAAGTTCTAGGATGGGGCCTTTGCTGGATTTAGTACGTGACACAGAAGTGAACTCTCTCGTGATCGATATCAAGGACGCGACGGGATATCTGAGTCATCACACGGAAGTAGCGTTGGCACATGAGATCGGAGCGAGTGAAGAGATCCGAATTAATGATCTCCCTGGGCTACTTTTACGGCTTGAGGAGGAGGGGATTTATCCAATTGCTCGGATCGTGATGGTTAAGGACCCCATACTTGCCAGTCATCGACCCGAGTATGCTGTGAACGATACAGCAGGTGGTGTCTGGGTTGATAGTAAGGGTATCACCTGGCTTAATCCCTACGTTCAGGGGGTCTGGGACTATCATCTAGAGATTGCCCGCGAGGTCGCACAAATGGGCTTTCCCGAGATACAATTCGATTACATACGCTTTCCCGATGCTCCTGAGTCTGATCTTGGACGTGCTGTCTTCCATGGGGACGAAGGCCGCAGTAAGGCTTCAGCCATTCGGGATCTGCTCGCTCACCTGCGACGTGAACTTACTGATTTAGGTGTCCAGGTGACTGCCGACGTGTTTGGCGTCACTACATCCGCGCGGCGTGATGTAGGTATTGGGCAGGTTTGGGAATCTTTTATCGATGTCGTTGATGTGGCACTCCCGATGGTATACCCGAGTCACTACTGGACTGGGAGTTTTGGATTTGAGATCCCCAATGCTCACCCTTACGAAATCGTTCTACGAGCACTAACCGATGCCCTGAGTCGATCTGAGCAGGTGGCTGGAGCTGGACTGACCCGGCCATGGCTACAGGATTTCAGTCTTGGGGAACCGATCTATGAAAGTGCTGAAGTTCGCGCACAGATTCAGGCGACCTACGATGCTGGTATAGACGAGTGGATTCTTTGGAACGCCGGGAGTCACTACACGGGATCGGCGCTTGAGCCTGTGGGGGGTTTCGATACCGAGCCGATGATTAGGGTAGCAGGGGTTGTGGCACCTGTTTCCCGGCGTCACGCTGTGATTGATTCAACCGCACGGCTATCGCAAACGCCAACAGCTACCGATAGGGCCGCTCCCTCTCCCTCCCTTCCTGGTAGACTCTAGCTGATTGCCGGTGAGGCGAACTGAAGCTCATAAAGTCGTGCGTAGAGTCCTTCTGTTGCTAGAAGTTCCTCGTGGGTGCCTTGCTCGCAGACAGCGCCCTGATGCAGAACAACAATCCGATCAGCGTTTTGAATGGTCGATAGACGGTGTGCGATGATAAGTGAGGTGCGGCCTTTCAGCAGCTTTTGAGTGGCCACCTCGATACGTTCTTCGATCTCAGAGTCAACCGAGCTCGTCGCTTCATCTAAAACGAGGATCTCTGGGTCGAAAGCGAGGGCTCTCGCAAAACTTATAAGCTGACGCTCTCCGACGGACAGTTTGGTCCCGCGCTCTCCGAGAGGTTGCCCGTACCCTCCTTCTAGCTGCTCGATGAATCGATCAGCTCCGACCCGTTCACAAGCCTCTTGAATCTTCTTCTGGTCGATTTGTGAGGCGCCTAAGTGAACGTTATAGCCTACGTCCTGACTGAATAAAAACACATCCTGTAAAACCAGGCCGATGCGTGAACGAAGCTCCTTGATGCTGGTTTTACCAATGGGGAGACCATCTAGGCAAATCTGGCCATGGGTCGGATTGTAGAAGCGCATCAAGAGGTTGATAAGCGTGGTTTTCCCAGCTCCGGTATGGCCGACTAGGGCAACCTTTTCACCCGGTTTAATCTGCAGATCGATGTTGCGCAGTACCCAGGTTGGCTCGCCCCCTGGGGCTTCATCGTACGCAAACCAGACCTTCTCGAACGAGATCAGTCCTGTCGTAGGGTGGGACAGCCGCTTGGGGTCTGGTGGGTCTGTTACGGTGATTTCCTCATCGAGCAGCCTGAAGATTCTCTCTGAAGAAGCCATGGCACTTTGTAGAAGGTTGTATTTTTCAGACAGGTCCTGAACAGGTCTAAAGAACCGCTGTGCATACTGCAGAAAGGCTGCAATCACCCCCACTGTGATAGTCCCTTCAAGGCTCTGGAGGCCTCCGTACCAAATGATTAGGGCCAAAGCCAATGCCGTGAAGAACTGGATTGCAGGAAAAAAGAGTGCGTAATAGGTGATCGAGCGTAGGTGGGCACCCAAGTAGTCCTGGTTGAGTTCTTCTAGCCGGTCAGAATCCGCCTCTTCTCGGTTAAAAAGCTGTACGACTCGGATTCCTGTGAAGCGTTCGTGGAGAAATGCATTCACACGCGCAAGCCGAACTCTAATGTCGCGATAGGCAGAGCGGACCTTGGCTCTAAACAGAAAAGCAGTAAGGAACACTAGGGGGAGGACACTGAAGGTGATGAGTGCAAGCTCTAAGTTCATCTGGAGCATGGCACCCACAATAAATGCGAGGGTGAATAGGTCGCCGAAAACTGTTATGACGCCTGAGCTGAAGAGTTCGTTCAGTGTTTCGACGTCATTCGTAACCCTAGTCATCAAGCGACCAATCGGGTTCTTGTCGTAAAACTTGAGATCAGCGCGCTGTAGCTTGGCAAAAATTTCAGATCGGAGGTCGAACATGACTGCCTGACCCAACCAAGTGGTGATGACCGCTTGTACGTAACCGAGCACAAAGGCTAGGGAGGCTGTGGCGAACAAAATGCCCGCGAGAATGCCCAGATAGTGGGTGTCACCAGCGGGAATGGCCTCATCAATTACGAGCTGTGTCACCCATGGACCTACGATGGCGGTCGCTGAGCTACCCAGAAGGACGAGGACGGCTAGAGCTACCTTCAACCAGTAGGGCTTTAGGTAGGTTATCAGTCGGCGCATCAGACGAGCGTCGTATGCTTTCCCGAGAACTTCCTCCTCGTGGAATGCGACGACGTCACTCATGCCCGGTTTGCGAGCTCCCGGAGCAGGTCTGCGGCGGAGATCTCCTCCGCCCTTAATGCGACGAGCAGGTGATACATGAGGTCAGCCGCCTCCGCAACCATGCCAGGTTGATCTCCAGTAGCGAGTGATGCGACCAGTTCTGCTGTCTCTTCACCGAGCTTTTTCAGCCTGAGGTTCTTATCGTCGAGGAGGTGAACGGTATAACTTTCCTCTGGACGCTCTTCAGCCCGAGCAGCCAGGGTTACGTCGAGCCTGGCAAGGTAGCCTGCAAGAACCTCCGTTTCCTCACCGAAGCAGCTCGTTTCATCAGTGTGACAGGTTGGGCCATCAGGCTTTACGCGAGCCAGTAGGGCATCGCTGTCACAGTCAGTGTGCAGTGAGGTCAGGCTGAGAGTGTTTCCACTGATCTCACCCTTACGCCATAGTTCTTGGCGTGATCGTGACCAGAAGTGTACCTGTCTTGTTTCGAGCGTCTTTTGCGCCGCTTCCAGGTTTGTGAAGCCTAGCATGAGTACCTGCCCACTCTCCGCATCCTGCACGACAATTGGTACTAAGCCATCCAGCTTTCCGAAGTCAATGGCATCTAGTTCTGCCTGAGTGTGGAGGACTCGATTGGTCATGATCAGCTCGTTTGAATCGGTCGTACAGGAATTCCCCAAGCAGTCAGGGATCTTTTCAGAGATCCTACGGTTGTTAGCCCGTCGTGTAGAATGCCCGCGACCAGGGCAGCCGACGCACGCCCTTTATCAAAGGCATTTCGCAGGTGTTCAGCCTTTCCGGCCCCCCCGGAGGCGATGACGGGGATTGGGACGTTATCTGCTACCTCACGGGTTAGGTCAATTTGGTAACCCGAACGGGCTCCGTCCTGGTCGATCGAAGTGAGAAGGATTTCACCTGCTCCCAGCCTTTCACATTCAGCGGCCCACTCGATACCGTCTAAGTTGGTTGGTTGCGATCCTCCATGAGTATAGCAGCGCCACATACCATCTTCGCTAGCGGCATCGATGCTAGCCACAATACACTGACTTCCGAAGCGTTCTGACCCAATCGAAAGTATCTCAGGCTCATTCACAGCGGCCGTGTTTACACTGATTTTATCCGCACCCGCGCGCAGCAAAGGACCGATGTCATCGGCTGACCTGACCCCGCCACCTACCGTAAGTGGGATGAAAAGAGTCTCCGCTGTGCGCCGTACGACATCGAGCAGGGTCCCCCGTTTCTCCTTTGATGCTGAAACGTCGAGATACACGATCTCATCAGCGCCTTCTGCTTCGTATCGGCGGGCGAGTTCGACTGGATCTCCGACGTCGCGAAGGTTTTTGAATTGAGTACCCTTAACAACTCGACCGTCTTTGACATCGAGACACACAATGACGCGTGGACGAAGCATCAGTCTAGGCGCTCAATCTGAACGGATCCCTTGGTGCTGAAGACTGCGTCACCCTCCTTAATTGCTTCTCTGAGCGCGAGTCCTGTTGCCTTGATAGCTGCTTCCACGACGTGATGCCGATCCTGGCCCCGAAGTACCCGCACGTGGAGTGTCGCCTCCAGGTTCGTGGCAAAGGAGTGTAGGAAGTGCGCGTAGAGCTTTGATGGAAGTTGGCCGACGTAGTAAGGGCGCCCACCTATGTCTACCGCGGCTTCTACCAGTGCTTCGTCCATTGGCACTTGGGCCCATCCGTAGCGGTTCGCTTGGTCAAGCACTTCATCTCTTAGCGCGAGACCTAGGGTGATCGCGACGTCCTCGACAAGATGGTGCCGAAGGTCACCCTTAGCCTTGAGATTAATGTCGAGGCCAGCGTAGCGCGCTAAGGTCTCAACCATATGGGCGAGAAAGCGGTCGTCGATGTCGACGTTCGATAATCCCGTGCCGATTCGGACTTCGGCTACGATCTGCGTCTCCTTCGTTTCGCGTTTTAGCTTGCTCATGGGTCTCTGGCTGTGTTTGCGCCGCCCCACTTGGTTGCGACGTCGTGAACGTTCAAGGTCTCAGTATAGAGAGCCATACCAAGTACCACTCCTGCAGCACCAATTTCCTCTAAATAGGCCAATTCATCAGTCGTGGTGATGCCTCCTGAAACCCATATCGGGTGAGGACTCAAGGCTACGACTTCAGAACATTCACTTCGATCGATGCCACCTAAGCGGCCCTCCCGTCCGACGTTAGTAGATAGTATTCCGGCAAGTGGAAGGGACTCTAAACTAGGAAGGTAGCTAGCAACCTCGAGGGTCGTCTCCTCTGTCCAGCCTTTTCTGAGAATTTTGCCATCCCTTGTGTCGACCGCGACCACTATCTGTCCTGGGTGCGTCCGGGTTAGAGTGGCTAGCCAATCGGGGTCATCGAGAGCTCGAGTCCCCACGACGATGCGGTCGACCCCAATCTCTAGTAGCGCCGAAGCCTTGGCATCATCTCTGATCCCGCCGCCGACTTGAGTCGTGGCTTCAGTGGTTTGCACGACCTTTCGGATCGCATTGAGATTGTCACCAGTACCAAGTGCAGCGTCGAGATCTACCACGTGAAGTGTTGCGAAACCGCACTGGAACCACTGTTCAGCTTGAAATACCGGGTCGGGTAGCGAGACCGCAACCTCGTTGGGTTGGCCTCCTATAAGCTGCACACAACGTCCCTCCTTCAAGTCAACTGCGGGTGCGGCAATCATGACATTCCTCTCACCGCTGCAACAAAGTTTGCGATGATCCGGCGTCCTGGTGCCGAGCTTTTTTCTGGATGGAACTGCATGCCCCAAGTGTTCTCTCGACGCACGGCTGCGGCGAACCGTCGATTGTCATACTCAGACCACGCAATTGTGTCAGCTTCTTTGTCGGGCACACAAATGTAGGAGTTCGCATAATAGCCGATTAGTGGACCGACACCTTCAAAGATCGGATCATCGTCAATTTCCACGTCGTTCCAGCCCATCTGAGGAACGACAGGAGCGTCCAGAAGCTCGACGCTGCCAGGTACAAGGCTAATGCCGTCTCCCTCGGATTCTTCAGAGTTTTCGAAGAACAACTGCATGCCGAGGCATATACCGAGACAAGGAAATCCTCCTTGAAGTGCCTCGCGAATCGGCGCACGGTCCTGTGGAAGCGCGGCGGCGGCGGCCCCAAAAGCACCGACACCTGGGAGTATCAATGCGCTCAGAGAAAGAGCTTTAGACCAGTCTGAGGTGATAACAACCTCTGCTCCTGCACCTTCGAGTGCCTTGCCGAGTGAGTGGAGGTTGCCTGCCCCGTAATCAAGCAATGCTAGCCTCATGATGAGTCCATTCCATTTAGGGCGGAGAGATGACTGTCCAGGACGTACAAGAATCGCTCGAGAAGCGGCCAAGGCCCGATTGTTACCCGCAGGCTATCACCAAGGCTGGGGATCTTCTTAAAAGGCCGGAGCTGCACCCCTTGATTGCGTAGCGCCCTGGCATCATCGGTTGCCGATCCAGAAGGTGCCCTAAATAGGATGAAGTTTGCCTGGGACTCCAAGGGATCGAGTTCCCGTTTTTGGAGCTCTTCGTGTAGCCTATGACGATTGTTAAGACATTCGTCGATGCTTCGTGCCATCCATCCATCAGCGTCCTGGATTGCTGCTGCTGCTGCGTCAGCGGCTAACGTTGCAACCTTGTATGGACCCCGTGATTTGTCGACTTCTAGGATGACATCAGGTCTGGCAACACCGTAGCCGCACCGCAGTCCTGCCAGACCGTATGCTTTTGAGGTTGTTCGGGTTACCAACAGGTTGGGAACCTCCACAGCTGTGGAGATCAGTGAAGCTCCAGCGAAGTCCGCGTACGCTTCGTCGATGAGGACTAAGGTGCCCGAATCCTCACATAGACCGACTAATTTATCGATCCACTTAACAGGAGCGGCCTCCCCAGTCGGATTGTTCGGTCGGCATACGTATACGAGTGATGGCTGGTTTTCGAGAAGAAGCTCAGGTGTATCTAGTGCGTGGGACCACACAATCGGCCTTGGCCGCATTCCATTCATAAGAGCTAATTCAGAAGCCATGGAGAATGTCGGTGCTGGGTAGGCTACGACTGCTCCTTGCTCCGAGGACGCCCGAAAGGCGGAGTCTAGAACGTCATCTGAGCCGGCACCCGTCGTCACACACTCTGGCCTTATGCCGAAGCGATCTGCGACTGCGTTGCGGAGCTTGTCCGCATAAAGTTCTGGGTATCGAGACAAGTCGTCCCCATCAGCAGCCCGTATCCGAGCTAGAGCACGGGGGTGGGGACCCCACAGGTTTGTGTTATCGCTGAGATCGACATCGACAGAGGTTCGGCCAGGGTCGTACCGATCAAGCTCAGCATAGTCCGAGCGCGGAAAGGGGGTCAAAAGAGCCTCCTTGCTAAAGCTGCCTTGCCGTGTGCCTGGAGTCCCTCGGCTTCGGCGAGTACGGCAACGTCATCTGCCATAGCATCGGCCCCGTTTGCCTCAATCTCCTGGATAGTAAAGGACCTTAGATAGTGAAGGGTGGAAAGCCCTGAGAAACTCTTGGCTCGCCCCGCTGTCGGAAGTACATGATTCGCACCTGTCAGGTAGTCCCCGAATGCTACGGAAGCTGCCGCACCTACGAAGATCGTACCTGCGGTCCCAACGCTTTTTGCATCAGCCGTTGCATTTGCGGTCATAACACTCAAGTGCTCTGGTGCGTAGCTACGAGTGAAGCCTATAGCCTCTTCTAGCGAATCAGCAGTAAGAATTGCTCCGGCAGAGCGAAATGCCTGCAGGCAGATCTCGGCTCGCGGAGCGGCCTGTAGTTGATCGAGCAAAGCCACTTCTACGTCCGCTGCCAGCCGTGCTGATGTCGTCACCAGCACACAGGCTGCGTCGGGATCATGTTCTGCCTGTGCCATGAGTTCGTATGCTACGAGTCGCGAGTCGCTCTGTTCGTCCGCTAGCACTAAGACTTCAGAAGGGCCTGCCGGAGAATCAATAACCACTTGCCCAGCTACCTGTCTCTTGGCCTCCGTGACCCAATGGTTTCCAGGCCCGAAAACGGCGTCCACACGAGGAATAGTTTGCGTGCCATAAGTCAGGGCTGCTACGGCGCCAGCTCCCCCGATTGCAAAGAGGCGGTCAGCTCCCGCCACGGCACAGGCTGCTAGCACCTCATCTGGCGGGTAACCTGATGGCCCAGGTGGCGAACACACCAGAACATCGTCTACTCCTGCGGCTTTTGCGGGAACCACGCCCATCAGGACCGAGCTGGGGTAGGCGGCTCGCCCCCCAGGAGCGTAAACACCAATTCGTCGGAGTGGGGCCCAAGATCTCGTGATTCTAACACCGGGTTCCACATCCAAGCTTACATCGCTGGGGACCTGGATTTCGTGGAAGGCACGGATGTTACGGGCTGCCCTCTGTAGAGCTTTTCGGACAAGTGGGTCGAGTGCATCGTTAGCCTTTTCCCACGCGTCAGATGGCACTTCTAGCTCTGTTAGCACGACTTCATCAAAACGCTCTGCCATTTTCAGAAGGGCCTGATCACCGCGATTTCGCACTTCAGTTAGGATGCTGGCGACAGAATCCACCAAATCAGGATTATCTGAAGGTGTTCGATTCATTAACGCCGCAAAAACTGTAGCCCCAACATCTGAGAGCCGGCCACGTGCGAATAGCTCGAGGTCGGTCATGGGGTGAGCCTCTCTATCCTAGTCACCAGTATTCCCTGTGCTCCGAGCCCCTTGAGCTGAGAGATGGTCTCGTACACGAGATCAGCATCTACAACTGCATGAGCTGCTACCCAGGAGTCTCCATCTAGCACTTCCACGATCGTGGGGCCCGAGAGCCCGGGGATCACTTTCCGGACTTCCTCTAACCGATCGCGAGGCACATTGGCCATGAGGTATCTTTTGGCCTTTGCCCTCAATACCGACTCCAGTGCTGTGGCGAGGTTCTGTACTTCTCTACCTATTTCTGGATCGTCAAGCGCGGCAGGGTTGGCAATCAAGCGAGCCGTAGACTCGAGTACCGTGCTGACCTCCCGAAGGCTGTGGACACGAAGGGTCGATCCGGTTGAAGTGAGGTCGACGATTACGTCAGCAACTCCGAGGTGGGGTGCGATCTCGGTGGCACCGCTAACTGGGGTGATCTCTATTGGTATGCCTAGGCCTTCGAAGTACTGGGCGGCGATGCGGGGGAAAGAAGTCGCAACTCTAGTGCCCGGAGGCAGGTGTTTTGTCTCAACGACCTCGGACTCCTCACGAGCAGCCACGACTAGCCGGCACGCACCGAAGCCGAGATCTAGGATCTCTCTAACATCCCGTCCGCTCTCTGCTACCCGGTCTGCTCCTGTTACCCCAATTTCAGCAGCACCGTCGGCTAGGTACTCTGGGATATCCTGAGTTCTCACAAAGATTGCCTGGAATCGTTCACCTAGCGATGCCACCAGGGCACGCTCCGCCACAAAGGCGGGACGCAGTCCTGCCAGCTCGAAGAGTTCCAACGCCCGCTCAGAGAGGCGACCCTTATTAGGAAGCGCAACTCGAATAGGTCTGTCACTCATTGTATGCATCCTCACTTCAGTCGAAAAAAAAACCGCGGCCCGTCTCGACGGGCCGCGGTGGGTGCTTGTTTCGGATCTACGTCCTAGACGCGCACAACCTTCCCGCCACCCTTGTGGGCCGCGTGATGATGATGATGCCGGATGTAGATTACTATGCTCATAAGACGCCCAAGTTGTCTGTGGTTGGTGTAAGCGTCAAGCCTCCTGTCTCTAAACGTTGACTTTATCATTCTGATATGGAAGATGTGATTCGGATCCGCGGAGCCAGGCAACACAACCTCAAGGGAATTGACCTGGATCTGCCGCGACGATGCCTGACAGTGATCACAGGCCCATCCGGGTCGGGCAAGAGTTCGTTGGCTCTCGACACCCTCTTCGCAGAGGGTCAGCGCCGTTATATCGAGTCTCTTTCTACTTATGCAAAACAGTTTCTGGATCGCATGGAGAAGCCGCATGTGGACTTGGTTGACGGCATCTCCCCAGCTGTAGCCATCGAGCAAAAGAACCCTGTTAAGACGAGCCGTTCAACTGTCGGCACAGCTACCGAAGTTTACGACTACCTGCGCCTTCTGTGGTCGCGGGTTGGACGCACGCATTGCCCCGTATGTGACCGATATGTTCAGCCGGATACGGTCAGTTCTGCTGTTGATAAGGTGCTTTCTCTGGCGGATGGGGCACGGGTTCAAGTCACGTTTCCTTTCCCGGTTAATGAGCATGTAGAACACGACGTTGTCATATCAAATTTACGCGCGATGGGTTTTGTGCGACTTCTGGTCGATGGTGTTGCAGTTGACGTTGCTGGTGTCACGGGCAGAGATCTTCAGGATCCTGTTCTGGACTTGGCAGCAGCAGATGAGGTCCTGGTTGTGGTGGACCGATTGAAAGTCAAGGATTCTGAGAAGGAACGACTTGCAGATTCATTGGGGACGTGCTTGGTGGAAGGGGAGGGGGAGGCGGTAGTCGTTGTAGCTGACATGGGTGAGGGTATTCCTGGCCGTATGCTCTTTACCGAGCGGTTTCGCTGTGCAGAGCACACCGGGGTCGACTTTCTAGATCCACGTCCCCAGCTGTTCTCATTCAATAATCCTTACGGGACTTGCAAACTCTGTACCGGTTTCGGGGCCACACTAGACTATGACCCTGAGCTCATAATCCCAAAGTCTGATAGGTCCATCTCGGACGGGGCAGTTGATCCGTGGGAGAAGCCTCGGTACAGGCGCGAACGTAAGAAGCTGAGAGACTTCGTTCTGGACAGTAATCTTTCTCTGTACTCTCCGTGGGAGACACTCCCCAAAGCTTTTCGCGAAGCCGTAATTTATGGGACGAAGGGCTTTAAGGGAGTCATCCCCTTCCTTATTTCACGGGAGAAGAAACGCTACAAACAGTACATCCGAGTTTTCCTCAGACAGTACCAGGCTCCAAAGACTTGTAGGGATTGTGGTGGGGCCCGGATCAGGCCTGAGGGTTTATGGGTACGGGTCGGCAATCGTACGATCTCAGAAGTGGCGGATATGCCGCTAGAGGAATTGCAGGAATGGATTGCCACGATTGAGTTAACGGCCATGGAACAGAAGATTGCCAAGGCACTGCTCCGCGAGTTGCGATCACGAACCAGCTTTTTGGTTGATGTAGGGCTCGGGTATCTTTCGTTGAGCCGTCAGACTCGGACATTGTCCGGTGGGGAAGCCCAGCGTATTAGCCTAGCGAACTCACTAGGAGCTTCTCTCGTAGACACGCTCTATGTTTTGGACGAGCCGACTATTGGGCTACATCCGCTCGATACAGGCGCACTCCTAAACCTGCTGGGCCGCCTACGTTCTGCGGGCAACACGGTCGTTGTCGTGGAGCATGACACGCAGGCTATTCGTGTAGCGGATCATGTCGTAGAGCTTGGCCCAGCCGCTGGTGAACACGGAGGCGAGGTTGTTTTCGAGGGCCCCCCAGATCGCCTAGAATCTGCGGAGACCGCTACGGGTCTGTACCTGTCTGGAAAATCGGAGTCGCCAGAGCACAAGTCTCGGCGCGATGTGAACGGACCAAGCCTTACGCTTCGTGGTGCACGGCAACACAACCTCACAGGTGTGGATGTAGAGGTCCCATTGGGGACACTAACGGTGGTAACGGGAGTCTCAGGATCTGGGAAGTCGACGCTGGTCCACGATGTTCTTTATCGCGCTGCGGAGTACGAATTGAGCGGCCAGACAAGTGCGAAAGAGCACCTGGGTGAAGTAGTCGGTGGGTACACAGCTCTGGAAGGCCTCGCTCATATTGATGACGTCGTCTTGGTCGATCAGTCTCCTATTGGACGGACGCCACGCTCAAATCCGGTCACATACATAAAGGCGTGGTCTGAAGTACGTAAGCTTTTCGCATCGCAACCTCTGTCACGTGAGCGTGGCTTTGGTCCCGGACACTTCAGCTTCAACGTTGACGGGGGTCGCTGCAAGGTGTGCAAGGGTGCTGGGCACTTAGAGATCGAGATGATTTTTCTCGCTGACGTCTTGGTGCCGTGTGACGCCTGTGGAGGCACCCGATACAGGCGTGATCTTCTAGACGTGAAAGTGAGTGGCCGAAACGTTTCCGAGGTTTTGGACCTGACCGTGGATGAGGCAATCCGCTTTTTTATCCGGGAGAGAAAGCTCGGCCGAGCCCTTTGGCAACTTCAGCAGGTAGGCCTAGGCTACTTACGACTGGGGCAACCTGCCCCGACGCTATCAGGAGGCGAGTCTCAACGCCTTAAGATCGCGCGTGAGCTAACTAATACGGCAGGGAAGAAGGGTCGAAACCTATACATTCTAGATGAGCCTACGACTGGTTTGTCGGGCGATAATGTCCGCGAGCTCTTGAGTGTACTGAACCGTTTGGTGGAGGCAGAAAACACAGTTCTGGTGATCGAGCACAACCTCGACGTTGTAAGAGCTGCCGACTGGGTCATTGATCTCGGGCCGGGGGCCGGTAGTCAGGGTGGTTCTATCGTGGCCATGGGACCGCCGGAGACCATTGCTGCCGAGCCGAAGAGCCATACTGGCCGTTACCTATCGCAGGTTCTAGAGGAAGGATCTGCTTCTGCATAGAACTGAGCTGCTTTGCTCCACGCCTGCCCTTGGCCAGGTCCACTTCACGATCTTTACGGGGCCTATCGATCTAGAATGTGATGTGTATCCCTTATGAAATCGGCTATTCCAGTGGTGTCAGTGATCCTGCCTGTCCGCGATGCCGGACCCTATCTTGATGCTGCAATGGTCTCGTTGCTGTCGCAGACTCTGGAAAATTTTGAACTCATAGCTGTGGACGATGGTTCCGTTGATGGTTCACGCCAGGCTCTGGATACATGGGCCAAAAGAGACAGCCGGATTAAAGTGTTTAGCCACAAGCCTATGGGGATAGTAGCAACGCTTGAGCATGCTAGGGCCGAGGCAAGCGGTAGGTACCTGGCTCGCATGGATGCGGACGACGTCGCCGAGCCCCATAGGCTGGAGAGACAGCTGGCAATGCTGGAGGCTGACCCATCACTGGCGGGTTGCGGTACAGGAGTGACGTACTTTCCCGAGGAAGCGGTTCGTGATGGGGCGCGTCGCTATGAGAACTGGATTAACGGATTGGTCACTCCAGAGGATATAGCTAGGGAAATCTTCGTTGAGTGTCCGCTTGCACACCCAACTTTTTTCTTGCGAAGTAAGATTGTTGACGCAATAGGTGGTTATCGAGATCAGGGGTGGCCTGAGGACTATGACCTCTTGTTTCGTCTATGGGCAGAAGGATACAGACTAGGCAAGGTCCCAGTTCAACTCCTTCGCTGGAGGGAGCATCCGGGTCGGCTGTCTAGGACTCACAGGCGTTACAGTCCAGAATCATTCCTGGCCTGTAAGGTATACTATCTGCAGCGCACGCTCCTCCAGGGCATGGATGGAGCGGTGATCTGGGGCGCTGGACCCGTGGGCAAGGCGGTTGCTAGGGCCCTACTCAATGCGGGGACCCGAGTGCTCGCCTTCGTCGATTTGAATCCACAAAAACTCGGTCAGGAAATTCACGGCGCTCCTGTGGTCGATACGGAATCAGGACTCAGAACAAGAGGCTGCCTTCATTTGGCAGCTGTTGGTCAGGAAGGTGCCAGGCAGCTTCTTAGGGCCACGCTAGACGGGGCTGGATTCAGAGAGCTAGTGGACTTTGCTGCTGTAGCATGAAATCCCTTGTGCCAAAAGGTGTTTCTGGGGTTCAACCCAGGGTCCAATAGGGTTATTTTTCGGGGTGTATCAAGCCCCCCCCAGCTGCGTTGTGCAACCGGTCCGAAAAGCGGGCCGGGCCCCTTTCAAAAATCTGCACGGCACGGTCCCAGTACATGCCGGTCCTAGGCATATATCTGGTGCTCCGCAGCTACAGAAAACCTTGATAGGAAGGACGCCGCAATGAGTGAAGAACTAGAACTCGAAGGCGGAAACGGAGGTGGCTCGACAGTTTTAGCGCGCCTCCTAGAAGATGAAATGCGGGAATCGTTCATTGACTACTCAATGAGCGTTATCGTGCAACGGGCGCTACCCGATGTCCGAGACGGACTCAAGCCGGTTCATCGGCGTATCCTGTATGCGATGAGTGAGGCCGGGATGAATCCCGGCCGTGCGTACAAAAAGAGCGCTACCGTAGTTGGTGACGTACTGGGTAAATACCATCCGCACGGTGACCTTGCGGTGTACGAGGCGATGGTGCGGATGGTGCAGGAATTCTCCTTACGCCATCCGCTGGTCGACGGGCAGGGGAACTTTGGTTCAATCGATGGCGATCGAGCTGCGGCCTACCGTTATACAGAGGCTCGCCTGACAAGCCTTGCCACGGAGCTTCTGGCTGACATCGAGAAGGATACCGTCGACTTCACGCCGAATTTTGACGACAGTCGAAACGAACCATCCGTGCTTCCCTCAAAGGCCCCCAACCTTTTAGTCAATGGCTCTTCGGGGATTGCGGTCGGAATGGCTACTAATATCCCGCCGCACAACTTGCGAGAGATTGTCGATGCGTGTGCTGCACTGATCGACAATCCAGATCTATCTAAAGAAGAGAAAAACCAGATACTGGAAGGCATCGTGTTGGGCCCTGATTTCCCAACGGGTGGTTTCATCTGCGGCACCGAGGGGATTAGCGAAGCTTATCGCACCGGCCGAGGCCGAATTGTTATGCGTGCCCGAGCTGAAATCGAGGAGGTCGACGCTAATACGGAGCGAATCATCGTCACTGAAATCCCATTCATGGTGAATAAGTCACGACTGATCGAACAAATCGCACAGTTGGTTAGGGACAAGAAGCTGACGGATATCCGTGATATGCGTGACGAGTCAGATCGGGACGGCATGCGGATCGTCATCGAACTAAAGCGTGACGCTGTCCCTCATGTAGTCCTTAATCGTCTGTACAAGCACACGCAGATGCAGTCGACGTTCGGGACGATCCTGCTAGCTCTTCACAACGGTCAGCCGAAGGTTATGTCGTTGCAGGAGATCCTTGGTCATTTCATTGATCATAGGCATGAGGTCATCGTCCGGCGTACTGAGTATGATCTCAATAGGGCGCTCGATCGCGAGCATATCCTCGAAGGTCTCAAGGTCGCTGTTGATAACATCGATGAGGTGATCAAGGTCATTCGGGGATCCAAGGACACTAATACCGCATCACAGGAACTCCAGAGTTCATTTAACCTTACGGAACGGCAGGCCAAGGCAATCCTGGACATGAGGCTTGCACGCCTAACCGGCCTCGAGATTGAGAAGCTCGAAGAAGAGTTATCGGAAGTACGCGCGCTCATTGAGGAACTCCGAGAGATCTTGGGCTCTGAGGAGGTCCGCATGGGCATTCTCAAGGATGAGCTACGTGAAGTAGCAGAAAAGTACGGAAATGATCGTCGAAGCGAGATTACAGCGGCGGTTGGTTCATTCAATGTAGAAGACCTGATCGTAGAAGAGGACATGGTGGTAACATTGTCCCATCAGGGCTACGTGAAACGTCTGCCGGTTGACACGTATCGTGCCCAGCGTCGAGGCGGACGCGGTCTGCGGGGCATGGATACGAAAGAAGAAGACTGGGTTGAGGGGATGTTCATTGCCTCAACGCATGACTACCTGATGATTTTCACGAGGCGCGGGCAATGCTACTGGAAGAAGGTTTGGGAGATTCCAGTAGGCGGGCGTACTGCGCGAGGAAAGCCGATTATCAACCTGCTCAATCTAGGTGAAGACGAGCAGATTGCAGCTGTACTTCCAGTGCGGGAGTTCAGTGACGACAAGTACCTACTTTTTGGGACACGACTCGGTGTTGTGAAGAAGACCGCGCTCTCCGCCTACGGGAATGTTCGGACTGTCGGTTTGAACGCGATCAATATCCGAGACGAAGATGAGCTGATCGATGTGCAGATCACGTCAGGCGAGGATGAGGTTATCCTGGCGAGCCGCGCGGGCAAGGCGATCCGCTTCCATGAAAGTGATGCTCGTCCAATGGGGCGGGCTACTGAAGGCGTACGCGGGTTGAGGTTACGAGGCGAAGACATCGTCGTCGGTATGGTGCGGGTTCGTCCGGACTCGAAGTTGCTTGTGGTATCAGAGAACGGGCTTGGGAAGCGAACGGAAGTTGATGCGTACAGGCTCCAAAAACGTGGGGGCTCAGGGGTCATTAACCTTAAAACCTCTCCTAAGACAGGGCAGGTGGTTGCTGTGAAGTCCGTTCAAGAAGACGAGCAACTAATGGTCATCACGCGTAACGGAGTCGTAATGCGACAACCGGTCTCGCAAATCTCGCTTATTGGTCGTGCGACTCAGGGTGTGAAGTTGGTAAATCTCGATGAGGGTGACTCAGTCGTCGACGTTGCTCGACTTGTGATCGAGGACGAGAACGGTAATAGCCAGGATGAAGAGTTGGCCGAGACGCTAGACTCTGCAGGGGTTGGGGACTCGGAGTGAATCAAGTGTTACAAGGCGAGGGACTCGTTGGGCTAACTGAGATCGAGTCGGCTGCCAGGCGTCTTGCTGGAGTTATTATCCCTACACCGCTCATGGACGCAGACTCGATTTCTGAGTCAGTGGATGCGATGGTGCGCATCAAGTGCGAGAGTCTGCAGCGTGGGGGGTCTTTCAAGATCCGGGGAGCATTCAACTTCCTTTCTCAGCTTTCTGACGATCAGGTTGCTGCTGGTGTATGCACCTATTCGTCAGGAAACCACGGGCAAGCCGTTGCACTGGCAGGCAAGCTGCGCGGGCTACGAGTTGTTGTGGTGATGCCCACTTCGGCACCTAAGGTCAAGCGGGATGGAGCAGAGAGACTAGGTGCCGAGCTGATCTTTGAAGGTACAACATCTGTAGAGCGACAAGAGCGGGCAGAAGCGCTAGCGACTGAGCAGGGCTTAGTGATTGTCCCGCCCTACGACCACCGGCATATCATCGCAGGTCAGGGGACTGTGGGGCGGGAGATTGCACAAGAATGGCCCGATGTGGATATGGTACTTGCACCGATTGGTGGTGGGGGTCTGGCGAGTGGGGTTGCGGCATGTATCAAGAGGATGCTTCCTGCTACAAAAGTGATTGGGGTGGAGCCAGAAGGGGCAGCATCGATGCGGCTGGCATTGGACCGAGGATCGCCAAAGCTTCTGGCAAACATGGAAACTATTGCAGACGGGCTAGCTCCAGTGATTACGGGTCAATTAACATTTGAACATGCTCGAGACCTGATAGATGATGTCGTTACTGTGAGTGATGAAACGATTCGTTCGGCAACCCTTCAGCTCATTGAGCATCAGAAACTCATCGTCGAGTATAGTGGAGCTGCGACTATTGCAGCGCTTCTTGCGGAGAAGGTCAATGTGCAAGACCAACGGGTGGCAGCCGTTGTAAGTGGAGGGAACCTCGACTCGGCAATACTAGCCAAATTAGTCTAGGGTGGCTTTCGATTGCGTCGACTTATCCTCTTCGATATAGACGGGACTCTTCTGAAGGGCGGCCCGGCCAAGGAGGCCTTCACATCAGCTATGGAGGAAACGTACGGGGCTGTAGGCCCAGTGAAACGTGTAAGTTTTGCTGGGAAAACGGATCCACAAATAGCTCGTGAGCTACTGACCTTAGCAGGCTTGGATGACGATGCTATCGACTCTGGATTTCTAAAACTTTGGTCTCGTTACCTAGCACATTTGGAGGTCGGGCTTAATGGTCGGCCAATGATTGTCCTTCCAGGAGTTGTTGCTTTACTTGATGCACTTAGGGCCTTTGATGACGTCGCACTCGGTCTAGTAACCGGGAACATCTTTGGAGGCGCGCAGCTGAAGTTGTCTTCAGCAAAGTTGTGGGACCGTTTTCAGGTGGGTGGTTTTGGGTCGGACCATGAGGAACGGGATGAACTCCCGGCGATCGCACTCAGGCGCGCAAGGGCACATTGGGCGACAGATCTGTCCGCGAATGAGACGTTTGTTGTGGGTGATACGCCTAGAGACGTTGCATGTGGGCGCGCTGGGGGCACGCGTACCGTGGCGGTCGCAACCGGGACCTACACGGCTAGAGAGTTAGAGGCTACAGGTGCAGACCACGTGCTTGAGGACTTGTCAGTGACCCCTGAGGTCGTAGAGCTTCTCACGAGCTAGTTCAATCGCCGCTTGATTGGCTTTCGCTGCAAGAACATTTTCAAGACCTGATGTATCCACCGATGGAGTGTGAAAAGTGTCTAGAAGCGAGCGACGCCGAGAAGCCCGCGAGGGCGGATCGAATATGAGAAAACTTTATTTGGTTCTCGCTGCGGTTGCCATAGTTGGCGTAGCGTTTGTGGCACTGTCAGTCGGGTCCGGGAGTGGTGGTGCTGTTGTTGCTCCTATAGAGATTGAGGGAATAGAAGATCTCGACCGGCTTGTCGCTTTGGCTCAGGGTGTGACCAGGGGGGATCCAGATGCTTCAATCGAGATCCTTGAGTTCGGGGATTATCAATGTCCAGCATGCATGAATTTTGCGGGGATGATCAAGCCGCAGATTGATCTTTCATACGTAGAGACTGGTCAGGTGAGGTTCATCTTTTACGACTTTCCACTCGGTGGGATGCATCAGCACGCATTCCTTGCTGCGCGTGCGGCTCGCTGTGCGAATGACCAGGACCAGTTCTGGGAGTACCACGATCATCTCTTTCGTATGCAGCCTCGGTGGTCTACAGAAACCAGGGCCGTTAATACCTTCGTAGACTACGCTAGCGACCTGGGTTTGGATCGAGGCCCGTTCGATGAATGTCTAAAGAGTGACAGGCATGCTGAGGTGGTTACAGCTAACATGTATCTAGGTCAGCAACTTGGGGTGAGCGGCACCCCGACCATTATGATTAACAAGGATGGGTCAGTCCGCCGTATTCCTGGGGACTTCCTATCCATTCAGGCCTATATAGAGGATCTCTTGGAGGAAGATGGAGCTGGAGCATCCTAGAGCAGAGCGCAATGGTGAGAGTGCGGCTTCTTTTTGTTGACGAGGGGTCCTATCACCGGGAAGACATTGAGATCCCAGCTTCGTCTTTAGACGGGTACGACAGACTGATAGACTGCGTTCTTGAGGATCCGGCAGTTCTCAGGCAGGTGCATATAGACTTTTCGCGTCTTTGCGCTGTCTACCTAGCAGAGGCCGAAGCGTAGGCCTCCTCACTCAAAATCCGGGCGAGTGTCATTTCCCTAACGATGTCTGGTGGCCAATCGCCAGCTTCTGATAGTTCAATCAACCGGGTTGCCTCTTTTCGCGCGCGGTCTGCAGTATGGAGATCAATGTGTCCGTGCTCCAAAGCTTCTTCGAGCTCATCTTCGTCAAGAATTCTGGCAGGGCTATCGTCCTGGACCCAGACATCTAGAAATAGATCAGTTGTGTGCCACACACGGCCATTAATCGTTGGAGGTGTGAGGACGTTCGCATAGAAGCCCACGAAAGAATGATCGGCACGATAGAAGCGTCCCACATCGTGCCAGGCTCCGGGGAACGTAAACCAGACTGCTTGTGAGCCTGACTCTAAGATCAACTCTCCTTCTACAATGATCGGTTCACTAAGCGAGAGAGGGTCCGTTAGAGTCACGATCACATCGTCACGTTCAAGGATGAGTCGTTGGTTGAAGATTTCCTCTTGGTCGGGAAGACGCTGGTAATGGATACGGACTCGATCGGACGTGCTCATTCGTTGCGGATTAGCTCTACGAAGACGTCCATGATGCCTCCGCAAACGGCCGGGCTCCATGAGAGCAAGTCATCAGTGAGATCTACTCGGACACGCTCAGGAACCCCTGATCCAAGCACTCTGTGGGCAGATTCAATTACCTCAGCTTCTCCACACCCGCCCCCTACTGTCCCTACTAAACCAGTCGCGGGATCAACTAGCATGCGCGCGCCAACCTTCCGGGGTGTTGAGCCCTTGGTTTCCACTACAGTAGCTAACACACAGAGGCGGCCTGCTTGACGCGCAGCCAGCAGAGCATCAGTAAGAGTCCGATCATCTTCTCTCGTCACGTTTGGCCTTCTCCTTCGTCTTCCTTGAAGAACCTCTCTGCAATCCGCTCAACGTCCTTTAGTGCCAGCCCTGTCCCTCCTCTGCGTAACATCACGAGTTCGGCCGCTACCGCGACGGCTATTTCTTCCGGAGTCTCTGCTCCAATATTTAGTCCAACCGGAGCGTGGATACGATCGATAAGATCATGCCCTATCCCCTCATCGAGAAGTTGTACGTACGTAGCCCGTACGCGCCGCCGGCTTCCAATCATGCCAATATACGCAGGTGGCGGGTCCATCTTGAGGGCTCGGATCAGGCACTCATAGTCGTACTTGTGTCCGCGGGTCACTAGGAGAAGATGCGACCGACTGTGAATTGTTATATCAGCAAACGGGTTGGAGAAGTCGGCTGCGACAAGTCGCTCGGCCTCAGGGAACCGCTCTCGGGTCGCAAAGTCAGGTCGGTCGTCTAGGACCGTTACCTTAAAGCCAAGCAGGGCTCCAAGGTGGGCCATAGGCTGCGCGATATGTCCTGCTCCAACCACGATGAGCTCTTGGACCGCGCGCTTAACTTCAAGGTAGAGCTCCAGGGTTCCCGCGTCAGTCTCTACGCGCCGCAAGCCATCGTGTGAGCGAGGGTCCTGAAGGGCGTCCCACATTAGCTCGCTGACTTTCTTGTCTAGGGCCTCGGAGCCCAAACCTCCGTGAATGTTCAGTTGGGCGCCGGGTGTGGATTCCACAATGGCAAGCCGCTTACCTGTATAATCCTTATAAGGCGAGTCTACTACCAGGGCCACTACTGTAGCTCCGCCTGCCTCGGTAACGGACATCATGAGCTTTGCCGCTTCTGCTGCTGGCAGGGTCACCTCGCCCCCTCGCTATTCGATCCTAAAGTATTACTCAGGGCCCTATAGGCTTCCGGAGTGTCGACGTCCACGAGGATTCCTGGGTCTTCTACCTGAAGCTGTGTGGCTTTCTCAAGGTGTCTGTGAACTACGGTTCGTGCGCCCCCTTCGAGGCTTAGGTCGGATAGTTCAGAGAAAAGGGAGGCGGAAAAGAGAGCGGGGTGGCCCCTTTTGTCTCCTATCATCGGTATAGTGAGCAAAGCATTTTTAGTGCGAGCAGTTTGCAGAAGCGTAGAAACTGTTTCTGGTCGGACCATTGGGTGGTCCACGGGAAGATATGCTAACCCGGCGACGGTGCTGTCCAAAAGTGTGAGTACCAACCTGAGTGATGTTATTGGACCTTCTCCCGGCGCTAAATTTTCTACTACGACGGCACCGGCTCTAGCGGCTTCAGCTGCGAGTTCCTTTTCATCTACCGCGACAACGACAAAGACCGGGTCACATCCGCCTTCCACCAGTGCGCTGACCGTGCGCGATAGAAAAGTTCTTCCGTCAAGCTCTAGCAGGCCCTTTGGCTCACCCATTCTACTCGATGAGCCAGCACTAGGGATGACACCTGCGAAGCGGTCCGGTGCTGTCAAGCTTGGTGCCTTGCTCACAGTAATTGTTCGGGAAAGGAAGGTAGGATGGGTTAGTGTCCAGAGATTTGGTTACGAAGTCGGAGGTTTATATGGTGCACATCAGCCTTTGTGACAGCCACTCACAATACAAATCCAGATGTCAAGAGAAAGCCGCCCAGGCTTTCTTTAACCCAGGCGGCTTGCTACCCAAACTTTAGCTCAGGTACCCGTGACTAGAGGAGAGGACGGTCGTCCGCGTTGTCTCGGGTAAGTCGGATTTGGACCGGATCCCCTCCTTCAACCGTAATCGGGACGTTCCAGTAGAGCTCTGAGTAGGTCAGCTCGTAGCGGGCATGGACCCAGTATTGTCCAGGCCTTACGCGTAGGTTTGTGCGGGCTATACCGCTGGCATCAGTTGTATCGACGGCGACGTCTAGGCCGGTTTCTAGTTGTTTCTCACGAAATACCGTTCCTACGTCAGTAAATGCCTCGTCGGCCCACTGGTCTATGACGATCCGCACTGAGTCACTAGCTCTGATAGTCCCTTGCTGCAGTCGATCAAACTCAGCGAAGTCAGCCTCAACCTGCCTTTCTACGCTAGAGTATTCATTATCAAAGTCCTGAAATTCCTGGAAGAGCATGAGGTACTGGGCTTCGCCTCGGCTGTACTGTTCGAGTGCCGAACTCAGTGTCTGGAGTGTATCTCGCAGGATGTTCCACCGGCTCTGAGACGCGGCCCACGTCTCTTGGGCCATTTGCACCTCAGCGCGGGCAGCCAGCAGATCCGGAGGGATAGCTGGTTCAGGTGTCCCGAAGGCGGTTGTCATTGAATCGAAGACAGCATCTCGATCATAAGGGAGTAGCTGAACCTCAATTTCCGAGAGGGCGAGTGGGACCGAGCCGCCACTTGGGTTCGGGACATCGATCTCCATTGTCACCACGACCTCAGCAGGTCCGCAGGCTCCGGCCGCCAGTAGTAGCCCCAGCATATAAGGGAGCGTCCTTCTCATAAAACGAACTCCATGCATCTTGCTCCGTGGAAAGGAAACGTCCGAAGGTAGTCGAGGGAAAAACACGATTCAAGCTTAAGTGCCCCTGGAAGCCAAGAGCTTTCAAAGGTCAATTCGTGACTACCTCCGGAAGAATGTATTTCGTAGGGTCTTCAGCGACTCCGTCAACCCTGACTTCATAATGAAGGTGCGATGATGCAGATATGCCAGTGCTGCCAACACGAGCGATCACCTCACCCCGCACTACTTCCTGCCCTAATCGCGCCAAAATTGTAGACGTGTGGCCGTACAGCGTCGTGAAACCAAAGCCGTGGTCGATTTCAACGGTGAGGCCGTAGCCTACAACCCAGCCTGCTCGCACCACCGTTCCCTTTGCAGTGGCGAAGATAGGGGTGTCCTTGGGTGCTGAAATGTCCACACCCTCATGTGGGAGTGGGCGGTTGTGCAGAGGGTGCACTCGCGCCTGTGAAAAGCGGCTACTCAGCCGTCCAATAGTCGGTAAGATAGACGGTGTGGATTCAAGCAAGTCGCGGTGGGCAAGCACGGAATCAGTGGCCTCTTCTAGGCTCTCAAATAACAGATAAGCCCGACGTTCTAGAGCACTAAGGTCGTAGGAGCGTGCAAAAGCCGCTTTTGCTTTAGTAGAGTCAACTACCCAGAGTGGCGAGTCTGATGGAGACCCTAGTCCTGGTCCACCGACACCAGCCTGAAGCACTTCCGGGTCAATAATTTCCAAGCCTGCGATGCTTCTGAAATTCGCATCACTCGCTGCCACAGCATCCAGGGTAGCCTCTAAGCCCTGGATGCGGGTCTCGAAGGTGGCGAACTCTCTATCGAGAGCCTCATTCTTTGTGTGAAGTTCGCGGGCCTCGACGCGAGCCATTACTTCCACACCGGATGACAGGGCTAACCCAATCATAAAGATCGCGATAAGCGAGCTGAGGATGAGAAGGCCGCGAAGTGTCTGGGTGGAGACGGAGTACTGCTTAACCGGCTGGTTCTCACCCCTAACCAGGAGGAAGGTCCATTTATTTCCGGTCATTGGCCTACCTGGGTCCAGGTAAACGATAGTGTGTGTAACCCGCCCCAAGGGGCTCTAGAGTCAAATGACTCGACTCGTTAGGCCAAACCTATTAGGCCTTTTGACGCGAAGTCAAATAAACTCGGGGGGCCACTGCTAAACTGCCCATGACGGTTCGATGCGTGGAAACAGTGGCTTGCCTCTAGAGACCCGTCTTCCTGCGAGTTCAAGAGAGCGGGACTCCTCGAGTGTGGGTATCCCATCCAGCCCTAAATTGAGGGCCATTTCTGCCATTTTGGCGGGAGTGACCGGCTCAAAAAGCGCGCAAAGTACGATGAGGGCCCGGGTAAGTGTGGCTAGTGTCTGGTCTAGGTCTCCTGAAGCTTCCGGGTCTTTAGCTTGAGACCAGGGCTGTCTGTCCTCGACATAGCCGTTAGCAATCCGCGCGAGATCCATAGAGGCTGCTAATGCTTCGTGGACCTTGTAATGCGCCATGGCCTCAGTGGCTTTCCGGATCGCCTCAGTGATCTCGGTATCCAAACCATTACCGAGTGCTTCAGGTACGACCCCATCGCGGTACTTCCATACCATCGATATTACACGACTTCCGAGGTTGCCTAGGACATTGGCTAACTCGTCGTACCGGGCCAGGAACCGCTCCGCTGTGTAGGAGGCATCTCCACCAGTAGGCATTTCACGGAGCAAGTACCAACGGACAGCATCTGTTCCGAACTCTTCTCTCAGGGCTAATGGGTCAATCACATTACCGAGTGACTTAGACATTTTCGCTTCACCCACTACCCACCACCCGTGCGCTAGGATTTGCCCAAAAACGGGTAACCCAGCACCCATCAGAAGCGTGGGCCAATAGACCGCATGTGTGGTGAGGATATCCTTACCCATGATGTGTAGGTCCACCGGCCACCATGAACCTGAAACATCTTCAAATCCCTGCTCCCCAGTCACTTTTCCAGGGTCAATAGCACCGGAAGCGGTCAGGTAGTTTATGAGGGCGTCAACCCAAACGTAGGCGACGTGATCCTCATCAAAGGGCAATGTGATGCCCCAGCTTACTCGGGACTTAGGACGCGAGATTGAAAGGTCACCAAGTGGCTGCCGCAGGAAGCCTAGGATTTCATTACGTCTGATCTCTGGAACGATCCAATGGGGGTTATCCTCAATGTGTGAGATAAGAGCATCCTGATATGCCCCCATCTTGAAGAAGTAGTTGGTTTCGTGAAGGTGTTCTACCGGGCGACCGCAGTCCGGGCACGAGTGATTGGGACCTAGGTCCTTTTCAGTCCAGTAGCGCTCTTCGTGTATACAGTACCATCCACTGTAGGGCCCTTCGTAGATTTCTCCTCGTTCCCACAAACGTTCTAAGAACGCAGTAACCACAGCCTTGTGTTCTGCTTCCGTGGTACGGATGAACCGGTCATGTGAGATCTCAAGCGTCTTCCATGCTGCCTGAAAGCGCTCAGCCATGAGATTGCACAGTTCAATTGGCGACAAGCTTTGCCTGCTTGCTTCCTCTTCAATCTTGGGCCCGTGCTCGTCGGTGCCTGTCAAAAAGAGGACATCTGCACCAGTTAGTCGATCAAAACGAGCCAGCACATCCGCGAGGATCGTAGTGTAAGCGTGGCCAATATGTGGGTCCCCGGATGCGTAGTAGATAGGGGTGGTGATATACCTGCGAGTCGGTTGGCTCACGATCCATCCTTCTTCCCGGCCTTAGGCGTGCGCGCCCGGATCTGATCTATTTCTAGTTTAAGCTCATCGAGAGAGATGCTTCTGCTCTCTCCTTCAGAGTCTCTTAGTGAAACCATATCCGACCAGATGTCGACAACTAAGACTTTCTCATCGCCACGCGAAGTCTTGATTCTGCGTCCTTCCCGTGGAAATCGACGTCGCGCTTCTACGTATGTGCGATGTTCATACATCAGGCAGCACATGAGCCGCCCGCAACAGCCACTGATTTGTGCCGGATTGAGCGAGAGACGTTGGTCTTTAGCCAATTGAAGAGACACTGGCTTGAGCTCAGGCAGCCAAGTAGAGCAGCAGAGTTCTCGCCCGCACCTGCCTATCCCACCCAAGAGTGCCGCTTCATCCCGGACACCAATTTGCTTGAGTTCAATGCGAGTTCGAAAGGTTTTAGCGAGATCTCTTACGAGGTTCCGGAAATCGACACGTTTATCAGCTGTGAAGTAAATGATCAGCTTATTGCGGTCGAACTGCCACTCAGCTTCTGTGACCTTCATCTTGAGACTGTGCTTTAAAACCAGCTTGCGGGCCCCTTCTCGCACCCGCAGCTCGTCTTCTCTCAAGGTGGTGATTCTTGATACTTCATCGGGACGCGCTACGCGGAGCACCCGATGTTCAGGAGTGGGTGTTGCACAGCCTCCTCCGGAGGATGAGCACTTGCGTTCTGCGATGATCCCTAAAGCAGATACGTTGCCCAGGTCCTCTCCTCGGTCAGCCTCGACGACCACAGCGTGTCCTGGCCTAAGATCAAGCTGTGAATACGAAAAATATCCCTTCCGGGTACCCTTAAAGCGGATTTCTGCAAAACCAGCCACAGGTTTATCAGGCCTCACGCCAGGCACCAATCGAGTTGTATTTAGATCTCCGGCTTTCGATGAGCTGCTTAGGGGGAAGCTTGGAAAGTCCGCTTAATGTGTCATAAAGAACCTCTTCTAAGGCATGAGCAACTTCATCCCAATCTGAATGGGCTCCACCAGATGGTTCAGGAATTACCTGATCGCAGACGCCCATCTCAAGAAGGTCGTGCGCAGTGAGTTTTAATGCGCGAGCCGCCTCTTCCTTACGGTCTGCCGAGCGCCAGAGTATAGCCGCACATCCTTCCGGTGATATTACGGAGTAAATAGCGTGCTCCAACATGAGAATTTTATCCGTTATACCTATCCCTAAGGCCCCACCGGACATTCCTTCGCCTATAACTGCAGAAATCAATGGGACACGAAGCCGAAACATTTCCCGAAGATTAAACGCGATCGCTTCTCCAATACCTCGTTCCTCTGAGCCGACACCAGGGTATGCACCAGGTGTGTCAATAAAAATAATCACGGGTCGACCGAACTTCTCTGCCTGGCGCATTAGTCTGAGGGCTTTGCGGTATCCTTCCGGATGTGGCATACCAAAGTTACGACGAAGGTTCTCCTTCATATCTCGGCCCTTCTGTTGACCTAATACCATTACGGAGTGTTCTCGGAGGCGGGCCCACCCACCGACGATAGCCTCATCATCTCGAAAGGTGCGATCACCCCGGAGTTCCACCCAGTCGGTGAACATCCGCTCAACATAGTCGAGCGTATAGGGCCGACTTGGGTGGCGGGCCACCTGTACTTGCTGCATAGGTTCAAGGTTTTCGTAGGTCTGCTGTTTAAGGAGCTCGAGGCGCCCTGAGAGCCCCTCGATCTCTTCGGTGACGTCGAGGTCTCTCCTCTCGGCTAGGTCGAGGAGCTTACTTATCTGAGCCTGGATTTCAACGATATCGCGTTCGAATGCCAGATGTAACGTGGGCCTCTTACTCATCGGGTTTTATTCATCAATGTGAGGGTTTTGACTTTGGTCAAGTCCATGCACCAATCTCAGTGGCGTGCGCGATACTTAGCCATCTGCAGTTGATAAGTGACTACATCCGAAAGGAATGAGAAGATAGACCCCCGGCTTGGGTGCGACAGGGGGCTTCCTTCTAGCTTTTAGGCTCAGGAATAAAGAACCAAACGATCAAACCCATACTCAAGATAAGTCCAGCACCTATAAGGGTGTTGGAAAAGTAACCAACGTTTGCAAACAGAGGTCCTGCTACCGCCCCTCCGAAAGCAAAGCCCATCTGTCCCAGTGCGACTGTGAGGCTCATTAGGGACCCGCGCCGTTCGTCTTGGACAAGGGAGGTTAGTAGGGCTGAGAATGGGCTAGTCCTCATGGCCACCAGCACCATGGTGAGGAAAAACATGGCGTATGCCATGAGCATGCTTGCTACTAGCGGGACGGTCAGGAGCATTACGATGGAGAGCCCCACACATGCAAGAAGGATGATTCCCCTCCGCCCAATCCGGTCAGACGTTTTTCCTGCGTAAGGGCCAACAAGAACGTTGGCGATGCCCCCAATAAGGAACATGAGTGCGATCTGGCCTCCGGTCGCCCCAAGATTCCGCTCAAGCCATGTAGGCAGATAGACCACAAAGACTGAGACTCCGAGAAACATCACGAAAAACGCAATTGCTGCCCACGCGATCTCAGGGCGCCGTAGCATGTCCCAGTAGTCACTTGCTGCCTTTCGTACACTGAGGGCGTGCTCGGTCCTCCTAACGTCCGGTTGTGGGACTGCATAAAAAAGCAGCAGCACTGTGGCTGCCATAGTCACTGCGAACATGTAGAAGGGTGACTGGAAGCCCCAACGGGAGGCCATAACAATCCCTAACGGAATCCCAATGATCTGACCGAAGGCACTGCCGCTCATCACCCAGCCGGTAGCCCAGCCTCGCCGTTCATAGGGGAATGCGTCACCTACATAGGAGACTGCAGCGCCGCTCAACATACCTCCTGCAGAGCCGGCGAACACCCGGACGAGCAGGAACGAGTAGTAACCCACTACGAAAGCATGAAGGATGAGTGCGGCGGTCATCGTCAGACAACCCAGGATTAGTATGCGCCGACGCCCAACTCTGTCGGAGACAGGGCCCGAAAGGATCGCGAACATCCCAACCATGAGTGAGTAGGCAGAAATGAGCGTACCAAGTGCAGCATCGGCGATGCCCAATTCTTCTCCAATCAAGGGTAAGATCGGAGCAATGATCATGATCTGGCTGGAGGCTGAAAATACGAGTAGCCAGAGTGTGAAGATGATCAGGTATTGTGAAGGAGGATCCGGTGGAGAGAGTACAGAGTCTGGGGTCAGGTTTGATGCTGAAGCCGGGCCTGAAAATGAGTGCAAGAGCCTTGCCATTAGACCACTACCGAGGGAATGGTAGGCGCGACAGGCTTAATGGGGTATTCCGGTGGCAGATGGATGGCATTGGCAACTGAGAGTCGTACGGATTTGGGCTTGGGGCAACTAAGTTCTTATGTGACTGAGAACGCTGTAGATGCGATTAAGCGTTCGGCATTAGAGTTCTTTGTCCCCCTCCTTAGGAGTTGCGAGTGAATAATCGGCAAGTCGGGGCATGGGTGACATTTGATTTCGCGAACTCTGTATTTCCGGCGGTGGTCGTCAGCGTCGTATTTCAGGATTTTTACATCCAGGGTGTAGTTGGCGCCGAAGGTGGTCGGGGAGATGCATGGTGGACTGCTGCGGTATCAACTTCAGCTTTGATTATAGCATTAACCGCACCCATTCTTGGGGCAGTGGCCGACCGTGCTGGTGCTCGTAAGCGGCTCATGGGGACTTACGTCGCACTATGCATTCTAGGGGTATTGTGCTTCCCTCTTCTCGGGCCTGGAACGGTGGTTTTAGGATTCGCGGTATTTGTTCTAGCTAACGTGGGGTTTGAGGGGGCTCTTGTTTTTTATAATTCCTACCTACCTGACATAGCACCTATGGAAAGGCAGGGATGGGTTTCGGGGCTTGGTTTCGGCATCGGGTACTTAGGTTCGGCGATCGGTCTCGTATTGGCACTGGCACTGGTTCAAAGTGGGGCAGACCTTTCACTCGTATGGATTATGGTTGCCCTCTTCTTCACGCTCTTCGCAATACCCTCATTTATTTACCTACCCAAAGACACTGCGCGTGAGATGACCCTATCTCAAGCCTCAGTGTGGGGGCTGACTAGCTTTCGGGAGCTTTGGGGGGAAGTGATGCGGGAGAAAGAACTCCGTCGATTTCTACTAGCTTTTTTCTTCTATATTGATGGGGTTCTGACCGCTTATGTAACTGCGACCACTCTGGCTCGGACCACTTTCGGCTTCGAGCGGGACGAACTCATCATGATGATACTCGGTATTCAGTTTACCGCGCTCATCGGAGCTTTTGCACTCGCTAAGCCAGCGGATCGAATAGGGCCGAAGAAGGTCTTGAGTGGCGTGCTTATCATGTGGATTGCAGTGGCTCTCAGTATTTATTTCATCGAGTCGAAACTTGCCTTTGCAATGCTCGCGATGACGGCGGGTTTCGGATTAGGCGCCGTGCAATCGGTGAGTCGTACTTTCATGGCCTCCCTAATCCCTAAGGGAAGAGAATCAGAAATGTTCGGTTTCTACGCACTTTGCGGAAAATCTTCTTCAGTAATTGGCCCAATAGTGTTTGGACAAGTTGCACTTCTTACAGGTGGAAACCAGCGCGTATCAGTGATGGCAGTCAGTGTGATGTTCATCATTGGGTTGATTCTACTCCAGCGCGTCAACGATCCGAAGGCTGCGATCGCTTGACCATTGACTAGCCTAGAGGTCGCCCGCCGTCTATCGGGATGACGGTTCCTGTTGTGGCGGTCAGGTCGCTAACTACGGCCAAAACAGCACGACCGATGTCTTCAGGCGTCGGAAGACGCTTGAGCGCTGTTCGCTCGATATAGGCCTGTCGCACCTTAGGATCCCAGGCGCTAGTGAACTGGGTATCTATGAGTCCTGGTGCGACTGATACGACACGAATCTCCGGAGCTAATGCCCTTGCAAGAGAGAGGGTCATGTTATCTATAGCAGCCTTCGATGCGCAGTACGCGATGTTACTCCCACCAGCCATACGAGCTGCTAGTGAGGAGATATTCACAATCACCCCGCCATCTCCGGCAGTGAGAAGGTCACGAAACGCTCTCACGGTCGCGAAGGCCCCGCGCACGTTAGTTTTCATTACGGCATCAAAGAAATCGTCGTCTAAAGCGTTAAGGTCAGTGTGAGGAATAACCCGTGTTTGTGCCGCATTGTTCACGAGTATGTCGAGGCGCTTTTCAGTTTCAGCCACCGACTTTGCTGCTAGTTCGATTGCTGAGGTATCTGCCGCCGAAGCCTGAATAACACGGTGCCCGTTACCAGGAAGGGCTGCCCGCACACCTTCAGCGTCAGACGCGCTGTCCCGATGGGTGATGATCACACTGGCACCTTGTTCCGCGAATATCCGTGCAGTGGCAGCACCTATGCCCCGGCTTCCACCTGTGATCATAGCGATCTTTCTGTCGAGTCGGGGCACTTCCATCTCCTGGCCGAGGGTGGCGATCTAAGGGGTCAACCTTATACACATACTAGGTTCCTGGACCAGATGGATCAGACTGTGGACCCTAATTGGAGATGCCCTGGCCAATGAAGCACGACACCGCTTTCCAGATGGCTGCAGCTAACATTCGCTTCGGGCATGGTATCACGAGGGAGATCGGCATGGACCTCACTGACATGGGTGCTAAGCGCACTATGCTAGTGATCGATCCCGTTCTGATTGATGCTCCGGTGGGGGAGACTGTCACAGAATCTCTTAAGAAGAACCGAGTCAACTACGAGCTTTTTGATTCAGTGCTTGTAGAGCCTAAGGACTCTAGTTTCAAGGCCGCAGCTGAATTCGCTGTCCGAGGGCACTTCGACTCCTTCGTAGCTGTGGGGGGTGGCAGCACGATTGATACGGCTAAGGCGGCTAACCTATATGCGACGCATCCTGCAAGCTTTTTCGATTATGTAAACGCTCCAATCGGAAGGGGAATTCCGGTACCGGCTCCGCTCAAGCCGCTGATAGCGGTGCCCACCACTGCGGGAACAGGTAGCGAGACAACTGGCGTAGCAATTTTCGACTACGAAGAGAAGCGCGCAAAGACGGGAATCGCTCATAGGTACCTGAAGCCGACTCTCGGTATTGTTGACTCTGACAACACACGAACCCTGCCAGCCTCAGTCGCCGCTTCTGCCGGGCTTGATGTGCTCAGCCATGCACTTGAGTCCTATACTGCGATGCCCTACGGCAAACGCCCTATGCCGGCAGGTCCGCTAGAACGGCCTGCCTATCAGGGTTCTAACCCGATTAGCGATGTTTGGGCTCTCCGGGCTCTGGAACTCATGGCTGAGTTCTTACCTCGTGTCGTAGCCGACCCGACTGACGACGAGGCGCGCGCCCAGATGCTCTTGGCGGCTGCTATCGCGGGCATCGGCTTTGGTAATGCAGGCGTGCATTTGCCACATGGAATGTCCTATCCTGTTGCCGGTATGGTTCGTGATTTCCGGCCGTCTGGATACGCTGTTAATCATCCCCTGGTCCCACACGGAATGTCAGTGATCCTGAATACGCCGGCTGTCGTTCGATTCACACATTCTGCCGATCCAGAGAGACATCTTCGAGCAGCAGCTGCGCTTGGGGCCGATATTTCCGATGCGTCTCCAACAGAGGCGGGTGAGGTTTTAGCAGAGCGGGTTATCTACTTTATGAAAACTCTGGGTATGCCGAATGGACTTGGAGCAGTGGGTTACGAGGCTGAAGATATTCCGTCTCTAGTTGAGGGGACTCTGCCACAGCATCGGGTCACCAAACTCTCACCCAGGCCTGTGGGGCCCCAAGAGCTGTCCATGCTATTCGAAGATTCAATGAGGGTTTGGGACTGAACCTCTGGTCAACTAGTCTCGATGCCCGCATTCAGAAGGATGGTTTGGATCGAGTCACTCAGAGTGTTGTGTTCCTCAATTGAGTCGCGGCAGGAAGCTTCTGCGTTCAGGAGCCGCTCGGAGCGTGTTTCCCATACGCTCACAGAATCATTGTAGCTATTAAAGATTAATAAGTACTCATCGTAGTTAACAGCGGGCACCTGTCCGTTACCGAGGGCTTCGAAGCTGTCGACCCTAGCTCGGAGTGAATCAATTCTAGTGGTGAGCGTCTGCAGGGATGACTCACTAGTGGTGAGTGAACTGCGACACCGATCCGATGTGATACGAGCTCGATATAGTTGATCCCTGAGTTCATTCACCTCATTGGTGATGCTTTGACGCTCTCTGAACCCTCTTGTTCCTACTACGAAAATGTAAACAGTGCTTATGAGTAAGAGGCCTGCGAGTACTATGCGTAAGGTCGAACTCACGGCGAGGCTTCTGCTACGGTGAAATTGAGGCTCATTCCTGTATGCAAATGCTCAGCAATGTGGCAGTGGAGCATCCACCTTCCTGGGTTTGACATCTCCACAAGGACATCCATCATTGACCCCACTGGGACGATTGCAGTGTCTTTCCAAACAAGATTCTGGCTCTGGACTCCATCGAGGGCGATCACCAGAAAGCGTTGCCCATGGATATGGATTGGGTGGTTCATTGGATGGAATGATTCTGGTGTGTTGAAGATCCTGAACTTGACTAGATCCCCCTGATCAAACTGCCAGTTGATTTCTTGGTTCTCGGCCCCCGTTCTCCGGTCTCGAAGAATCCAAGTCACCTGTTCTCCCGTTGAAAGCCAGTTCGCCATTGGCATGGCGTCATTCCACTCCATTGGAGGTACAAAGAGTGTATCCGCCTCCATGGTTAGCACTATAGACGGGTTTAGCCCCTGCACCCTAACCGTTGTCTCTAAATCATAGTCGGGAGTTCTGCCAAAGTGTGGACGGAATTGATTGATTTCATCCACAACTGTCTGGTGAGTGCGCAGTGTCTGAAATCTTTCTGATGCAACGCTAGGTGCCCGCTCGTCGGTGATAGTCACCACTGAAAGCGTATCAACCCGAGGGTAGAACTCGCCCCTGAAGTGGTTGACCGCTTGGATTGTATTAGCGATCACGAAATTTCCTGGTTGATCGAAGAGAACATCGACGACATAGCGTTCGGCGGGACCGATAACAACCGACTCAATCCACTGCTCTCGTTCGAAGCGCCCCACATCCGAAGCAAGGAGTTTCACTGGGGCGCCACCGAAGGTCACATTGAATGTCCGAGAGTTCGCGACATTAGTCATTAAAAAGCGAATGACCTCGCCAGTCTGGGCAGTTAGGGTATGGTCTGTCTCCCCATTGACCATCATGACATTCCCGAAGCGGCCCATAAGTGCGTGCGTGGGTGCTGTCTCACCCCAAGGAAGCACACCGGAATCATCCATAAGGATATCATCTAGGACGAAGGCGACTTCCCTGCTGGCGGGTCCGTAGTAATCAGCTTCGCTGGGTGTGACCACCATATTCCCGAAGAGGCCGAGGTCCTGTTGCACATCCTCTCGGACATGAGGATGGTACCAGAACAGACCCGCGTCCGGGACATACACTTCATAGGTGAAGCTGTCGCCACTTTGGATCGCTGCCTGGGTTATGCCTGGTACGCCGTCAAACTGGTTTTCGAGGCGGATTCCGTGCCAATGGATCGTGGTTGGCATTTCAATTTGGTTGGCCACTCGAACCACCACGGTTGCATCCTCGGGCACTTGGAGCATTGGCCCTGGGTACTGACCGTTGTATCCGAACATTACCGTCTCATGCCCTTGTAACTCGCGCCGGACGAGGGAAACTGTGATGTCGAGCGTATCTCCATCCGCCAGAGTCACCAGTTCGGACGGACGGGCTTCTGCGATTGTAGCAAAGTTGATGCCGAGTCCGGGCAGAAAGGCACTGACCCCCGGAACGGCCCCCTCCAACCCGGGCATCATCGGCATGTTGGGATCCATTGGCACCATCCTCCAGCCCTCTCTCACTGTATCCTGCTGAGCTTCAAGAAAGCTAGGGATTAGAATCCCGATTGCTGCTACCAGAACACTTCTTGCCGAACACTTCATAGAGATCTTTGCTGCTGGAGTGCGCCCGTCAGTTGCCGTATCCGTAGATGGCACAGTTCTCCTGATCGAACACGCCATGTCCTGCCATTGTATGCATTAGCCCGCTACGGGACATGCCGCGGAAAGCGATGGGCCCAGTCCACGTGGTTGCAGTGGGATCGTTGATTGGTTCTAGGGTGATAACAACAATGAACTTGTTCCAGGCCACTGGCGCGACGAGCGTGAGGTCCGCATCAAATGCCCCGATACGTTGGATGTGGTCGATTTCGGGTGTCGTGACCCAGGCAACTAGATGGCCTTGGGCCGGTATCCTCATTCGTTCCAGTGAGATCTGTAGATCGTACACGTAGCTCCCATCGGAAGAGAGAGAAACTGAGAAGGGTGATCCCTCAATCACTGATACTTCGGCCGACCCCGTGGCAAGGCCGGTACCAGGTACGTTTCGCGTGGTGAAGAGCCGAAATCTGTAATAGGCAGGTCCTCCTGCGACACAGTTGGTTAGACCAATGTTGGAGGTCGGGTTACTACCACCTATCTCAGCAGAGCTGAAAAGCGCGGCAGCGGCTAGGATGAAAAGCATGCCGGAGCCTAGTAGAGGGGTCACAGGCCGACAAGTGGAAGTGGATTGTGCTCAGAAGTTGCCAGAGTTGTTAATCGCTGATCGGTCGCCTCAGTGGTTCGTCCCACTTTTGTGCGGATGAGATATCAGGGACACCCCACTGCTCACCGCTCCAGCCCTGGAACCCGTCCATGCGGAACGTCCACAGGCCAGTAGACATGTCACTGACCACAATAAGACCATCTTGATTCCGGACATCTACACCAAAAGCTCCGTTGAACTGTGAATAGCGATCCGTGTTGGGAGGGCCAATGTATGTATCGTAGTAACCAACTGTCACTGGATTTGCAGGGTCGGCAAGGCTAAAGATCTGCAAACCATCCAGGTACCCTGAGGCAAATACGAGAGGCCAGCGCACTTCGTGATTGTGAAGCAAGTGTTGCCAGTCGGCCGTATAAGCCGCGATCGGGGATCGGATATTCGCAGCCTGTCCCTCGAGTGCAGGCTGTAGATCAAAGATCCTCAGGGGAGCATACTGGTACTCCGTCTCAGCAATCACATATCGTCCGTGTGGCCCAGGTGTGAACGTGTGACCGGACCTGACACCGCTGATGCCCGTCAGCGTGATGCGGAGCACAGGATTCTGAAGATCTGACACATCATAGACGTAGTAACCTCCGGTTCCACCTCCATAGAAGCGATCTTCTCCTGTATCTGGATGGTAGCCGACATAGAAATCGTGGTAGCTGCCACCACCACCGCCTGCGAGAGGGGAATCCGGAACAGGTACCATGCCAATCCTTGCTCCCTCGAGGTGGCCTTCGACGATCATCCCAAGGTCGTAGACTAGCGCCCCAGGTGCTCGTGCGGTCGTGAAGAGATAGACCCGGCCATCTGAGTGTTTGTAGATGAAGATGTTGTGGAATCCACCAGGCATATCAGGCTCCCTGATACGGGCAACTTCATGCACGCTTGACGGATCTGGTAGGTCGGTAACATCCAAGATGACGGCGCCCATGTCGGAGTCGGGTCCCCCCTGCCCGAACTGCAGCGATTGCACTACGTAGTAGCGGTCGCCCCACTTGAAGTGCTTAACGTCCATACCCCCTGTGGGGAGGTGGAGATCTTGGTTCTCAATTCTCCATTCGTAAATTAGCTCGGGACTTTCTGGATCTTCGATGCTGATTATGTCCGTACCCTTGGGCCCCTCTGTCCCGTAAACCATACGGGCTACGTAGGCGTAGGGCCTATCCAGTTCCTGTTCGACATCCATATCCGCGATAGAGAGACGGTGCCCAAGGGGTAGGTGTCCGAGCACCTCGATGTTGTCACTCCCGCGTGCGAGGGGCGTCCAGGGGACATCTTGGGCTGCGAGAGGAGTGCTTATTAAGCTGACCAGAGCAGCGGCAGGCAGCCATTCGAAGTCCTGAATTCTACGCATCTAAACAATCCATTGGGGCGACTGTGGCCCCCGTTCAATGATGAAGCTGAACTAGCCAGAGACTCTCTTGATGACTACATCGGCTTGCCACAATCTTCTGCCGCCTGTGAGGGTCATAGTGTCGTGGCAATGTCTCATCCAGTCGGTCTAGCGGTGTCCTGTGGGGTCTGCAAGGGGGGACGTTTCGTACCGGATACCCATCACGCATGTTCCAGCCTGCCTGAATGCCAACTGGAGAATGCAATGAGGATTCCTAAGCTGATGAGTGCGTTTATTGTTCTGCCCCTCCTTGTGATAGCAATGTCTGGTTGTCGTCTGGATGGTGACACAGAAACCTTTTTACAAGACTCAGTGTCCCTGGCTGACTCCTACATGACCCACCGTAACTGGGGTGTTCTCCCTGATGGACGTGAGTGGGGAAGGGTTAGCGGGATCTACATTGATCCCAATGGGCGTGACATTTGGGTGCATGAGCGTTGCGGAGGTGATAACTGTATCGACTCCAAGGATCCTCCTGTCATGCGCTTCAATACCGAGGGCAATCTTCTTGCTAGCTTTGGCGCTGAAATGTTCGTACGCCCTCACGGTCTGTACGTGGATGATGAAGGCAACGTGTGGGCTACAGATGGTCGCACAGCCAGTCCAGCAGAGCTCGAGCGTGCTCCGGGAGCAGCCCAGAAGGGGAACCAGGTTATAAAGTTTTCTCCGACGGGCGAGGTCCTGATGGTTCTAGGCACTCCCGGAAGGACAGGTCGCCCCCCTGATGCGCTGGATCAGCCTAACGATGTCATTATCGCTCCTAATGGAGAGATCCTCGTGTCAGAGGGTCACTCGTATCAGGGTCCGACTGCCCGTATCTCCCGGTTTCGAGCAGATGGGACCTTCCTAGACAGTTTCGGAGAGTTTGGCAGTGGTCCAGGGCAGTTCAGTATCCCACACGCGATGGCCTTTGATTCAGAGAACCGGCTCTTTGTAGTCGATCGTGGAAATAACCGAATCCAGATCTTCACGGAGGACTACGAGCACATTGGCTCATGGCATCAATTTGGCAGGCCGAACGATATCTTTATCGGAGAGGATGACACGATTTACGCTATTGATTCCGAGTCTGGTGACGAGCGGAACCCTGGCTTCCTTCGCGGTATCTACATAGGTGATGCGACTGATGGTTCTATTAAGGGTTTTGTCCCTGCGCATGAGACAGATGGCCCGCATGGGACGATTGGCGAAGGCGTGATTGTGGATGCCTCAGGTAATATTTTTGTCGGCGAGGTGTCTTTGAGCGGCATGACCATGTTCATGCCGATGTAGAAGACAAAGCGCCGACAGCCGTGAGGGCTGCCGGCGTAGTAAGACCAGCCTTGTCTGGAAGAGCTACTGTGGCAGCCGCAGTGCTAGGAAACTGCTTGCCGTGCCCTGACCCGAGATTGGGACAATGATGTGTTGCACGCCCTCGTGTAGATAGGTCATGGGAGCCACGCTTGCTGGCGCTGGCATGTCTATCTGGCCGATGCGCTCACCTGTTTGTTTGTCGTGGGCGTAGAAAACCGGTCGCCCACCACGTCCCTCCGCGTACATCAGGAGGCTTGCTGTCACCAGGGCCGTGGCGTTGCCTAGGTAGCCTGTGTTCGGCACGTCCACACCTTCGAGGAGTTCGTGATTAGCAATACGATCTGGTGTTTCACCATTTGGGATCCACCAGAGATGCTCTCCAGTATTCATGTCAATCGCGGTGATGCGGCCGAATGGAGGCTTAACGATCGGCAGTCCATCAATGGTAGCGAAGCCGCCCCCTCCACCAGCACCGTAGTCCACGACTGTAACGCCGATACCATTGCCTCCGTCTGGACTGCCATCATCCCGATCTGACCCAGGGGAAAGGCGACCGCCAGAGCATGCCTTGCGAGACTGCACGTATAGTATGCCAGTAACTGGGTCCATCACCGGGCCGCCAGGGATATTTGTGCCGCCAGTCGCGCTCGGGCACATGCCAGTAGCACGAAAGCCGTCGGGATCCGTGTCTGTGACCCACGGTGTGTAAATCGGTCCCAGTTTTATGTCAGAGACTGCATCGAGCGCCATCTGTCGGTGCTCAGGAGTATAGTCCATTAGGTCGTCCACACTCAGCCCTTGTAGCTCGTATGGAGCGGGTCGGGTTGGGAATGGTTGTGTTGGGCTGTACCATTCTCCGGCCACGTTGCCGGCGGGCACGGGACGCTCCTCTATTGGCCAGATTGGCTCGCCCGTTTCACGGTTGAATGCGTACACGAAAGCTTGCTTGGAAGTCTGAACGACAGCTGGAATCTCTCGGCCGTCCACAGTCACATCAACGAGCTGACCAGGCACCGGAAAGTCCCAATCCCAGATGTCATGGTGGATGGCTTGGAAGTGCCATCGGCGCTCGCCGGTCTGCACGTCGACTGCCACAAGGCTGTTTCCGAAGAGGTTGTTTCCAGGTCTGAATCCACCGAAGTAGTCATTGGTGGGTGCGTCTGTCGGGAGATAGACTAGCCCCAGTTCAGGATCCCCAGATAGCGGTGCCCAAACGTTCACATTACCACTCCAGCGCCACGCGTCATTCTCCCAAGTATCGTTGCCAAATTCTCCTTCCCTGGGAATCGTGTGGAATGTCCAGAGGTGCTCTCCAGTTTGCATGTCAAAGGCCTGAACATCCCCTGGCACATTTTCGATTCGTGTTTGGCCTCCACCACCGGGCTGCGCCGAATTACCGACGACGAGCACGCCATTGATGAGGAAGGGGGCTGATGAGGTAGTGATCTGACCGACAGAGGGATCAATTCCGTTGTAGACATCGTACGGATGGCCGAGTGTGGCCAACATGTCTACGCTGCCGGTATCCCGGAATCCTTCAATGGGAATCTGAGATCCGAATCCTTCAAGAGGTTGGCCAGTCTTGGCATCGAGGGCGTGAAGGAAGAACGCAGGGGTGACCATATAGATTACGCCACGCCCGTCGATCTCGCCGTAGGCTACTCCTCGTCCGTAGTTCCTTCGGGGTGATGTTTCCCATCTAGCTGTGTTAGGCTCACGAAATGACCAGAGTGTCTCACCAGTTGCTGGGTCCACTGCAACAAGCGTGCGTCGCGTGCCGGCCAGCAAATAAACGATGCCGTCGGCATATATTGGCGTGTTCCGCTGAATAAAATCTGGCCGGGGCCCGAAGTTGTCTCCGCGCCAGATCCACGCGACTTCAAGATCCTCAAAGTTGTCCGCGTTAATCTGGTCGAGAGGGGAGTATCGAGTACTTCTTTGGTCAGCTCCCCAGTAGCGCCATTCTCCGTATGGATTGCCCCAGTCTTGAGCCGCGACGGGAAGCACTGAGCTTCCTGTGACAATAAGAACGAGTGACAGAATCAGCCGGGCACGCATCTACAGCCTCGCTTCGGGTAGGGTTATCTGGGATTAGAAGCTGCGCCGGTCGTCCCGAAGCGGCAACTAGGAGGATCCCCTTATGGTCGGGATAGGTCTCGGGCTCGAGCCCAAATCTGATCAAACATCTGCTCAGTCAATTTGCCAGTAAAGGTATTCTGCTGACTTGGATGATAGCTGGCGATTATGGTGAGACCTCCGTCCAAATGCAGTTCTGCTCCGTGACTGAACTTGGGTTTGGGACGGGGAATCCCCATTCCCCGGTTTGCTAGTATTCGTAGCGTTTGTAGGTAGGCAAAATTTCCCAATGTCACGATGGTCCGGAGTCTGGTCAGGAACTCCAGTTCCCGCTCAAGCCAGTGGCGGCATGCGTCTCTCTCAGCGGGTGTCGGCTTGTTGGCTGGGGGAGCACAACGGACGGCAGCTGTGATTAGAACGTCCTTAAGCTGAAGGCCATCGTCACAGGTCCTTGATGTCGGTTGGTTGGCGAGGCCTTGCCGGAAGAGAGCTCGGTAGAGCCAGTCACCTGAGCGGTCTCCGGTGAACATTCGGCCTGTCCTGTTGGCCCCGTGGGCAGCAGGTGCCAAGCCAACCACCAGGATTGAGGCAGAGCAATCACCAAACGCAGGCACTGGCCTTCCCCAGTAATTCTCTTGGCTAAAAGAGGCTCGCTTTTCTCTGGCTACGTATTCCCGCCACTCGACGAGTCGAGGACATTGGCTACAGGATATGATATGATCTTGCAACCTATCGAAGTCTGGATTCTGCACGCTCAGAGTTGTTAAGGGCCTTTGGCCAAACTTTTAAAGACAACTACTCAAGGAGTATGTTCGTCTGGGTCGGCTGAGAGTGAGACTTCGTCACCAATTCGGACCCTGCCGTCATCTAAGACAATGCCGTGGGCACCTCCTCCCCAATGGGGGTCTAGCGCCTGTCCGAGTCCTGGGCACTGCTCATCCATTAGGTCGCAAGTGACTGTCTCTCCTTTGATCAGAATACGGATGCCGCTCACAGTCAGGATCTTTCCTTGTGTCTCTTCTAAGCGGATCCCACTGATCATCAGGTTGGCCCGTCGCATCGCTGGATCCGCGGCGGGGAGTATTTTCCTGACGCGGTCGAAAGTCTCCTTTTCAATGATCGTCACGTGCCTAGTTGAACGGCCGAAGCTTGCATCTCCTTCTATACCTTGGCCGCTCAAGAATGAAGCCTCGTCAACGGGGTCCAGTGCACCGCCGCTCCGGTGACCTACCCTGCCAGTTGCTGAGCGCTTGATCCAAATGCACTCAACCCTTCCTGATGACATGCTGCCTCCGATGGGTTTGGGGGTTTCTGCATAAAAAGCTACGATGGGTCCAGGGGTCATGTAAGTTGGTTTCAGTTATCCATTCCCGCGAACTCCCGAACGTAGAGTGCTGCATCTGCGTGGGTAGAGAACCAGACTTCTCCCTTGGTCTTGATGTGATGTATCAGACCTTCGAGAGCAATGATCCGCGAGCGGTGCCCACTAATGTGGGGATGCATCGTCAGAAGGAACATCGTGCCCTCCTCCCAAGCCTTGTCAAACTCATCTATCCAGACTTGCATCACTTCGCGTGGCGCACTATAGCGGTCCCCGAGTGGGTTGAAGAGCGGAGCATCATCGAGGATCCATTCCACCGGAAGCTCCACGACTCCAGTCGGCTCCCCATTCTGCAAGAGCTCATAGGGACGGTCATCTGCCATCAGGGAGCTTTCATAAATGAATCCCATCTCTCTAATGATGCTAAGGGTGTTAGGGCTGAAGTTCCAAGATGGTGCGCGGTATCCAACCGGGCGCACTCCAGTTAGTTGCTCGAGTGCATCAACGGCCTGACTAAGGAGCCGCCTTTCCGTAATTGCATCCAAAATGGAATTGCTCTCGTGGATCCACCCGTGCACAGCAATTTCATGCATGCCAGATGCCTGCACTACGTCTGCTTGATGGGGCGCGAGCTTCAAGCTCCAAGCTGGAAAAAAGAAACTTGCAGGGATGTCTTCTTGGTCGAGCAAGTCAACGATGCGTGGCAATGCAACACGTGATCCGTATTCGCCGTTTGATAAGGGTCCTACTGAGATTGAACCAGAACGCAAGCCCTCTATAGTTTCGTTGTCTACGTCGAAAGACAGCAGTACTGCAACGCGGGCTCCGTTAGGCCACGTGTCGGGGGTGAGGTCTCGGCCCGCTCGAACCTGCTCTACAGCGGAGCGTACCTGAGCCTCGGTCCAATTCCACGGTTCAGGATTAGGGGCACCACGAAGTGTTGATCCTGGGTCCTGTGCCTGGCATGCCCCGAAAAGCATCACTGCTGTGAGGAGGGATGGGAGATACTTCATAAGGCTGCTCCGGTTAACGGTCTTCGAAGATAATCCCTGGGTCGTAGTGGTTTACGGTGCCACCTGCCGCCTATGGCGCGGGTAGTGTTTGTCGGAACACCCGAATCGCATTGCCACCCATAATCTTTCGCACCTCGTCGCGCTCAAAACCGTTGTCGAGAAGTGCTTGCACCAGGTAGATGGTTCCGCTTGCATCCACGATTGCTGGGACTGCTCCGTCCCAGTCCGACCCGAGGCCGACATGGTCGATCCCCGCAACCTCCACTGCGTACTGCACAGCTTGCACCCAGTCGGCTGCAGTGTCCCCGCAAATCGCCTCGGGCCAAAGCCCTATACCGACCAGTCCTCCGGTTACGGCGACACCTCTGAGCGCCTCGTCTCCAACATTGCGTTCGTTGTCACAGGTACCCTTCACACCGGTGTGCGAGATGAGGACAGGTTGGCTTGCGGTCCCTAGTATATCATTGATCAGGGATGGCGAAGCGTGCGCAAGGTCAATCGCCATACCGATTTCCTCCATGCGGGTGACAACTTTCATTCCAAAAGCAGTTAGTCCCCCCTTATCGAGTCCGTGTGCGGAGCCACCGACCTCATTATCGAAGAAATGAGTGAGTCCGACAGAGCGAAAGCCGGCATTATAGAGTCGCTCTAATTGGGTCAGATCACGCTCCAGTGCGTGGGCACCCTCAATTCCGAGGATCGCGCCGATGGTATTATCGCCCTCTTCTCGACGTCTTAGTACATCGGTCAGTTGGTTTTGAGTCTGCACGAGGGTGAGGCGGCCGCCAGAGTTGTTTGCTGTGCGTTGGAGTTTCTTGGCCTGATGCAGCGCCCGCTCCGTCAAATTGCCCCAGGTACGCACGGGCCAGGCTTGTGCGACAGTGAGCAGGGTGATGAGGTCTGAGTCAGGAGACGTATGCCGAATGTTTTGTCCAAATGGGGATTTTGTTACTACGGTGAACGACTGTAGTGCAATGCGACCTGTCTCTAGGCGTGGGATATCGATGTGACCTGACGACCGATGTTTCAGTAAATCCAAATCCCAGAGGAGAGCGTCTGTATGTAGGTCAGCCACGTTGAGTTCGGAATGAAAAGTGATGGCCTCCAAAGTCGGTTGGGGCAGTCCACTTGAGATTGTTGGGTTAAGCAAACGGGTAACAATTCGCGGCGTGGCGCTCGAGATACATACTGCTATAAGAACAAGCAGCCCCAGGCCCCTCCAAGGAATCCATGAGCGAAGTAGCGCAGACACGTTAGCCGGGCACCGTCATGGTGCCCTGACTGACAGCAATGGTGTGCCCGCCCACACGAACTGCTGTGATCTCTCCGCCAAGACGATCAACCTCTACGTAGAGCTTGCTCGGCCGAGCAAGCTCGAGGCCCTGCTCGACAGTCCAGGACAATTTTCCGTTCTTATGTCCATCAGCTGCTGATAAGTAGCCTCCCAGTGCTGCTGCTGCCGATCCGGTAGCTGGGTCTTCGGGCACCCCTGAGCCAGGAGCGAACATCCGTACTCGGACGTCCACTCCCTTTCCTTCTGCTTCCGGGCAAACGAGATAGACGTGATGAGCCCAGCTCTCGGAGAGCAGCTCTTTCCACCTTGCAGTATCCAGTATTGCCCTGCGAACCGCGCCCACCGTCTTGACCGGGACTACGTGGAATGGAAGTCCGCATGAGACCATTGCGAGCCCGAGGCCTTTGGGACACAGATCAGACTTTTCCAGCCCAACCATGGCTGCTAATTCCGTGGCTGAATAAGGTGAGGGTCTGTACTCGGGTAGCACCGCTGTTGTGAACTGAGCAAAAGTGGGATGCTTATCATCAAAAAGTACGTCTACCGGGACAGGTCCTATCTTCTCTTCTAGGACCAGGGTGACCCTATTTGCTTTCCGTTGCGCGACGAGGCCTGCGAGGAAGACTGCTGCACCAATTGTTGGATGTCCTGCGAACGGGACCTCAACGTCAGGGGTGAAAATTCGTACTCGCGCTGTGCCTTCTTGGGTCTCTGGAAAACCGAGGAATACCGTTTCTGAAAGGTTCATTTCCCGAGCGATCTGCTGCATGAGGTCGGTTGGTAAGTGCGCGGAATCTGGGAACACCGCCACTGGGTTGCCCCCGAAAGTCCTTTCCGTGAAAACGTCGAGAGTCTGAAAGTTTAGTTGCATGGGTTCAGGCAAGCAGTGAGATGGCAACCACTGGAAAGCCTAGTCGCAGGATAGACACGGGGCGAGACTGTGGGACAGATTTACGGATGAGTCTGTCTCCGAGCACGTATGGCAACCTTGCTGCACTGGTCGTGGCAGGGCACTTCGTCTTCATAATCTTTGTCGTATTTGGGGGCCTGTTAACACTGAGGTGGAAGTGGGCACCTTGGATCCATGTCCCCTGTTTTATGTGGGGCAGTTGGATTGAGTTGACTGGAGGGATCTGCCCGCTGACTCCTATGGAGAACCGCCTTAGACGAGCTGCGGGGTCTAGTGAGTATATGGGAGGCTTCATAGAGCACTATCTACTTTCAGTGATCTATCCAACTGGCCTCGATCAGGAAGTCCAGCTGACACTTGCTGTCGGACTTATGCTACTGAACGTCGCAATCTACACGGTGGTGTTGCAGTGGCGTCGGGTACGCTAGCAGCATGCAGTGTACCTACTGCTCAGATAAAGTTACCAAAACTGGCTTTAGTGTCGCGCTCAAAGAAAAGAGACCCCAGATTCAGGGGCCATAGAGGCACAATCAGATAAGAGTTAACAAGTCGGAGGTTGAAGATGGTTCTATCTCGCCGAGATGCGCTCAAGGTGGGTGCAGGCATAGGAGCTACAGCCCTATTCGATAGCCGTTCTCTTTTTGGCCAGCAACAGATGCCATTACTTACCAAAGCAATTCCGTCAGACGGTGAGCGAGTTCCGGTAATCGGTCTCGGTTCGGCCGGCACGTTCAATCTCGATGCATCTTCATCAGAAGCGCGTGAACCACTCGAGGTTGTGCGACTTTTTCATGAGCTTGAAGGCACTGTCATTGACACGGCGCCCTCCTACGGACGGGCTGAGCCGTTCGTAGGTGAAGCGATCCAGACAATCGATGCAGTGGAGGATCTTTTTTTGGCAACCAAGGTCAACGTGCAGGGTGAAGGTGTGCCGGCTGCAGTCGACCAGATGAATGCATCATCGGATACATTGGGCAAGCGCACAATCGATCTAATGCAAGTATGGAATCTTGGGGACAATTTCCAAAATCTCAGTGATCGATACCTCGCCTCTCACCTTGAAGCTGTCCGCGAGTGGAGGTCGCAGGGGAGGGCGCGGTACGTGGGAATTACCACTTCATTCCCGCGCCAATACGACTTAGTTGAAGCAGCTCTGCGGCTATACGAGCTAGATTTTGTGCAGCTCGATTACTCGATCGGCCATCGTGATGCAGAGGAAATACTGCTTCCCCTGGCCCAAGAGCGAGGTGTGGCAGTAATGGTAAATCGCCCGTTCACGAGTGGCGACCTCTTCGCGAGTGTTGCTGGTCGTTCGCTTCCTGGTTGGGCAGCGGACTACGATATCGAGAGTTGGGGTCAGTTCTTTCTAAAGTTTATCGTCTCCCATCCAGCTGTGACGGTTGCCATTCCCGCTACGAGCGACCCAGGACACTTAGTCGATAATATGGGAGCATGCAGAGGAAGCCTCCCTGGTGCAGCTGCACGCCAGCGTATGGCAGACTTTTACGAAAGCTTGTGAATGGCAAAGCTGTGTCCGACTTGCGGCAGGCCCTAAAACGTCTTTCTGAATCGGCCTAAGTTGTGCGGGTTGCTATCGTGGGAAGTGGTATTTCAGGACTCTTTGTCGCCCGGGCACTGTATCCCCTTCACGAGGTTACACTATTTGAGGCACGGGACCGTATTGGTGGGCATGTAAACACTCTTCGTGTCGAGGATGACTCGGGTGAGTGGTCTGTCGACACAGGGTTTATTGTATACAACGAGCGGAATTACCCTCTCTTTACGAGGCTGCTACAGGATTTGGAGGTTCCCACACAACCTTCAAACATGAGCTTCAGTGTTCGTAGTGATCGCAGTCGACTAGAGTACAATGGTTCCACGGTTTCCCAACTCTTCGTCCAGAAGCGAAACCTCTTAAGGCTCGGACACTACCGGATGATTCGGGACATCTTGCGATTCAACCGGGAAGCACACGAAGCCATCGCAAAGGAAGCCGGAGGCGTGTCTCTAGGTGAATATATTGAATTGGGTAAATACTCGGCGCACTTCGTTCAGCACTACCTAATCCCAATGGGTTCAGCACTCTGGTCTATGCCCCCTCAGCGCGTTCTGGAGATGCCGGCAGAGTTCTTCGTGAATTTCTTCAGAAACCACGGAATGCTCAGTGTAAATGACCGACCGGAGTGGAGGGTGGTCTGCGGCGGTTCAAGACGGTATGTGGAAGCCCTAATACGTCCGTTCCGTGATAGGATTCGGACCTCATCTCCGGTCATCAGCGTGCGTCGTAACGCGGACCAAGTCCTTGTTAACGGCGAGTCCTTTGACCAGGTAGTTCTAGCTTGCCATTCCAACCAGGCGCTAGATGTGCTTGAAGATGCCACCTATGCGGAGCACGAGGTTCTAGGGTCTCTCACTTACCAGATGAATAAGGTTGTGGTGCACACTGACGAGTCAGTGCTTCCACATCGTAAGGCGGCCTGGGGTTCATGGAATTATTACGTTGCCGAGCAGGAAGAATCCCCGGCGGTAGTAACCTACAACATGAACCTGCTGCAGACGCTACGGGCTCCGAAGACATTCTGCGTAACACTCAATCCAGCTCAGGATATTGATCCCAAAGCGGTGCTTTATGAGACCAGCTACAGCCACCCGCTTTACACAAGGGAGGCCATTAGTGCTCAAAAGCGCCATGAGGAGATCAGTGGAAGGAACCGCACTCATTACTGTGGGGCGTACTGGGGATACGGCTTTCACGAGGATGGTATTTTTAGCGCTAATAGAGTGGCCGCTTTTATTGAGAGGAGATGTTGAATAGCTGCCTTTATATGGGTGCAGTTTCGCACAGGCGTCTGGCACCTGAAGTCCACTCTTTTCGGTACGGGCTTTTCATGTTGTACCTCGACCTAGATGAGGTTCCAAACCTCTTCGACCGTTATTGGTTTTGGTCGGCCCGTTCACCAGCACCGGCGTGGTTCCGCAGAAGTGATTATCTGGGTGATCCAGAAGTTGATCTAGCAGAGGCTGTTCGCCGAAAAGCAAAAGAACTTGCTGGGTTCCGGCCTGAGGGCCCGGTCCGTGTTTTAACTCATCTGCGCTACTTCGGCTACATACTTAACCCAGTGACCTTCTACTACTGTCTCAGCGCGGATGGATCTGAAATCGAAGTAATACTGGCTGAGATTACAAATACGCCCTGGGGAGAGCGTTATACGTATGCGCTCCGTCCTGGTCGAGAGGGGGTAGCTACCGATTTTCCCCATCGGTTTGGCAAGGCTTTTCATGTTTCGCCATTCATGGAGATGGATCACATATACGAGTGGAGGTTTGGCGTGCCTGGAAAAGGCCTAACAGTGCACATGGATAATCTTGCGGGCGGTGAGAAAATATTCGATGCCTCCCTCATTTTGATGCGTGAGGAGTTGAACTCGAAGAGCCTGGCCAATGCACTAGTTAGGTACCCGTGGATGACTGCTCGAGTAGCAGTCGGGATTTACTGGCAGGCAGCCCAGCTGTGGTTGAAGCGGGTGCCTTTCTTCACGCATCCAAAGAAGTCAGCGCTATGAGTCTCCTTGGTCGCGTGGCTCAAAAAGCTGTAATGGCTCGCTTGGGGTGCCTGAAGGAAGGTCGGCTGACTGTCCAAGAGAACGGAAACACCCATGTCTTTGGTTCTGGTAATACGCCATCGGCTACTGTGGCTATCCGAGATGAGAGCTTCTTCAGAGCACTAGCTTTTGGTGGTCACGTGGGTACGGTTGAGGCATTCATGGATGGATTCTGGGACGTTGATGATCTTACATCATTGATCCGCATCTTCTTGCGTAATCGGGAAGTCCTCGACGGCCTAGAAACTGGCTGGGCCCGTTTGGTTCAGCCGGCCCGGTTCATCTTACATGCCCTCAACCGTAACACTCGCGGAGGTAGTAAGCGCAACATCATTGCTCACTACGACTTGGGAAACGAATTGTTTTCCCAGTTCCTGGATGAGACGATGACATACTCATGTGGGGTCTTTGAGAGGCCTGAAAGTTCGATGAGAGAAGCCTCAATTGCAAAGTATGACCGGCTCTGTCAGAAGCTTGCGTTGACTGAGGACGATCACATTGTTGAGATCGGTACTGGTTGGGGAGGATTTGCGATACATGCGGCTTCCAGGTACGGTTGCCGCGTTACTACAACCACCGTTTCCGATCAGCAATACCTACTTGCATCAGAGCGTATTTCTGCGGCTGGGCTAGATAACCGGGTCACATTGCTATGTTGCGACTATCGCGATTTAACCGGAAGTTTTGATAAGCTCGTTTCCATAGAGATGATCGAGGCTGTCGGCCATCAGTACTATGGTTTGTTTTTCGAACAGGCTGCTAAATTGCTCAAGCCCCACGGACTTGCTGCGATTCAGGCGATTACAATCCAGGACCGGTACTACGAGGCAGCTAGGCGTGAAACCGACTTCATCAAGCGGTACATTTTTCCTGGAAGTTGCATTCCCGCTCTCTCTATTCTTATGGCGGCAATGGCTCCCACGGACCTGCGGCTCGTGCATCTTGAAGACATTACACTCCATTATGCTGAAACTCTCCGCCGGTGGCGTGAACGATTCTTGACTAACTGGCCAGCCATCGAGGCACTTGGCCATGGTGAACAGTTTCGTCGCCTTTGGCAGTTCTATTTCTCCTACTGTGAAGGAGGATTCGAGGAATCTGTCCTTGGTGACGTGCAGCTCATATTTGCCAAGCCTCAGGCGATCCCGATCGCTGGAGGAGCTAACCCAGAGCGGGCAATTGCGTGAGGCTTAGAGCCCGTCGTGCTCTTGCAGCTCTAGTGACTCCATAGGTGATGGGAACATTATCGATAGCACTGGCTGAGCGGGGGCTAGTTCCATTGATCGGTCTCCGCTTTGGGATTCGGAGACTATTGGGGCATCGGCTAAGAGAGGCAGCTTCTGGTCTCCAGCCAGCTGCTTTAGTGCCGGAACTATCAACAGGTCGTATCGCCCTCGAAATTGATAGGGCTAATGAGCAGCATTATGAAGTGCCCCCAGAATTCTTCGAAATCGTGCTGGGCCCGCACCTTAAGTACAGCAGCTGTTATTGGGGCAAGCGAACTGGAGAGTTGGGCGAAGCTGAGCTAAGTATGCTGGATCTTAGTTGTGAGCGGGCCCAACTGGAGAATGGCCAGGACATTCTGGAGCTTGGATGTGGTTGGGGATCTTTGACACTGCATATGGCTCTCCGTTATCCAGAAAGTCAGATCACAGCAGTTTCAAATTCCTTAGCTCAGAGGCGATTTATAGAGGGGCGTGCGCCAGCGAACGTTCGTGTCATCACGGCTGATATGAGTGACTTCCAAGCAGACAGCACTTTCGATCGGATCGTAAGCATCGAGATGTTTGAGCACATGAGGAACTATAAGGAACTGATGCGCCGGATTCGCGGGTGGCTCCATCCATCCGGGAGACTCTTCGTCCATGTTTTCTGCCATCGAAAGTACACCTATTTATTTGAAACTGACGGGCCGGACAATTGGATGGGCCAGCACTTTTTTACAGGCGGCTTGATGCCGTCGCTCGACTTGTTTAAGCACTTCGATAGTCATGTTGAATTAGAGCAACGGTGGGAAGTGCCTGGTGTACACTATAGTCGGACCGCACGAGTCTGGCGGGAGAACCTTGAGAGACATAAAAGCGAAGTGCTGAAGGTTTTTGGGGGTGCGTATGGCCCCTACGCCCGACGGTGGTATCATCGCTGGCGAATCTTTTTTCTGGCTTGCGAGGAGCTTTTTGGATACAGAAGCGGCACAGAATGGATGGTAGGCCATTATTTGTTTACTCCTAAGCCACAAGCCTAGCTATGCCTATTCTGACTAGAAGGCAAAAGGTTTTTAGCGACCTTGAAACTGTCTTCGCTTTCTTCGAGGATCCACTGAATCTCGAGATCATCACTCCTCCGTGGCTTCACTTCGAGGTGCATGAGGCAACGGATGACCGCGTTAGACTTGGCACTGAAATCGCCTATAAGCTTAAGTGGCAGGTTTTTCCTATGAGCTGGCGCTCAAGGATTTCAGAATATGAGGCGCGTGTGCTATTTGCTGACGAGATGCTCCATGGTCCCTACCAGCGCTGGTACCATCGGCATCTCTTTGAAGAGGTGCCAGGAGGGGTGCTCGTGACTGATGTCGTGGATTACAAGCTTCCCTTTGGGTTGCTGGGGTGGATTGCACACCGCCTGGTCATTCGGGAGCAGCTTGAACGTATCTTCAACTATCGAAGTGATGTTATTGCTGAGATCTTTCATTCGGGGGCAGTGATAGAACCACGTTGAGTGAAATCTTTGCGGACCGGAGGAGGTTGCGCATCGCCGTTATCTGTGCCGACCGGACTATAACCTCTCTTCGGGGGTCTAACCTGCGCTAAATGCATTGAGTACGTATCGTGTCTTGATAAGAAAGCGTTCTAATACGGAGACTAGGCTTGGTGAAATCACTTATTGCTAGGTTCGTCGATTTCAGGAATGACGATGAGCTGAAGGGCATGCTGTGGGCTGCCGCCTACGGCTTCTTCATCATGTTCTCGTACTACATTCTTCGGGCTGTCCGAGACGAGATTGCAGCGGAGGATCGAGGCAACCTTCAAATCATCTGGACGGTCGTTTTCCTGGTGATGGTGTTTGTCGCGGTCCCCGCTTATTCATGGGTTGCCTCTAGATATTCGCGCGGCGTCTTTGTGCCGCTAGCAAACCGCTTCTTTATAGCATGCCTGATCGTTTTCTGGCTGAGCTTAGTGGTCCTGCCGGTGGAGGCTAGGCCCTGGATCGACAGAGCCTTCTACGTGTGGACTAGCGTTTTTGCGCTCTTCGTCGTGACTGTCTTTTGGGGATTAGTTGCAGACTGCTTCGATAATGATCAGGGCAAACGTTTATTTGCATTCATTGCCGTCGGGGCCTCAGTGGGAGGTTTAGTTGGTTCAACGGTGACGGTGGCGCTTGCTGAGCGAGTACCGGTATTCCTGCTTCTTCTCATCTCATGTGTGCCACTTGAGATCGCTTCATGGTTCGCAAGACTGCTTCACCAGAATTTTGACACGGGACAGGTAAGGGCCGCTGGTGAGTCGGATCGGCCTCTTTCGGGGGACGCGATCTCGGGCATGAAGGCGGTATTTGCCTCACCATATCTTACTGGTATAGCAGCGTTCATAGCATTGATGACCTTCGCTTCCACTATTCTCTATTTTGCGCAGTCGGATCTGGTGTACGGTGCCATGACCGATCGCGGAGAGCGAACCGCATTTCTGGCCCGAATCGACTTCGTTGTTAATTCTTTGACGATCTTGTTCGAGGTCTGGCTTACAGCTCGGATCATTAAATGGTTTGGTGTGGCAGTCACGCTGGCCATCATACCGGTGGCTGTGGCAGTAGGGTTTCTGGTTCTGGGACTCTACCCGACACTTGCAACGCTCGTTGTTGTCCAGATTGTATACCGGGCTGGCAGGTACGGGATGACGAAGCCCGCTAGGGAGATTCTATTCACTGTTGTGAGTAGAGAAGAGAAGTACAAATCCAAAGCGTTCATCGATGCTGCGGTGTACCGGGGTGGCGATCTCGTCAGTGGTTGGATTTACGCAGGTCTCGCGATGTTCGGGCTTGCTATTGGGACGATCGCTTTCATGGCGGTTCCGGCTGCCGCCGTCTGGGCCATGGTCGGGTGGAAGGCGGCAGCTCGTAGTGAGGATTTGGTAAACAAGAGTGCTATTGCATCAGACGAGCCCGTGGCACTTGGCTGACTTAAATGTAGATCCTTGTTCTAGCTAGGACCGGTGATGGCTCCGGTCCTGCTTTTTACGGGTATTGAGCCTGGCAAGTCAGATCCCCTCACCGTCCTTAAATAGATCCGTGCTGAGGTACCGTCCGGCAGTATCTGGGGCTATGCAGGCAATCCTATGCCCTGGTCCCATCTCTCTCGCGACCTCCATAGCTGCCCATACGATCGCACCACTGCTCATTCCCACGAAAACACCTTCCTCCCTTGCAAGACGTCTTCCGATGGGGAAAGCATCCTCTTCCCAGGCTTTGATGATCCGGTCAACGATGGTAAGGTCAAGGTTGTCCGGGATGAAACCAGGACCCATGCCCTGGAACTGGTGTTGTCCGCGCTCCTCCCCTGAGAGTACCGCACTACGCCCAGGTTCAACTGCGACGACTAGAACATCGTTCAATTGCTCTTTCAGGTATCGTCCAACCCCAGAGATTGTGCCTCCGGTTCCACTTCCGTAGACAAAGGCATCAATTCGACCTTCCATTGCCTTAAAGAGTTCTGGCCCAGTCGTCTCGTAGTGGATCTGTGGGTTAGCGCAGTTGGTGAATTGATCCGGGAGGAATGCCCCAGTCTCATCACGGATTTTTTTGGCTTCAGCGATCGCTGCGATCATCCGCATTTCTGGATCAGTCAAAACCAGTTCAGCTCCGTATGCCTCTAGTGTGCGCTTCCGCTCCATACTCATCTGTGCAGGTAGAGTGAGGATAAGACGATAGCCACGGGAGGCTGCAACCTGAGCGAGTCCTATGCCGGTGTTACCAGAAGTCGGCTCTACTATCGTCGCTCCCGGTTCTAGCAGGCCACGCTGTTCAGCATCGAGGATCATGGCAAAGGCTGTGCGATCCTTGATCGATCCGCCTGGGTTCATGGCTTCGAGCTTGACCCAAACTTCAGCCATCCCTGGCTCTGCAACTCGCTTGAGCTGAAAAGTCGGCGTTTTGCCAATGAAGTTGTCGATCATGTTGCGGAGATTCGTATCAAGTCGAGGATTTGTAAAAGACCACGATTATGAACTACACCAAAGAGCGAAGAGTGGATCGCTTTATCCACGCTTTACCTCAGTTGAGCAGCACCACGCTTGCACGTTGCATTCTGGTAAGTTCGGGGAAGTCTGCATCCAGGTACTCGTTGCCTCTTGCCTCTGCCATCGCTTGGTAAGGACCATTACCACGCGGAGGGCCGTCCCCGTAATCAGCGTAGAATGAGTCCGCCACGTCCATGCCATCAATGACTTCGCCAATTGGAGTAAATCCTTCTTCATCCAGCTCGCTATTGTCACCATAGCTGATGAATACCTGCGTCGTCCGGGAATGTACCCCGCTCATGGCGAACGCAACTCGGCCACGGACGTTGGACTCAACTAGAGGGTCGTCCACGATGAATTGCGACTTCCAGGCCTGATTGACGTAGGGATCTCCGTTTAGGCCGAATTGGGCCATAAACCCTGGGATTACTCGGTAGATTCGTGTCTCGTTGTAGTATCCGCTGTTCACTAGGTTGTAGAATCTATCGGCGCCTAGGGGTGCCCATTCCCTGTGGATTTCCAGAGTTAAGTCACCTGCACTGGTTTCCAGTTGAACCTGAAATACTGCCGGAGCGGTCTCAGTATAATCCGAAGGTCTGAGCAGTGGATTCCGTGTAATTGGCGACTCAGTTTCATTCGAATTACCACTACAGCTCGCCGCTGATAAGATGATCAGAATTGTGGTCGCTATTGTGCTGGCTCGACGGATGATCAACTGAGCCTCCGGTTGTGAGCAAAGACGAGTGACCTCCTATTCTAGGCCATGATTGATCTTAGAAGCGATACCGTTACTAAACCAACGGAAGACATGCTGGCCGCTATGGCTACAGCTGAGGTCGGCGATGACGTTTATGGGGAAGACCCGACCGTCAATGAACTCGAGGCCCGAACTGCCGATCTCTTAGGCAAAGAAGCGGCCATGTTTGTTCCCACAGGAACGATGTCAAATCAGATTGGGATTCGGGTCCAGGTCGAGCCGGGCGATTCAGTTCTTATCGAAGACTCAGCTCATGCTGTCAGAAATGAAGGTGGCGGAGCGGCAGCTTTAAGCGGTGTTACAATGCGAGCGCTCCAGAGCGACAGAGGCGTGTTCACCCCTCAAGCGGTAGAGGATGCTCTAGCCATGCCGCATGCCTTTATGCCAAAGACCCTCGCTCCTCCTCTGCGACTGCTGTGTATGGAGAATACGCACAACGCGGGAGGAGGAACGGTATGGCCCCTAGACTCCCTGAGGGAAGTTTGTGAAATAGGCCGCTACTATGGGTTGGCATTGCACTTGGATGGTGCACGACTTTGGCATGCAACTGCCGCTTCAGGTGTGCCAGAGCGTGACTATGCTGAGCCATTCGACACCGTTAACGTCTGTTTCAGTAAAGGACTTGGTGCTCCAATCGGCTCAGCGCTGGCAGGTTCACTCGAGCTAGTCTCTCGAGCTAGGCGCTTCAAGCAGCAATTTGGAGGGGGATTCAGGCAGGCAGGGGTTTTGGCCGCCGCTGCGGTTTACGCTCTTGATCACCACAGACCAGTTTTATCAGCTGACGTGAACCGGGCCCGGCGTTTTGCAGAGGGGCTTGTAATGATTGAAGGCCTGACACTTGATCTGGATTCTGTCCAGTCGAATATCGTACGGTTCGGAGTCGAATCTCATGACGCTGGCAAATTTGCGGAGCACTGCTATGGCTTGGGTGTCCACATGATTCCTGGAAGTGACTCCTCTCTTAGAGCAGTGCTGCATAGAGACATCAGTGATGCTGATGTTGAGGGTGCATTGGCAGTGATCGCCTCTGTCTTGTTGAATTCGGATACAGACCGTTGAGATCTGCGAGCGGACTCAAAGGAGCTTCGGACTCATTCTGCGAGCATGTTCAGAAGACAGACTGGCTAGGAGTTAGAGTTGAGTTCACAGTGCAGGAAATTTTCAGGCCTCCCTTTTTTGGTCTGCATGTGCGCACATGAGTGAATTAGAGATGGCCACCCTAGGCGGAGGATGTTTTTGGTGCCTAGAAGCCGTGTTTGATACTGTGGAAGGAGTCACGAACGTGCAGTCTGGGTATGCTGGGGGCCACCTCAGAAATCCTACATACGAGCAGGTCTGCTCAGGTGTCACTGGTCATGCGGAAGTCGTTCAGATGGTATTTGATCCATCTGTTATTGCCTACCGGGAGCTGCTGGAAATCTTTTTCTGCATCCATGATCCAACCACACTCAATCGCCAAGGTGCAGATGTTGGTTCACACTACCGGTCTGCGATATATACACACTCGAACGAGCAGATTGAGGTTGCCCAAACCATGATTGATGAGGCGTCAGCGCGCGGGCAGTGGAACGGCGCGATTGTCACGGAAATACAGCCGTTGGAGATATTCTTTCCAGCAAATGCATATCACAAGGATTACTACCAGAGAAACTCGGCTCAGCCTTACTGCCGGATCGTGATTCAGCCTAAGCTATCGGGGTTCCGAGAACGCTTTCGTCACCTTGTTAAGGTTGTTACGTAAGATTTGCTTTTAGTTCGGAGTTTTACGGATTTTGCATTGTTAGATGTTACTTACTATTTGGTATAGAGTTGGTTCGTGAGCGAGATGAAAAGGTGCTCCGGTGGGATGCGCTCCACGGGAGATATCGTGGGAGCGAGAAAACTTCGCTTTCATATGAGCTTGAGAAGAGTAGGGATCTGAACGGGTTTTTTAGGAACGCAAAAGATAGATGCTAGCATTGGTAGTTATATCATGAAGCCCCTTGTTGCTGTTGTTGTACGGCAGCGAATGGGGGAAGGCGCGTTTTGCGCAGCGATTGACACGATTCAGTCCTGAGAAAGACGCCAAATGGCCCCAGGAAAACCCTGAGGGCCGTTTTTATTAGTTAGGTGATCAAGTTCTTGATCCATTACAAAGGAGACATCAACGATGCCGAAGCCGGTTGGCTCGCTTGTCGTCAAGTGGCGCAAGTTAGCTGAGGAAGGTTACCTATATGCTGAGATTGCGCGTATGAACCCAGAGTACACGGTGGACCAGGTTCGCCATTATTGTCTGGGACATACGGGACAAAAACTCGATGGTCCTATACAGAGAGTCGATCGCTGGTATGGATCGAATGTTTGGCTCCGCGGGGAGAATTCCCCGCATTCACAGTTAACTGCTACAGATGCTCAGCGTGTACTTGATGATTGGGACGATAAGGGTGGAAAGTGGAAGTCTTCGGGAGCAGCGTGGGCACGTGAACTGAGGGTTTCACCCAGTACCATATACATGCTTCGCCGCGGTGAGACCTGGCAGCATTTGAAACACCCAAACCAGGGTCGTAAAACTAAGAAACGTCGCAAGAATTCTCGTTAAGAATCTCCGGGTTGCGTGCCTGCGACTTGGTGGGTCGCAGGTGTAGGAAATTTCAGTAGTCCTAATTTGAAAGAATGAACCCTAAGCTTATTGGCTGGTCGGAAATCACCAGGCGTGGCTTATTGCGCGTGGTGTCTACCAAGGTTCGGGGTGGTTGTAGGAATGGGTAGACAAGATTGTTCAAGGCCAGTAGAATCTGGGCCGCGTACCTCAAGATGCTGGCATATAAGACAGCGCCAGTAATGTTTCGACGGGCCGGCTAGCGCCGCGGCTCTTCGTGTTTGAGCCACGTCGAGCGAAAGCTGACGTGGTTTTTTCGTGGTAAGGAGTTGGAATGATCTCTGTTGAAGGGGTAACCAAGCGCTACGGTAGCGTTCTTGCGGTAGAAGAGTTGAGCTTTGCCGTGGAGCGTGGTGAAGTAGTGGGTTTCCTCGGCCCCAACGGTGCGGGGAAGACGACCACTATGAAGATGATTACGGGCACTCTCCAGCCAGACGAAGGTGCAGTGCGTTTGGACGGGGTCCCAGTTGCGGAAGATCCTATTTCTGCCAAACGCCGAATCGGCTATCTGCCCGAAGCGAACCCTCTGTACGACGAGTTACTTGTTTCAGAATATCTCGATTACGTTGCGGATTTGAGGGGCTTGTCACCCAGAGAGGCTCGCTCGGGTGTGGCTGATGCAGTAGATGAAACTGCCCTGGGTGAAGTTTTCTATCGTCCAATAGCTGATTGCTCCAAGGGTTTCCGTCAGAGGATTGGCCTAGCTAGCGCCATTCTCCACCGACCCGAGGTACTGATTCTAGATGAGCCAACCGAAGGGCTAGATCCCAACCAACGCGTGGAAATCAGACGTTTAGTGGGGAGCCTCGGCCGCGAGCGGACTGTCCTATTGAGTACGCACGTTATGCAGGAAGTCGAGGCAACTTGCTCTAGGCTAGTGATTCTTAGCCAAGGACGCCTAGCTGTTCAAGGCAGTGTCCAAGAGTTGCTGGCGACCCGCAGCGGTGGGGCCCAGTTCGTCGTTGAAGCAGAAGGAGAAGGTGTGGCCAGAGCTCTCGCTGACCTCGTTGGTGTTACATCGAGCAGCTCGGAGCAGATAGATGGTCGTACTAGGGTGCATCTGGAAGCGAGCGGCGACCATGAGCTTCGTCCCGCGATTTTTGATTTAGCTCGTGAACAAGGTTGGAGACTTTGGGAGCTACATCTTGAGCGTGCGAGCCTAGAACAAGTTTTCCGGACGCTTACGGCTGAGAGCGATACAAGTAGCCAAGGTGATCCGAACTCTAATGAAGAAGAGGTTGAGTCATGATCCGGGGCGTGTGGACGGTCGCGAAGCGTGAGCTAAGGGGCTACTTCGATCAACCTACAGCCTACGTGCTCATTGTAGCCTTTCTAAGCATTACGCTCTACCTCGCATTCAGGACGATGTATGCTGCCGGCGTAGCTTCCCTTCGCCCTATCTTCGACTTGCTACCAGTACTTTTTGCGGTATTCGTGCCGGCCGCGACCATGCGTACCCTAGCTGAGGAGCGGCGAAGTCGCACTCTAGAGTGGTTGTTAGCCCAACCCCTCACCGAAACCCAAGTCGTCCTTGGTAAATTTTTTGGCGACTGGCTGTTCGTTATGCTGGCCTTAGCAGGGACCCTTCCCACGGCTGTCGGAGTGCTGCTGGTTTCCGACGCGGATCTCGGGATTGCAGTCGCTCAGTATATTGGCGCTGGGTTGCTCGCTGCTCAGTTTGTTGCTCTTGGTCTTTGGGCATCTAGCTTTTCCAGAAACCAGATCACCGCATTTATCGTCGCGGCTGCGGTGGCATTCGGCCTTTACCTGATCGGGCTACCAATAGTTCAGATCGGGTTGCCTCCTGTGATTGCCGGTGCGTTAGCAAGACTCTCGGTCCTCAGTCACTTTGAGAATGTAGCTCGGGGGGTAGTCGACTTGAGGGACGTAGTTTACTTCCTATCGACAACGGGCCTCTTCCTATTCATGTCGTTAGGCGCAGTGTTACGTGACCGGCTGAGTCTAGGTCGTGCTGAGTGGCGGAGAATGAGGTTGGGTCTGGGTGTTGTTTCGCTACTCGTCATCATGGTCAATCTCCTTGGCAGTTACCTCAGGGGGCGAATCGACCTTACTGCCGGGAACCTGTATACCCTGGAGGACGGCACCAGAGACCTGCTAGGCAACCTTGATGATCTAGTACAGGTTAGGCTGTTTGCATCTGCGGAACTTCCGCCAGAGTTCCAACTACAGCTCCGGGACGTTCGAGACCTTCTCGCCGATATGCAGGCGGCTTCCGAAGGCAGCCTCGTAGTTACAGCTGTGGATCCAGATGAAGATGAAGCCGCCTCGGAGGAGGCATCCCAGCTAGGGATCTTCCCGGTCGAGTTCAACGTGCTGAGGGACGATCAATTTGAGGTGCGTCGCGGTTTTTACGGTCTGGCAGTTACATATGCCGACGAGAGCGATGTCACCCCCGTAATCTCACGCACTGATGACCTAGAGTTTAGGCTAGCTTCCGCAATCTACAATATGACAACCACCGAGAGCCCGGGTGTCAGCTTTATTCAAGGTTTTGGCTCTAAGACTTCAGGTGAGATTTCAGGATTGGCAGAAACTCTTGGAGACCGCTACGACATTGGTACCATCGACATCGCAGGTGATTCGGCTGACGCAATCGACCCAGACTCTACCGAAGTCTTGGTTCTAGCAGGACCAACTGAACAACTCGATAGCATGGCCGTTCAGCGGGTCCGTGACTATGTCGATGCCGGTGGGTCGGCCCTCATGCTAATGGAACCGATTCGCCTTGATCCGCAGTCGCCGACTCCCATCCCGGTATCGTCCGGACTAGAGACACTCTTGGAGGAGCGCGGCATCAGCTTATCAGAGCGTATGGTACTTGATCTTGCTTCCAGCGAACGTGTCAATGCTGGGCGTCAGGGCATCTTCCAGCTCATCCAAAACTATCCCCTGTGGCCGATTGCGCTTCCAGCATCTGATCATGCGACCATTAATGGGTTGAATGCTCTTGCGATTGCCTGGGCCTCTGGGCTTGAGATACAAGACAGTGTCACAGTGCAGGCGCTATGGCAGACTAGTGAGGCGGGAGCCTTGCATGCTGTTGGTGGCGCAATTTTTCCGGATCAAGAATGGGACGTTCCGGAAGAAGAGCTTGGGGTTCGTACGTTGGCGGCAGCGGTGACCCCAGGTGAAGGCGATGCCCGAGGTCGCCTAGTGGTCGTTGGTGATGCGACATTCACGGAACCTCAATACACGCAGAGATACCCTGGGAATTTGGCATTTCTTGCAAATGCGATCGACTGGCTTGCGAGAGATGAGGCTCTGATCCGTATCCGCTCGAAAGACCGTACGCCGCCCAATCTCGTCTTTGAGTCAGATGTCATCAGAAACGTCTTAAAGTGGGGGAATCTGATCGGTGTACCCTTACTGTTTGTTCTCGCAGGAGCACTTCGTGTTTCCGGAAGACGCAGGCGTGCCAAAGCACGCTGGGGGGAGATTGTAGTATGAGTGCTCGCACACTTAAGCAGTTACTTGGGCTGCTTCTTGTTGTAGCTATTTCTTGGGGACTGGCCTCGCTGTTCTCGAGGAGAGGGGGTGACTCGATGGCTGCTACAGGTGAGATCGCCAGCTTTTTTGATGGAGTGAGTGAATCATCGGTTTCTGCAGTGAGGATGGCAGGGGAGGCGGAAGAGATAGAACTACTGCCTTCTGGAGGCTCTTGGACCGTGAATGGATGGGCGATTGATTCGGGAACAGTCGCACGCTTCTTCCAGACCCTGGAAGAAGCTCGGGTGGGTGATTTAGTAGCCACCAATCCAGCTAACCATCGGCGGATGGGCATAGCGATGGATAATGCCAGCCAAATCGAGCTAGAAGTAGGTGGGTTATCCCGGACGCTACTAATGGGTGACCAAGGACCTCGCTTCTCGACGTCCTACATCCGCCTCCCTGAAGCGGGTGAGGTTTACATCCTCGAGAGTAATTTGAGTACACACATGGCCAGAAATCTTGACGATTGGCGAAATCGGAAGATGATTGCCATCGATACGAGTCGCGTAGATCGGATAGACGTAGAGCGGGACGAAGACAGTTTCACTATAGTGCGTGGGGACACGGCCTGGGCTTTCGAGGACGGAAGCCCAGTTAATGCACTACAGGTAGGCAGCCTTCTTCAAGAACTTTCAGGTAGTCTCATCGCCTCTCGTTTCGTTGAAGAAGGTGACTCGATAGGGAGATTGCCACAGAGCGGATCGACTGTTGCTTATGCACAGGACGGGGACGTCCTCGCTGAGGTCAATGTAGGGAGTGGTGAAAATGACAGGTGGGCAACTGTGACTGGTGATAGTGTTACTTATCGGCTACCACAGTTCCGTGTCGATCTTATTACACCGAGTCTCGAATCCGTCCGTCCGCGTCCGTAATCTTTAGAAATCGGGGGATTGGGTTTTCTGCCAAGCAGGCCTGATCGATTTCTGCTTTTAATGAGTTCTAGTGGTTCGCACGAGTCGCACGTTACCAGACCCGAAAAGCTTTTCAAGTTCACTTAGAGTGTCCTCGTTCGGTTCAGTGAACATGGAACGTGACCGGAACCCTGGAACTGGCTCGCCGTTATCAGAGCCCACCTTAAGCCAGACAGGTGAAGGTCCCGGACGATTAGTGATAACCTGCTTCGCAGCCTTGAACACATTAGCCGCAACATCAGAGCCAAGTTCGAGATCAATCTGGACGGCAAGCTCAGGCGTAACGTCCTCTAGCGCTCTAGCGGTATCGAGAAAAATCGGGGGGTCTTCTTCATCACGCTCTCTTCCACTGACTCTTCCACTGATTTCTATGACAGCGTCTTGCTGGAGGGTATCTTTGCTATTCCGCCACGAATCTCCGAACGCGAGTACGGTGGCAGTGCCTGAAAAGTCTTCAACGGTGATCTTACCCCACTCTGAGGAGTCACGGCGGGAGATTTGCCGCGCGACTGACGTCACAACGCACGGCAATTGAACAAGTTCACCAGGCCGCTCGACGAGCGTGTATGAGCTAACATCGTAGGCTCGTACGATCTCCCGGTAGCGGTTGAGCGGGTGTCCGGAAATGAAAAAGCCTAGCGCTTCTTTTTCTCTCGCAAGGCGCTCTGACTCGCTCCAATCTGAGACGGAAGGGAGGGGAGGAGCGGTACGTGGAATTGCTGAGGCGTCATCGAAGAGCGAGGCTTGTCCAGCCTCGGTTTCAGCCAACCGAGCCTGAACTTCACTGTAAGCTGTATCAAGCCCGGCGAGCAGCCGAGACCGACTACCAAATCCATCCATAGCACCGGCAGTAACCAAGGCTTCGCAAGCGCGCCTATTAAGGGCTCGGATGTCGATGCGTTCAAGGAAGTCAAACAATGAACTAAAGTGGCCAGACTTACGTGCCTCAAGCACGGAGCTTACTGCCGCGTGCCCCACACCTCGCACAGCTCCAAGACCAAATCGAATCTCAGATTCATCGGTGACTGTAAATTTCCACCCTGACTCGTTTACATCTGGAGGAAGTACGTTGAGTGGATTTTCAAGTTTGGGCACATGACGGTGCAGGTCACGGCACGCCCCAATGTACTTTACTACGCTGTCTGTGTTGTCCAGCACGGATGAAAACAGCGCGGCCATGAACTCTTCTGGGTAGTGCGCCTTCAGCCACGCTGTATGGTACGATATCAGTGAGTAAGCTGCAGAATGGCTTAGATTAAAGCCATAACGACCGAAAGTCTCAATTTGATTTGATAACTCCAAGGCCACCTGTCGTTCGATGCCCCGTTCGACACAGCGGTCTACAAACTTGCCGAGTTCTTTGCGGATAAGTTCACTAATCTTTTTGCCCACAGCCTTGCGGAGCACATCAGCTTCTCCAAGCGTGAAACCCGCAAGTTCAGACGCGATGCGCATCACTTGTTCCTGGTAGACGATGACGCCGTAGGTGGGTTCGAGAATTGCCTTGAGAGAGGGATCTGGATAAGTGACGTCCTGCCGGCCGACCTTGCGATCGATGTAGACGTCAGTCATGCCTGAGTCTAGAGGCCCTGGTCGGATGAGAGCATTTGTCGCGACGAGATCATCGAATCGGTCGCATTTCATTGCACGCAGTTTGTCATTAGCGAGATTTGATTCGAACTGAAAAATCCCTGGGGTTCCTCCTCGAGACAGCATTTGGTAAACAGCTTGGTCATCGAGCGGGACTTCATCGATATTCTCGAAGACCTGGCCAGTGACCGGGTTGCTTAGCCGGCCGTGACGTTCCTTGACCATCTCAACAGCGTCATGAATGACAGTGAGGGTTTTTAGACCCAAGAAATCCATCTTGAGCATGCCGACCTCATCGAGGCAGTTCATGTCATACTGGGTGACAACCATCGCGTCACCGTCAGATGCGCCTCCGTTCTTCCCAGCCTGGACGCTCACGGGTACGTAGTCGTCAAGTGGACCAGGCGCTATCACTACCCCGGCAGCGTGGACTGATGCGTGCCTAGAGAGTCCTTCTAGGGTGACCGAGTAGTCGAATAGCTGCTTATGACGTTCATCGAGCCCGTAGAGGTCTTTGACCTCCTTCAGATTATCAAGGGCTTCTTGGACAGTGAATGCTTGACCTGGCTGATTAGGGATCAGTTTAGCGATCCGGTCGGTCTCTGAGGGCTCGAAGCCGAGCACCCTTCCTACGTCACGAATTACAGCCCGGCTCTTCATTGTACCAAAGGTCACAATTTGACCAACCGCGTCCTTGCCGTATTTCTCGCGCGTGTATTCGATTACTTCTCCTCTGCGTTCGTAGCAGAAATCGATATCGATATCAGGCATCGAAATCCGCTCAGGATTTAGAAAGCGCTCGAAGAGAAGTCCGAACTTCAATGGGTCTAGCCCAGTGATACCAAGCGAGTATGCGATGAGTGACCCGGCAGCAGAGCCTCGACCTGGTCCAACCGGTATGTCATGACTTTTAGCCCAACTAATGAAGTCCTGGGTGATGAGGAAATAACCAGCGTAGCCTGTACCACGTATGACTCCCAACTCGTAATCAAAACGCTCCTGCACTTCCGGGGGTAAAGGGTCGCCGTAGCGAGACATGGCGCCCTGCAGGGCTAGGTGTTCGAGGTACTCATTTTCGGAAGTGTGACTTTCAGGAAGAGGGAAGGCGGGAAGATGGTACTTACGCTCCATTAAGAGGTTAACGTCGTCAGCGATCTTCAACGTATTCTCAACGACATCTGGACGATCTGGAAATCGCGAAATGATCTCGTCTGGTGCCTTGAAATAGAGCCCTTCATCGTAGCGCATGCGGCGCGTGTCTTCACGATCTTTGCCTAGTCCGATACACAGGAGAATATCGTGGGCTTCATGGTCCTGTGGCGCGAGAAAATGGGTGTCGTTCGTGGCCACGACTGGCAGCCCAAGATCTTCTCCTAGCGTGAAAATTTTTTCGTTTAACTCTTTCTGGCCAGGAGAGTCATGGGCTTGAACTTCGAGGTAGTATCGTTCGTCAAAAACATTTGCGTACCATGTAGCAACTTCTTTAGCTGCGGCTGGGTCATCCGCCGCCAGATGACGGGCGACCTCGCCAGCCATACAGGCTGAGGAGACAATCAAGCCTTCGTGGTGTTTGGCTAAAACATCTCGATCTACTCGAGGGCGGTGGTAGAACCCTTCGGTATAACCAATGGATGAGAGCTTAATCAGATTCTGGTAACCAACGCGGTCTCGGGCCAACAGCACGAGATGGTAGTACGGGCGCTCACCTTCGCCCGGTCTAGAGCGGTCCCTCCGGTCACCGGGAGCCACGTATGCTTCCATCCCAATGATTGGCTTAATCCCTTCCAAAGTCGCCTTTTTGTAGAACGTCCACGCGCCGAAGAGACAGCCATGATCCGTGAGCGCGAGAGCCGGCATCTCATGCTCTTTAGCTTTCTTCACTAGGTCGCCAATTCGATTGGCGCCGTCTAGGAGAGAGTACTCAGAGTGGTTGTGGAGATGAACGAAGCTCAAGTGGAGATACGGTCTGCGGAGCAGGAGAAGATCGCAAAGCTAACATTCTAGCAGGCCGCCAGAGGCACGCCAAATCAGGCGTGGCTAGATTCCAATCGCGATCGTCGTTACCAGCATCGTGACGAATGATACTTCACGTGGGCCACTCCCCACGATGAGTATACTGGGCGCCTGGATACGAAGATCCAGGGACCGACCGAATCGCTGTCCAATACCAAGATTGAATATTGATCCGGGTGAGATGCCGCTGACTTCGTTCTGAGGCTTTCGTGACCAGTCAGGCGGCTTTCCTGATCGCCAGAAGCGCGGCACTTCTACTCTGTCCGTAAGGGATTGAGAGCTATTCACAGTGCCGTCCGTCGAGTTCGTCAGTGCCCAATCCACCATGAATAACCCCACTCCGGCGCCCACTACGAAGTAAGGACCCGAGACCTCCAGACCATCGCGTAAGAGTAGGTTGGCGGCTATCCCACCCCCGATGATGTCTGTCTGGGCAGTCGTAGTTTCTGTGCTAGTCCTTATTCCGATGTCGGTCTCAACAGAAGTGGTATTAGCGGAAGAAGTACCGTATCCCACCAAGGCCAGCTCAACAGAGTTTCTTCCTTCGTTTTCGTTTAACCCAATCTGACCGAAGAAACTCAATTCGCCTGTGGTGCTTATCCCGCTACCACCCCGAAACTCAAGTTGTCGCGAAACCTGACTCTGAGCCGTTGATGGGAAGGCCAATCCAAGAACGGTTACTAGTCCTAGAATCTTTTCAGAAAATCGGCGGCACATGCTCATAGTACGACGGTTGCTGTCGAAAGAACTGATCATCGTCAAATGACAAATGTTTTCCGGCTGGACGGACTCTCCCTGATTGGTCATGAACAACGGAAAGAATCAAGAATGGTTTCTAGCTGGATCATGTACTCATATTTCTCTCTGCCAGGTGCATAAAGCCAGGAATCAACCAGGTATGTACGGTCTTGGCTTTCGCAGGTGATGGCTCGTGCGATAATAGGACCCCCAGCAGGCCAACCCCGGTCCGGTGGGTTTCGCCACTGGGCTTGGATTTCTAGAGCTTCGTGACCCTCGTGTTCTGTATTTTCTACGTTCATCCCGTCCAGCACGACGTCTTGTGGTTCCAGATAATGGTCAGTCACAAGTTGGGCTCGGAGCGCTAAAACTTCATCTGTGTTTAGTGACGTGACCGCTGGGCTGAGCCAAGTTACTGAGACCTCTCTGATAAGCTCAGAAGGATCGGGGTTGTCGTTTCGAAACATGTATGTCGAATCAGTTGCTCTCCATCGGTAGACCTCTGGGAGCATCATAGAAAAGCCAGCCTGAGCGTATAGCGTGTCTGCTAGAGCAGAGTCAACGCCCGACATGTACATGCGGTTTCGAGCATAACCACGGTACTGACCATCGAGCATATCATGAATAGCAGGCAGATGGCTCTTTAACTCGTCCGCCCCACCACCGTCGGAAAGGAGTACTACTGTAACGTTCTGTCCACGCGACCATACGTCTGTGAGTTCGTGAATACCTGGCTGCGGCATCTCCTCCCCGACCCGGTCGAATGCTTCTTGGATCCAAGGTGCGGCTGGCGGTCCTGCAACAAGCATCTGCTGGAAGCGTCGCAGATTGGGCCAGAACTCGTCATAGGGCTCTTGGTAAGTGACCGTAAACATTTTCTCGTCACGGACGGTCACAATCCGGGTCTCTAGGGAGGTGTATACATCCTCAGCCACTTCCTCCCACTGCTCGGGTGCCATCACCACAATGATACTGTTCGGGTCCCCATAGCTTAGTCCACGTGTGTCACACGCTACGGTGATCGAAAGACAGATCAGCAAGGCAGGCAGGCACCATTTTGAGATCATAAGACCCCTCAAGTTCTATTGTTGCTGCAAATTACTAGTAATTATTAGCGGGTCTAGCCTGACTCAGTTCCGCTTCACGCGTCAGACAAGGTGCCAAGATTCCTGTTAAGGAGCGCTTGTGGATCTGGTCTTCGGCCCATGAATTCGAGAAAGAGTTCATCTGGATCCATTGAATCCCCACGTGAGAGAATCGAATCAACGTAGCTCCGGCCGGTATCCGGATTAAAGATGCCCTCGGCTTTGAAGCGCGTGAATACATCTGCATCCAACACTTCCGACCACAGATAGCTATAGTACGCTGCAGCGTAACCGCCTGCGAAAAGGTGACTGAACGATGTCAACATATGGAACTGAGCGAAGTTGGGGTTCGGCGCAAATGGGGCAAAGCGCTCTTCTCCGAAGGCCATAACTTCGTTTCCCTGACTCGCGTCGATCTCGGCGCCAGGATCATCTTCTGATCCATCGCGAAGCACTGGAGCTAGCTCAGTGTGAAGGGCAAGATCTATCGTACCTAAGGAGAGTTGCCGCATCTGTGCCCAGCCACCCATATAGCGACGGGCTGCCAGCAGGCAGTCGAATAGTTCATCCGGCAATACCTCCCCAGACTCGAAGTGCTTAGCGAAAAGGTCAAGAGCTTCTTTTTCCCAAGTCCAGTTCTCCATCAGTTGACTAGGAAGCTCTACCCAGTCCCAGGCCACGTTGATGCCTGCAAGAGATGGGATTTCTACTCTAGATACACAATGATGTAAAAGGTGACCAAACTCGTGAAATGTAGTCTCAACCTCTCGGTGTGTTAGTAGGGCTGGCTGGTCTCCCTCGGGCGGTGTGAAGTTCCCACAAACGACGCCGAGGTGGGGAGCGAAACCCTCATCCCTTGGACCACCTGTTACAAAGTTGTTCATCCAGGCCCCCTGTCTTTTTTCACTGCGCGGGAACCAGTCCGTGTAGAAGCCTCCTAGCTTTGTGCCAGCATCGTCGTCGAAGATTTCGAAGTAGCGCACATCTTCATGCCAAACCTCGGAAATTTTCACCTCCGCTATCCGAAAACCAAATGTTCTTCGCACGATCTCGAAAAGCCCATCGAGCACGTGATTAAGGGGGAAGTACGGCCGCAGCATCTCATCATCAATCTTGTAACGGGTCCGCCGGAGGTCTTCGATGACGTAGGCAGAATCCCATGGCTCGATCATTTCGATTCCGAGACTGGTAGCATGAGTGCTGACTTCATTTATGTCTTCCGTCCAAAAAGGGCGGGTTCGCTCTACCAGGTCAGCCTCAAATTCGATGGCTCGGGCTCCAGTACCGGCCATTCTGTCCTCAAGTGCATAGTCAGGAAACCCATTGTATCCCAGCATATCCGCCAACTCGTCACGTAAGCGCAGGATCCGCGCTACGATAGAGCGGTTATCGTGCTTGCCTCCTCTGCAGCGAGTCGCATATGCGGTGAAGATGTCTCTGCGGAGGCCGCGGTCACGGCAGTATTTTAGGATAGGCTCAACCGATGGGTAATCCAGCGTTAAGAGCCACCCCTCCTGACCTTTCTCCTTGGCACGTACTTTCGCACGGCGCAGAGGGGCCTCCGGCACACCTTCAAGGCGGGCCTCGTCTATAATTAGTAGTTCAAATTCAGCTGTGGCATCCAGTACGTTCTCGCTGAACTCCTGCTCAAGCTGCGCGAGTTCGATACGTAAACGCTCCAAGCGCACCTTTGCGCTGTCAGGCAAGCTGGCTCCCGCACGCTCAAATTCCTTGAGAGTTTTATCGAGGTGCCGGCGGCGGATCCCCTTAAGCGCATTTCCCTCATCACTCTGTGAGTATGCCTTGATGCGAGACCAAAGGGCTGTGTTAAGAGGAAGCCGCGACAAAAAGCCTGTGATATCTGGTAGAATTTGATTGTAGGCTTCGCGGAGTTCAGGGGTTTCAGCAACGCTTATGAGGTGAGTTACTGGTGTGATGACTTCTTCGAGGGCTTGAACAGTACGATTAAGCCGCTGGATCGAATTTGCCCAGGTGGGTGGAGTCGTGTCTGATGACAGGGTGTCGATTTCAAGTTGGGCTTTCTCGAGCGCTTGTGTGATAGCAGGCTCGACATGCGCGCCTTGAATCTCGTGGAACGGGATCCGAAAGCTGCCAACGAGCAACGGGTTAATTTCGGTTTGCACGGCCTAGGGGGTGAGGGTCAATCTAGGGGATGGAAACTCTTACTGGGTGGGCAACGAGTATAGTCGGGTTTGGTGCTCTGTGCATCGCATTGGAAATGGCAGCATCCCCGGTTATTGAGAGTTTCAGGAGAAGTGCGTATAAGAATGCACACTCACAGAATTCAGCACGTTACGTTCCAGATAAAACTAGTAATCCTACACCAATTTTGATTAAGCCACGGGTGTGGGTTTAGAGATGAAGCAGCGTCTGTAGTGGTTGGCTCCTATTATCAAAATGGGGGCAGGGATCTCAAGTACTAATCGTTTGGAGCTCTCTGATGGCTAAGACGGTCGATGTACTAAGGTGGGTGACGGTCTTGCCAGGGGCCGCGCTTAGCGCCTGGTTGGCGTATAATATTTTCCAGATCACTTGGGGCATGGTCCTCTTTTTCTATCCAGGTTTACTAACGCCGCTTGTCGAACCCGGTACAGGGGATTACCCAGCATTCCTAGTTCGCGGCTTGTATGAGATGGCGGACACTTTTTTTCCCAGTGCGGCGTTCGTTTATGGCGCCTCCCGGATTGCGCCAGAGCGATCTGAGAAGGTTGCCTTTGTCTCCGCGGCCACCCTACTCGCCTATAGCAGCATTGCTATAGGCGTTGCATTTCGGTTTCACCCGAGCTGGTGGGATGCTATAGGTGCCCTGGGTGTTTGCTTGGGGGCCTGTGCGGCTGGATTGAAGGTCTACAGAAGCTCTAGTGGCGAGTCCTGCTAGTTCCCTCCACGTGTTGGAAGCAACCTCTTTGACAAGTAACAGGCTGGATCTACCTTCTGCTTCAACTGGCTCTGGCCTAGGTCAGGATGGTCCGTTCTTAGGGACATTGAGCAGCCATAGAGGTAGGGATATGAACCCTGCAGTTCGCTATGAGGAGCATAAGCACTTCATGCCCAAAGTCGTCGGGTCTGACGATGAGGACGATGAGGAGTGG
>DEAM01000022.1:0-6992 GCA_002347035.1 Gemmatimonadales bacterium UBA2982 | reverse complement strand
AGTGGGACGATGAGGACGATGAGGGTGATGAGGAGTGGGACGATGAGGGTGATGAGGAGTGGGACGATGAGGGTGAGGGCCATCGCCTGTGCTAATTTCTAGGCTTATTGTGGTCGACATGGCCATCGTGCTAGATGAAGTATGCCACCCAGGCTTTCCGCCATCTTCTGTGCGCTCCGATGTGAAATCCCTATGCCCCCGCGTTAGTTAGTCTTCCGCATGTTCCCAATGACCACCTGGGTCCGACGGCTACTCATAGCAAATATCGCGCTGTTTGTTGTTACCACAGTGGCCCCGAATCTTTACTTCCTGCTCATGTTGTACCCACCGGCTGCGCTATTCAGGCCCTGGACTCTTGTGACATATATGTTTCTTCATGACGGTCTGGCCCACTTACTTTTCAACATGATCGGGCTGTTCTTTTTTGGTCCGAGGCTCGAGAGTCGCTTGGGGTTCAAGGGTTTCCTGCTCCTCTATTTTTTGTCTGGCCTTGGAGGGGCCGTTTTTAGCTTGGTATTCGCTCGTGAGGCGGCAGTAGTAGGAGCATCCGGAGCTGTTTTTGGCGTCCTGCTTGGCTTTGCTTTGTTTTGGCCTCGTGAGCGCATCTACATTTGGGGTGTGCTCCCAGTCCAGGCCTGGTTGCTAGCTACATTACTGGTATTAGGCTCGCTTTATGCCGGCGTGAATCCCTCAGCAGGTTCAAACACCGCACACTTTGCACATTTGGGTGGGCTGGCTTTTGGGTTCTCCTTCCTTAAGTGGTGGGATTGGCGGAAAGGGTCCGCGAAACGAGCGTTCCAGAAACAGCTTAGTCCTAATCCAACCCCGAAGGGTGCGATTGGAGACCATGTTTCGATGATTCGTTGGAAGGACATCGATACGGGTACGATGCATGAGCTCAACCGCGGCGAGGTGGAGCGCCTACTTTTGAAGGCTGAGGACTCTGGGCCGGGGAGTCTCACACAGCAAGAGCGAGACTTCTTGGACCGGATGTCCGTATGAGGGAAGCTTACGGGACAAGCTTTGTCCGGCTCTTGCTCCGGGATCTGCGGTGACGGCTGGTCGTGAGTACAAGTTGGAAGAGAGGCAGACCCCGGCTGACGTAGATCCTCAACAGTTCCGTGACATTGGCTACCAGCTTGTAGAGGATATCGCCATGCTTTTGGAGAGCATTCGCAAGCGACCGCTTACGCCTGGCGAGACGGTGTCAGATGTCCGGAATGCTCTCAGAGCAGAAGAGTCTTTACCCAGGAATGGCACCGATGCAGGGCAGCTCCTTTCTGAGGTGACGGAATTACTACTTGACCACTCTTTGTTGAACGGGCACCCCCGTTACTTCGGCTATATATCGGGTAGTCCTGCCCCGCTCGGTATCCTGGCGGATATGCTAGCGTCCGCGGTCAATCCTAACGTGGGTGCCTGGATACTTTCACCGATGGCGTCCGAGATGGAGTCGCAGGCATTGCGGTGGATTGCTGAGCTTGTCGGCTTTCCTCAAGGTGGTGGTGTGCTTGTAAGCGGAGGCAATGTTGCGAACATGTTGGGTTTTTGGGCTGCGCGTACTACGATGGCCAGGTGGGATCTTCGCACGTCCGGCATGAGGAGTGAGTTGGGCCGAACTATGCGGGCTTATGGGTCCAAGGGCATGCACACGTGGATTGAGAAGGCGGCTGACCTCTCTGGCCTTGGTTCAGACTCTGTGCGTTGGGTTGACACGGATTCAGAAGGCCGACTGAACATAAGTGTTCTCCAGGAACAAGTAGAATCGGACCTTGCAGCTGGAGACCTGCCATTCCTTGTGATTGGCACAGGTGGATCGGTGTCGACAGGGGCCGTGGATCCATTACCGGCGTTGAGAGAGCTATGTGACGACTTTGGGATGTGGTTTCATGTAGATGGTGCCTATGGGGCGTTTGCTGCTGCAGCTAATGAAGCTTCAGCTGACCTAAAGGGTTTGGCACTTGCTGACTCATTAGCACTTGATCCCCATAAATGGCTCTATACTCCGTTGGAGGCTGGCTGCACTCTGGTGCGTGATCCCAAGGCCCTTATGGCGACGTTTTCTTACCATCCTGAGTACTATCACTTCGACGAAGAGGCTAATAACTACTTCGAGCACGGCCTTCAAAACTCCAGAGGATTTAGGGCACTCAAGGTATGGCTCGTCTTGAAGCATATCGGGCGAGAAGGCTACGTCCGGATGATGGGTGAGGATATTGAGCTGGCACGACGTTTTTACGAAATCGCAGAGGATCATCCAGAACTCGAAGCTTTCACTCACTCTCTCAGCATTTCCACCTACCGGTTCGTGCCGCGAGATCTGGCCGGACGAACGGGTCAACAGCAGGTCTCAGGCTACCTGGACCAGCTAAACCGAGAGATTCAAGATCGGATGGAGAAGGGGGGGCAGGCCTTTGTTTCTAATGCTGTCCTAAACGATACGTACGTCCTGCGGATGTGTATCGTGAACTTTCGAACTACTCTCGAGGATGTGGTCGCACTGGCAGATATCACCACTGATCTTGGCAGGCAGGTAGATGAAGAGATGCGGCCGAAAGAACTGATCCGGTAGCATGTCAGAGTTGTCCCAATACCGCGTTCCGGCTGGGACTCACTGTATTGAAGAGACGATTCAAAAGAACAGATTTCTTTCGACGGCGTCGCGAGCATCTGATCCAGGAGCAGCTCGGGAATTAGTATTGAAAGTCCAGAAACAATTTCCAGATACTACCCATCATTGCAGGACATCTGACCCGGCCTGTCGCGGGGTTTTGCCGCGCGCCGTAGCTTGCTGGGCCACCTGGAGGAAGCCATGAGTAGTCACCACAGGATCTACATTGTTTCTCTCATAACGATCATCGCGACGGCAGCCTGCGCCGGATCAGAACAAGAGACTCCTGCAGCGTCGTCGGGAGGAAATGATGCCCGCTCCCAACTGATTGCACGTGCGGCATCATATGAACTCGATACTGAGTATGTGCCGCCCCCAGGGGAGGCGCTGCATCATCACACTGCGGGCTTTGCACGAACACTGTGCTCAGCTGTTTTCCTGACAGGCTTAGGTCCGGAGGATGCGGCTGCAAATATCGGTGGTTTTACCAGCCCTTTCGATGAGCGTCAGCATGTCGTGGATACCATCGTCGATTACGAGCGCCAGCTTGTGGCACTCACACTTCCGGACGGTGTCACCCGGACTGCAAAGCGCTACAGGAACCAGGGGTGTGTAGCCCATCCTATAGATGAGGACTCTGTGTTCTTCACACCCTCCGATGTATCGCGCGATCTCCCTCCCGCCGAGACGACACCCTGGCCGATGGGGGATGTGCTATCAACTGATCCTTGGCCTGAGGAATTGGATATGGCTAAGGTGGCGGAGGCACTCGACGCTGGTTTCGGCCCACCCGAGGCCCTCACACTGGGCTTCCTGGTGACTTATAAGGGCCGGATCATAGCGGAGCGCTACAGCGACGAGGTGGATATTCATACACCGCTGGAGAGCTGGTCCATGAGCAAGAGCTTGACCGGCACTCTAATGGGCACGCTCATCCACCAGGGCGAATACGATCTATGGCAGTCAGCACCGGTACCAGAGTGGCAGTCTGCCGGAGATCCTCGACAGGAAATCCGAATCGGCGACATCATGAGGATGTCGAGCGGGATCCGCATTCGGGCGACCCAGGATCCAGAGTACGATTCGTCCTTGGGCTACGTGGATCACGTCTATCTTTATACAGGCACTGTGAACTCCTACGAGTATGCAGCCACTCGGCCTCAACAATGGCCACCCAATACCATTGGCCGATACCGGAACACCGACCCAGTATTGACGAACTATCTAATCAGATTGGCGGTAGAGGGCCGGGGTGAGGACTACCACTCCTTCCCGCAGCGAAACCTGTTTGACAAGATCGGGATCCGAGATGCTGTCATGGAGACCGACCCTCATGGCAACTTTCTTGGGCAGGGCCGTGCGCTCATGCCACCACGGGACTGGGCTCGTCTGGGGAACCTCTATCTAACGGACGGCGTGTTTAATGGAGAGCGTATCCTGCCGGAAGGTTGGGTTGAGTACGCTTCTGAGACCGCTCCCGCATGGGTCGCGGACGGAAGGCTCCAGTATGGCGGCTCGTTTTTCTGGGTAAATGCGAATGGGGGCCAGCCGATTCCTGAAAGCGCGTTTAGGATGAGTGGTGCAGGGGGACAGAGTGCGACGATCATCCCAACACACGAGCTAGTTGTCGTCCGAATTGGGAAGTATACGGGCGCCGGAGCCGGTGGCCGTGCTCTGCGACGTGCGTTCGAGCTATTGATGGAGGCGGTACCGCCAGTTGAAGGCTGATAAGACATCAACTGTGAAGACCGGATGGAGAAGAGAGAGTTGCCATGGTTGAACGCCCACTAAGGCGTTTTTAGCTTATCCGGCCTCCTGTCGATACTGCTAAGCAGCGAGAGAGTTCTGGGCCTGTAGCTCAGTTGGTTAGAGCGCACGCCTGATAAGCGTGAGGTCGGTAGTTCAAATCTACCCAGGCCCATTGATGGAAATGACAGCCCTGCTTGAGGTTACGGCCTCAGGTGGGGTTCTTCCGCAGGGTGAAGTCGCCGCCAGGAGGTATGTCCATGAAAACTACGACTGTCATGCTCACGGTCACGCTCGCTACTCTCGGTACGGTTGCTCCCAGCGGGCTCATCGCCCAGAGCATTGCCGACGAGGTTCGTGCCCGCGTCGAGACCGCACGCACCGCTGCCGCTGACGAACACACCTACTACTTTAACCGCGTGTGCTCTGTCCCGATCGAGGCCGTTGGTGTGGCACCCGTCGATCTCGGGGACTTTCCCACAGTGCTCCCATCGACCGATCCCGATCGGGAGTGGTATGCCGGCCCAGTGCGTGTTTTCGAGGACCTGTTTTTCCTGGGTCAGACGGCTTACTCAGTATGGGGTCTCCGCACTTCAGAGGGGGTCGTCCTTGTCGACGCGATCTTCGACTACTCGGTCGAAGCCGAGGTCATCGACGGACTCCGTGAGTTGGGCATTGATCCGGACGAGGTCCGCTACGTGATCGTCAGCCATGCTCACCGCGATCACTCCGGCGGCGCTGGCATCCTCCAGCAGCGCTATGGGGCTCAGGTCGTCATGTCGGAGGCCGATTGGGACCTTTACGAGGCTACGAGCCGGGACGAAGTGAAGGCTACACGCGACATCGTGGCGACGGATGGCATGGAACTGCGGCTAGGTGATCACGTGGTAAGGACGTACCTGACGCCGGGCCATACACTCGGTACTATGGCGACGGTTTTGACCGTGCACGATGACGGAGAGGAGCACCTAGCCGTGGTACATGGTGGAACCTCGTTCAACTTCCGAGATGCTCCGGATGATCCTAGAGATACTCGCCTCAGGATGTACGCAGAGTCGGCCTCCCGCATGCGCGAGATTGTGTTGGGCGGCGGCATCGATGTCCTTCTGTCGAACCACACGGGGTTCGACAACTCTACTCTGAAGATGCCGGAGCTTGAGGAGCGTCGGGAAGGGGACCCTCATCCCTACGTGATCGGGACGGAATCCGTGACGAGGTTCCTCACGGTGGCTGAGGAGTGCGCCATCGCGACTAGGCTCGCTGAGCGGCCGCGCGCCTGAGGATCTCTCCTCTCGTTCGTACCTGAGGGGCTCCCCGCCCCATTCCAGCTTGCTGACCCTCTATGTTGGTCTATGTTCGCTAGGTACTGGGAAGTCTTCCACTTGAGAGATCGACGATGCCCGAAGTGAAAGTCCAGCTGTGCCAGGTGGGTCCCTCCACGAGCGAGGCAATACTCCCTCGGGGACACCAAGTCCTAGTCGATCGTCCGGAGGCAAAGGGTGGGGCGGACAAGGGCCCCATGGGCGGGGAGTATTTCCTGACCGCTGTTGGCGGATGCTTCATGAGCACGTTGCTCGCCGCGATCAAGGCGCGTGAGGCTCCGGTAACGAACGTGCGCACTGACGTTAGGGGCGTCCTTGCGGAAGACCCCACAAGGTTCTCATCCGTGTCCCTTCTTGTGAGGGCGGACTGTGAGGACGGCGACCTCCTCAATCGCCTCGTTCAGGTCGCAGAGAATGGGTGCATCATGGTTACGACGCTCAAGAGGGACATTGAGTTTAGCGTGAGCGCTGAGGCTTAGCTCTCCTTAACGCCAGAATGACAGGTCAGCTGAGAGTTGGAACGAACGGCCATCACTAGGCCACACACCAGGCCCTGGGTAGAACTGAGGCCTCTTAGTAAAGTACCGTCGGTCGAATAGGTTGTTGATGCCAGCCCGAATTCGCAGCCATTCAGTTCCCTCAAAACCCATATTCAGGTCCACGAGCGTGTGGGCTGGAACCAGTCCCACCGCCCCGTTCGGAGAAGGGATGATGGTGTTTACAGGGTCCGAAAACGACTTGTCAACGTAACTCAACAGTAGGTTCGCTGACGCCCGACCAACCTCCATCGAGACACCGCTTCTACTCATCCACTTGGGGACACTCTCGAGTGTATTTCCAGCGATGTCGATGTTCTGGTCACCCGAGACGACAGTCCCGCTGACGTAGCGACCATGATAGAAGGACGTCGCCGTGTGCACCCAGAGCGCGAAGTTGCGCTCCTGCGCGATCCAGGCTTCTAGTGAGATCTCCGCCCCGCGCGTGCGGCTCGTACCGACGTTTGTGCGAAGGAGGAATGAGCTGCCACCCGAGTCCGAGCTTAAAACGGTACCGAAGCGATCCCGGATGCGCATTTGAAAGACACTCATGTCGTAGCCCAACCGCTGCCCAAGTGTACCGCGTATTCCTGCCTCTAGTGTCCAGCCTCGTGAATCACTGAGATTGGGGTCGGTACGTTCGAGTGCATTTCCAGGAAGCACGTCCTTTAGGATCTGCGGACGGTACGCCTGGCTCCAACCCGCGTAGAGTTCCGGCCCAGCCTCTACCTGGTAGGAAGACCGAATGCCGAACAGTGGGTATCGGTGTTCGATCTC
>DEAM01000028.1 GCA_002347035.1 Gemmatimonadales bacterium UBA2982 | reverse complement strand
TTATGTTTACAGCTAAGCTGGCGAAGGGACTCGAACCCCCAACCTGCTGATTACAAATCAGCTGCTCTACCAGTTGAGCTACGCCAGCAACTCGTTGTCTAGCAATTACTTGAATGTACTTGCCCCGTCAGAGGTCAGGTAGCCACCGAACCGGTACAGAGCCAGTACCTAATTTTGTGGTCTAGCACCGGACTCAACTGACGACCTTCCACCTTGTCCCCTCAGGTCCATCCTCTAGGACTATACCCTTTTCGGTCAGCTCATCCCTTATTGAGTCGGCTGCCTCGAAATCTCCCTCCGCGCGCGCGCGTTGGCGTGCCTGAATCCTTTCCTCTACCCAGTCCACAACATCCTCGTCTACTGAGCGTGCCGCACGTGCTACTTCCAGGAGACCAAGCACCCGGTCCATCGACTCAAGCGCTTCGACTACGGTATCTCGATCAGCCGCAGAGACCTCACTACATCCATCAAGGGCGGCATTAACCCTGGTAACCATTGTAAACAGCGCACCAAGCGCATCCGAAGTGTTGAAATCCTGGTCCATTGCCGACTCGAACGAACGCAGCGCCTCTTCTACCAATCCGGGAATAGGTAGAGCACCTGCACCCTCCGAAACTTGTAGCCCACTGATACGTGACTCGAAGTCCAAGAGGCGCTGAACAGCATTCCTAGACGCGTCCAGGCCAACTCGAGTGAAGTTCAGGTCGCTTCGATAATGAGCCGAGATGAGCTGATGGCGAATCGAAGCTGGGTCATACCCTTCATCCAGCAACTCTCGGACCGTGATGTAGTTGCCCAAGGACTTTGACATCTTCCGCCCTTCAAGCTGAAGGTGCTTAACGTGGAGCCAGTTCCGGACGAATGGCTGTTCTGTAGCAGCCTCAGATTGGGCAATCTCATTTTCATGATGAGGAAACACGAGATCCTCACCACCCAGGTGCATGTCGAGTGTATCACCCAACTCAGCTAGGCTCATAACAGAGCATTCGAGGTGCCAACCAGGTCTACCCCTGCCCCAGGGAGAGTCCCAAGCAGCACCAGCGCGCTCATCTTGGTCTGTCGCAGCTTTCCAAAGTGCAAAGTCGCGGGCGTCTTCCTTGTCGTACTCATCATGAGTAACCCGCGCCCCAACCTTCAGGTCTGAGGAGTCTATCCCCTTCAGCTTCCCATAATCCGCGAAGCTGGCAATCGAAAAATAGACAGCACCGTCTTCAGCCTTATAGGCATGGCCCGAGTCCACCAGTCGAGCTACGAATTCAACCATCGCCTCAATGAATCCAGTTGCCCGAGGATAGCTATCTACAGGCATTATCCCGAGAGTCCTTGAGTCTTCTAGGAACGCTTCGCCAAAAGGACGAGTGAACTCCGCCACACTCAGACCTGTCTTAGCCGCGCCCTCAATCGTCTTATCATCAACGTCTGTCAGGTTCAGCACAAATTGAACCTCGTACCCAGCCCACTCGAGATAGCGGTGGACAAGATCGAAGAACAGAAACGTGCGGAAGTTTCCTATGTGCGCGTGGTCATAGATCGTAGGGCCGCAGGCATAGATTCGAACCTTATTGCCCTCTAAGGGCACAAAAGGACCGACTGCACGCGTCTGCGTATTGTAGACTTTGAGCGTCATAGCTTTAAGCCGTAGAGATTTCCGATCGAGTCGTCATCCGTGGCTTCCCGGTAGCGCGTCCATCTCATCCCTGATCACTGCAAGCGCAGCCGAAGGGTCCGGAGCTTGAGTTACAGGCCTCCCGACGACCAGGAAATCCGCTCCTGATTCTACCGCCTCAGCGGGCGAAGCTACCCGCTTCTGGTCACCATGATCCGTCCCCTTAGGTCGGATGCCCGGAGCAGCGATGAGAAAGTCGCTTCCCAACTGAACTCGAATTCTTGCCACTTCCCACGCTGACGCAACAACGCCATGCACCCCCGACTCCTGAGCCGAATGTGCTAACCGGAGAACCTCGTCCGAGGCATCGTCCACACGTCGTTTCCAGATAATACTGAGATCCTCAGGACCCAAAGATGTGAGGATCGTAACCGCTAGAAGCTGGAGATCCCCCTCAACTGACTCGCAAGCGGCGTCCAACATTAACTGGCCACCACAAGCATGCACTGTGAGTAGATCCACATCCAGGTCGCAAGCAGCCCTCACCGCACGAGCGACGGTATTCGGTATGTCATGGAGCTTGAGATCAAGGAACACCCGCTTGTCTCGCGCCTTAAGCTCAGACACCATCGCCGGCCCCGCCGACGTGAAGAGTTCCAGGCCAACCTTATAGTACCCAGCAGCCTCCCCGAGACGATCAACAAGTTGCAAAGCGGACTCAGAGGATGGGGTGTCGAGCGCAACAATTACTTCGCTCATGAACTCCTGCCTTCGTCTTCATCTGAGCAGACCAGGTCCGTCCAGGACGAGACCCCACGCTCCCTTCCCCATTTCTCGAGTCCCCGAGCGAGCAATAGGCCAGCGCGAGGAGATGCAAAAGACGCGGTGCCTACCTGAACGAGTGCAGCTCCAGCGCGAGCGTAGGCCACCGCGTCCTCAGGGGCCGTCACCCCACCAACCCCAAGCAAGGGCACATGTGTCTCGCTCCTCGCCTTTTTAACAGCGCGGAGTCCAACAGGAAGTAGCGCTGAGCCACTGATTCCTCCCGGGCCAGCACCTAGTTCCGCAGCACCTGTAGCTCCTTCCAGGAGAAGGCCGGGCAGCGTATTGACCAAGGTGAGCCCGTCTGCTCCCGCGTCAGTGGCGCAGCGGACTGTCCCCCCTAAGTCCAGGTCATTAGGAGCTAGTTTGGCAAGCAACGGTCGGTCGGTGCGAGCCCGGCAGCCAGAAACGATCTCATCGACAGCATCTAGGTCGAGCGCGAACGGTGGGCCGTCGCGTCGCGCATCATTCGGGCACGAAAGGTTCAACTCATAACCGAGAAAACCTTCATCACCATCCAGGCCCTCTACTAGTCGAAAAAATTCGGATACCGTGTGCCCGGCAAGGCTGACGAAAACCTGTGCCCGAGTCACATTGGCAGCGATCCAAGGCAGCTTCTCTCTCCGAGTCGATTCAAGGCCGGGGTTGGCAAGCCCAATCGAGTTCAGCATACCACCACCGAACTCAGTTAATCGAGGTGCTTCGTTCCCATGCCTTGGATCAATTGTCACTGACTTGGTCACAAACCCGCCCAAGTCATTCAAGTCGAAAAACTCGGCTAGCTCTAACCCAAAACCGCACGTCCCCGCAGCCAACAAAACTGGGCTCTGAAACTTCACCCCGAACAGCTCCGTGGTAAGCCTCACTTGATGGTACTCGGGCTGGAGTAACTCACCGCGCCGGTCCAGGAAGTCCCGAGCTAACGCCGGGTGGATACCGCTTAAAAAATCTGAGGACTGCGTCAGCTACAGCTTGCCCCGTATCCCTCTGGAACTTGCCATCTCTAAGCATCCTAGCTTCCTCGTCGTTCGACAAATAACCGGTTTCGATGAGGACCGACGGCATCAGCGCATTAGTGAGCACGGCGAGCAAACCCTGCTTCACACCACGATTCGGTCCTGGGTGAAACTCTTCGATTTCCTCTTGCACCATCTCAGCCAATAGTGCTGACCAGTGTTGGTGGTCGAGGGTGCGGAGTTCCCTGAGAATGAACCCAAGATCAGGATCCTGGCTCAAGTCAACGTTCTGACCCCGAAGGCTTAAGGGAGCATTCTCGATCGCGGAGACACGGCGCTCGTGCTCAGTCCTGGCTTCTGACAAGAAGTATGTTTCAAAACCACGCGCTGATCGCCTGTTAGGAGATGAATTCGCATGAATAGAGACAAAGACGCCCGGTCGATCACCCTTTGCCTCAGTAGCTATCTCTCCCCGCCTCCAAAGATCAACGAAAGTATCGTCTTCTCGTATCATAAAAGCTGTAAGATCTGGCTCACGCTCTAGAATAGCTAACAACTCAAGGGCTATTCCTAGAGCCACGTCTTTTTCATGAATGCCCTCAGGACCAAGTGCTCCCGGATCTTCTCCTCCATGACCCGCATCAATGATTACGATGCGCTCACCCTGATTCGAAGAAAGAGCATCAGAAACATCTTCTGACAATCGCTGCTCGTCAGACTCTGAGAGGAGTGCGCTCACGACCTCTTCCTCCGGTATTAACAAGAGGTCTTCTGAAGTTACAGGCTCAGTTATTTCTCCCCTAACAAGGGGAAGGCGATCCACCCGTAGTGTCGACCTCGCCCCATCGAACTCGTAAAGGTCTGGCAACTGCTCTGGGAAAAATTCTGTCAACAACTGCAGCGGCACGAGTGTCCGAGAACCATCACGATACGGAGGGTGCGTCATCTGGAGCATGACACCGTCCCATCGGAAAAATGGTGATCCTATACGCAGAGAAACAACGACCTCATTCGAAACAAAAGTTGTAACCCTATCCGAGTCCTCGGCGATGCCCCAGCCCAGATCCTCAAAGAGCGTGACATCAGTCACCGCGTAGCCTCGATCTAGCATAACTGCAAGATCCCTGGCACTCGTCCCATCCATTTGCTCGACCCTAAACGTCGGTTGCTCCTGGGCCAGTACGGGGACTGCCAAGAGAAGTAGTGAAGTAGAGATGGCCTTATGCCAGATCACCGCGCCTCCATAGCTCGACGTGCCTCTCGGTCCTGTTCGCGTCGCTTCAGTTCCTCTCGTTTGTCGTGAAGCTTCCTTCCTCTAGCCACCGCTAACGTGATTTTGGCGTAACCTCGAGAAAAATAAACATCCAAGGGCACCAGAGTTAGACCCTTTTCATTTACCTGAGACGCGAGTCGCTGGATCTCCTGTTTATTGAGGAGAAGACGCCTTGGACGCACGGGATCGACATTGAAACGGTTCGCTTTTTCATAAGGGCTGATATGCAGACTGTGCAGCCACACCTCCCCTCCCTCAACCCGAGCAAATGCATCTTGAAACGACACTTCCCCGGCCCTTATCGACTTGACCTCGGGACCCTTAAGCTCAATACCCGCCTCGACAGTCTCCAGTACCTCAAATTCGTGTCTCACCTTTCGATTCTTCGCGACGATCTTACGAGCAGTATCGTTTTTCACAGTTGACCTATGGATACATTTGCATAAGACGCATTACAGCTCAGGATACACAATAAGCAATGCTGGAATGTAGAAACGCCACGAAGGGTGAACATCCCTCCGCGGCGCTATCCCAGATCACGCGATGTGCCCTCAAGCTTTTATAAAGCTTCGGCTTCTTGTTCTTCTTCGGTCTTAACCGCAACTGTTCCCTGGGCTGCTCGCACACCCTCATGGTAAGCAGCCTTAGAGCGCTGGAGTTTCTCTTCAAGGTCTGTTCGTGCTTCCGATGCCGCAGAACGCCCTGCATTGACCGCATCCTTCACTCCATCAAAGCTCATCTGCACACCCTCTCGAACCTCCTCGAGGCGCTCCTCAACCTGACGCTGTGCTTCGCGAACGCGTTCTTCAGCAACGCTACGAAACCTCCGCGCGTGCTCTTTAAGGTCTTCTTGGGTCTCAGCCCCCGATTTCGGAGCAAAGAGCAATGCTAACCCTGCCCCAACGAGAGCTCCGAGAACAAATGAGCCGAGGCCACCTCCACCATCTCTCTCGATTACAACGTATGGGGCGTCATCTTGATCTCTCATGTTTCCTCCGAACTACTTGTTGGGCCACGCCTCTCAAACATTCGTCAACTTAACAAGCGCTTAACAGCGTATCCACTACCCACCATTCCGGTTGACGAACTACAGCCTCGTCAGAGCGTCCACCGTGGATCCGAACTCTGTAATTCTAGGTGCTCTGCTCCCTCGTGTCCCATAAGTCTATGCGTAAGTCGCTTGCTCAGTTCCACACCAGGCTGATCAAGTGGATTTACTCTATAGAGGGCGCCAGCGTATATGGTCGCAATTTGCAGCACTGCAAGGAGTTGACCGACGGTTATCTCATCAATCTGAGGAAGATGCAGCACGGCGTTGGGTCGCCCCACAAGCCTTAGCGCCTCAGCTGTGGCTCTCTGCCCTGTATTGATGAGTTCTGTGAGTGAGGAACCGCCTAAGTATGCGAGCTCAGGCATATCTACGTGAGCATTAGGGATAACAACATCCTGTCCATGATCTTGAACATGGACGAAGACTACAACCTTGTCGTCAGGGCCTTCCATCAAGAGCTGGAGCAAAGAATGCTGATCACTAGAGCCTAGTGCGACAACAGGGGTCGGTCCCGTGGACTGTGTAGTCCCATCGAGCTGATGAGCCTTGCCAAGGCTCTCCGCCCAAAGTTGCTGAAACCACAGAGCCGTGGACTTTAAGCGGTCTGAGTAGGGCATAAGCACATGAATCGGTCTCCCCTGCTCTTCATCGGCATGCCAGAGAAGAGTTGCAATGATCCCTGCTAGGTTTTTCGAGAGCTGACCGTCCCTGCACCGCTCTTCCATCTTAGCTGCCCCTCTGCAGAGGGCTGACAAATCGACACCGCACATGGCAGCCGGAAACAGGCCGACTGATGAGAACACCGAAAAGCGGCCGCCCACTTTCTCAGGAATTGATAGCATTGGGATCCCCTCTGCTTCTCCAATTCTGTAAAGCACTCCAGCACCTAGGGTGGTCGTGAAGAGAAAGTGCTCTCTCGCCCGCTCCGTACCGACGATGGACTCCACTCTCTCACGAGCCACCAAGTACTGAGCCATCGTCTCAGTAGTTTTCCCGGACTTACTTACCACGTTGAACAAGGCGCGCTCTGGATTGACTCTCTCTAGAATCCTGTTGACGGTGAGCGGATCCGGGTTGTCGATAATATGAAGCCTCGGAAAACCATCTCGCTCTTCTTCCGACCGCTCATTCCAGTACGGCCCCAGAAGAGCTTCCTTAAGAGCCTTGGCCCCCAATGCGGAGCCACCGACTCCAAGAATCACAACGTCTTTGAAGGATTGGCCAAAACTGTTTGCTACTTGCTGCACTTGGTAGACGGTATCACTCGCATACGGAAGGTCCATAAAGCCCAGGGCACCCAAAGCTCGTTCAGCCTGCACAAAAGCGTGTGCCTTTTCAAAGGCTTTTGACATGTCTCCGAAAAAGAACTTTGGATCTAGACCTCCTTCTAGCCCAGGCGCCATAAAGTTCCCGAAGTCGAGCCCTACTTCCTCCATCAGGTAATCTCTACCGTAAGTCCGTCGTAGGCCGCGTATAGACCGTCCGGTAGACGCTCCTCTAGCTCCGCGTGTGTTACCCGGTGAGTCAGGTGGGTCAAATAAGTAACCTCTGCTCCAACTTCTTTTGATGCCTCAATTGCTTCCTCAACGTTAAAGTGGGATGCGTGAGGCTTACCAAACCACAGCGCGTTAAGCACCAGTACGTCGATGCCCTTCAGTATCTCTAAGGATTCCTGCGGAATGAGCTTGCCATCAGTGATGTAACCCAACCGACCCACCCTGAAGCCGTATACGGTGCAGTCACCATGCGGAACAGTGAGCGGAATGAAATTCTCACCTACGATTTCTACTGGAATCCCAACTTCAAATTCATTTAGCTGGACTCGTGGCTTGGAACTGCCCCGTGGTGGAGCTACGGAATCATCGAAGATGTATTTAAAGTGCTGCTCAAGCACAGGTCGATACTCACCGGCGATGTACGCAGGCATGTCCCCCCGCCGCGCGGTGAACACCCTCACATCATCGATGCCATGGATATGATCTGCATGCACATGTGTGAACCAGATCGCGTCAATGATATCGATGCCTGTGGCTAACAACTGAAGTCTGAGTTCGGTTGGCGTATCAACGAGAAGTCGACCGCCACCTGTTTCGATCACCGCTCCATGTCGTGTTCTGCGGTCCCGCGGGTCGCTTGATGTACAAGCAGCACAGTCGCAACCCACAACGGGAACACCAAATGAGGTGCCCGTGCCAAGGAAGGTCAGTTTCATTCCTATACCAACCAGTCGCTGTTGGTCTCAGCACTACTCACTAACTCGTTGTAAGTAAACCATGTTTGCAGGTTCATATGCACTCTGGTTCGTTCTGGGTCGTCTCCCACTAACCATCGGCTAATGTCCGACGACCCGTCAGCCAGCTCCAGAGCACCCACGAGCGTAGTTGGGAGCATTGTATTTGAGCGGGAGTGTGAGAGGAGACCGTATTTGGGCCTGAGAAGAATTCTGGCTATCCCTTCATAACCGGGCAACCGGCACTAGGACTAGCGCTCGCGCTTAAGGACCTTTTTTATTCCGCGCCCGCTATCGCCTGCTGTAGGGACCCTGAATACTCTTTAATATGACCCTGATTCATATTCAGTCTCTCCAAAAGTCTGAATTACTTAAGACTGACCTGAGTTCGGCAAGGCACATCGGACTCGATTGTGAGGCTGCCGGCTTCCATCGATACTCAGACCGTCTCTGTCTCTTACAGTTAACAACTGAGCGCAGCACCTACGTGATCGATCCCCTGGGTTTTGACCCAGCGGAACTTATCCGGAATGCGCTCGAGAACCCAGAAGTGTCAGTGATGATGCACAGTGCTGACTTCGACCTGCGACTCCTTCGGAGAGATCTGGGAATCCGTGTCACTGGGCTCTTCGATACGCAAATCGCTGCACAGCTTCTCGGTGAGGAAGGACTCGGACTCGCTTCACTGCTCGAATCGCGCTTTGGACTGAAGCTCTCGAAGAAATACCAGCGAGCGGACTGGGCTGAGCGCCCGTTATCTGATGCGATGCTCAATTATGCAGCAAATGATACACGCTACCTAGCCCGACTTACCGACGTTCTGAAAGGGGAGCTCGCCGAAGCTGGCCGACTGGACTGGGTCCAAGAAGAGTGTCTCGCTCTTGAGTCAGCCTCCGGTGCCGTGACGGAACCCGAACTGCTAGAGGACCCAGTCGTACGTATAAAGGGAGCTCGTCATCTATCCCTCAGGCAACTAGCCGAGCTTCGCAAAGCTCTGGCATGGCGCGATGAAATCGCTCGGGACCGGGACCGAGCTCTGTTCAGGGTCATCGGTGACAAACCTCTTGTCGAAGCATTAGCAGCTCGCCCGAGGAGCGTTTCAGACCTTACCAACGTGAAGGGGTTCCCGACTAAGCTGGCAACTGAAAAGGGGCGAGACCTCCTAAGTCGTATTAAAGCAGTCGCTCATCTTGATGAGTCTGAACTCCAGCCCTACCCGAAGCCTCGTCGGCGAGGACCCGGACGGCCTTCCCCACAGATCATTACACTCGCTGATACACTCAAGACCGTCCGAAACCGAAAGGCCGAAGAGCTAGGACTGCCCCGGGGAACTCTCTTAGCCAACACGGTCGTCCTGGAAATTGCGAGAGCCGCCCCCAGGACACTTGAAGAACTCTCGGATGTGCCGGGAATGCGACGTTGGAAAGCTAAGCTCCTTGGCGAGGAGCTTATCACCACGATCCAGCGCGCTCACTAAACCGCAGACTCTTCCTTATTCTTACAATCGATGCAGTACCGTGCATGCGGGAGGGCATCCAAGCGCTCTAGACCTACTTCAGATCCACACGTGTGGCACTTCCCAAAGTTCTTGGGATCGTTGTAGAGTCGGCGGAGGGCCTCTTCGAGCCGATACAGGTAACGTCCTTCCTTCGAAGCGAAGACTGCTGCCTTCTCACGCTCCATAGCCTCAGTCCCTTGGTCGGCCATGTGGTCCGTATATGCAGCCAGATCAGAGTCGCCCGATTCACGGTCAGCCTTGGTCCTTCTATCGAACAACCCCAGTGCTTTAAGGGCGCGCTTCCGTTCGTCGAGCAAGCGCGTCTCCAAATGGTTGAGCTGCTTCTTTGTCAGCGACATAAACCCTCGCAGGCTGAGCAGAAGGAAAAAGTAACCAGCCCCATTGAGAGCGCAAACGCCGCTGAGGTGCCATCATCATATTTACAAATGCGGATCAGGATCAGGGCCGATGGGTACATCGGGGCCTAACCACCTCAGATCATGCGAACATAATCATATGAGCGAAAAGACGATCCAATGTCGTCGTTGTGAAAAGGATGCCGTGGCATTATCGAAGGCACCGTTCCGCAACGAGTTGGGGGAGCGGATCTTAGCCCAGATATGCAGCGTGTGCTGGCAGGAATGGCTCCAGCACCAGACACTCTTGATCAACCATTACGGGCTCGATCCTCGCGACCAGAAAGCCAAGGGCTTCCTATACGAGCAGATCGAGCAGGTACTGTTTGAGGGATCTGGTGGCAAGGAAATCGATACTTCGATGGAAGGGTCGATTGAGTGGTGATGGCTCACTGCGCATGCTTACAGCTAGTGTCGGCTAGGCTTTCAGCACCTCTCTGGCCTTACCAAGAGCGAACTCAAGTTCTTCCTGGGTAACCGTGAGCGGTGGCGCGAAGCGGATTACTTGGTGATGGGTCTCTTTAGCCAATACTCCTTTCTCATCGAGAGCTTCACAGAACGGTCTAGCAGTACCACTCGACTCTTTGATGACCACGCCAATCATCAGACCCTTCCCTCGCACTTCTTGAACGTGCGGAGAGTCAATCGCCCGTAACTGCTCCATGAACCATGACCCAAGCTGGTCTGAGCGTTCCGGGAGCCTTTCGTCCAGAATCACCTTTAGGGATGCTCGACCCACCGCAGCTCCCAATGGGTTGCCCCCAAAGGTGGAGCCATGATCACCCGGCTCGAAAACGCTCATATACTCTGAATCGGCAATCGCTGCAGACACGGGGTAAACACCCCCTCCCAGCGCCTTGCCTACAATTAAAACGTCAGGGCGCACTGACTCCCAGTCACAGCAGAAGAGCCTCCCTGTGCGCCCAAGACCCGTCTGAATCTCGTCCGCCATGAGTGCAACACCGTGCTTGTCGCACAACTCACGTGACCTAGCAACAAACCCTTCAGGAGGTACGACGACCCCTCCTTCCCCTTGAAGTGGCTCGAAAAGGAAGCCCACCGTATTTTCGTTAATCGCTGCTGAGAGAGCATCTGCATCTCCGTACGGAATCAACTTGAACCCAGGTGTGAAGGGTCCAAAACCTGCCTTGTATTGCTCCTCAGATGAAAAACCAACCACGGTAGTCGTTCGACCGTGGAAGTTATTATCACAAACAATGATTTCAGCTTGATCCGCCGGGACCCCCTTCACCTGGTATCCCCACTTCCGAACCATCTTGATCGCCGTTTCTACAGCCTCAGCACCCGTGTTCATCGGAAGGGCCTGCTCAAACCCCGTGGCCTCACACAGCTCACGGAGAAAAGGACCCATCTGATCGTTATGAAATGCACGCGAAGTCAGGGTCAACTTATCTAGCTGAGCACGTGCTGCCCCAAGAATAGCCGGATGGCCGTGCCCCTGATTCAGAGCAGAATACGCACTGAGCATGTCCATGTAGCGGTTGCCTTCGACGTCCCAAACCCAAACTCCATCACCCCGGTCAATTACCACAGGCAACGGGTGATAGTTGTTGGCGCTGTATTGGTCGACCTCAGCTAATAAATCCGTAGTTCTTGAGGCAGTGGTATGTGTCATTTGACCCAGGATGTATGAATGTTTATGCATTACTAGTTTATGATAATACTACCTATACCCCTTAGCCAACTGCTCGTTCTTCGTGGATGCTTCGCATGAAATCGGCTAACCGTCGCTATACAACCTCCCTAACCACCTGAGTAGACCAACTCCGCAATAACCTCACCAACCATCTCGAGCGTCTCTGCACTGACGCGATCGAGGGTGTCCTCCGGGGTATGCCAGTAACGGTTCCCAGGCCCGTAATTGAAGTCCACTACATTCGCAGTAGGCAGGCCAGCATCGAGCAGTGGAACGTGGTCATCAATCACACGTTCTCCGACTACGGAAGGGAAAAACTCACCGTAGCCCAAGCGCTCCGCTACTCGCCAAACCTTTTGCACCACGATATTTGCAAGCTGGGCTGAAATCCCTTCCACGGGGAAGAGGGGGTCACTGTCACCCACCATGTCTAGCAAGACTCCGTATACCGGACGATCCTCTTCGCCCAGGGAGGAAGCGTAATGGCGCGCGCCAAGAAGCATATCCTCAACTTCCGGACCGTAATCTTCGCCGTCGACAAGCAAGAGATCTACTCCAAGGGGTGGCGGATAAGAGAACAGCATCTCAGCTAGTTCGAGCAAAACCGCAGTGCCTGAAGCTCCGTCATTCGCACCCGGTACAGGTTGGTCTTGCACTGCAGGATCCAACGCTTCATCCGAACGGGGACGAGTGTCCCAATGCGCTAGTAAAAGGATGCGCCGAGTTGCATCCGGTAAAAACTCTGCTCTCAAATTATAGAGTGTTAGTGAATCCCCAGCTGCAGTTTTATGGAAGAATGTGTCTACTTCCGATATAGGCGCGAGGCTGTCTAAACGAGCCCGCATCCATAACAACTGCTCTGCATGCCCATCAGTTCCGGGTACCCTTGGACCGAAGCCGACTTGCTTCCGGACCAGGTTAAGTGCAGCCTCTCCATCGAAAGCTGGACGACCCGGGGTGGGTCCTAATCGAGGATCCGGCTCACCACAAGCAGCAAGAGCTGCTAAGACAAAAAGCAAGCAATAACGAGTAGCCACCTAAATGCTTCTCGGGCTAGGCACAGGGAAGCGCATTGCTAGACCGGCAAGAAGTATCAGGACTCATTAGACTCACGCACGTGCATTCGTGCCCTTTCTTTCAGTGAGCGATCCACAGGGTGGAGTGTCGGTATGTTCAAGAGCTCCCCGAAAACCTTCTGGGCCTCTTCTGCTCGGCCACGCTTAAGATGCAACTGGGCAAGATCGTACCGGAATAGAACGAAGTCAGGCCAAAGCTCTGCAGCTGCCCCAAGATGGTACTCAGCATTCTCCCAACTGCTGTCACGCAAGGCCTGATTTCTTACGACTAGGCGCCCAATGAAGCGCTCAATACGCGACAGGCTCATTATCTCGTAATTTAGCTTGCCAAGCAGGTTATGAGCTCCCCCGTGGAGTGAATCCTGGGCAAGAATAAAATGTGCGTCGTCATATACTCGCTGGGCCAGCTCAGCCGCATAGGTATTTCCAGCGTTCAGCGCTCGTCGACCAGCAGCGGCTCCCCTCCAGTAGCGTCCTTCAATCTGGTCAGGGCTCTCTGTAACGGCCCGGTTGGCTAGATCGATTGCTGGATCCAACCAGTGGTTTTGTGGCTCTATTCCTTCTGTATCAATACCGACGACAACCGCTGCACGTGCTGCCCTCCAAAGAGCCTCGTAGTCGCTTGGGTTCTCCTTAATATGGCCTTCGAGGAGTATGTAGGAGCGCTCTGGGCTACCTGCAAAGTAGAGGAGGTCCGCGCTGCTGACTGTCGAACCCAAGCCCACTTGAGGCTGGGGTTCGACAGACCATGAGGGCGCCGCCAGAATCAGTAAAACGAGAGTAAGAACGCGCATCGTTAGGATTGAGAGCTAACGTAAACGGAGCAAGGAACGGGAAACGGGGTTTGAACGCTAGCCCTACACCACCAATTGAGAATCGCCCTGCGGTCTTGAAGCTCCTTAAAAAGTGCTCTTGCCCTAGCCGCACTCCGAGTACCCGCACACATGACACTTCTTACAACCCTCTTCAAAGGCCAAGTGGCCAGTGCCACATTCCGGGCAGGTGCCCATGTCGAAGGTCTCGTTACCAACATAAGTAGCGGCGTGCTGAGACTGTGTGCCACTCTTTGGTCCGCCAACCGTCAAAGGCAGAGCCTCCTGTATACCTTCCTTCTCCTCCAGGTAGCGTTCAATCGCCTGCCCCACCGCATCTGGAACCGACAATACTTTACTCGGACCTAGTCCGACTGCACGATCACATGATATACCTCGGACCTGGTCTTTAACCTGGCTGATAGGAATGCCCGACCGGAGTGCGAGTGACATTAAGCGCCCCATGGCTTCAGCATCGGCCATCGCCGCCCCACCGGCCTTGCCCAATGTGCAGAACACCTCGAAAGGGCGTCCTCCTTCATCTTCGTTGATCGTTACGTAAAGGTCCCCTAAGGGTGACAGCATCTTCATCGTATATCCACGAAGTGCAGCCGGCCGCTGCCTTTTGTGCCGAGCTGCACCTGCCTCAACATCTTGCTCGTATAATTCGCCCTTAAGCCGCTCGACCTCGAGCCGGAGATTGTGTGCCTCCTCACGTGCATCAGCTAGATGGTGCTCAAGCTCCGACAGTTCCGCCGCGACCTCAGCGACTGTCTCAACTTTAGTGGTAGCTCCTGTTGAGAGCACCTGACCTTCCCGCGAACCATCCCGATAGACGGTTACACCCTTGCAACCAAGGCTGAACGCCAGGTTGTAGATCTCTCTCACGTCCTCTTCGGTGGCCTCCCGAGGGAAGTTTGTAGTCTTGCTGATGGCGCTGTCCGTATGCTCCTGAAAAGCGGCTTGCATGCGCACATGCCACTCTGGTGTAATGTCGTGCGCAGTGCGGAAGGTGCGTTGGACCTCTTCCGGTACTTCATCGAAGTGGATGTGGCCCTCGTTCGCAATCCGCTCCATCAAATCATCAGAATACCAACCGCCTTCCTGAGCCACGCGTACGAAATCAGGATTCACGTCCGGCATTAGAGCTCCCGCTTGGTTGCGCATGAATGCAACCGCAAAGAGTGGTTCTATGCCGCCGGAGCAGCCAGCGAAGATTGAAATCGTTCCAGTCGGGGCAACCGTCGTCAGATTGCAGTTGCGAAGCTCCCTCATAGGACGAACTCGCTCTCCATCAGATCTGGTAGCAGCCTTGTCATCCGGGCCCCAGATCGACTCCTCCCATGCCGGGAAGACACCTCGGTCCTCAGCAAGCCGCTCAGACTCCACGCGAGATTCTTCGTTCACGAAAGCCATGATCCGACGGCCTAAAGCAACACCCTCTTCCGAGTCATAGGCTATTCCTAGACGCACCAGCATGTCTGCCCATCCCATAACCCCAAGGCCAATACGGCGAATCCCTTGCGCCAGATCATGGATCTCTCGGAGCGGATAGACGTTAGCGTCAATCACGTTGTCCAAAAAATGAGTGGAAAGGTGTACTACCTGAGCAAGAGCCTCCCAATCGATACCATCTTCTGGATCTATACCGGGGCGAGCATCAGGTTTTACGAAATAACCCAGGTTGATGCTACCAAGATTGCATACATCATAAGGGAGTAGAGGTTGCTCCCCGCAGGGATTAGTCGCCTCGTAGGCACCCAGAGCTGGAACAGGATTATACTCGTTCGCGCGATCTATAAAGAAGGTGCCCGGCTCACCTGTCAGCCAAGCGCCCTGGACGATCATATCGAAGATCTCACGAGCATTCTCTTGGCCCACAACCTCGCTAGTTTTGGGGTTGAAGAGGTCGTAAGACTCGTCTTTGGCGACGGCCTCCATGAAGGCGTCAGTGATCGCCACTGAGATGTTGAAGTTGGTGACCTGGCTCGTGTCATTCTTGCACGTGATAAAAGATCTGATGTCGGGATGGTCAACCCTCAATATGCCCATGTTCGCGCCACGTCTAGTTCCACCCTGCTTCACCACATCCGTACTAGCATCGTAGAGCTTCATAAACGACACAGGACCAGAAGCCACACCCATTGTTGAGCGGACTGTCTCTCCCTCAGAACGCAGTCGGGAAAACCCGAAGCCTGTTCCACCTCCAGATTGATGCACAAGAGCCATTGCTGTTAGCGTGTCATAAATTCCGTTCTTCCCGTTCGAAAGAGCATCCTCTACCGGTAACACAAAGCATGCCGAAAGCTGGCCGAGTGGCCTGCCCGCGTTCATAAGCGTCGGCGAATTCGGTTCGAACTTGCCATTTGTCATTAGGTCGTAGAACTGTCGGGCCACCTCATCTACAGCAGCACCCGATACCCCGTAATCAGCATCTATGCGGGCTATCGTGCAGGCAACACGCCAAAACATCATTTCTGGCTCTTCTACAGGGTTGCCTTCTCCGTCCTTCTTGAGATAACGACGGGCTAGGACCAGACGCGCGTTGTCGGTCAGCTCTGACCGGGGGAGGTCTTCAGGGAGGACCTCATCAAAGATTTCTGACTCCCCCAAGGGGCGAGGCTCGTGAAAGCGCGTCATTTACTAGCCAGCTCCTGTGGAGAAAGCGTGGAAAACTCTAGATATAAAGGTGGAAAAGCGGCAGGAGCTGGCTCCCGCCGCTGATTTCTCTGTGGAAACTCCTTCAGTCGACTACTAGATCTTGCGTGTAGCCATATTATGGGCGCTATATCTTGTGGTCAAGTTTATAACGAAGCAGTGCCAAACCGTATGCTATTTTAACAAGCAAATACAGTCATCTTCGGTTTATATTCGGCTCTGACACAGGGTATCGCAAGACCTACTCGAGTTTGCTTAGAACGGAAGCCCCACCCTTAAATACATGCTCGCTCCGTCCGCTCCAACCAGAGGGAATGCAACACCTGTCCGCAATCGGACCTCAGTATCATAAAACCCGAGCAACTGGCTAGTGATTTCTGCTCCCGCTGATGTAATCGCAGTGCTGAACGGACCTGGTTCCCATGCGTTACCGATGTCCAAGAAAAGCGCGCCTACCAGTCGGTCAAAGTGGATCGGCCAGGCCGACAAGCCTCGGTTTACTAAAGCCAGCGGGAAGCGGTACTCTGCAGATGATGTCCAAGCGTAGCGGCCGGCTCTAAACGACTGCCCGAAGCCTCGTACGGGCAAGAAAATGGAGCTTCCTCCAAAAAGTTCGAGCCCAGTAAGATCCTCTGGGACCCCGGATGCCCCTCCAAGGCGGAAATGTCCAAACTGTGCTTTTGGCCCTCTCGCAGCTCCCCCACTAACCTGAAGGGCCAGAACGTGTGTAGCATGTCCGCCCTCCCAAAGTGGGACATAAGCGCGAAGCCGCCCGCTCAATTCTTCGAATGACCGATCAAAACCTTCGACACCCATCAATGAGTCGGTGAGACTCAGCTGACGCCGTACTTTCCCCTCGACGAACAGACTAATCCCGCGGGCTCTTCCCGTCTGGAACGAGTGCGTACGCGAGGTCGCGTAGCTGATCGAGGCTCTGAAATCTGTGAATCGGGCTACAGGCTGTCTTAAGGTATATGCAGCAGTGGGCTTCAGGTCACCGTTGAGGAGTTCCTGGTTGTCCCAACCCAGGCCTCCCGTAACCGTGACCGCGAGATTTCGGCGCCAACGATTGGAAAGAAAAGTCACCGAAGCCGACGCACTTCTCTCTCGCTCAAGCACGAAGACGGTGTCCTGGCTTGGTCCAGCCAGCAACTGGCCGGCTGCCCCCCATGTCTGCTCGCCACGGACGCTGAGAATCGGATTCCCAAGTCCTCTATACGAATACACCCCTCCGGCCTCCCACTGCCCACCACTCGTAAAGACGTTGGTGAAAGCCCGATAAGCATGCCGTCCTACGAGATCGAAGGCACTTGTTTGCGCACCAACGCCAAAACTAAGTAGTTCTCTACTTCGCATCGGTAGGCCGCGGCTATCCGTGGCAGGAGCTACCACAGGCTCCCTGTAGACTGGCTCCCAGTAGGTGGGCAGAAGGGTTGGGAGAGAAGAATAATTCTCTAACGGCCCAGCCATCTGACGCTGCTCCACCGGCAGTCCCGAAGGAGCCATGAAACGAGAAGCTGGTGGGGGTGCGTCATTGGCCGAGGCAGGCTCGAAAGGAATGCGCTCTACCTCCCAGCCATCTATATGATGCCCGCTGAAGTAGAGCCACTCAGACTCCGGATCCACTGAAGGGAAAATGGCTCCGGTCCGAACATTAGTAAGGAGTATCGGCGAGGTAGTGCGCCCAGTCTCAAAATCAACTTCTGCCGCAACAATGTTCATTACCCCCGTTCGGTCCGATGACCAAATAACCCAACGACCATCTGGACTCCATGATGGCGCGAGATCTACAGCGCGGTCTCGCGTTACACGTTGGATGGCGCTTGGATTGTCGAGACTAAAGAGGACTACGTCATAGAAGGCCCCAGATTCCCAGCGACTTGCTGCAACCCAGCGACCATCTGGAGAAATGCGCGGGAATGCCCAGTGCACCTGAGATCGGGGTGCAATGAGTTCGGACACTGAGCCCGTATGTAGATCAACTCTTACGAGCCCATTAGTACCGCCACCTTGTTGCACTGCTACTGCCCAATCACCATCCGGAGATGCCGAGGGTTGAGACAACCGAGCCCTTAAAGTCAGACGATTCGCATCTCCTGTACGATCCATGAAGTACAGATCACCGTAGAGCCGGTAGGGGTCAGCAAATTCGAGCTCCGACATCAAAAGTCGTCCATCAGGCATCCACGAGTAGGTCGCCAACCCGTTAGTTCTAGACAAGCTGGCACTCGGTCCTGCGAACGGATGCTGGATCCGTAATTGCGAATCTGACCTTCCGTCCGAGCTTGTATAGACTAGACTTTCACCGTCGGGTGACACCGATGGGTAAAGGCCCCAGCGAGCACCAAAAGTCAACTGCTCAGGTTCAGTAATCGGACCGTTATTGGCCAAATCGGAATCGAGATTCTTGTAACGCTCTCGGAGTTGCTCAGTCCAACCATGCCATGCGTCAGACAGTGAAATTCCAAATGCCGACCGCCCCGCTGCATTGAGTCGGAAGGGGATCCACTGTCCACCAATAGCCTCAACGAACGTTGTCATACTGTCTTCCCCGTAGCGTTCTAGCAGATAAGAGAAGAACAGAGAACCGTACGCATAAGCACGATTACCCCCAGGCCACAGCGGAGACTTCCCAGAAGCCTGACCGATGCTCTCCAAGCGCCCTTCGAGAGCAGCTGTTCGTAGCTGCATCTCCAAAAATGTGCCGTTGACACGCCCTGCACTCGTGAGGCGTGACTCGTACCAAGTCGCAAGACCTTCAATCAACCAACCCGGTGTCGAGCCACCAGGAAAGACAGGCCACTCTCCCGGTGGTGGTCGACCTAGTAGCCAGCGCCCAAATCGTCCTAGGGGGCTACCCGCGTAATCCAAGTGGACTACGTGTGCTAGCTCGTGCGTGATCACGAGTTCGAGCCAATCATCTAGGTATGCGAGAGAGTAACCATCCACAGGAGGCTTCACAAAAACCGTAATCCTATTCGACGGAGTGACTCGTGCGAACCCGTTTGAAATATCCGCATGGTCCGTCAGTAGTATATTTATGGTTTCTCTAGGTGCATCCAAGAATGCCTCCTCTAGCCCCGCAAAGGCCACCTCGGCCAAGGTCGCTGCCCTGCGGCCGATTTCTTGGAGTTCGACCGGGAAGGTCACAGTGAAATGCTCAGTCTGGAGTGACCGCCAATCTTCATTTGGAGCTTGGGCACTCAGCTCTATGGATCCTGGAAGTGGACCTATCACTCCAGATAAGAGTAGAGTGAAAAGCTTGAAAACACGGAGATAGGGCGCCACCCTAATGCCTTTCCACCACCTCATTGAAAATGGCCTCCGAACAGAGTTTCTGGTTCCGCGTCGGATACATACTCGAGCGTGCTATAAATCCTACGACGACTGTGGGAGAGGGTTTCTCTACCCCTAGAGTTAAGTCCCAGAAGAAGACAACAAGTGACGCACCGCAACAGAGCGTGAAATGGCCGCCCCAAGACGAGGTCCTTCCCACAGTCCTGCTGGCTGCCGCTAGCAAGATGATGGAAATATGGCGTCCGCAGCGCGAGGCTAGGTTGACCCAGCTCGTGCGTGCCGGAGCCTCCGGCGCAGCTGCAGCGCTTCTCCTGGACCTTCTTAAGCCCATCCTGAATGCAGACCATGCTCACCCACTGCTTGATAAAGCCACCGGAAACCGAATGCTGGCCGGAGTAAGTCAGGGTCTTCTCTACGGGACCCTTGTAGCACCCTACCTCCCCGGCCCGCCGCTCCTCAAGGGAGTTCTCTTCGGATGCGCTGAGTACGCTGCAATACCTTCTGGAGGGCTTTCTCAGTTGCTCGGCAGCCACAGCCCCAAGGGGTACCCAGTGTTGGGAAGCTTCTTCGAGACAGTAGATCGGCCCAATCGAGCCTACGTCGAGCATCTGATCTTCGGCGTCGCCCTGGCCCTGGTCTATGAATCTAGTCCGTCCAGCAATGGAATCCTTACCGAGGAAGACCTGGCTGAGTAAGATCCTGCAGCCGCTCCCTGATAGTCGGAAGGGCACACGGCCAGTCGCACTTCGGCTCTGGGTGGGGAAGGTACGCCCGATGGGCTTGAGGTTGGGATGATACCCAAGATGTCGGCACCACCCGTACTCCCATCACCAAATCTTCGCACAAAACAGAAGGCAGAGGGACGATCTAGGACAGCACCTCCTACATACCTGCTAGCCAGACCATCCCACTGATCTAGAAGCACATACCTTCCACCCACAGATGTCGCGGCTTCAATCTGTGCATCAGGATCGCTATCAAAGGAGAAGGTGCGACTTGGCAGGCCGCTAACTGTGTAGAAATGACGCGGTTTCCTTGTCATTACGACAGATCCTTCCGGTAGTGCATGCCCAGCCCAATCAGCGGCTTCAACAAAGGCACCCATCCGCGGCCCCCAGCAAGCAAATGCCCCACTGGTCCGGACAAGATCCGCACAGGTGCTCGCGCGGCGAACGTTTCCGATCCATGAGGTGATGGGTGGCACGACAAGAATCAGAATCACGGCGCCAGTGATTAGCCTTCCCGCAGGGACGGGTGCCCGTGCTAGGGTATCTCGCAATGCCGTAACCCCATACACAAGAACAAACGGATACAAAGGAAGCGCAAACCGGTCACCAGCCCAAACCTCCGGCCACAGCAGAATCAAAGCAGCGTAGGCGGGCACAAAAAGTTCGGCTGGCCTAACCCGGTCCTTTATCTGATTGAGCCACCCGTAAATCATGCCCAGCGTGAGGACGACGCCCAGCACTGCAACCCAGGGGCCCCTTGACCCAATGATCCCATAAGGGCCCCAGTTGAACATATAGCCCGTGAGGTTCGTGAGGATTCGGGATCCTAGATCCATAAGCTCGATGGTCCCCTGGGAAGGATCGTACGGGTTAACCATCCAAAACTCATCGGTATACGAAATCTCAGCCCCGAGGCCCCTAACCCACCACCAAAGCATTGGAATCCCCAAAACGAGCGTGCTCACCCCCAATGGCCTCCAACCCCTCTTCAGAACCAACCATCCAAGTAATGCAACCACAAGCGGCAGGCCCGCAGACCTCGTGAAGTAAGCAAGACCCACTGCCGCAACACCTAGGAAGAGAAAGCCGGTAGCACCTGACTCATCAGATTCGTAGGACTCCAACGCCCACATCGCTGCCATAGTGAACGCTAAAAAGACAGGATCGGACAAGATCCAGTGGCTATGGTATATGACGCTTACAGACACGCCGAGAAGCAGTGCAACCGAAAATGCGGCCCTAGAACCGAGCCGCTGTTCCGCCCAGAGGTAGGTAAAACCCAACGCAGCTAGCGTGGCGACGACGGAGACTCCTTTAAAGGCGATCCATGTTCGAGCACCGAGCCACATAAGAACGGCCAATATTGCCGGGAATACCGGAGGATACTTCGTGTGCGATGGGCCTGCTGGGTCGAAGAGTTCCGTGTAAGAGCCAGTCGTCACAAGGCTGTACGCCAGGCTTACATAACCCGCGTTATCACCACCCGTGTGCGGTGACGGATCAAATGCCCCAATGATGAATAGAGCATTCAGGAATAGAGCCGAAACCAAGAATGTCCAGCGAACGGGAGCCTTACCGGTCATTTTTCCAGATCTCCAAAGACCTGGGAAATAACCCCTCCAGCCTCGTCGAGTCGCCTGAGTGCGTCAGGCATATCCACACCAAGGCGCCCCATCACAAAAGCCGTCTTTACGTGCCCTTCAGCACGTTCCAGCAACTCCTTCGCCTCATCACGATCGAGCTCCAGCAGGCTTTCCAGAATCCTACATCCCCGATCATAGAGCTTCTCGCACGTAACCTGCAGGTCAACCATAAGGTTCCCGTATACTTTCCCGAGTCGGACCATCGCACCAGTTGTGATCGTGTTAAGGACCAACTTCGTGGCAGTCCCAGCTTTCATACGAGTCGATCCGGTTATCACCTCTGGGCCAACGAGCGGAGCAATCACTACATCATGTGCCTCAAGTAATTCCTCCGATGGTTGGGTGCAGAGAAGGAACCCCGTCTTCGAGCCTAGTTCCCTGGCACGCCCCAGTGCGCCATGCACATATGGGGTCGTACCGGATGTAGCGATGCCTAGAACAAAATCCTTAGTTGATACTTCCAGATTATCCATGGCTGCCACGCCATCCTCAGGCGAGTCTTCAGCACCCTCCTGAGAGCTCACAAGCGCATCATATCCACCAGCGATGACGCCTCGCACCATATATGGGTCAGTTCGGTAGGTAGGTGGCATTTCGGCCGCGTCGAGCACACCCAACCGACCAGACGTCCCCGCACCTACGTAGATCAACCTGCCACCCCCACGGAAAGCCGCCTCGGCAAACTTGAGGGCCAAGGCAATCTTCTCGCGCTCGACCCTGACCGCCTTCGCAACTTGACGGTCTTCTGTGTTTATAAGATCAACGATCCCAAGCGCATCAAGCTCATCGATACGACTTGAGTTCGGATTTTGCTTCTCGGTTAAACGGCGATCGCGCATCGGCGCTTGTTAGTCAGGGGGAGTGCGCTGATCTTCGGAGAGTCCGAAGCTACGTGCATCTGTAAGAGAGCGGCAACGCGTTCATCCTAAAACTAACGAGTATGCTGAGAGATCCCTGGGGACCGATCAGGTACGTGCTGGCCGCGACAGTTCTTGCGAACACGGCCTGTGCAACTGGTACTGGAACAGTGGTTACGTTCCCTGCTTCGTGGCGGTTCAATGCACTGGAAGCGCCAGTTACAGCCCACCGCGGGATGGTAGTCTCGACGGACGAGCTAGCTACGCGCGTGGGAGTCAATGTGCTTAGGGCGGGCGGCAACGCGGTCGATGCTGCAATCGCCGTGCATTTCTCTCTGGCAGTTGTGAACCCAGAAGCCGGTAACATCGGTGGCGGAGGCTTCATGGTAGCCAGCTTGGCTGATGGCACAACCGCTGCCCTTGATTTTAGGGAAAAGGCCCCAGCAGCAGCCACCCATGACATGTACCTGGATGCGGAAAACCAAGTGACCGACCAGTCCGTTGTTGGCCACCTTTCGAGCGGGGTCCCAGGATCAGTCTCAGGAATGTGGGTAGCTCACCAGCGTTACGGATCACTGAAATGGCAAGATCTCTTGGAGCCCGCATTAGAGCTAGCTCGTGGATTTGAAGTACGAGCCCGGTTCATTGGCTCGCTAACGCCCTCTATGGTCCGATCCCTCTCCAGGTTCCCAGCATCAGCAGCCCAGTTCTTACCGAGAAACGGCCAGCCTCCGCAGATTGGTGACACTCTCCGGCAGCCGGACCTGCGAGCGACGCTGCAACGGATTCAGGAGAGGGGAGCGGACGGGTTCTATGAAGGAGAAACAGCTGATCTGATCGTCGCCGAGATGGAACGAGGTAACGGCATCATCACGCTACAAGACCTAGCCAATTATGAAGCTGTCTGGCGTAAGCCTGTATCATTCTCGTATCGAGGGCACACGGTCATCTCAATGCCACCGTCTTCGTCGGGTGGTGCAACCATGGCTGAGATGGCCAACATCCTTGAACTCTATGACTTGGGCTCACTACCCTGGCACGGTCATGAGAGGGTCCACCTATATGCTGAAGCTTGGCGGAGGGCCTACGCGGACAGGAACCATTATTTGGCTGATCCTGATTTCGTCGACATACCTTTGGAACGCATGACATCACCTACCTACGCCCAGGAACGAGCTGCCTCGATCTCTTTAAATGCAGCAACCCCTTCCTTAGATGTGGGCCCCGGCATGGAGGCGCCTCAAGATAGAATAAACACAACCCATTTCTCCGTGGTCGATGAGCTGGGAAATGCGGTCGCGGTGACCACCACCCTGAACTCTTCCTACGGGAGCAAGGTTACAGTCAATGGGGCAGGCTTCGTTTTAAACAATGAGATGGACGACTTTTCTGCAAAGCCAGGCACCCCCAATCAATTCGGGCTTGTTCAAGGTGAAAACAACGCCATAGCTCCAGGCAAACGCATGCTATCCGCAATGACACCTACGATCGTCCTAGATCCGGAAGGATCTCTACGCATGGTGACAGGAACTCCTGGCGGTGGGACAATTATTACGACCGTATTCCAGACAATATCGAACGTTCTCGACTATCAAATGAATGTGGTCGAAGCCGTCTCTGCTCCACGCGTACACCATCAACACCTGCCGGACCAAATCTTTTACGAATCCGGTGGTCTAGATGCTGAAACAGTACGTAGCCTCGAGGTTCTCGGTCATAGGGTGTTCGAGCGACCGGGAATCTCTGGAGATGTTCAGATGATCCTCATCGAGGATGGACTCCTGTCCGCATGGTCTGATCCCCGGCGGGGAGGGCGTGCAGCAGGGCACTGAGCGTGAGGGAACTACGGACTGTCCTGCCATATTTCAAGCCTTATCGAGCGGCTTTGGCCCTTGGGCTTGTATGCATCTTTCTCACCAACGTTTTTCAGGTTGCGGCACCCTACTTGATGAAGCTAGCGATTGATGGCTTGGAAGACCCTAATGTCACATCAGCACGAATCGCTTCCTTTGCGGCATTAATCGTCCTAGCAGCTCTGCTTAGCGGCGTCTTCCGTTATGGAATGCGTCAACTCATGAACGGGATCAGCAGGCGTGTAGAGGTCGACCTTAGGAACGACTTCTTCCGTCACTTAATGCGCCTCGATGCTACGTTTTTTGGGCAGACCCGCACAGGCGACCTAATGAGCAGGGCTACCAACGATACCTTCGCGGTACGTATGGCTGCAGGACCGGCGGTGATGTACACCATGAATACGTTTATGAGCTTTGTATTCACTCTGGCAGTGATGATTTGGATGAGTCCCCGCCTCACCCTTTACGCCATGACACCAATGCTCGTGCTGCCAGCAATCGTGTTCGGCTTTGGTCGAGTCATCCACCGGCAGTTTGAAAGAATCCAGGAGCAGTTCTCGTCTCTCTCAAACTTTGTCCAAGAGAACCTCAGTGGAGTGCGTATCATTCGTGCGTATGCGCGAGAAGAAGAGCAGGAGCGGCAGTTCTCCGCTTACAATGAAGACTACCGATCAAGAAACATGCGCCTCGTATTAACGACCGGTGCATTTAATCCAATGCTCAAAACTATCGCTGCAATTGCTGGATTAATGGTGACCTGGCTAGGGGGGTTGGAAGTGATCGCCGGTCGGATAACGCTTGGAGACTTCGTCGCGTTTGGATTCTACTTAGCACTGCTAATCTGGCCGATGATAGCTCTCGGCTGGGTTATCAACCTGTACCAGAGAGGCGCTGCTTCGATGCGGCGCATTAATCGCATCTTCAGCACCACCCCGAGCTTAGTAAGCCCAGCCCAGACTACTGAACCGGAAAAGCCTGCAGGGACAATCGAATTCCTTGACGTCTCTTTCTCATACCCTGAAACCAACAAGCCTGTTCTCAAGGGTATCGAATTTGTGGCTCAAGCTGGCGAGACAGTGGCCATCGTAGGTCCAACAGGTTCAGGAAAGAGCACACTAGTCGCCCTCCTGGCCCGGTTGTATGACCCAAATGAGGGTAAGATTCTTCTAGACGGGATTTCCTTGAGAGATATAGACCTAGCAGGCCTTCGTGCGAGACTCGGGTTTGTACCCCAGGAAGCCTTCTTGTTCTCAGACTCAATTTCGGACAACATCGGGTTAGGCCTAGAGGCCCGAGAGAGCACGAATCAAGAACGTGAAAAAATAATTAGCTCAGCTGCTACCATTGCACAGCTTCACGAACAAGTCCTCGCCTTCACTAATCAGTATGACACTCTTCTGGGAGAGCGTGGCATCAACCTCTCAGGGGGGCAAAAGCAACGTGCTACTCTGGCTCGTGCCCTGGCTCGTGCCCCCTCAATACTGGTATTGGACGACGCACTGAGTGGGGTAGACACACAGACAGAGGCCGCAATTCTTAAGGACCTCCGCTCTGCAATGAAGACGTGCACATCATTCATCATCAGTCACCGGATCTCAGCAGTGATGGATGCCGATCAAATCCTCGTGCTTGAAGAAGGGCGCATTGTTGAACGAGGCAAGCACGCTGACCTAATTTCCTCGCGTGGCACGTACGCACGCCTACTCAAACGACAACTACTGGAGGAAGATCTGAAAGCAACTGCGGCATTGTGATTATCTCTAAAACCAGCTTTACAATACTCATCGAATACCTGGTGACTAACAGCTATACCGATACACTCACCTGAACATTCGACTACGCACATCTAGGCAAAATACCAGCCTATATTCGATTCAGAATCCACTCGGGTGTAAACGGCAGCAGCCAATTGCTCAGAAGCGTAAACCTGCCGGTGGCGAGCAGTAGACCAAGGAATATGAGCAATATACCGGAAGCCTTCTCGACCACCGGTATCCATCTACGGAAGCGCTTGAAGACCTTGAGAAACTGATCAAGTGCGAGCGAAGCGACTAGGAACGGCAATGCGAGGCCCATCGAGTACACGCTCAGAAGCCCTACACCAGCCCACATCGTGTCCTGTGAGAATCCGTAGGTAAGGATCGCGCCTAGGATCGGACCGATACAAGGAGTCCAGCCGGCTCCGAATGCGAAGCCAACCCCCAGAGTGCCTAAGTACCCTGTTGGCTTGTCTGCAAGTTGAATGCGCCGTTCACGCATAAGTGGCGCAATCCGAAAAACTCCAGCGAGGTGGAGTCCAAGAATAATGATGACTGCGCCTCCAACTCGGGCAATCCACACTTCGTAGGCACGGAAAAACTGACCCAAAAAGGATGCAGATGCCCCCAAGAGCACAAAGATCGCGCTGAAACCCACTACGAAAAGTACTGAGTGTATGAGCGTTGCCTTACGATTTACTCCGTCCTGCAAGTCTTCCAGGCTCATCCCAGTTACAAAAGCTAGATAACTAGGAACGAGTGGAAGTACACATGGTGACAAGAAAGAAAAGATCCCCGCCGTGAAGGCGATTAAGATTCCGATTTCGACTTCGTTCACTGTGCCTTTCCAACCTTATGTTCCGGAGAACGGTTCGATCCTCCGAGTCCTTCATCCATTCGCGCGCGTCTCGCCTGCAAAAAGGCGCGCGTACCAGTTGTGAGCCCTAACCAACCCGCTATGAAAGCTACTACCCAGCCTACAAATGCAGGGAAAGCAGCTGCGATAACCGACAGCAGCATTATCGCTAGGGAGACTGTACCCAGAACAGTCCGGTCCTCCCGGCCCAGCGGACCATCACCTGCAAGCGCTCCACCAAGGGACTCCGCGGCGCGCACTACAGAAGCTAACGTCAATCGTCCGGGGCCATGTCCTATCGACCTTAGCCGCTCTTCTAAACGCTGCTGGAAGGACCCCTCAGGATCCAGTGACTTAGTAGAGATTCCCGCGGCTGATGATACTAACCTAGGACCAACCGTATTGCCTCCAGGTAGCACAATCTCTACGGACGACGCTAGGTCGGCAATAAAAAGTCTCTCGAGCTGCCGACCCAAGTCCACGTCAAGAACTCCTATATCTAGCTCCCAATTTCCCATCAGACTGGCAGCATTGAGGTTGCTGGACCCGACCCGACAAAAACACCCATCTACTACTGAGGTTTTGGCATGCATCATCGGACCCTCCCACTCGAAAATACGCACTCCGGACGCAAGCAAGTAACGATACCCGCCACGAGACATGCTACCCACAATCGGCCAGTTATTGTGAGCAGGCACTAGGATACGAACATCAACACCCTGCTGGGCCGCAGCTGCAAGAGCCTCAGATAACGCTCTGGGGGCGACGAAGTAAGCATCGGTAATCCAAATGCGCTCTATGGCTCGGCTTGCAGCCAAGTGTAATGTCCGATAAACGCGGGCAAGGCCCGGCTCGCCCTCAATCAACCAGACGGGTGTCCCACCATCATTCGCACGATTACATGACCTACCTGCCAACTTCAATGGCTCGTCGATCTCAGCCCAAGCCCGCTCAAACGCATGTGCTGCAACCCTTGCAGCAGGGCCTCGGACCTCAATGCCGGTATCCCTCCACGGTGCAGAGGTCGACGTGCCCTGCCATTCCTGACCAACACACATACCGCCAGCATACGCGACCACCCCATCTACTACAACGAGTTTTCGGTGGTCACGTTGCAAGAAGCCGAATGGATCTCTAAGTGTGATGCCGGGACGATTAAAGGCGCGCACATGCACACCAGCTTGGCGAAAAGGCTTCCAATACGACCGCGGCGTCGCCCAACATCCTAACCAATCATAGATTAGGTAGACCGGAACTCCTTGCTTGACCTTGCTAATGAGTGCATCGCGAAATACGCGCCCAACCGTATCGTCGCGCAGGAGGTAATTCTCGAAATAGACGAACTGCCTTGCACCCTCAATGGCTTCAAGCCATACGTGGAAGGTATTACCCCCTTCCAGGTGCAGACGGATATCGTTTCCTTCGATGGTGGGGCCTCCTACAGCCCGCTCGATCTCCCTCCAAGACCAGCGCTCTAAGGCAGCACTACCGCGAGCAGGTCGTTCCGACAGGCCCTCCAAATTGCGCACTCGACTGAAGCCATCCATCACGTGGCGCCACCTCTAAAATAACGCCGTGGACATGCAAAGAACGATCGATCGCCCGGCGAACCTGCGGGCAGGAGGCAACATCCTATCGATTCGTTCGCGATCACTCCGACTCCTCTTGTGGATTTCACCAGCCTTCCATTGGTATCTCAAGGTTGGCAAGGCCCCACCCCGTTTCAGTTAATGGCCTCCTGCAAGCCGATTCTGGAACGCATACGATATTAGCTTGTAGACGAGCTTCGCCACGAGAAAGTCAGGTGCGTGCAGCCCTGGAATCGGTGCCAGCTCCACCACGTCGACTGCCACAACCTCCCGCTCCCGTAAAACTCGCCTCAGAAACCTTAGTGTTTCATACCACCCTGCTCCCCCCGGCTCAGGCGTTCCAGTCGAGGGGACGAGGGATGGATCAAAGTAGTCGACATCCAGAGACAGATAGACCCTAGGGCCTAGTTGCTCTATAGCTAGGTCCATCCATTTGTCTCCATCCTGCATATCTCGTGCCCAGATAAGTGTTGAACCCTTTGTCGCCTCGGATGTAATCACCTCACCTTTACTGACGCCGCGGACCCCTACAGATACGACATCCACCCGGGAAAGCACGTGTGACATAACACATGCATGTGAATAGGCCATCCCATTGTACTCAGCTCTGAGATCAGCATGCGCATCTAGCTGGAGCACAGTGATGCGCTCTTCGTGCCGGTCAGCCTGCGCGAGAACTGCAGCTGACGTCACACTGTGCTCTCCACCCAACATGACTAGAAAGCGGTGCCCGCACTCTTGAGCAACCTGAGAATAGGCTACCCGGAGATTCTCTATGGCCTCATGAGGATTTCCTACAGGAAGCTCCAGGTAAGGCAGCGTATGAATGCCAAGTCGCTCGGCTGGTTCGCACCCAAACTCGCGATCGTAAAGCTCAATATGCTGAGAAGCCTTGAGAATACCGCGCGGGCCCCAGCGAGCACCCCGCCCCCAAGAAGTAGTTGCCTCGTAGGGGACAGGAAGGATGATCGCATCAGCTTCCTCAAACGAGCTGCTTGTGATGTCCAAACCCAGGAATGCTTCTCCCGCTTCCCAGAGGAATCCGGCGAGGGCCTGAGGTACGCCGTACGAAGAGGGCATCTCATCATCACTCCCCAACCCAGCACCCCTTCGTTTAGGCACGGTATCCCAGGGCTTTTAGCCGACTCAGATGCTCTCGATAGGACAGGTCAATCCTTCCAGCGGAAGTTCTACACCATTTTCATGGCAAACTCCGCAAAGGCCGTAAATCTCTAAACGTCGACGGACCGGAACGAACCCGTGCTCCTGACGAACCCGACTCTCTACTCCGAAGAGTTCGGTGCTTTCAAATTCTGCTACGTTCCCACACTCTAGGCAAATAAGATGCTCGTGTACCGGGTGACTCGAGAGCCTGTGCTCGTAGCGCTTGAATCCTTCACCAAAGTCATGCTCGTCAACGAGACGACTCCGCACCAAAAGATCTAAGGTCCGATAAACCGTCGCCTTACCAATTCGCTCTTTCCGTTCTCGGAGGGACCGTTCGATGTCATCTACTGATAAGTGCCCCTCTGATCCAAAAACAATGTCCGCTACCACTTCTCGCTGGTGCGTGATCGGGAGCCCTGCGTCACGCAAATAGCGACCGAAGACTCTTATCGAGGAGGATGAGCCAATATCGGATTTCACCGCTAGCCAACCTCGATAAGTAGGTCGGCATCAAACTCTTCCATCAACTCTTCAAATTTTTGATTCGACCCCTCAATCGAGACTTCTCGGGGCTTACCCCTCCCCGTACCTGCGCGTTCGACTACCCCGCTTATCACACCGGGGAACCGGTCCGGTGGAGCATCCCCCTCATGCGTGAATACGGGCTCGATTGCTATCCCTTGACCAGTGTGCTCAGCATTGTATGACACGGTTACCATCCTACGTCTATCCTCATCCTCCTGGAAGGTACTGACTGCAACTAAGCCCTGCTCGCGCCTGCCCCGACGAACAGGCGGAAATATCCACAACTGATCAACCGAGTCCGCCCCGAGTCGGTCACGAAGCCGGATCAGCGTCCGCGGAAGCGCCCCTGGCACACCCGGATCTGCTGATCTGATATCATCCTGTCCCATTACCCAAGCTCTCTAGCTTTGTCCATTTGCGCCACTGCCGCACGGGTAGCGGATAGCACCCGCTCTATTGCTCTGTCTATGGGACCTGCTACCACTGCACCTGATGCCTTAACATGCCCGCCCCCTTGAAAGCGCTTCGCTAGGAGATTGACATCCACTGGCCCATTCGAACGGAATGAAATCTTCACTTCGCCAGATTTGGTTAGGCGGAAAAGCAAACCCACTTGAGTACCCGTGATGGAACGAGGGATATCTACAATCCCATCCAGGTCATCAGCCAAAATCCCTAATTCTTCGTAAGCATCCTTGGGGATAGTCATCCAAGTGACGCCAAAATCCGGATCGTGCTCGAGTGTCTCCAGAGCCCGGCTCAAAAGTTGATACTTACGCAAGGGTGCCGAGCCATACACACGCGTGTACACAGTCTCTGGCTGGACACCCCGTCCCACCATCTCTGCAGCAATGCTATGGCATGCAGGCGTCGTATTATCGAACCGGAAGCTGCCCGTATCAGTTAGGAGCCCAACATAAATGCCCTGCGCTATATAATCATTCCAAGGACCCCTAGATGCACAAATAATGTCGTGCACAAGTTCTGTGGTTGCAGATGCTTGTGGATCTCGCAGAGAGGTGCCCCCTATCGGGTTATCCCCTCGAGGATGATGATCGATTACCACGGTAGGAAGGTCCCTAATTGACTCCTGGACTCGACCAATCCGGGGCACCTCTCCCGTATCGAGGACCACCGCTAGATCGGCTTGCTCGCAAAGATCCCTAGCCCTCCTCGAACCGGCAGGCACAATCCAGTCCTCATCCTCAATCAGAAATCTGAGCGAGTCAGGAAACGCCGTTGGATTGATTATCCATGCCTCTGAGCCATTCCCCCTTAGCCACGAAGCCACCGCTGCCTCTGACCCCGCACCATCACCATCTGCGTTTAGGTGGGTAGTGAGAATCGCACTTCGTGACGCGAGAAGAGCGCTCCTGACCTGCTTAACCGCAACAGCCCGATGCGCGGGTGTCCGGTAGCCCAAGCTGTCTCCTGACCCTCGAGTAATAGCTATCGCCCATATCCAAATTGGCAGGGCGCAAACCTATCGCACACCCCCATGACACCGCCAGCCAATATTATAGCTGTCTTATTCCAATATTCACGAGTGGCCCGGCAGTCGCTTCCGTACTTTCGCCCATGTCGATGCTAGGTGAACCAACCGAGAAGCTTCGGTGCCCCCTAATGAGCAATTTGTGCCGAGGGCCGCTAACAATGCATCAGCATTATTGTCATGGAAGTGCAGGTCCACATAAGCGTTGCCGACCTCTCCAATAGTGTGTGCGTCAGAACCAGCAGCTCGCAGTTTCCCGTGGACTCGGGCAAGTTCCTCAGCCTGCTGGTTCATTGCAGGAGAATGAAGCCTTGCATTGAAAACCTCCACGATGTCGCAAAGTGGAGCCAAGAAATCCGCGAGACGCCCCCCACCGCCCTTGCCGCCGGCATATGGGTGCGGGAGATAAGCAATACCGCCCTGAACACGAATCCGCTCTATCGTCTCCTCAGCTGGAGTACCCTTAGGAATCTCTTCTGAGAGATAGAGTCCAATGATGTCGACTCCCTCTGCTGTCTTAACCTCCTCACCTGGGATCACCTCACTCGGATATTTTTCTGCCATACCCAAGGCTACCGATAAACAGTTGTGATCTGTGATCGCAATACGTCCGTATCCGAGTTTCCGGGCTCGCCTCAAGACGTGTTCCGGGTCAGAAAGACAGTCCCAGGAACCCTTAGTATGGAGATGAAGATCAAGCCGCAACAATCTGACACTGCTCCTTTTCTGGAGATCTGTGAGCACCCGCAAAGCCTCTTCTTCTGTATGAGCTAGTGATCCATCATTTTCAATTACGATGTCAGCTGTGGAAAGATTTTTAGCGGAGTCCATTTGAGCCGCCATGATCCTTCTGCAGTCCTGCTCGCCCATCCCCCGACTACTAACCAGTCTCTGGAGTCGCACCTCTTCAGAAGCATGGACTAGCACAATGAGGTCAAAATTTGACTTGCCATCGGTCTCAAAAAGGAGAGGGATCTCTGAGACCACTAGCTTATGCCCTTCAGCACACCTCCGAGCGAGCCATGTCTCTCGGAGCTCTGAGATCAGCGGATGGAGAATCTTTTCTAGCGTAGCCCGGGCTTCATCATCAGAGAAAATAAGCTCCCGCATGTACGATCGGTTTAACGAACCGTCAGCCCCAAGTATTCCCTCCCCAAACGACCTGCGCACAGCCTCTAGTCCCGGTGATCCTGTATCTACAGCTTCACGAGCCAGTTCGTCCGCACTGATAACCGGAACACCAGCACCCGCCCATAGCTCTGCCACTGTCGACTTCCCAGAACCGATATTTCCTGTAAGTGCAACGCTAAGCACAACTCTAACCGAATGCAGAGAGAAGTTTTGTCGTCACATCATAGAGGTACACAATCCCCGAATACTTCAGAGTCAACCCCAAGAAACTGAAGAAAAAGGCACGGCGGGCGCTGAACCGAACCATCCCAGCAACGAGTAGCATATTCGGTGACGATAGAGGGAAAAGGTTAAAAAACAGGATCGCGAAACCTCCCCACTGATTAATCTTAGTCTCAAAGCGCTCGTAACGAACCTGGCCGATCATGTCGTGAATTACTCTCGTGCTCACAAATCTACCGATACCGTAATCGATAGCCTGAGCCATAATGGCAGTTCCTACCGCGATCAAGACAAGGGTAGAGCCAGCATGGCCCTCCGACTGGTAAATCGGGACCAGAGCCTCAACTGGCATCAGAAGAAAAAAGAGGTAGCCAGCAAAATGGATGACAGCGTAAGATGTAAGCCCTGGACTCTGACCCAAATAGATCTGGCGGCCCAACGTGGCTGAAACAACAGCGATAGCAGCGACAGCCATCATCAGAACAACGACGATACGTCTTTTAGTCACGGATTTCTCAGAGTGACTACCTGGAAGTCATCATTGGTGTCCCGTATTCGGTCAGGACCGTACGATAAAATCCAAATAGAGTCGCTGACGACTGCTAACTGGTAAGTGGATCCCCATGGGTCTAACTGAACCTCAGAGTTAGGATAGCGGACGTCTAGCCAGCCAAGCCACTCTGGCCCTACAGGCAGCTCTCCCGTGAGTCTCTCGTAGTCCACGACATTACGCCCCATGTGGGCCATCTCATCCTGAGCACTCCAACGGATAAAGGGAACCACAATTGGCTCGGTAACATCCATTAGGATCACTCGAGTCTCTGGGAAGTAGTACCATGTTACGAGCGCGAGTATGATCAGAAGAGTCAGCCTAGTCACTGAACTTCCCCTTCATCTGTTGTCGGATTTGGGAGGACCACACCAGATAACGCTCCATCTCGTTAGCTGAAGGAATAGCATCTGGATCTCCGTAAGCCGTCTCCATACGCCAACGGGTATAGGAGCGGGGAGGAACGGGAAGGAACGGGGCTCGCCGATACCACCCACTAGCACGAAACGCCCACGCAGCTCGAATTAGATGTGGGATAATCCAAGGGCGCCGAAGCACCATCCCTGCGATTCTCCGGTACACCAGGCAATCCTCTTGAAGGCGGCGACAAGTCACCGGGGAAAGCTGGAAATCAGTAGTAATCTAGATGTGTGGCAATCAGGTTACAACGATTCAATAGTTAATGGACACACGCAATTATAACCTGCTGAGTAGCCCTCTGTCCGATGATGAAGTCCGTATGAGCAATGTATTCAGCTTTTGGTTTCGTCCCCATATTCCTTTGTTTCTGATTGCTCCAGCCACGGTCAAACAGCTCCCTAAAACATACTCATGACACTTAACCGCCTGCATCTGGAAACAAGCCCCTACCTGCAGCAGCACGCTAGCAACCCAGTGGACTGGTTCCCTTGGGGTGAGGAAGCACTTGCACGCGCCCGCTCCGAGGACCGCCCTATCCTGCTTTCGATAGGGTACTCGTCATGCCACTGGTGCCACGTTATGGAGAAGGAATCCTTCGAGGACCCGGACGTGGCCGCGGTCATGAATCAGCACTTCATCAGCATAAAAGTCGACCGAGAGGAGCGACCAGACCTAGATCAAGTCTATATGAAGGCCGTCCAGGCAATGACTGGCAGTGGTGGATGGCCCATGACGGTATTCCTGACACCCGACGGAGTGCCCTACTACGGAGGGACATACTTCCCACCAATTTCTCGGCACGGTATACCATCTTTTAAACAGGTTCTACAGGCAGCTGCCGATGCCTACAAGAACAGAAAAGAGAAGATCCTCGAGACAGGTTCACACCTAATCGAGGCTTTAGCTCGGGTTAGCAGTGGGTCAAGTTCAGGAAGCGTGAGTGAGGAGACACAAGAAAGCGCCTACCGTGCTCTATCAAACCAATACGATGCGGTCCATGGAGGCTTCGGACGGGCACCGAAATTTCCTCAACCAGTAACGCTGGAATTCTTAATGCGTTACCACGTGCGGACTGGTGATCCAGCAGCCCTAAAAATGGCAGTTCATACTCTCAGTCAGATGGCGGCTGGAGGTATGCGTGACCACCTAGCCGGTGGCTTCCACCGTTACTCGGTCGACTCTCGATGGCTTGTACCACATTTCGAGAAAATGCTTTATGACAACGCACTGCTGACACGTGTTTACCTTCAGGCATACCAAATCACCGGTGCAGATGAGCACCGATTGATCGTCGAGGACACACTCGATTACCTCCTAGTAGACATGCGGACTAAAGAGGGGGCTTTTAGCTCGGCTCACGACGCGGACTCAGAGGGAGAGGAAGGGCTCTTTTACCTTTGGACCGCAGAAGAGATCAGAGAGGTACTCCAACCCGATCAGGCAAACCTGTTCTCACGTGCGTATGACGTAACCACAGCTGGCAACTTCGAAGGGAAGAGCATCCTTAACCTTCCACACAATCTGGAAGCGATCTCAAAAGCTGAGGGCATCCCTGCCGCCGAGCTAGCTGAGATGCTGACAAAGACACGTGGCAAGTTACTGGAAGTTCGTAACCGCCGTGAGCCACCTTTTCGAGATGATAAGGTTATTGTGTCCTGGAATGCGATGGCAATCCGAGCGCTCGCAGAAGCGGGAGCTGGCCTAGGAAGGTGGGACTATGTCGAGTCTGCGTGTCAGGCTGCAGACTTCTTATGGGAGAAGCTCCGGATCGATGGCCGCCTCCTCCATACCTACATGGCTGGCGAAGCAAAGATTTTGGCATTCTTAGATGACCACGCCGGTCTTGGCAATGCTCTTTTATCTCTCCATGAGGCTACTTTGGACCAACAGTACCTTGAGGCAACATACTGGCTCTGTGAAGAGATCCTGGAACGCTTCTGGGATCAGGATATAGGCACAGTCTATGACACTGCCTCTGATGCAGAGACACTAGTCTTCCGCCCACGGGACCCTATGGACAACGCTACCCCGTCTGGTCCCTCATTAGCGGCTGAACTTCTCACGCGCGCAGGCCACCTTTTCAACAACGATCGGTACAGCCAGGCCGCAGTCTGTATTCTTAACTACGAGGCTGAAGCCCTCGAACGATTTGGGCCAGCATTCGGACGTATGCTTTCGGTCCAAGACCGAATCCTAGCTAAGCCCACTGAAGTAGCCATCATAGGTAAAGAAGATGACGAAGCCACACGGTCACTGATTCAAGAAGCTCACGCTGGGTTCAATCGAAATAGGACGATTGTTGGAAAGACAACAGGTAATAAGGGGGAGCTGGTTCCGCTGCTTGAGGGCCGCTCACTTATTGATGGCGCCCCTGCTGCGTACGTGTGTCAGAACTACAGTTGCCTCCTCCCGGCGACTGAAGCAGACTCGCTCCGCTCCGCGCTTAAAGAGTTGAAGAACTCGTGACCTCTTCTCTGCTACCAGCTTCTGATACCTTTACGGGAAGTAGCGGCTCACCCCACCTTGGACGGCATGGCAATTCAAGCTAAGACGATCCTAGGAGTACCTGATCTGGGGGGCCTCACTCAAGATCAACTCTTGAGATTCTACCGCACAATGGTGACGTCTCGCCGTATTGATGACCGCGAAATCAATCTCAAACGGCAGAATAAGACCTTTTTCCAGGTATCCTCAGCCGGTCATGAGGCCATTGGCGTTACAATCGCTGAGCACACTAAGCCGGGCCATGACTGGTTTTTTCTTTACTATCGTGACCGAGCTATGGCCCTCGCCCTGGGTCAGACACCTCTTGATCATTTTCTCCAAGCTAGGGGCGCAGCGAAAGACGGTTCCTCCGGTGGGCGACAGATGCCAAGTCATTGGGGAAACCCGAGCCTCAACATCCCAACTAGCTCTTCTCCTACTGGAACACAGTTCCTACAGGCCGTTGGAGCCGCTGAGGCTGGCGCCAAGATACCGAATATCGAGAGTCTCCGAGAACAAATTCAGCAATTTGAGGAAGATGAGGTCATCATCGTCTGTACGGGCGAAGGTGCTACCTCTGAGGGTGAGTTTTGGGAGTCGCTAAATACAGCCTGCAACCTCAGCCTCCCGGTCGTCTATGTGGTACAGGACAATGGATACGCTATCAGTGTGCCTGTCGAAGTACAGACAGCCGGGGGAAGCATTTCCGATCTTGTATCAGGATTTCCAGGCCTTCACATCGTACGTTGTGACGGTACGGATCTGGTCGATTCATACCGAGCAGCTGGCGAAGCAGTGGCACACACTCGCAAGCAGCGTGGTCCATCACTGATTCATGCCACCTGCACTCGTCCGTATTCGCATTCCATGTCCGACGATGAGCGAGCCTACCGATCAGCCGATGAGCGAGCCGCTCAGGAGGACAGAGACCCGCTGCGAAAAGCTCGTTCCTTAGTCCTCAATTCCGGAGCTGCTACTGATGAGCAGTTAAGAGAGATAGAGATAGAGATAACCGCTGATGTTTCATCAGCAGCCGACCAGGCTTTAGCGTCACCGGCGCCAGATCCCGCAACCGCTCTTCGCCACTTATTCTCAGAAGAAATAGATCCGACCTCATCAGATTTCGATACTGAGGAAGAGCCAGATTATCAGAGCGAGAAACCTTTGACGATGGTCGACCTCCTCAATTCTTGCTTGAAAACCGAGATGGCCCGCGATGCACGAATTGTCATGTTCGGCCAGGACATTGCTGATGCATCACGCGAAGACGTGCTTCAGGAGGTCAAGGGCAAGGGTGGTGTGTTCAAGGTCACCTATGGTCTGCAACGTGAATTCGGACAGGAGCGAGTTTATAACGCACCGATCGCGGAAGCCAACATTGTAGGCAGGGCAATTGGCATGGCCCTGAGAGGGCTACGTCCCGTCGTCGAGATTCAGTTCTTCGACTATATATGGCCAGCGATGCAGCAGATCCGAAACGAGCTAGCGACCTATCGCTGGCGTTCAGATGGCAATTTCTCAGTGCCGGTAGTGGTTCGAGTGTCGTACGGCGGCTACGTCAGAGGTGGAGCCATCTATCACTCACAGACTGGTGAGACTTTATTCGCTCACACGCCTGGCCTGCATATCTGCATGCCCTCTACCGCAGAGGATGCCAACGGACTGCTTCGGACAGCCATACGTTGCGAAGATCCAGTGATATTCTTGGAACACAAGCACCTTTACCGACAGGTAGCCAACAAAGGACGCGACCCGGGTCCAAATTTCATGATCCCATTCGGGAAAGCAAAAGTCCGACGCGAGGGTAATGATGTGACAATCATTACGTGTGGAGCTCTTGTGAAGCGGAGTCTAGATGCTGCCAAGATCGCCTCGACTGAACACGGGATCGAAACCGAAGTCATTGACCTGCGAACAATAAAGCCGCTCGACATGGAACGTATCGCGGATTCCGTCAAAAAGACCGGCAAGGCGCTCGTGGTGCATGAAGACAGCTTGTCCTTCGGAGTCGGAGGAGAAATCTCAGCTAGAGTCGCGGATGAACTCTTCGAGTGGCTGGATGCGCCAATAAAGCGTGTGGCGTCGCTCGACACGTGGGTCGGTTATGCGCCGGTGTTAGAGGACGCAACCCTCCCGCAGACACAAAATGTGATCGAAGCGCTGAAGAAGCTCGCTGCGTACTGAGAAAGACCCTGCCCTCCGCAGGAATTGCAGCACCCAGTTGCGCAGTTCCTGCTGGCAATTTTCTAGAGCCGGATCCCTACGGTCGCAGCTAAGAACCTCAACGATGAACCCATGCCACTGCTGACCTGTGTCCCACGTATTTCAGCAAAACCACCAAAGCCAAGCGCACCTAAAGTTACTCCAGCACCAAGGTGGAAGCTCGGATCAGATCGTGTGGTGCTACCTGAAGCAGAAAGAGCACTGATGATTAGGTCTGTTTTATTTCGCGATACCCCCAACCCACCGAGGAGATAAGGGCCAATGCCGATGCCTGGCAACGTAAGGACTCCGCTGATAGCACCTGTCAGGAGCGTCGTCCTCTCAATCATACTAGACGCGGCCACCTCTCCGAATGAATGGTGTGCAGCATCCGCACGAATTGCGATTGGAATGCCTGGCACTTCAAGCTGAAGACCTGCCATACCATGCCACCCAGCTTCGGCCGCTTCACCAAAGTCTGAATATGGGCTGCTAAGCCCGCCGCCAAACATTAGACGAGGTTGAGCCTCAACACTTACTGGCACGAGCAGGAAACCGAGCAGGGTGCAAAATGTGAGGCGTCTCATTTCATCATCCTGAGGATTTAGTAGCCGACCCTTATATTCAACCTGTCCTAACCCAAGCTCAGACAGCAACCATTTTCTTTTCTGACCGGAGGCAGTCGCCTCCGATCATAATTTATCGTCTTCTGGCACAGCCGTTTTTTCGTGCGCGCAAAACCCGATGCGTTAGCAAGAAACCCAACCCCTTATCTCTACAAATACGCAACTGCTCACTGAAGACTAAGATGAGTGCAGTAGTGCTTAGACAATTGTTATCTCAGGATCAATTTCCTGAGCCCATGCAACGATTCCTCCACGAAGATTAGAGACCGCCTTATGCCCTGCCTCAGCGATTCTACCTGCCGCCTCCATACTCCGCTGACCTGTTCGGCAGTATACGATGACCTCTTTGTCATCAGGGATTTCCCCAATCCGATCCCCGAGTTCTGCAAGAGGTATGAGCCGCGCGCCGTAATCTACCAAGCTACTAACCGCCCATTCCCATGGCTCTCGAACATCTAAAAGATAAGGTGGCTCCTCTGAATCCAACTGACTCGCAACGATGCTAGGTTCTGCACTCGGGATGGTCACTACTTCAGTAACGCCACTCGCAGTCGCTGCCACTCCCACGCCGCAGAAAACTTCATAATCAATTAGCTCGGTCTGGGTGGGTCGATCTCCGCAGACTGGACAGTCCGGATTCCGACGCAACGTCACCTCGCGCCACTCCATATCAAGCGCATCGAAGATTAACAGACGGCCGGCAAGCAGCGTCCCCTTGCCTAGGATAAGCTTGATAGTCTCAAGTGCTTGGATCGAGCCGATAATCCCTGGTAACACCCCTAAAACGCCACCCTCTGCACAATTGGGTACCAAGCCAGGCGGGGGGGGTTCTCTAAAAAGACAGCGGTAGCACGGACCCCCTTCTGTAGCGAAGACTGAGATCTGGCCTTCCCAGCGAAACACGGAGCCATAAACATTGGGCTTGCCAGACAGCACACAAGCGTCGTTTACGAGATACCGAGTCGGAAAGTTGTCCGTACCATCTATTACGACATCGTAGTCTGAGACGATTTCTAGCGCGTTATATGAGGAAAGCGTGGTATTGTGCTTAACAACTTCGACATGAGGGTTCACATCCTCCAAGCGCTCTTCAGCGCTATCCAGCTTGTGACGCCCGATATCCTTCGTACCGTGAAGGAGTTGCCGCTGAAGGTTGCTCTCTTCGACGGCGTCGAAGTCGGCAAGCCCAATCGTTCCAACACCAGCCGCTGCCAGATAGAGCGCAAGCGGTGATCCGAGGCCCCCAGCTCCCACGCAGAGTACTCGACCATCTTTTAGTTGCTTCTGACCAGCTAAGCCGACTTCTGGAAGTGCCAGGTGTCGCGCGTAGCGGGTCAACTCAGGCTGTGAGAAGCCATTGAAAGTCATGCTACTCCCAGCCCTGAAAAGTGGTGGGGGTTCCGAATCAGCACCCTCGCGAGTGAGTAGGTCCTCATGTACCAGGAATTCCCCGGACGCCGCCCTGGGCGACCACCTGAAAACCTGCTGCATCCCGGGCCAACTTAGCCACAAGTTCTTCATCTTCACCAGCGGCCCTGCCAACATCCGCGAGCTGCCCGGCAAGTGCATAGTACTGCAGCGGGATATTCAATGTGGCGCGATCCTGCCAGATGGGCCGACCTATAAGGCCCCGGAACTGGTAGACATCCTGGTAAAGTCGCAGTGACCGAGGTAAATCGAACCAAAACCCACCCCAAGAAGCAGTTCCTTGAACCAATCTCGCAGGCTGCTCTTCGTCGAGACTCCTAAACTCGAGCTTGGTGGCCAGCCCGTGCCGAACACCCCAACGTTCCATACCGAGTTCGCTAAGCATGCCTCCAGCCGCTGAAAAGAAGATCGGGCGCTCACCGATAGAATCGTGAATGATTCTGAGTGCGAGCTGCTGGCCACGTTGCAAGACCGTCCCTGCTGGATAGGTCACGGCAATTTGAGGAAATGGAAGGGTCAGGGGCTCTGCTAACTGCGTACTGCCTACAGACCCCATCTGTTCGTCAGTCATACTTGTGATTGACCAAAGCGGAAAACCAGGGTCCTCATAAAGACCAGGTGCAAACGTTGGATCGAATGGACGCTGGTTCAGAGGGTCGGACAATTGCTTGAGTTGCTTAGGATACCAATCGGTGAAAAGGTACTGACCCACAATGACTGTTACGTCCTGTCGGATACCCTCCACCTCCTGCAAGTACCAGAGTGGGAAAGTGTCATTGTCACCGTTTGTGAATAGAACACCGTAGGGCTCGACACTCGCAAGCAAGTCAAAGGCCCAGTCTCGGGCGACATAATCACCGGCACGGCTCGCCCAGCTCCAATTCAGCACCAGGGGTATGGCAGCAACAAGCAGAATGGGCGATGAAGCCAAATACCGTCTCGGACCGGGTCGGATACCCGCGATGATGTGCCAAGTCCAGGCTAGACCGACACCTGCTAGAATCCCCCAAATGAGGAATCCAGCAACATAGAAATAGTCGCGCTCTCTCACTTCGTGGAGCGCCGGATCACTGATCTGCGGCGCCAAGGAGTATCCGTAACGAAAGTTCAAATAGACGACGAGGGCGAATGAAAGTGTTCCTACTAAAACAAATACGTATGAGAAGATGGCTCGGTCAGATCTCCAGACAGCCCACAATCCACCACAACCCAAAGCGAAGAAAAGCACCGTGAAGGGGAGACGGGCTGGGCTTGGAGTCTCTGAAGCATCAGCACCTCGAGACCATTGCCAGTCGAAGTATTGCAAGTACATCTCCAACTGGGCTGTAAGTGGTGCCTTACGCTCCGTCACCGGCGGAGTTTGGTATTGAACGCGAGCAAGGTTGTCTGCCAGTAAGGGACACTCAGGCAGAGGAAGCACCCTCCGCAGAGAACCAGGTAACACACTGCCGTATATCGACCCTGCAGCAGCGATTACGGATTCACAACTAGGGTCTCCTTCATTAACCACCGGGTCTAGAGCCGCTCGAATCGGCAGTACAAAATTGAAAGAAAGGCCGAGGATCCCTAACACTACCGCTCGACCCAAAAAAGATCGAGTAATCAGTTTTTGGGGGCCTGAAACCAATAGGAATACCACCAGGGCAGGAGCCGGGAGTAAAGACATGGGGTGGTTGGTTGATCCGATCGCTAGCAAGAAGACGGTCCAGAGTAGATACCGTTCACTGCCCAGCTCCTGCTTATTATCGTGCCAGCGAATCGCCAGCCAGCTGATGGCAGCGATGATCAGTACACTGAGCGTGTACACCTTCTCGTTCACATTTGACTGATTCCAGACACTGAACGCAGTAGCCCCGATAAGCGCGGATGCACCCGCGCCGATCCTGGCCACTATCAACTTCTTCTCTAAGAAGGGAGTTAGGACGCGATAGGCGACTAGGTAGAGAAATCCAGTAGCTGCCGCACTAGTGGTAGCTGCGAGAAGATTTATTCGAACTGCAACAGGTAGCCCCAGAGGTGCTAAAAGCAGGCTCCAGACCCGACCCAAAAACACAAAAAGAGGGTTACCCGGAGGGTGCGGTATTCCGACTATATGTGCAGTCGTAATGTACTCACTTGTGTCCCAGAAAGCGGTGGTGGGTGCGAGAGTCAGAACATAAAGGACCCATGCTCCAGCCCCAGCGATCAATGCCGAACGATACGGCGGGCGGGCGACGTGTCCGGTCAGCGGCTCGTTTGCCCCGATAAGTTGCTGCACGATTTTCTGGCCCTCTCTGTCCGAACTCACAACCTATCGGAGGGTGTCCCGCTGCCGCCGACTGAATAATCCCTCTTCAGCAGTCCACGATGCCAAAGCTCATGGCCGGCAATAATCCATGGAAAGCAACGGACCGTAAATCCTGCTCCTCCTGCGACCCCGCTTCGGCCACCGGATTCAGCCGACAAAGTTGATATCATATAGACGGTCGACCGCCTAAGCACCGCCCACTCTGCTGCTAGATCCTCAAGTGACCGCTGATCAGCGTTTGAGTTATCTCCCCATTCATTGTGATCGATACCAGGCAGGACAACATCTTCTGAACGAGCGATGCTCAGTGTTTGGTGTGCGAGCACCCGCTCTATGTCAATCAAATGACCCGCAACTCCCCGAATGCTCCACTTGTCGGGCTGGTAACGATACATCTCTTTGGAGGGCAGTATTTCTTGGAAGAGTGACAGGGTCTCTCCGAGCTGGTGGATCAAAGTCTGAAAGATGTCCCCATCCGGCACGAGATCGATATACTTCCTATAACGATCTTCGTGCTCGTCACGGTTTGGACGCCCAAAGCCATTCATATCCCACGACTCCTTCAATGGTCGAGGTCTTCGATCGTTCTAACCGAGGGGAGGCGCTCGTTCTGCAATCGTCTCGCGATACTTTCAGTCTCTTTCATAGCCCTTAAAACATTTCCCCCAGCCAGCTTAGCAAGTTCCCGCTCTGTCCACCCACGTCTTGCTAGCTCGGCAAAAAGTGCAGGGAATTTTGACACATCTTCTAACCCATCAACGGTGATCTCGATTCCATCAAAGTCCGAACCGATGCCCACGTGATCGATGCCTGCAACATTGGAAATGTGCTCGATGTGATCAGCAACGTCAGAGATCGTTGCTTCCTCCCTGCTCGAGATGAACGGAGGATAGAAGACGGCCATCACTACCCCGCCATTTTCGGGAAGACGTCGTAATACATCATCCGGAACATTTCGAGTATGCTCACGGACGCTATTGGCCGCAGCATGTGACCAAATAACTGGGGCCTCCGACACATCGAGTGCATCATGCATCGTCCCCGAAGAGGTGTGGGCTAAGTCAACCAGCATACCTAACCGGTTCATCTCCCTGACCACCTCTTTCCCGAACTCAGTCAGACCTCCATGACGGTGCTCGCCAGAGCCCGCATCCGCCCAATCGAGTGTCCCATTGTGCGTAAGCGTCATATACCGGACGCCGATCTCGTAATAGCTACGTAACGCTCCCAAAGAATTCTCAATCGCGTGGCCCCCTTCAATACCAAGCAAGGAGGCGATTTTCCCAGAAGAAAAAACTTGCTCCAAGCTGGAAGCATCGAGCGCCAACTCAAAAACATCCGGATACTTGGCAATGATTTGTAGAGCGATGTCGATCTGCTCAAGCTGCCTCTTGGCGGCACCTTGTTGGACCGCACTGTAGGGGATGTATACCGACCAAAACTGTGCCCCAACCATTCCAGTCCGCAGGCGTTCAATATCTGTGTGGAATGTTGTACGTGCTCGGAGATCATGCTCGGGAGCATTTACATCCCCTGGTGCTATCTCACTCTCGTAAATTGCGTAGGGCAAATCGTTGTGCCCATCAATCAGTGGAGTCGACAAAAGAACGCGCCTAGCCACAGTCATTGGATCTTCTGCCTGAGAACTACAAGAGGTCCCCGCTGTGCAGAGACAGATAAAAAGAAAAAGATTGATCCACCTCATGCACTCTCCAACGTGTAGGGGATCGACGAGAGCAGAATCTTCTCAGTAGAGGAGAGGTTCGAGCTATCTACTTCTCTGGCCACCTGATGTGTTCGTACGCCTTAATTTCGTTGAGATTACGAAGCGTTAGTCCAATACGGTCCAGGCCCTCTAAAAGGCAGGTGCGCCGGAACGAGTCAAACCGAAAACTCGCGAGAACACCTTCAGCATTCGACACGGTCTGCTCCTCAAGATCAACGGTCAGCTGCAAGGGAGCTTCACTCTTAGCACTGTGCAATATGGTCGCAGTCTCTTCCTGACTTAGTTCGACTGCCGCAATCCCGTTCTGGTCGGCGTTCTCGCGGAAAATATCAGCGAAACTGGGCGCTAAAACTGCTCGAATCCCGAAGTCACGTAATGCCCAGGCGGCATGCTCACGTGACGAACCACAGCCAAAGTTATCTCGTGCCACCAAAATCGAAGCTCCGGCGTACTCTGACTTGTTTAGTACAAAATTCAGCCGCTTCGTTCCGTCGGAGTTCATTCGCCAATCCCAGAACAGGTATTCCCCGTAGCCAGTGCGTTCGACCCTCTTCAAAAACTGCTTTGGGATGATCTGGTCAGTATCGACATCGGCCCGGTCCAGAGGAGCAACGATACCAGTATGTTTTATAAAGGGCTCCATCAGTTCTTTAACTCCCTCGGATCGGTGAAACGTCCAGCCACAGATGCTGCAGCTGCCATCGCTGGGCTAACCAGGTGTGTGCGCCCTCCCCGACCCTGCCGTCCTTCAAAATTCCTGTTTGAGGTCGACGCACACCTCTGACCTGGATCTAGCGTATCAGGGTTCATCCCTAAACACATAGAGCAGCCGGCTTCCCGCCACTCGAAACCAGCAGCCTGGAAGACCTTATCAAGCCCTTCCTGTTCGGCCCTACTCTTCACCGCCGTGGACCCTGGAACCACCATAGCATGAACCCTTTCATGAACTTTTTGGCCTTCTATCAGCAGGGCAGCCTCTCGCAGATCCTCAATACGGCCATTTGTGCAGGAGCCGATAAACACACGGTCGATCTCCACAGAGCTGATCGGTGTCCCAGCCTTCAAGTCCATGTACTCGAGCGCCCTCTCTGCCCCCTCACGCATCCCAGAATCCTCGAACTCGGTGGGGTCTGGCACTGAGCCCGAGATTGGTATCACCATCCCAGGATTCGTGCCCCAGGTCACCTGAGGTTCAAGCTCACTAACGTCGACTGTTGTGGCATGGTCAAAATGAGCACCCTCGTCCGTGGCAAGCTTCTGCCACTCTGCAACAACTTCATCATACTCGTGGTCCGACGGGCCCATCTCTCGACCCCGGAGGTATTCGAAGGTCGTGCGGTCGGGAGAAATCATTCCAGCCCTGGCACCTGCTTCGATGGACATGTTGCAGACCGTCATCCGCTCTTCCATTGATAAGGAGCGTACAGCCTCTCCTGTGTATTCAATTACATACCCACCACCACCGGCCACACCGATCTGTCCAATTATGGCCAAGATCAGGTCCTTAGCAGTGATCCCATCGGGCAGCTCGCCCTTAACAGACACTTCCATCGATTGAGGGCGTCGTTGCGGGATGCACTGTGTAGCCAAGACATGCTCCACTTCGGAGGTGCCAATGCCGAAGGCAAGCGCCCCAAAAGCCCCATGCGTAGCAGTATGGCTGTCGCCGCAAACTATCAACATACCCGGCCGGGTTAGACCAAGCTCAGGACCAATCACATGGACAATGCCCTGTCTAGGGTCATGGACGTCTATCAGTGGCACGCCGAAACGTTCTGCGTTTTGCCGCATAGTCTCCATCTGAGTCTTAGCTAACTGATCCAGAATGGGTAGAGATCGGTCCGTAGTTGGAACATTATGGTCAACGGTAGCGATTGTGAGGTCAGGGCGTCTGACCACACGACCCGCTAGTGCTAGCCCTTCGAAGGCCTGGGGTGAGGTGACCTCGTGCACGAGGTGCAAGTCCACATACATAAGGTCCGGCCCACCATTACCAGACTTGACTAAGCTCCTCTCCCAGATCTTATCGAGAAGGCTTCTGGGTCCTTCCATATGTCCATTATCGCTCATACCACCGCCTCTGCTACAGCGTGCGCAAATTCTTCCGTAGAAACGGGGTTGTCTTCCCGCCCAGCCAGGTCAGCTGTCCGTAATCCATTGGCAAGCGTCTGCTGCACTGCCTTTTCTATAGCTTCGGCCTCAATGTGAAGATCGAAGCTATGTGAAAGCATTAATGCGCCAGAACGGATTGCTCCAATTGGATTTGCAATCCCCCGCCCTGCGATGTCTGGAGCGGATCCGTGCACAGGCTCGTATAGGCCCACTTCCCCACCCACGCTTGCGGAAGCAAGTAGCCCTAGAGACCCGCACATAGCCGATGCCTCATCACTCAAAATGTCGCCAAAAAGGTTGCTCGTCAGTACTACATCGAAGCGGCTAGGTGCCGTAACGAGTTCCATTGCTGCTCTGTCAACCAACATGTGCTCTAGTGTGATGTCCGGATACCGCGCACCCACATCCTCTACAACCGAGCGCCAAAGTTGAGAAACCTCAAGCACATTCGCCTTATCGATCGAAGTCACATGACGACGTCTATTCCCCGCCAATTGAAAGGCAACCTCAGCGACACGCGTAATCTCAGCTTCATCATAGACCAAGGTATTTACCGCCCGACTGCCCTCACGCCCGCGTGGCGTCCCGTAATAGATGCCCCCGGTGAGCTCTCTTACTATGACAAGGTCACAACCACCTGCAATTTCTGGCTTTAGCGCTGACATCCTGACGAGTTCCTTATCGACCTTCGCTGGCCGAAGGTTTGCAAAACATTGAAGCTCAGAGCGGAGACGTAGGAGAGCTGATTCCGGACGTACTCCAGGCTCAAGCCTGTCAGCCCGAGGGTCACCCACAGCTCCCAGAAAGACAGCTGGTCCCTTTAAACAGGCTTCAAGAGTCTCATCTGGTAACGGCGTCCCGCTTGAATCGTATGCATTCCAACCGACCGCGTACTCCTCGAGGTCTAATTCGTGCGAGTACCGCCTGGCAACAGCTTCTAGCACATGTTGCATGGCTCGAGTCACCTCCACACCCACCCCGTCACCAGGCAGAACTACTACCCGTATTCTACTCATCTAGATGCCCCTGAAATCTGAGTCAGCGCCCAGATGAGTATCATCTAGAGTGCGAACTGCTGCTGCTTTGTTGACGGCGTGCAGGTACGCATCAACAGATGCACGCACAACATCGGTATGCGCCCCTCGACCAGCAAAAGTGCGCCCATCTATGAGGGCTTGGATCGATACCTTCCCAAGAGCATCCCTTCCGGGTGTGGCAGCACGAATAATGAATCGTTCTAGGACCACCCGATAACCCAGGACTGATTCTATCGCAGCAAATGCCGCAGCGATCGGACCATCCCCTGCCCCCTCACCGATCATGGATTCATCTTCGTCTTTTATCTCAACAGATGCGTTTGATATATCACCACCACAGGTCACGTTCAGCTTTGTGAGTCTATATACCTCAGGCACATCCTCCATGACCCCATGATGGAGGATTGAAATGAGATCTTCATCCAGTACAGTCTTTTTCCGGTCTGCGAGAGCCTTGAAGTCACGGGTCACACGCTTGAGTTGGTCTGCAGAAAGCTTATAACCCAAGGAGTCATAGCGGGCCTCGAGCCCATGCCGACCCGAGTGCTTACCCAAGATCAGCTCAGTACCAGGTGCCCCAACTAATTCCGGCGTCATAATCTCGTACGTTCGGCGGTCACTGAGGACACCGTGTTGATGAATGCCCGCCTCGTGAGCAAAGGCATTACGACCAACAATTGCCTTATTGGGCTGAGGCTCGATACCGGTCAGATATGATAGAAGGCGACTCGTGCGGTATAGCCGCTGTGTCTGAATGCCTGTCTCATGACCTAGGCCGTCTCCACGCACATGCAGAGCCATGACGAGCTCCTCAAGGGAGGCGTTTCCAGCACGCTCGCCAATCCCATTGATGGTACACTCAACTTGCCGGGCACCTCCTTCGATTGCTGCCAGCGAGTTTGCCACGGCCAGACCCAAGTCATCATGACAGTGAGTACTGAGCACACAACCAGCAAGGCCAGGGACACGCTCCCCTAAGCTGCGAAATGTGTGCTCAATTTCTCTGGGTAGTGTGTACCCAACCGTGTCCGGAATGTTGATCGTGGTAGCACCTGCTTCTACCGCAACACGAACCACTTCTGTGAGAAAATCGAGTTCGGTCCGCATAGCATCCTCAGCGCTGAACTCGACGTCTTCCGTATAGCCCAAAGCAATCTCTACTGCTTCTGCCGCCTGTGCGACGCACTCCTCGCGTGAAATGCCAAGCTTCTGACTAAGATGGATGTCCGATGTAGCAATGAACACGTGGATCCGAGCTCGGGGTGCAGGCTCCAAAGCCTCCGCTGCTCGCTCAATGTCGCTTCTCACCGACCTTGCAAGCGCAGTAATTACTGGCCCCTGAACCTCCTTGCTAATCGAGCGCACAGACTCCGCGTCCTCAGGCGAGCTTGCAGCGAAACCAGCCTCAAGGACATCGACACCGAGTGACGCTAGCTCATGTGCAAGCCGCAGCTTTTCTGGGGCTGTCATACTAGAGCCGGGCGACTGCTCACCGTCTCTCAGAGTCGTGTCAAATATTGTGATCCGCGCCATCGTTATATTCCCGTTGGGTGCATGAAAAAAGCGGCGGGCCTCGGGAGAGGGGCCCGCCGCCAGCATGTTCGTTTAGGTCTCGTTTACCTTATCCGAACGCCAGGCAGAGCCCGCTCGTCAAGCTCCCTAAGGAGCTCGAGAAGTCGGAGCGTTTGCCGAAGCGGTAGGTTGTTTGTGAAATCGTTCATTTGGTACCCAGAGTGCTGGCGTGACTGCTTCATTCCACCATGTATGCACTAACTATAGCCCGATGATTAAAGCGATTAATCCAGGGCGTCAACCCTCCAGTCCCTAACTAGCCACTTCATCTGCCCGAGGACCCTTCGGCTGCCAGGCGGGGAAAGTTCCTAGGACCCGGAGCCGTGCACATAGTTCGCTGGCAGCTTCAGTGGCCATCACCCCGTCATTAATGCGACTATGACGGAACTCGAGAAGGAAGCGGTATGTCCACGGTGAAGCCGCAGGACGAGAAGTAATGTGCGTCAGATCCAAGCTGCGACCAGCAAAGATCCCGAGCAGCTCATGCAACGCCCCAGGCCGATTCTCAAGTTCTGCCAAACATGCAGTCTTTAGTAATTCAGATGGTCCGAAATCATGCGCTTCACGAACTATTAAAAAGAAACGCGTCTGGTTGTCATCTCGATCCTGAAGGTCTTCTTGGAGAAGGTCTAGGCCATACCGTTTGCCAGCACCTTTAGATGCGATAGCTGCTAGTGAAAGGTCTCCAGCTGCTGCCACCTCCTCTGCTGCGCCTGCTGTGTCGTACACCGCGTGAGCCCGCACTTCGGGTCGACTTGCAAAAAACTCTCGGCACTGAGAAAGAGCAACCGGGTGCGACCTGGCTTCTAACACCCTGTCTAACCTGGCTCCAGGAACCCCGAACAAGCAGTGTTGTATCGGAATCGCGATCTCCTGGGTCACGACTAACTCGCTCTCGGCAAGGACCTCATAGGATTCCGCCACTGTCCCTGCAATTGTATTCTCGACGGGAACAACGCCAGCACTATCCTCTCCGCTTTCGACCGCTCGCACGACTTCTTGGAAACTCTGTCGAGGGATTGGCTCACCCTCAGGAACGAGAACCCTGACGGCCTCTTCACTAAATGCACCTAGCGCACCCTGAAAGCCCACGCGCTTAAGCTCAGCCACCGAGAGCACCCCCAGTCAGTGTGACTTTCTGCCGACCACAATCCCAATACGTGGGCGCAGAGATTAGAGAGCCACTTGTCGCATCAACGCTAATACAGTTCAGACAAAGATACTCCCACCCAGCCATCTCATCCGCACCTTTGTGCCATGCAATATTAGCCATGTCTTCCCCTACTATAGGCCAAAAAACACGAAGATGGGCACATCTTCGGCAGGCCAAACCTGCTAGTTACAGCTGAATTGCTTGAGCTGATCCTCTATGAACTCACAGCCACAGGCAAGGTGTCAGGTCAGCTCAAAACTCTTGTAAGTCACCTCTGTACTGTGACACCTTGCCAGTACTCTCTACCTATCCAAGGAGGGCAGCGTCGAGAAAAAGCTTTTAGGCCTAGCAGGTCAAAGAAATTTCTTGGGAGTTACACCGAGTGCATATGTAGTGAATAAGGCAGCTCCGGTACTCTTGCTGGTAACCGTGGGGCTCACTCCCTTGAGTCTCAACGCCCAGAGGCCTACAGAGCCGACACTTCCTCCACCGAGCATCACCGAATACCGTCCCGAGTCCACGCTAGTCGTGCCAGCAAATGAGGTTCCTCGAGCGAAGTTCCCCGTTGTTGACTTCCATGGCCACCCTGGAAACCTGACCTCTCTTGAAACGGTGGAACGGGTTGTGGCTGCAATGGATGAACTCAACGTCCAGGTCATGGTGCAGGCGATACCCAGCTCGGGCACACGTCTCACTAGACAGATCGATGCTGTCCGAGCCTCAGGTTACTCCGAACGCTTTGTCTTTTTCGCATCTCTTGATCTAGAAAATGTGGGTCCAGGGTCCGGTGCGCGCATCGCTTCCCAGCTTAGAGAGGATGTTCGGAACGGAGCCGTTGGTGTAGGTGAGATTCAAAAGAGTTTTGGACTCACAACACGGAAGGCGGATGGATCGCGGCTGCAGCTTGATGATCCCGAACTCGACGTTGTCTGGGAAACTGCTGGCCAGCTTGGCATTCCAGTTTTCATCCACAGTGGTGATCCCCCAGAGTTTTTCGAGCCACTCGACTATGAGAACGAACGCTGGCTGGAAATGGCGCTCTTCCCAAACCGCCAATTCAATGACTTGTCGCGCTTCCCAAGCTTTGACGAACTCATGGCCGAACGTGATCGGCTTATTGCCGGGCACCCAAATACGACTTGGGTACTTGCCCATATGGGCTGGCATACACAGGACCTGGGCCGTCTGGGAGAGATCTTTGACCGACACCCTAATGTGCATGCTGAGGTGGGTGCCGTCCTATATGATCTAGGCCGGCAGCCTCGGTTTGCGCGGGAGTTTTTCACCAAATACTCAGACCGAATTCTGTTTGGGAAAGACTCTTTCCGACCGGAAGAATACCCGTACTACTGGCGAGTTTTTGAAACTGCGGACGAGTACTTCGACTACTACCGAGACTATCACGCTTTCTGGAAACTCTACGGGATGGACTTGCCCGAAGACGTGCTTCGTAGGGTCTACTACGGGAATGCACTGAGGATCATCCCACGGATATCTACCTTAGGCTTTCTGGATAACTGACTGAAATGCAAAAGGCTAGACTTTCAACCCCGTCAACTCATAACCCAACGCAACACTCAAGCAGTAACCCCCGCCGACAGTCACGGCTGACTCTCCCCTCCCGGAGGTATTAGATCGTGAAGCGACAAAGTTTTTTGACTCACTCATTTACCTCGCGCGTGCTATTACTCACGTGCCTTTTAGTAACCTTCCAAGTCACGGGCATATCTATTAGCCCATCGACACTGAACGCCCAAGACACTGACCCTGGCATCCGCCCAGTAGCTTTAGTGACAGGATCCACTGACGGGCTTGGACGAGAGCTCGCTATTCGCCTAGGTGGGGCTGGCTACCACGTGATCGTCCATGGTCGTAATGCGGAGCGAGGCCAGGAAGTTGTTAAGGAGATCACATCCCGTGAGGGCTCTGCAAGTCTGATTACAGCTGACTTAGGCTCGATGGCTCAAGTAAGGAATCTGACCGATCAGGTGATTAACGACTACGACCGGCTCAATCTTCTCGTGAATAACGCCGGCATCGGTCGAGGGGCAAATGTGAAACTGCGTGAGAAGAGTGAAGAAGGCTACGAGTTAAGATTCGCGGTTAACTACCTCTCGCACTTCTACCTGACACGTACACTTTTACCGCTAATCAAAGAAAGTGCGCCTGCTAGAATCGTATCGGTGACCTCAGCGGCTCAGCAGGCCATTGACTTCGAAAACGTGATGCTGAAACGCGAGTACGTCGGTAACCGCGCTTATGCGCAAAGCAAGCTCGCACAAATCATGATGACAATCGATCTTGCTGAGGAGCTAAATGGATCCGGCGTGACCGTTAACGCAGTGCACCCTGCAGTATACATGGCTACTAGTATGGTACTCAACAGGGGTGGGACGCCGTTCACGACGATCGATGCTGGTGCGGACCCTGTGATGCAGGTGATCATGTCGCCCGTGGCAGGTAGTGGGAACTACTACCGCCAAGCTGAAAACACAAAAGCGAATGAGCAGGCATACGATCCGGACGCTCGGCACCGTCTTCGCGAACTGGCAATGGGGCTGACCGGGATGAACTAAGTCTCTCAAGGAACTAGCGGCCTTAGGAGAGCCCAACCATTCTCCCCTTAGCAGGGTGCTAGGTGCTGTGCGCTGATCCAAATGGGTAGTTCGCGCCAGCAGAGTCCGAATTCAGTTAGAGCTACACCCGATCAGGCCAAGTCATCAATACGTCCCCTATCAATGGCTCGCCAAGCCGTACCGAAAAGAGCGTTAACCCCGTTTATCAGGCGAGCATAGCGGGGATCTGATGTACGCCCGTTCGCATACCTGGAGTAGAGTTGCTGAACAATGACCGCCACTTTGAATAGCCCATAGGCATAGTAGAAAACAATGTTTTCTTGGGGTTGTCCCGTAGCCCGCATGTACCTCTGAGCAATCTCTATCCGGGTCGGCGTCCCAGGCAGGGTTGTCGGAGTAAGCCTAGACTCGATCAGTTCCGGAGAATCTGTAGGCTCAATCCAGTAGGCTAGGAAAGTGCCTAGATCCATAAGCGGGTCTCCAAGCGTCGCCATCTCCCAGTCGAGCACGGCTATGACCTTGGAACAATCACTTGAGTCGAGTACCACGTTATCGTGCTTGAAGTCATTATGGATCAGAGATGTTGGCTGGGGTGGTGGAATATTGTTGGCGAGCCAGTTAGCGACCCGCTGAGCTTTGGGAATCATGTCGGTCTCTGAAAGGCCATAACGCTTAGTCCAACCGGCGATCTGCCGCTCTGTATATCCTTCTGGGCGACCCAGGCCTGATAGCCCAGCCGCGTCCCAGTCGACACCGTGCAATTCTGCCAACGTGTCCACAAGAGAGTGTGCGATATCCGAGGTCAGTTCGGGGCTGGGCACTGCAGCCGGATTGATATCCCTGCGCAGAATCATCCCCTCTACGCGTTCCATTAAATAAAAGGGAGAGCCGATAACACTTAAATCGCTACAGAAAACAAGGGGTTCAGGTACTTTCCCGTACGCTGGGTGCAACGCGGAAAGTATTTTGAACTCCCTGCCCATGTCGTGAGCTGTCTCGATTTTCACACCAACGGGAGGACGTCGGAGGATCATGGACTCACCTCCCGCTTGTATCAGATACGTAAGGTTTGAGTACCCGCTGGGAAACTGCTGAACGCGCAACTGCTGGTCTCTGAATTGCGGAAGAACTGTGGACAGGTACACCCGCAGCTGTCCTTCATCAATCTCCTCCCCGGGTCTTACGGGACCAGGAACATCAAGCCACGGACGCGTAATCATGGACTCTCAAGTCACCTAGGTCGCAAGGCGAAGCCCGTACTTTCTAAGGATATGCCTTGCTACACGACTCTTATGAACCTCATCTGGTCCATCGTAGATACGCCCTCCTCTCTCATGCCGCACCCAGAACGAGAGCAAGGTGTCATCGGTCACTCCTAACGCGCCGTGGGCCTGTACTGCTCTATCCAAAACTCGGTGCAGCACACCAGCAGCAAAAAACTTGATCAGTGAAATTTCTATACGTGCTGCGTCAGGGCCTCCATTATCAATCTTCTCAGCCGTATCCATAATCAGTAGTCGAGCAGCGTCAATCTCAGCACGACTCTCAGCGATCCAATTGTGGACTGTCTGCTTGCTAGCGAGAGGCACACCCTCTTTCAACTGACGGGCCGCGACTCTCTCGCACATCATCTCGAAGGCTCGTTCACAAATCCCCATCCACCGCATACAGTGGTGGATGCGCCCCGTAGCCAAGCGCTCCTGAGCGATGGCAAATCCTGCTCCTTCTTGCCCAAGCAGGTTGGCCTCAGGAACTCGACACTCTCGGTAGTAGATCTCCGCGTGACTCAGCCACCCCTCACCTTCCTCACCCATCACCGAGATGTTGCGGACCCGGTCAAAGCCTACTGTCTCCGTTGGAACGATTATCTGACTCGCACGCGTGTAAGGACTCTCTGCGTCCGGGTTAGTCACCGCCATCACGATCGCGAATGCGGCCCCATCTGCGGCGGTAGTAAACCACTTATGGCCGTTGATGACGTAGTCATCTCCATCACGCACTGCATTTGTGCTCATTATGACAGGATTAGAACCGGCGTGCTCTGGCTCTGTCATGCTAAAACAGCTGCGTATATCCCCAGCCAACAGTGGTTTAAGAAACTGCTCGTGCTGTTTGTCCGTGCCCTGTGTGATCAGCACCTCGATATTACCGGCGTCGGGTGCGTTGCAGTTAAAGATGAACAATCCGTAGGGACTACGTCCCATGACCTCACTGATCTGACCAAACTCGGAGAGCGTAAGTCCGAGACCACCCCATTCCTCAGGGACCTGTGGAGTCCAAAGGCCCAGTTCCTTAACCCTTACCCTCTTCTGCTCAAGCAGGGGCAAGATCGTATAGAAAGGCTCTCCGTTGGTGTGCTCTTCTAACGGATAGACGTCCGACTCCATAAACCTACGAACACGTTCGACGATGTCTGTAATGCGTTCAGACATAGGTGGATAACTCCGGGGAACCGAGACGAGGCAGAACATTAAAGGACTTGAGAGAGGCAAGACCCTCACGGAATAACAACTCTGTAAGCGTAGCATTCTGCACGACCCAGGCGAGTTCAAGTGCCTGCTCGTCGGTAAGCCCTAAAACAGAAGCAACCGTGGATCCTATCGGCCCCCCAGATGTGAAAACTCCCATGGTCGCACTCTCTTGGAGAGCCTGGAAGATCTTTCCGACACTAGTGCCGACCCGCTCACGGAAGTCCTGCCAACTCTCTTTTACAAGTTCCTCCGGAAGCTCCTGCCGAGCCCACTTCCTAGTCACACTCCGGAATACTGAGAAAAACGCCCGTTGAACATCGTTGCTGCCAGATCCTTCTGCTGCCGCAAGGTCCTCAAGCTTCTTCAATTCATCTCTAAAGTTTGGATGTGCCAACGCACGTTCAACAACGCGGGCACCGTCGTGCTCAGCTAAGCCCTCCTGAATTTCAGGCTCTGGCCAGTGGTGTCCGCAACGTTTATAGACGGCGCCAACAATTTCAGCCGTCTGACTATGTCGTACAGCAGGGCCAACGAAGACGTGTTCAAAAATGACCCCAGCCGCAACGAGTTCCTCGCCAAGAGCTTCTGACTGTGTCATACCGAGCGCGGAAAGCTTGTCGTAATCGTCAAAAGCCTGGGTTTTGTCCAGGGATAGAGTCGCCTGAGCGTGCCGGACCAAAATCAATCGACTCACGAAACGAGCTGGTCGTAGCCAGCTGGAAGCCTCTGATGGTTTATCACCGATATTAAAAATAATACTCGGTCTTGGATGAGGCAGCCGGTACTTACAAGTGAAACATACGCCGTCATGGTCTCATGCATGAAGGTGAGCTATAGGAAGTCAACCAAAGCCAGTTGCCTGGGTTCGCGCACCATGCTATCCCAAATGTCACTAGAGATCCACTAAACGCTAGCACTGCATTGGTTGTCCTCTACACAGGCCCTGTGAGTATGTCTGAATCTATCCGCTACGAACACATCAACTCCGTAGGGCTTATCACCCTCGACAACCCTCCAGTCAATGCCTTTTCCCTGGCCCTGCGTGTTTCTCTCAGGGACGCCTTGACCCAGGCCATAGAGGATGATGGCGTCACTGCAATCGTTATCACAGGTGGCGGCCGCATGTTCAGTGCTGGCGCTGATATTACAGAGTTCGATTCAGGTGTGTCTAACCAGTCTCCGACACTACCCGAACTTATCGAACTCGTTGAGAATGCTCCCAAGCCTGTTGTGGCAGCTATTCACGGAAATGCCATGGGCGGAGGCTGCGAGCTGTGCCTGGGATGCCACGGACGCGTAGCCGCCTCCGGAACCAAGATCGGACTACCGGAAGTCACACTAGGTATCGTGCCAGGGGCAGGAGGAACGCAACGTATGCCACGGCTGATCGGTGTTCCGGCTGCACTGAACATGATCGTCTCAGGCAAACCACTTACGGCTGAGCAAGCTCACAAGCTTGGGCTAATCGATGAACTCACAGACTCTGAGACCAACCTTGTTGAGTCTGGTTTGTCATTGGCCCTCCAGCTCGCTGAGTTAGGAGACCCGGTCAGGACTAGGGACCGAGACGAACGTCTCGCTGAGGCGCGTGACGAACCAGAACTATTCGACCAATTCCGGAGGAAGATCGCCCATCGAGCTCGTGGGTTCGAAGCACCGTATGCATGTATAGAGTGCGTAGAGGCAGCCCTTTGGAAGCCCTTTTCTGAAGGTGTTCTGTTCGAGCGTGAAACATTCCAACGCTGTCGCAAGTCGCTCCAATCGAAGGCACAGCGCCATGTATTCTTTGCAGAACGCCAAGCACGGAAAGTTCAAGGCTTGGCGTCAGATACCACAGTGCTTCAGGTTACCCGTGCTGCAGTTTTGGGGTGTGGAACCATGGGTGGTGGCATCGCCATGTGCTTCGCAAATGCTGGTATTAGGGTCACCGTCACAGAGTCCACGCAGGACGCGCTTGATCGCGGCATGGATATGATTAAGAAGAACTATCATGCCACAGTCTCAAAAGGCCGATTATCAAGGGAGGACGCCGAAGCTAGGCTCGCTCTGATTGAGCCGACCTTGGATTTCGAAACTGTTGGGAATGCCGACTTTGTCATCGAAGCAGTATTTGAGAACATGGATCTCAAGAAGGACATCTTCGCGAGATTAGACTCCGTTTGTCACAGCAACGCAGTCCTCGCGACTAATACGTCTTCCCTCGACATTAATGATATTGCGGCAGTGACTTCGCGGCCCGAACAAGTCCTTGGCACCCATTTCTTTAGCCCAGCCAACGTAATGCGGCTGTTAGAGATAGTACGCGGTAGCCAAACCTCGCCGGAAGTGCTCGCCACTGCGATGTCTCTTTCACAGCGGCTTCAAAAAGTTGGAGTGGTGGTGGGCGTGTGTGATTCCTTTGCCGCAAACCGCATGCTCTATCCGTATACAAGGCAGGCTGAGTTTCTAGTGGAGGAAGGCGCCCTTCCTGAGCAAGTTGACCGAGTGCTTTACGACCTTGGCTTTCCGATGGGCCCATTTGCGATGAGTGACCTAGCAGGGCTCGATGTCGGCTATAAGATCAGACAGCACCGCGAGCCTTCTCAAACTAAGAACCTTAGGCACTCGACGATTGCGGACCAGCTGTATGAACTGGGTCGCTATGGCCAGAAAACACGCGCCGGGTGGTATCAGTACGGAGAAGACGGGCGCACGCCCGTGTCCGACCCCGAGGTCACCCAAACCATTATTGCAACGTCAGAAAAACTGGGAATTGATCGGACAGAGATCCCTGACGAGGAAATTCTCCAGCGGTGTATGTACCCACTTATTAACGAAGGTGCGCGAATCCTCGAAGAAGGTATCGTCGAGCGTTCGAGTGACCTCGACCTCGTCTGGCTATATGGGTACGGATTCCCTCGGTATCGGGGTGGTCCAATGTTTTGGGCAGACTCACTCGGACTCGCACACGTTTACGAGACTATGAAGAACTTTCATGACATTCATCCGGATTGGCTCGAGCCTGCACCCCTGCTGGAGCAACTCGCACGCGAAGGAAAGACCTTCGGGGAGTGGCGGGCACCATGATCTTCAAAAGCCCCTACCCCGATGTGGTTATCCCTGATGAATCAGTAACCGAATACGTTCTGAACCGAGCAGCCCATCTAATGGATAAGGTCGCCATTATCGATGGGACAAACGGGGCGACTATCTCCTTCCGCCAGCTAGCCCAAGGCATCAAGAGTGTAGCGAGCGGACTGGTATCCCGGGGCTTCGCCAAGGGAGACGTGTTAGCCATATACAGCCCGAATACGCCTACTTACCCGATCGCATTTCATGGAGTGGCTCATGCGGGCGGAGTCGTGACAACAGTGAATCCTACCTATCTGGTAAGTGACCTTGCTGGTCAGTTACGAGACTCAGGCGCGCGTTTCATCATCACGGCAGGTCCGTTTACTGACAACGCATGCAAAGCTGCAGAAGAGGTAGGTGGAATCGACGAGATCTTCTCATTTGATGGCTCTTCAGGAACAACTGCATTCTCTGAGTTAATGGAAACAGGAGAGCCTTACTCCGGTGCAAGTATCAACCTGAACCAAGACTTGCTCACCCTGCCCTACTCTAGTGGCACTACTGGCATTTCAAAGGGTGTGATGCTTAGCCACCAAAACCTGGTTGCGAACATGGCCCAACTAGACGGCTGTGAAGAGCTGTGCAGGCCACTCACGGAGCGTGACACGCTTATAGCTGTCCTCCCCTTTTTCCATATTTACGGGCTGACAGTAATAATGAACTATGCACTCTCTAAGGGCGCATCCATTGTTGTCCTTCCACGGTTTGATCTCGAGCAGTTCTTAGCCGCCGTCCAGGAGTATGGGGTGACCTTCGCACACCTCGTCCCACCCATCCTGGTAGCACTTGCGAAGCACCCGATCGTTGACGCCTACGATCTTACGAGCCTTGAGGGGATCACCTCGGGCGCAGCGCCTCTGGGCAGAGAGCTGGCTGAAGCAGTAGAAGGGCGCCTTGGATGTGTCGTCTCCCAAGGATACGGACTGACGGAGACGAGTCCGGTAACGCACATGGCTCCAAATCGCGAAAAAGGTCAGACGCCACACGCCTCTGTTGGCCCGGTCTTACCAAACACCGAGGTGGCTATTGTCGATATCTCCACGGGACAGCGCCTAGGGCCTGGCGAAAGTGGTGAACTGTGGATCAGAGGGCCGCAAGTGATGCAGGGCTATCTGGGTCAACCAGAAGCTACTGGAGCTACTATAGACGAGGAGGGTTGGCTGCACACGGGAGACATCGCTTACATCGATGATCGCGACGATTGCTATATCGTTGATAGGGTCAAGGAACTCATCAAGTTCAAAGGATTTCAGGTGGCCCCTGCTGAGCTGGAGGCGTTGCTCCTTTCGAATCCTCACATCACGGACGCAGCTGTAGTTAGGAGCCCAGATCACGAAGCGGGAGAAATCCCGAAAGCCTTCGTTGTGAGTGACGGATCATTGTCTGAGGAGGACGTCATGTCTTTTGTGAACGAGCGAGTCTCCCCTCACAAGAAAATCAGGCGCGTTGAGTTTATCGACCAGATTCCCAAGTCGCCTGCAGGCAAAATCCTGCGAAGGATCCTGATTGACAGGGAAGCCCAGGGAACGGAGTAAACCTTATGAAGGAAGCCGTCATCGTCTCGACCGCTCGGACCCCTATTGGGAAAGCGTTCCGGGGAGCATTTAACAACACTCACGGAGCGGCTATGGCCGGTCACGCAATCAAACATGCAGTCGACCGTGCAGGTGTAGATCCTGGTGAGGTGGAGGACGTGATTCTAGGGTGTGGCCTACCCGAAGGTGCAACCGGATGGAACATAGCCCGCGTCTCCGCCACCAGGGCTGGCCTCCCGGTGACAGCGGCAGCCACGACTGTAAACCGCTTCTGTAGCTCGGGGCTTCAGGCAATTGCTATGGCAGCTAACCGAATTGTATTAGATGGCATTCCGATCGCGGTCGCTGGCGGCGTCGAATCCATCAGCCTAGTGCAGAACAATCTCAATGTTAAGCATCTGCATGATCCATGGATTACCAAGCACAAGCCTGACTTATGGATGAGCATGCTCGATACAGCAGAAGTTGTCGCAGAGAGATACAAAGTTAGCCGAGAGGTGCAGGATGAGTACGCACTCGGCAGCCAGCAACGCACGGCTGAGGCACAGGCCGCAGGAAGGTTGGATGATGAAATCGTTCCGCTGTCAGCGGTCAAGCTCGTACAGGACAAAGAGACCGGTGAGGTCAGTGAGCATGAGATCCTCCTCAGGCACGACGAGGGTAACCGACCAGACACAACCGCTGAAGGTCTTTCTGCACTTAAGCCAGTTGTGTGTGAGGATAAGACTATTACGGCAGGGAATGCGTCGCAGCTTTCAGATGGTGCGTCAGCATGTGTCGTTATGGAGGCAGGAGAAGCTGAGCGGCGAGGGCTGCAGCCGCTCGGGTTCTTTCGCGGACTTTCTGTAGTTGGGTTGGAGCCCGACGAAATGGGAATCGGTCCTGTATTCGCTGTACCACAGCTCTTAGAACGTAAAGGCCTGAAAATGGACGATATCGATCTATGGGAACTAAACGAAGCGTTCGCTGTTCAGGTCGTCTACTGTCGTGACCGGCTAGGAATACCTGACGAATTATTGAACGTCAACGGAGGCTCGATCTCTATAGGGCACCCTTACGGGATGACTGGTGCCCGCATGGTTGGTCATAGCTTGATTGAGGGGAAGCGTCGCGGCGCCAAGAATATCATCGTGACCATGTGTGTCGGAGGCGGCATGGGAGCTGCGGGACTGTTCGAGGTCGCGTAGACGATGTCCTTCTTCAGCTTAAGATAAGCACATGATTTTTCAAGGCCGCGGAGCAGTCATTACTGGCGGGGGCAGAGGTATCGGTGCGGCAGTCGCGCACGAGCTAGCAGAAAACGGAGCAAAAGTGGTCGTGTCTGCTCGCTCAATGAACGAAATTGAGGCTGTGGCCCAAGAACTCACTGCAGTTGGTCACATAGCCCATGCGATTAAGTGTGATGTCGCTGACGAAAACAGCGTAGCGATGATGGCCAAAGAAGCGGCTGTGCTCCTCGACACTGTAGACATTCTAGTAAACAACGCTGGCATCGCACGTTCTAACCCAGTGAAGCGTCTTTCGCTTGAGGAATGGAGCCAGATTATGGCTGTGAACGCGACCGGTACGTTCTTGTGCAGTAAGGCGTTTCTTCCGGGCATGCTCGAACGACGGTGGGGACGGGTGATCAACGTGGCGTCTGTGGCCGGGCTCCGCGGCTCCAGCTATATCGCTGCTTACACTGCGTCTAAGCATGCTCAAGTGGGGTTCACACGTGCACTCGCGGCCGAAGTTGCGGAGCAAGGCATAACAGTAAATGCGATCTGTCCTGGGTACGTCGATACACCCATGACTGAGTACTCAATCGCACACATCGTCGAGAAGACAGGAGTTTCACCTGAAGAAGCGCTCGGACACATCCTTGCACTGAGTAAACAGAATCGACTCATTCGTCCGGAAGAGGTCGCTAACCTGACCCTAATGCTCTGCGGGGATGACGCGAAGGGTATCAATGGACAGGCCATTGCAATTGACGGCGGTTAGACGGCCATGACTTTGACCTAACGAATACTGAGGAGGAAACATGTTGAGACTCGTAGTAGCAGCCATCGCCACGTTTATTCTCGCCACTCCAGCAATCGCACAGATCGAGACAGTGACTGGTGATCGCTCGACGCCATTAAGGGCGCTAGGCGGTGAGGGAAACGTCGACATTAGTAACGCCACTATGCGGAATCAGGATGAAATCAGGGTTCTCCGGGTTGTTCTAGAACCCGGAGGCACGCGGGCGATGCACGCTCACAGTGACGTAGCTTACCACCTTTTCACTCCGATTTCTGGATCTATGACACTGCTTCTCGATGAGGGCGAGACCCTAGAAGTTCTACCCTGGCATCCGTACTTCCTGGAGGGAGGAACGACGCATGGCTTTCGAAATGACGGGGCCAGAAGAGTAGAAATCATGGAAGTGTTTGTACGTTGAGAGTTAAACGCCCTAGGGAATTGCGGGAAGAAAAAAGGCCAGCACACATGCGGGCTACGGTGTTGGCGACCTTATTCGTTGCTCTAGGTGCTACAGAAGTTGTTGGGCAACAACCAGATGTCAGGCCTCTGGAAATGGCACGGACTCTAGCCTCCGTCTATCCACGGACGCCGTCCATGAGCTACATCCCCGCACTCTCATGGAGGGGCGCATTTCGTCTTTCAGAATTGACGGGTGAAGACCGCTGGGCCGAAGCGGCCCAAACTGAAATGCGCCCCTTTATTGAAGGGGGACCGGAAGCAATCACCGAGCCCTACAGGCTTACAAGCCTAGCCGCTCTTTCCGCATTTTCTGATCTTGGCGACCTCTTGGGAGATGAGACGATTTCTGCACTGGCGACCCGAGCAGCCAACGTTCTCTCTCAAGAGCCAGCGGATGACATCTTGCCATTTGCGACCGGTTGGACTGACGACATGTTCATGGCTACTTCCCTTCTTGCGCGAGTAGCTGCCAGATCTGGAGAACCGCGCTTTGCTCAACTAGTTGAGCAAGTACTCACGACTTACGCAGAGCGTCTGCAACGCGAGGACGGTCTCTTCGTTCACTCGGTTGGCGGGCCGTTCGCTTGGGGGCGAGGTAATGGCTTTGCTGCCCTAGGACTGGCTGAAGCACTCACGTTTTTACCAGAAACCTGGTCTGGACGGTCACGGGTATTAGACATTTACAGAAGACACATGGCTGCGTTACTGCGCCACCAGAGCGAGGACGGTAGCTGGCGTCAGGTAGTGGACGAACCGGGTAGTTACAGAGAACTCACTGTCACTGCGACCACGCTTACAGCGATAGCGCGCGGAATTCGTAACGGATGGCTCACCCGCCGAGAATATCTTCCCCCAGTAGAACGTGCATGGGAGGCAATTCAAGCTCGCGTTCGGGAGGACGGGACTGTTCGCGACGTTTGTACAAGTACCGGGGCCGGACCGACTCTCGAGTACTACCTGGAACGACCCACGGTGAATGGTCCTGACGACCGAGGTGGTGGACTCACCTTGCTTGCGGCCTTAGAGATGGAAGAACTGCTTAGGTACTTAGAGAACTTATAAATTGTAAGAGGTGCGGCTCAGAATTGATGATCCAGAAAATTAAGTGAGGAACAAAATGATCCGCATTGTGACCGTCGCTATCCTTTCGTTCAGCTTTTTTGCGCCTTTATCGGCCCAAGAACCTGGGCCAGACCCCTATAACGTGGTCGACTGGATGAAGCCTTTTTCTCAAGAAGGCTTCGCATGGGGCTCCCATCCCGGAGTCTTTATCGAAAGTGACGACCGCATCTTTGTCGTGCAGCGAGGAGAGATTCCATTACCTGATCCGGTACCGCCAGAGTTCGAAAACTGGGTCGGCTCAATCGGCATGAGCGCACTGCGGGAGACCCCCGTATTCCGGAACTGCATCTTCATCGTCGACTCGCGTGGCAACCTTGTCGAGACGTGGACGCAGTGGGACTACCTCTTCGAAAATACAAACGGACCGCACAAGATCAGAATCAGCCCCTACGATCCTGAACGGCGTGTTTGGGTTATAAACGAGCGACGTCATCAAATCCATGTTTTTTCAAATGATGGCGAAGAACTTTTGATGGAGTTCGGAGTTGCCTACGAGGAGGGTGCCGACGAACGCCACTTCGGAGCGCCGCAGGACGTAGCATTCCTCCCCGATGGCAGTGCATTGGTAGCGGACGGGATCATCAACTCACGGGTGGTGAAGTTTGACAGCAGCGGGAACTACGTTACCGCATGGGGAACTCGTGGTGATCAGGAAGGGCAGTTCAACGGAGTACACGCTGTCGCTACTGACGCGAACGGTCGAGTCTACGTCGCCGACCGTAACAATGATCGTGTCCAGATCTTCGATTCGAGCGGGGTGCACCTCGATACTTGGGGTGGGTTGAGCTTCCCCAATGACATCCTCATTACAGTGGATCAGGAAGTCTGGGTCGCTGATAATCAGCCGCCCCAGATGGTGAAGTTCGATACCGATGGTAACCGGCTGTACTCGTGGATGCTTAACTCAGGACCTCACCGCTTCGGCGAGGTGCATGAATTCGCCATAGACTCGCAGGGTGCATGGTACGGTGCTGATAATGTGTTGGGCCGGTCGCAGAAATTCGTTCCCAAACCAGGCTGGGCAGACCGCTCACTCTTGATGAGCCAGCCGGTACCATTGATGGAGAACGGCCGCTAGTCCTTTCTCAAGCCCCCCCACAGCTTGATAGGGGTGGGCCCCGTCATGATATGAGTGAGACGAGACTTCAAAGATGACTCCGTAGCCTTGCAACCTGCTCGGCACCTGCACACAGTCACGAGTTCACACTAAAGCTGAGACCTGACATGCGACTCCTCCTATGCAGCGATATTCACTGCGATTTCCAGGCCGCCCGCAACCTAGTTGAACAAGCTAGGGAAGCTGATGCGGTCGTTTGTGCCGGAGACCTAGCGGTAATGAGGACGGGCCTTCAGGACACGGTTGATGTCCTTGCCGAAGTCGAGGCACCCACAGTACTCGTGGCAGGCAATGGAGAATCAGCTGATGAACTAGCCGAGGCCTGTAAGGACTGGAAGAACGCCAATGTCCTGCACGGCTCCGGATGTGAGATCAACGGAGTGAGTTTCTGGGGCGTCGGAGCAGCAATTCCAATCACACCCTTCGGGGCCTGGAGTTATGACATTGATGAGATTGAGGCTGCTGTCCTACTTGAAGACTGCCCCGAGCATGCAGTTCTAGTCACCCACTCACCTCCCTATGGACACGTAGACCAATCAGGTGGAGAGCATCTGGGTAGCCACTCTATCTTGCAGGCGATTGAACGAGCGAAGCCACAACTCGCAGTATGTGGTCACATGCATGCTTGTTGGATGCAGGAGTCGCGCATTGGCCACACTCGGATCATCAATGCTGGTCCCAAGGGTATTTGGGTCGACCTCTAGTTCCCCATCAATCAATTCAGAGGTTTGAAGCTTCACATAACCCTTAGCTGCCCGTGTTCGAAGGGTCTCTGGACCCGGAGCAGCACCAATAGGTACAAGAGCAAAAGGAATATCATCTCAGACAAAACAGCGTATCTTCCCAGCGAACTTGCTGAAGGTTTCTCGGAAATAGCTGGTCTGAATGCGTGCAAGCTGAGAAGCCGAAAAACATTAGATCGCCTCCCTTCGGAGTAAGTGAACGATGATGAACGAAAAGCCTTGGCGCCTCTCCCCTTACCTAGCCCTTACATTGGGCGTGCTCCTCAGCGCTCCCTCAGTGCTCGCACAGGGTCCGGGGACGGAAGACGGAATCTGGACGTATCTCGGTGGCGATGCGTGGCATACGCGGTATACGCCGTCTGACGAGATCACAGCGGAGAACTTCA
>DEAM01000016.1 GCA_002347035.1 Gemmatimonadales bacterium UBA2982 | reverse complement strand
GTTATCAATGAGCACAAACACCACAGCAGTATCGTCTTCCCGTTGCCAGAGCAATCCGTTCTGATCATGGAAGAAGGCCAGGTCCCCGAGTACACAAACCACTGGACCGTTGCACTGAGATGCAACCCCAAACGCTGTAGAGATGATGCCATCGATCCCGCTAGCTCCACGGTTGCCGTATACGTGGATTTTTTCACTATGGGGACAACCGAAAACATCAAGATCACGGACCGGCATTGAGCTGGAGACAAAGAGCGATCCTTGAGGAATCACAGCGGAACTTACAATGCTTAGAATTTCTCCCTCGTGAGGGATACCCGCTTCAGCCTCCAGGGCCTCTATGGCCGCCATCCCCACGGCACGCCACGACGCAACCCACTCCAGAGAAGCTGACATCTTTATCTGTTTGGCAAGTCGGGTAAGCGTATCTGCAGGATCGGCCTCCACGTAGGTAGTGGCAGTCACTCCGTGGTCCTTCCACCGACCCCCGGCATCGACTACTAAGTGCGGTACTCCATTATGAGCAGCCATCCAGTTCAACAGAGCACTCGATGTGGGTGATGAACCGACACGCAAGATTACAGAAGGCTTGAGAAATTCGATCGTCTCTTTCGGTCTGAGAATAAAGTCATAGGCACCGACCACATGGACCTGATCCGGAGCCCCGAACCGAGCACCAGAAAGTGCATCAGCAAGGACCGGAAAGTTCGTCGCTGCTGCGAACTCCCATACGGCCGGTCCTACCCGATCAGCTTCCGAGTGTGGACCAGCTATGATTACTCCACGGGATGGCTCTAGTGATTCTACAAGCTCTGCTAGCTGGGCATCCGATGCGCTGCGCCTAGCTGGTGATATCGATACAAGTGGAACTTGGTCTGGTCTCCCATAAGCGGCTAATCGGTTTTGACTCATGAAAGCTTCGGGTGGGTCTTCGGGTTCCAACGGCTTATCAAATGGGAAGTTCATATGAACGGGGCCCGAAGGAGGCCCAGATGCCGCGTTCACTGCCCTGTTCGCAAGTGCTCGCAAATGCTCGAGTGAAGGACCCTTTAGCGTAGGTTCAGCTACTTCGAAGGAGTCACGGACAAACTCGCCGTATAATCGGACCTGATCGATTGTCTGGTTGGCATCAGCATCTCTGAGATGCAAAGGTCGATCGGCCGTCAGCACTAGAAGCGGCGTTTCACTCTCGTGAGCCTCAACGACCGCTGGCAAAACATTAGCCGCTGCCGTCCCCGACGTTGTCACCATGACAGCGGGGCAACGTGTGGCCTTGCCTACACCGAGCGCGAAGAACGCTGCTGAGCGCTCATCTAGTTGCACCCGAACCCTGAAGCGTTGATCCCTTGAAAACGCGAGGACAAGAGGAGTAGACCTGGACCCTGGAGCCAGAACCACTTCTCGAACCCCCGCCCGAGCGAGTTCGTCAGTGAAGCTCCGAGCCCAAAGGGTGTTCGCTGACGCCGAGGTCATCCTTCTCGAAGCGGGCGCACCTCTGACCGCATTTGAGTCTCGTCAGAGAATGCAAGATCCGCCCCACTCTCCGCTAAGGCTTCAAGCATCAACTCAAACTTGATGGCCGTCTCTTCCCACTCTAACGCCGGAACAGATCCCTCAACGATCCCAGCTCCTGCAAAAAGCCTCCAGCCCGAACCAGTTGAGACACCTGTGCGGAGAGCGGGCACAAAAATGCCATTGCCTTCAGCATCGAAAAGTCCCACGGGACCTGCATACCAACCACGCTCGAAAGGTTCTTCCTCTGATAAAAACGCCATCGCAGAATCACGAGGTAGCCCACAAACTGCTGGGGTTGGATGCAGAAGACGGAGTAGATCTAAAATACCCACCTCAGCTGGAACGCTTGCGCGAATCTCAGTTTCAAGGTGCTGGATACGACTTAGGGTGAGTACATGAGGCTGCGGATCGGTCCTAATCTGATGTGCTACAGTCTCGAGCCGTGCTACCATGTCATTCAAAGCTATTCTCTGCTCAACTCGGTCCTTTTCACTTGCGAGTAACTGTGCCGCAAGATCGGCCTGCTCCCGTATGGTCTCTCCACGCCGTATCGACCCTGCGACGGCGGTGGCGTGGAAAACGCCGTCACGGAGCGTGGCTACGGTTTCAGGGGCAGCACCAAGGAGGGTGGATCCTGGCACGGGTTCGAACAAAAAGGCATAACTGCCGCGGCTGACGTCCCATAAGTGGCTTACGATGTCTACAGGATCTACAGATCCTGATAGCTCAACGTCTAAGGTGCGTGCCAACACTGCTTTAGAAATCGAATTACTTCGAATCGCCCCCAAGGACTCCATCACCGCTAGTTCCCAAGCACCGCGATCGGTTGAAGTGCCTTTCCCCGAGACTCGAGGTCCTGCACTTATCGGCCGATCACCGTGAGCCGTGAGTTCGGCACGAAGTGCCTCGGCACGATGCCGGAGACGCAATAAGACATCATCCCCCGAATCCCTAGAAACTAATGTCCGGACGCGAAGCCACGCGTCACCATCTTCGCCTTCAAGTTCGAATTCGGGAATGTGAAAAAGCCAGCTGGGGAAGTCTGCCCAGACCCCAGAAGCCTCGTGATCTGGTCTGAATGAGAAGCCGCCGTAGTAACGGACCCGCGGTGCCCGAGCTGTACCCTCAGGAAGAAGTGGATCAAGCGCCAGTTCACGCGCTGCGGTTGCGACCTCTTCAAAACGATCAGCGTTGGATGACCCATCCCCTCTGATCTCAGCCGTGACACCGCGATGCGCCACCCAACGATCACCCTTCGCCCAAAAGCCTCGCGCGTTACCATGCGCATGCCTAAGAAAGGCCTCAGGGCGCAAGTCGGGTGCCGGAATTGTCACCGTAGCGAGACGGTGACTTCTTGACTGGCGGCTCAAATAAACTCCTCAGCTTGGGGGCCCGCCAATATATGCCCCCGCCGAAAATCTTGAAGATGTTCCATCCCTCTAGAGCTCCAGCAAGTAATGATCATTAACAGGCGCACGGGCTGTGGAAAGAGAGGTCGCCTAGAAATTTACACGCAACCGAACACGACCCTTAGGGCTCCGGCTGCTAGCCCACCAGCCAATTCTTCCAACTGACCTCGTCATGCCCGACAGCGAGCTGATTACCATTGCGTACAAGAGGCATACGAAGAATGCGAGGCTCCTCACAAGCAATCGCTAACCACCGGTCATTACCATAATAAGCGGCCTGGAGGCCTAGAACGGATAATCTCTTCGCATCCCGATCGATAAGGTGCTCCTCGCCAAACCTCTGAAAGAAACGATTTAATTCTCCTTTTGAGGGCGCACGTTGCTTAAAGTCCACAAAGTGAACTTTTACGCGTCGTTCCTTGAAGAAACGAAGTGCCTTTCTCGTGTTGGCATCATTCTTAACGCCGAAGATCTGAACTTCCATTCCCTAAGATAAGCAACATATGCACCTAGACCTCTTGCGGATGTTGAAGTCACGACTGGAGAAGTGCACTAAGGTGCTCGTTGTTAGGTCCTTTCAGAGCTATACTAGCGTTAGAAATTCCGATGGATAAGGATCTTAGACTGATGAAGCAGCTTTTGACCTTGGTAGCAGTCGCAGCTCTTGCAGCTTGTGGACCGGATGACCTAGCTCAGGATTCTCAGGCCGATGCGGTCCTCACTTTGGCTGCAGCGGACCAGAACTTACCCACAATCCTCGTATACAAAACCTCGACGTGCGGGTGCTGCCGTGGTTGGGTAGAGCATCTGCGTGAAGCTGGCTTCAGTGTCGATGCACGTGACGTTGCGGGAGGCAATCCTGAGCTGATGAGGATTAAGGTCGATGCTGGCGTGCCAGGGCAAATGGCTACTTGTCATACCGCACTGGTTGACGGGTACGTAGTTGAGGGGCACGTGCCCGCGGACCACATTAAGCAGCTGGTGACAGAAAGGCCTAGTGTTGCCGGGATTGCCGTTCCTGGCATGCCTATGGGCTCACCTGGAATGGAGGGTCCGAACGCCCAACCTTATCGTGTCCTTTCGTGGGACAACAATGGTGAACTCGCCATCTTTGCAGAGGTTGACCCACGCTGACTCTCTGAAGCGCAGCATGCCTTTTGGTTGTGCTTAAACGGTGAGTTAGAGGATGTCGTCTAGGCGCTTTAATGATCGCGGCCCTAGAGAACCGACAGGTCATGGACGTGTCCGACAGGGGTAGCATCCAGGGCACCCGAACTTTTTTCGCATAGGGCGGGAGAAAAATGCAAATCCGGACTGCAGCGTCCCTACTACTGCTGATGACCGTATCAATCGGTACACCTCCGGAGGTGGATGCACAGAGTTGGGAACCCATCTCCATCGGTATTCATGCGGGTTACGACAACCGCAGTCGACAAGAGATGCTTGGTGCACAACTGCGCATCCCTGTCCTACCAAGC
>DEAM01000017.1 GCA_002347035.1 Gemmatimonadales bacterium UBA2982 | reverse complement strand
AATACTATTAGCACATATCATTCAAGAACCGACGGACCCGGAAGTAGTTCTTGGTGACTTTTTGAATCCTGATCCTCTTGTGGACTTCGACCTTACGGACGTCGCCTTCACTTACGGCAGCACATGGAAACAGCTTTACTTCACCCGTATCGGAAGTGATTTTTTCGTTCTTCCTGCTCAATACCTCACGCTTGGCATAGTCCCTGCAATCCCCTTGTCCAGGCGGTACCACGGCCTCTAGAGCCCGACTATCTTTGTCTCTACTCCTTCGATTCAGGAGCTTCAGGAGCTTTCCGGACACTTGACCCGATGATGCCCAAACCCGATATGCTCCAAGCTCTCGAAAACGAGCTTGGAGTGGCTCGACTGGAGCGAAATGTTCCACTCGCACCATTAACAACCTTCAGGGTGGGCGGTCCCGCTGACCTCCTCTACCGGGCAACTACGGCCGACGAGCTCGTTCGAGCGATACAGATCGCTAAAGCTCTCGAAATACCTTACTTCTTGCTCGGCCGGGGGGCTAACATCCTAGTAGCGGACAAAGGATACCGCGGCCTCGTAATTCGGTCTGAGGTGGGTGGTATCGATTTTCTTGATTCCGAAAGAGTAATAGCTGGTGCAGGCGTAGACACTTTTCCTGATCTCATTGATGCCACCGTGTCTCGCGAGCTTGGTGGACTTCATCATTTTGTCGGAATCCCAAGTACTGTGGGTGGCGCACTGTGGCAAAACCTTCATTTCCTATCCCCTGCTCCAGAGCGCGAGCGTACGGTTTTCATAGAGGAGTTCTTGGAGTCTGCAGAGATCCTAACGTGGGATGGAAATCGCAGAACTGTCCCCGTAGAGTACTTCAGATTTGGCTACGACCACAGCATCCTACATGAACAGAGCGACGTAGTGCTATCTGCTACGTTCCACCTCAACCCAACCCCTCTTGAAGAACTCCAAAGAGTCATTAGGGAAAACCTTGCTTGGAGAGACGAGAGGCACCCTGACCTTTGGCTTTACCCTTGTGTCGGGTCGATTTTTAAGAAGATCGAAGGAATTGGCGCAGGGAGGCTCATTGACGAATGTGGCCTCAAAGGGCACGTGCATGGGAAGGCGGGCATTTTTCATAAGCACGCTAACATCATAGTGAACCTAGGAGGTGCTAAAGCCAGCGAAGTTCTAAGGTTGATCGACCTGGCAAGGGACACCGTAGCCCAAGAGACTGGCTACGAACTCATTCCGGAAATCACATTCGTAGGTGACTTCTGATGGACAGCAACGTCGAAGCCTATCTACGAAAGCACATTCCCCTATCCGCAGGACTAGATATCACGGTACTCAAAGCAGATCATTCAAATGTGAGCATCGAAGCGCCGCTTCCACCAAATATCAACCACCAATCGACAGCCTTTGGCGGAAGCCTGGCCGCGTTAGCTATTCTTACAGGGTGGGCTCTAGTCCATCTCCGCCTGAGAAGCGAGGGCCTAGTCACAGAAACGGTAATCCATAGTAGCGCTGTTCGATACGACCTACCCGTCAAAGGAACATTCAAGGCTGTTACCGAGGGTATCACTGACAAAGTATGGAGCCGATTTACTCAGACACTCGCTAAGCGGGGAAAGGGTCGCATCCGTGTTACAGTAAATCTCGAATCAGAGGGTGAAGTTGCCGCTTCCTTCGAGGGTGCATATGTCGCAATTACTGCGAAGGATGATCCGACTGTGCCTTGAGGAAATTTGACTTCGCAAGCCCTAATAGGGTGGAATGGACTTGGAGGAAATGCAGAACGCTCAGATTTTAAAAGGGTTGTCGGCTAACTCAAGTACGGGTTGATCTCGATCCTTCACTGAAATGATAGGATCAACCACAGGCCAATCGACACCCAGTGCAGGATCGTTCCACCGAATACCTCTTTCGAGTTCCGGACTGTATTCGGCGCTTACCTTGTACACGATGTCGGCTCTATCACTCAACACAAGATATCCGTGTGCGAAGCCAGGCGGGATCCAGATAAGCTCGCTGGATGCAGCATTGAGCCGTCGAGTCACGGTTTTACCGAAAGTTGTACCCCCAATGCGGAGATCGACTGCAACGTCAAAAATCTCCCCCGAGGTTAACCCCACAAGTTTCCCTTGAGCCTGCGGTGGAAGCTGATAATGAAGTCCTCGTAGTACTCCTCGGGTCGACCTTACATGGTTGTCTTGAACAAATTTCACCTGAATTCCTGCATCCACGAAAGCCGTTTCCTGAAATGTCTCCTGGAAGAAGCCTCGGGCGTCTTGGTGCCGTTCCGTATGAACCAGCAGAACGTCTGGTATTTCGAGTGATTGGAATTTAAACGCCATCTGCAACAAGGTAGGGATTCAAAGTCAGCGGCTCAGTTCGACGAAGAAGCCTGAAAGTGCTGACTGTAGGCCATCTGGATCCTCAAGATATGGAAAATGCCCGCTATTTAGCACGGAAAGCCTCCCCTCCGGCAAGGCATCTACAAGAGCCCTAGAAACACCAGACGGTACGACGTCATATCGGCCGTGAATCACTAGTGTTGGAATATCCACTGTGAGCATCTTTTCCCACCAATCAACCTCTCCCATGCTTAACTCTACGAGTCGGCTCACGTCTTCACCGTTTCTTGCGGTGGTTGCTGCTAGATCTAGACTAAGTTCCGATATTCTTTCCCGATCACGCAGTAGCCGTCGAAAGAGGACTCGATTTAGCTGGCTCAAGGTACCTGGATCATTCGCCCGGAAGCCCTCACTCCCTCTCAAGTTCGATAATTCCGTAGAATCTTCTGCTGTAGTCGCTGCTCTTAGGCGTGTGGCTTCCTGATCACGGTATTCTGCGCCTGCATCTATTGGATTCATCAGAATGAGCGTTCTAACGTTCTCTCGATGCCTTGATGCATATTCCAGACCAATAAACATCCCAGACGAGTGTGTTAGGACGTTGATCCGTTGATACCCCAGCGCCTGTCGAAGCATCTCAATGTCGTCAACAAGCGTGTCAAGATTTATGATCGATGGATCTAGATCTCCAGTTGAGCGCCCCATCGCCCTCTGGTCGTAGTAGACAACCGTGTTGGTCCGCCCCAGGACATCAAGCCCTGGCTGCAGGTACTCGTGATCTAAACCTGGACCACCATGCACGACAAAGATGGGATCCCCACTTCCTACGACCTCGTAGAAAAGGCGGGCATCCTCAAGAGTTACGATCCCCTGCCGGGCTCGCTGTGCCGATGTAAGGTCAGGATTAATCAGGCTGACCAGACACAAGAAGAGGACCCCTCTCATCCTTAGCTAGGGACCTCAGCTTCGTGAGTAAAGTGCCGCTTGAGGAACACCTCAGCATCGTCAATTAGGGAGTACAGGATCGGCACTAGAACGAGGGTGAGGAATGTCGCGAACAAGAGGCCCGCAATTATCGCCACAGCCATGGGACCCCACCAAGCTGCTTGCTCTCCCCCCCAGTAAAGCTCAGGGTTTAATGATCCGTAAAGGCCGAAAAAATCAAAGTTTAACCCGATGGCAAGAGGCGCCATGCCTAGCGCTGTAGTAATTGCGGTAAGCACGACAGGCCTAAGCCTCGTCTTACCGCCCTGCACCAACGCTTCTCGTCGCCCCATACCGTCACGCCTACGCAGAACGTCTATATAGTCGATGAGGATGATTGCGTTATTCACGACAATGCCAGCCAACGCAATGATCCCAACCCCTGTGTTGATTATGCCAAAAGGCATCCGAAAAATAGTCAGACCAATGAGGACGCCCATCGTGGACATGACCACAGAAGTCAAAATGATTACTGGCTTCACGACGGAATTAAACTGACTGATCAGAATGAAGCCTATTAGCAAAAGGGCTGTGAGGAAGGCCCCGGTCAGAAACTCAGTCGCCTCATCTTGTTCCTGAGACTGACCAGTATACCGCATCGTAAAACCGGGGGGTAAGGCGGATTCGAAGTCCGCCAACACTTCCTGAACCTCTCCCAGAACAGCATTGTTCGAATACCCAGCTGCAACGTCAGATGTGATCGTCACCATCCGATCTTGGTTCTTACGGCGGATTGTGCCTGCCCCATCTTCAACATTCCACGTTGCCACAGAAAGCAGCGGAACCTGGATGCCACCCTCAGCCATGACGGTGAGTTCACGAAGGCCTTCGAGTTCGTCTCGGTAGGGTTCTGCTAGCCTTACCACGATGTCAAATTCTTCGTTGCCAGTTCGATATTTGGCTGCTTCGATCCCATTAATAGCGCCACGGATCGCCGTGCCGACCTTAGATGTATTCAAATCATACAGAGCGGCTTTCTCACGATCCACTCGAACGGCTAGTTCAGGGCGGGCATCTTCTATATCGCTCTCGAGCCCTACCAATTTCAGATAGACAGCGGAGGACTCAAGGATGTCAACCGCCTCCTCAGAAAGCACCTCTAAGGTCTCTGGAACATCCCCTACTATCTCGATACTAACAGGTGTGCCTTGAGGTGGACCTTCAGTGATCTTGTCCACGGTTACCTCGGCCCCAGCAATCTCCCGTCCGATCTTCTCTTGCATCTCTGCAAGGGTCTCGAATGCGTCTCGTTCACGGTCCTGGAAATCGACCATAGAGATTGAGACTCGTCCGGACTCAGGCCCACTAGGCCCTCCACCACCCCTATCCATCGGATTCCCTCCACCGCCACCACTACCGGTATTCGCTACCACGGACTCCCAGTCCTGCCGGCCTCCGATGGTCATAAGTTCCTGCTCCACACGCTGGACTACTGAGTCAGTTACCGACGCTCGAGTTCCTACGGGTGTCTTGACCTGGACAGTCATTTGCCCTGGAGGCATCGATTCAGGAAAGTACTCTAGACCCTTCCCGAACGTGCTGAATATCCCAGCGGCTCCGACAAACCCAGCCAGTGTTCCAGCAATCACGGTGGCACGGTGCTCTAGTGCCCACCGAAGATTCCCCTCATAGACATCTATAATCCATGGAAGGACGCTCTCCTGGAAGCGTCGAGCAGCTCTCCTGAGGATGAAGTGATGCAAAATCCACAGGGTGAAGAAGGTGCTCGCCAATAATCCCGCTGTAAGGAGATTTACCCCAGCAACGAGAAAGAGAACTAGGGTTGCAGTTCCGATTAGTGCCCAGCGCGCAGCAGGGCGTAGAGGGACCCTTCCGGTACTGTTCAACTCCATGAACATGGCACACAGAGTCGGAACGATAACAAGAGCCACAAATAGCGAGCTTGTCAGTGTGACGATCAGCGTCTGGGGGAGATAGCCCATAAATTCCCCAACCTCGCCAGGCCAGAAAAGCAAAGGTGCAAAGGCCGCGAGGGTCGTAGCTGTTGCTGCGATGATTGGCAGTGCTACTTCGCCTGTTGCTTTCTTAGCTGCCGCCGTGCGGTCCCAACCTTCTTCTAGGTATCGATAAATGTTCTCTACTACTACGATCGCATTGTCGACCAACATGCCTAGCGCAAGAATCAGACTGAATAAGACAATCATATTCATGGTTGTCCCGACGGCCTGAAGTACTATGAACGACAAGAACATTGAAGACGGAATTGAAATTGCTACAAAAATGGATGTGCCGGCACCTAGGAAGAACAGCAGGACCCCCACGATCAAGATCAAACCGCTGATGATGTTATTCTCAAGGCTTGAGACCATGATGCGCGTGTTATACGACTGGTCTCCGGTAATGGCGACTTCCGTTGTCACTGGTAACAGCGGTCGAATCTGGTCGATCTCCGCTTCTACGAGTTCTGCTGTCTCGATAATGTTTTCACCAGACCGCTTGATGACGTCGACTGTCACGGTAGCTCGGCGGTCCATACGCGCGAAGGTTTCTCTCTCCGCAAAACCGAAGTCGACCGTTGCAACATCCCGGACGTAGATCGGACGTCCGTCCTTGATGGTAATGACAAGATCTTCAATAAGTGTCGGGTCATCGAACTCGCCATCAACTCTTACTAAATATTTTGTAGCGCCAACGTCAATTGAGCCGCCGGGAATGTTGACATTCTCATTCCGAATCGCATCGATCACATCGTCAATCGCGATCCCGTGATAGTTCATCTGTGAAAGGTCCACATCAACCTTAACTTCACGCTCAAGACCCCCACGTACATCAGCTCGTAAAATCGAGGGGATCGTCTCTAGGCGATCCTGTAACTCTTCCGCGATCTCCTTAAGCCGAACTAGTCCGTATTCTCCGGACAGGTTCACCTGCATTATAGGCATTTCGGAAAAGTTGAACTCAACGATTGTGGGTTCTTCTGCATCTTCGGGAAGATCCGGCTTTGCTAGATCAACTTTTTCTCGGACCTGTTGCAGAGCTTCATCTAAATCCATACCCACATCGAACTCAACCAAGATACTCGCGTAACCTTCAACCGATGTTGAGGTGAGGTCGCTAATCTCACTGATCGTTGCCAAGTCCTCCTCAAGAATCCGCGTGACTTGGCTTTCGACATCTGCTGGAGACACACCCGGATATATCGTGTTGATAGCAATGATTGGGATTGCCATCTCTGGGAATGACTCTTTCGGTGTAGCCCTATAAGCCAGTGCACCCATTAGCCCGATGATGAACAAGAGGACCAGAACTGAGATCTTGTGTTCTATCGCTAGGCTGGTTGCTCGGAATTCTCGGAACTTGTCTGAAACCACACTAGCTCTGGGAGAATTAGCTCCAGGAAGCAGATCCATGTCTGGATTATGGCCTCGCCCTGAGTCGTCGTTCATCCTCCCCTCACTGGCCTGAATTAACCACGTTCACCCGATCACCATGTGCAAGGGATCTTTGACCAACTACTACCAACCGCTCCCCCCCACTAACACCCCTCTCAATAACCACAAGATTCCTGCGTGTCGGGCCTAACTCCACCACACGAACTTCAGCTACCGGCCCATCCTCCGCACCCACTACGATGTACAGGACATACCCATCTTCAACTCTAACCAAAGCATCTTGAGGCACGACCACAGCGGACTCTACCTGCCTCCGTGTCACGCCCATGTCGGCTACCATCTGCGGCTTGATAGCACCACTGGGGTTGGGGACCTCTACCTCGATTGGGAATGTCCTATTCTGCGGATCTACGGTAGACCCTACATAACGGATCGGTGCCTCATAAACGTCCTCACCAAGAGCGTCGAAGCTCATTATTGCATTGGCCCCGATCCTCACGTCAGTCGCGTACCTCTCCGGGACTCCAGCAAATACTTTAACCGGATCCAAATCCACGAGTCGCGCAATTGGCTCACCTGGGCTCACCATCGCGCCGACATCTACAAAGCGATCTTCAAGAACTCCACCGAATGGCGCACGAATGACCGTACGAGCCAAACGCTCTTCTAGTGCAGCCAAGGATGCCTCAGCTTGCTCTGCGCCGAACCGTGCCTCCAGATATGCAATTTCTGAACCCACCTCGTCCTGCTCCCAGAGTCTACGACGACGATCCCACGTCTGTGCCGATAGTTCTGCAGCAGCTCGAGCTTGATCTACCTGGGCCGAAAGCACTCCATCATCAATTTTTGCAATCTTATCCCCGGGGTTCACGCGAGCACCCCGTTCTGCATAAAGGACACGAACAACCCCTCTCTCTTCTGCTGCTAGCATCACATCTTGATTTGCTACAGCCACCGCAGTCAACCGCATCTCCTCGATGAATGGGGCTGTTTCGAGAGTCACTGTTTCTACGTTGATAACCCGAACAAATTCTTCTTGAGAACTTGCCTCTCCACCGCTATCAGCTTGCGCTGCCCCGCACGCTCCCGCGCTCACTGCGGTGAGCAACACAGTCCATGTCCTTATACCCCACATAATTGTTGTCTCCATCCCTTTTAGCTCCCTCGAGAGGTCGCTATATCGACGTCTACAAGTGGAACACGCCCCGTCGCCTCATCAAGCTGAGCCCTGGCCACCAAGTAGTCGTAGACTGCCTGTGCGTAATTAAACTCACTTTGCCTGAGGGCAACCTCTGAATCAGTAAGCTCTAACTGCCCACTCAGTCCTTCTCGGTACTGGGCGCTTGCGATCTCAAAACCCCGTTCGGCTTGATTTACTGCCAGCCGTTGTGCCCTCGCCCTCAGCAAAGCTTCATCAATACCCTCCACTAGACCCTTGACCTGGCTCTCTGCAAGGCCGATCACTTGGCGTGTCTGCGCCTGAGCCTGCCTTAGTGCGGCTCTGCGCTGATCAATACGCGAGTTCCTCCTAAAGCCTTGGAAAATCGGGACACTTACCCGAAGGCCGACGATTCTCGAATACGCCCTTTGACCAACGCCACTCGCAAAAAAACTTGGTGCCCCATTATTCTGCGCGTTGATGATGTAGTTACCAAACATAGTAATATTCGGCAGGTACTCCGCCTGCTCTAATCGCATCTCGCTGTGCCGCAGCTCCTCGTTAAGCTCAAGTTGGCGGATGTCTGAACGTAGCTCGGCTGCGTAGCCCAATGCCTCTTTAGCAGATTCCAGTCCTGTATCCTGGAAACCCATAAAAGAGAGAACCTCTTGGTTCCCTGGGCTATTGTCGGAGAGTTCTTCAAGTTCCATCTCGGAAAGAGCGCCAATAACTCTCAGTGACTCTTGATCTTCAAAGCCTGCCTGGACAGCAAGTTGTCTGCGGGCCTGCAGAACAGCATTTTCTGCCCGAGTGAAATTCGGTTCTAGGTTAGCTAGTTCAACTTCGAGGCGAAGCACATCGTAATCAGAGGCTAGACCAGCCTGATTGAGTGCTCTCGTCTCACGAAGTGACTGTCGGACTCGGTCAAGAGAATTTTCAGTCAGCCGCACCTGTTCTTGAGCGAGGAGAAGTTGGTAATAGCCAACCCTGACTTGGGTGACGACGGCTTGCTCTTCGCCTCGGACGACCTCCCCCTGGAAGCTCTCAAACTGACCGGCCGCCCCAACTCCCACGAAGACGCTTGGTCGAAAGAGTGGTTGTTCAAATGAAATATTGTTGTTCCATGTATTATCGGCTCCAAACTGTATCCCAATATAGTCATCTGGACCCGCATTTGGATTAAAGAACACAGCCGGCAGGAAATTGATGGGCGGTGAGATGTTCCGAGAGTAGGAGGCGTTCAGATCGATCGAGGGGTATACCTCACTCCACGCCTCTGAAACCTGCTCTCGAGCCGTGATGAGCCCTTCACGCGCACTAACCAAATCTCTATTGGAGTCCAGGGCTGAGCGGACCAGTGTCTCAAGCCCAAGGCTGTTGGCCTGCTGGGATTCAAGTTTCCCAAAGGTCAGCAAAGAACACAGGAAGACGGCTACTGTTTTCCCTACCATCACCTGCACCCGAAAATCGGTCCTGTCTACTCGCATCAATTGCTCCCCTTCACGATGATGATTGAAGTTCTATACTCGACCCAAACCCAATGCTGACACCCGGTCCACCTTCGGAGAGTTGTTCTGCAAATTCGCGGGTGGCAATCCCAATCCACATCCGGACTCCGGATTCACGAAAAAGCTCCCTAAAACGATCTGGATCAGTACCCAGACTGCCCTGATGAAAGAGCTGTACCATCCCGTGTGCATGAGCCCACATAGTCATGGAAATCTCCGTGGGGTCACCTTCCTTCAGAATCCCTGCTCTCATGCACTCGGTGACTCGATCCATCCAGAATTGGTGAATGGCGCAGCCCATTGAGTCTATGTCCTCTGGGAGAGACTTCATCCCAAGCCGCTCGGGCCCTGAAAACATTATCATGAACCACCGCGGTTGTTCTAAAGCAAAGTCCAGATAGCCCTGGGCAGCACTAATCATGCGCTCAAGCGCCGTGGGCGCCTCAAGAGCTCTATAGATCGTCGCGATAAAGGTCCGATGTGCATGGCGCACAACGTCGGCCAAAACAGCTTCACGGCCATCATAATGTCGATAAATAGCCGGAGCTGTGATCCCAACTTCCTTCGCAAGCTTTCGCATTGAAAAGCCATCCAACCCATTAGCCAAGTAAAGGTCGCACGCGCTTGCAAGGATCATTTCCCTTTGGTCAGCCATGTGAACACTGTAAACTCAATGAGACCTTAGCTCAACTCCTTCAGTGCTTATAACTTATAACGACGTTTAGTGCTGAATGGTGCAAATACGCTTAAAACTCCTTAGAGAGGGCCTGTCTAATAGGATGGACATACACGGAGCAGATGGTGCCTTCGAACAAGGTCCGGGATTAGTCCCAGGGGTAAATGACTTGAGTTATCACCCAAAACCTTTTCGGCCTGCTTGGTGGGCGGCAGGGCCAAACCTACAGACCCTGGCTGCCCGCCTACTCCGCTCCTCCCAAGGGCCAGAGTACCGGAGAGAGAGACTTGCCACGCCAGACGATGACTTCCTCGACCTTGATTGGGGCCCTGCTCCCTCAACGGATTCACCAATTGTCCTGGTATTACACGGCCTAGAAGGTTCGACTAGTCGCTCATACGTGAGAAACGTCTGCCGGGAACTTCTGTTCTTAGGCATCCAGCCCGCAGCCCTCAACTTTCGTGGCTGCAGCGGTGAAGCAAACCGAGTTCTCCACTATTACCACTCTGGGAAAACAGATGACCCGGCTTTTGTGCTTTCGTTGCTTCGTGAGCGCTACCCTCAAAGAAGAATTGGTGCCCTAGGGTTTTCGCTAGGCGGTAACGTTCTCCTCAAGATGATGGGCGAATGTCAAAAAGGTGGCACGGACTTACTGGATGCAGCGGCGGTCATGTCCGTCCCCTACGATCTTGCAGCCGGATGCAAACTCCTGGAAGAGAGCCCTATGGGTCAAATGTACGCTGGCTATTTCCTCCGATCTCTCCGGCGCAAGCTCCGCATGAAAGAGCCGCGACTCAGTCGGAAGATAGACCTGGCTTCAGCCCTCACTTCCCAGACGATTTGGGAATTCGATGATCGGCTCACCGCGCCACTTAACGGCTTCTCTGATGCGGCGGATTATTATAAAAAATCGAGCAGTGCGCAGTACCTCAGAGGAATTGACGTACCAACGCTACTCCTTCATGCAGCAGATGACCCGTTCTTACCCCCAGAGTCAGTCCCCTCCAGCCAAGCTTCTATGAACCCATCAATATCCCTTGTACTCCAGGAGACTGGGGGGCACGTAGGGTTCCTTGAGGGTACCCCAAGAAAACCGTCTTTCTGGGGTGATAAAGAGGCTGTGCGGTTCCTTAACAAGGTATTAACCAAGTCCGCTAGCTAGGCGGTAACGCGATGCTCCTGAAAGACTAACTGTCTTCCTTTTGGTAAACCTAGAACGAATTAGTCAAGAACACCGGCTCCAAGAAATGTCCTTCCGTGCCATGTATCTTGAGCCACACGCTCGAGCAAGTCCTCTCGGGCTTGCCCGACGGTCGTCAATGTGGTGTCAAAGACACTTGTGCTCGGTCCGACCACTCCCTCTTCAGCCAAGGCCTTAAAGATCGATCGCGATACCGTGCGAACCGCCTTAGCCTCACGAAACCAGATTAAAGAGTGGTCAATCAGTGACAGTCCAAGATCATTACCAAGCGTTCGAAGTTGTTTCACAAGCGCGTCAATTGAACAACCCGAAGGAACTTCAATGTCAATATCAACACCAATTAACAGAAATCGCTTCTCTACCAATTTCCGGCCAGCGGAAAGTGGAACTCCGTGAGCGCTCCACGAGGATAAGAACTCATCCACAACATTGAGGCATTGATTCGCCTCTTCTTGAGTCAGATCCCGGTTAGCTGGAAACACCCAGAGACGTCCGTGTGCTGGTAAATCTTCAAATGGAATCTTAGGCATCTTCAGCTCCAGGGGACTGCACAGCTAGTGTGCTCTCGCTCACTCGAGGGGCTGCCTTATCCAAGAGAATTGCCAACCACCGCAAGTCTCTCGTGTTCTCAAGCCAGATCTTCACCATCACGGTCAGAGGCACTGACAAGAGGGCACCCATTGGACCCCAAGCCCAGCCCCAGAATAATAAAGACAGGATCACAACAAGTGTCGATAGCCCAAGCCTCCGGCCCATGATCTTAGGTTCCAAGATGTTACCGAAGACCATATTCGCCAGAATGTATCCTGCTCCTATAGTCAAAGCGTGGAATAGAGTCCCAAAGAGGATGAGGCTTAGCAGAAGCGCTGGAACAGCTGCAATAATTGACCCCACAGTGGGAATATAGTTGAGCATAAAGGCGATCAACCCCAGGAGCACGGGGAAATCCAGGCCCATCTGCCAAACGAAAACTCCAAGAACAATGCCCGTGGTTAGAGACATCACCGTCTTAATGCCCAGGTAGGTCTGAACTTCAGCTACCACCTTCGCAAGGTGGTCATCGTCCCGCTCCCTTTGACCAGTGATGTAACGGAACTTCTGCGGGAAGACGCTAGCCTCGCTAAGCATAAAAGCCATGATCAGGAATACAACAAACGTCGTGCCCAGAAACTGCGCGGCCCGCCCGACAGCGCCTGTTGCGAAATCCACCACAGCAGCCGGATCAATCAGGTCCAGTGTAACGTAGTCTGAAACGTCGAAGCCCATGCTTGACTCGATAGCCGCAATCCAAGAAGCCTGCAGTTCTCGGACTTCATCAACGTAGAAACCTTTTGCCTGAAACTCGGCCACAGATTGACTCGCAAGAAGAATCAATAGGCCGACAATTCCGACGTTCATAATCACAGGCACCATAATCGAAATTGACGGATGAAGCTTGTGCTTACGTAGCCAGAGCATAACGGGCAAGCTGAGCACCGCGAGGAACAATGCCAACGCGGATGGCAGCAGTATAGGAGATGCGTAGCGAAGCCCGTAAACGATGACTACAAGACAAGCGAGTACGAAGAGTAGCCTGGCTCCGGGATGTTTTTCCTGGCCGTCTAAGATCATGTGGAATAGGGAGGGAACTTTCTAGTAGTGGATCGCAAAACAGTACCTAGAAGCTCCTCCCAGTGCCATAGTTTTCAAGACACCAACGGAAGGAAGTATCATCGAAGAGGATCTCCCAGAAGATTTGACCATCCCTGAAGAAGACGAGAAACTCCTCGCGGAATGTCGCGTAGAGACGTTCCGATCTGGAGGGCCAGGTGGCCAGCACCAAAACGTCACAGAGAGCGGTGTGCGGCTGGTACACATCCCAACTGGCATCAGGGTTGCCGCACGAGATGAGCGTAGTCAGCATAGGAACCGCCGCATCGCTCTTAAAAGACTCCGTGATAAGCTCACGGAATTAAGTAGAGAGACAAAAGCTCGAGTCCCATCCCAAGTCCCAACTTCAGAGCGAGCCAAACGACTCCACAACAAACGAAAGCATGCGAGAAAGAAGTCTTTGAGAAAACGGCCGGAGTTGGAGGATGAGTGAAAATAGTTCTGGCGCTGACGCCAGCCCAACAATAATCTGCCTACCCCTTTAAACCCGCTCTTCTGGAGTTGCCGCATGAAGTCTGCTGTCGCTGTTCTCTTATGTTCCTTAGCAACTACAACTCCGCTCCAAGCCCAGATTTTACCATCGGTATTCCTTGAAGAGCTCACTTGGACAGAGGTTCGGGATGCGGTTGATAGTGGCACGACCACAGTAATCATCCCCACGGCCGGGACAGAACAGAATGGCCCTCACATGATCCTCGGAAAACATAAGTTCATTATCAACGAGGCATCCGCGAGGATCGCACGTGAACTGGGAAATGCCCTGGTTGCTCCCGTCATGACATACGTACCCGAGGGAGACGTTGAAAATCCGCGCGGACACTTGGCAAAGGCAGGGACCATCACCCTACCAAACGAGTATTTTGAGAAGGTGTTGGAGTACGCTGCTAGAAGTTTGGCTCTGCATGGATTCACAGACATAGTGATGATCGGTGATAGCGGCGGCAATCAACGGGGCATGGAAAACGTTGCTGAAGCATTAAATCAAGAATGGAGCGAACACTCGAATCGTGTGCACTTTGTCGGTGAGTACTACTCGGCTAATGGATTTCAGGAATGGCTTCTGTCGCAAGGTGAAACCGAGGAGACAATCGGCAGTCATGCGGGCATCAGAGACACCTCACAACTTTTAGCTGTGGACCCCCGCCATATCCGGACGAATATGCTTGCCCAAGGGGGGGGCTTCCCTGACAGCGGTGTTTCCGGTGACCCTACGCGGGCATCCGTGGAGTACGGAGAGCGAGGGCTCCAGTTTAAAGTGGACACCACGGTCCGGATTATTCGGGAACGAGCGGGGAGCCGCTAGCCTCAGCTCCGAGCACCCAAACAAGGCTGCCTAACTCACAGAGTAGATATAGGTAGTCGACGGACCATTTTTCAAGACATGTGAAGGGAAGAAGTCTATGCCACTGAAATCCCTTATCCGCACGATCCCGGATTACCCAAAACCCGGAATCCAGTTTCGCGACATTACCACTCTGCTCCGTGATCCTGTTGGGTTTCAACAGTTAATAAATAACCTGAGCCACCCATTTACTGGGCGGAATATTGATACCGTGGAGGGAATCGAAGCCCGAGGCTTCATTATCGGTAGTGCTGTGGCCCACCAACTTTCCGTCGGCTTCATCCCAGTGCGTAAAAGGGGCAAACTGCCGAGTGAAACCATCGGGCAGGACTACGAGCTAGAATACGGCAATGACCGAGTCGAAATACACCGAGACGCAATCTCTCCGGGAGAGAAGGTTCTACTAATAGACGACCTACTGGCTACAGGAGGGACTGCGATAGCCACTCTGAACCTCCTCCGCCGCACGGGGGCAGACATCGTGGCGTGTGGATTCGCTATAAACCTGCCCGGGCTCGGTGGCCTAAGGCGCCTAGAAAAAGAAGGTGTGCCCGTCCTGACCCTTATTGAGTTCGAGGACAGCTGAAGGCTTTATGAGGTCCTGAGTTCCTCCCACCTCCTCGGTAAAACCCTCGACTCCTTTTAGAATCCGTGTCAACCACAACTCCGTTAGGATGTATCCATAAGTGAACATTGCATACGTATTCCGCACTCACCAGGCAGCAACCTATCCCCTCGCCACCATGATCTTGCCACAGCTAGAACAAGGCATCCATGGCGCTGACGTCATTGGAATGATGTTCTTTGATGATAACCTCTACTGCCTTCGTGAAGGTGACCCTATCGGAGAGAGGCTAGCGGCGGTCGCCGCCGATCAAGGGATCCTGCTCATGGTCTGCGATCAATGTGCAGTGCGTCGGGGCCTAGCAGATGGCACGTTCGAGCAATGTGGTACCGGGCAGGTGCAAGCCAAAGGCCTTGTCAAAGGTGTTGTCGCTGGCTGCTTTCCACAGTTGTACGAGGCCATGGGAGGGAGCCCTCCCGACCAAGTAATCACACTTTAGCCATGGACCAGACCATGTATTGAGTGGGCCCGCCAGGACTCGAACCT
>DEAM01000002.1 GCA_002347035.1 Gemmatimonadales bacterium UBA2982 | reverse complement strand
ACCAACTGCCAGCCATATGGCTGCGACCGTGTTCCACAAAGTACGTCTCATCCCGTGGCCGCTATCTTATTCATGCTATGTGGGGAACCTTAGTAGTGGATCAATCAGGTCTGGAACGGGACGTACATTGGGGCACAGTGCCGCCACTTGTCACTGAGTTATTCAATTCCCCAGAAAAGGCTTCTATAGAGGCAATCGATAGACTCAGTCGAGTCCTATGAGCTGCATGCTGAGCTCTAGAAACCGACGGCGAGCCGAGGTATCGAGGGCCTGTGGGTTAATCTCCCCAATCACCGAGGTATTAAAGTATACCCCGGATCTCGGTGACCTCGCGGCGTTCACGACGAACATGGCACCGTCTTCTGGGCTCAGATTAGGGGTGCAGCCGTCGCCCGGGACAACGCAGCGTTCAGCGACCATGTCCGTGTCCAAGTAGCCACCTGGGTGCACCGCGGTTGCGGTCACCCCCGTCCCTTGCAGCTCCTCCTCAAGGTCGAGCGTCATAAAGACTTGGGCCAGCTTACTCTGGCCATAGGCTGCGCTTCCTTGATAGGGCGGATTCTCTAGCATGACGTCGTCGAAGTGGATCGTGCCACCTGACTGCGCTCCGGAGGACACGCTCACGACACGAGACGGAGCGCCTTCTCGGAGGAGTGGGAGGAGTTCACGGGTTATAAGGAGGTGTGAGAGGTAGTTCACCTGAAAGCGGAGCTCGTGACCGTCTGCGCTTTCCTCGCGGGGTGCATTTGGCTGACCGCGTCCGATGCCGGCGTTGTTGATGAGGAGATCCAGGCGGTTGTAGTCACGCTTGACTGTGTTGATGAGTCCGCGCACCTGTGCGAGGGAGCCGAGGTCTGCTTGGAGGAATCGGGCGGTGCTTCCAACGGCTTCGGCCTCTTCGACCACTGCTTGGCCACGCTCGATGTTACGGCCATGTACGATGATGTGGGTTCCTGGACCGGCAAAAGCGAGGGCGACAGCACGGCCTAGGCCGCCGGTTGACCCTGTAACCATGATAATTTCCCTTCCCTGCACGTCGCTGGCCTGGATCTGGGCTACGAGCTGCGGTGGTACAGTTAGCATGGTGCCGAAGAGCAGGGACAGGCAGGCAAGATGTCCGAGGATCGCACGGACGCAGAGGACTATGGAGGAAACGCCATCGTATGATGATCGGCGGTGCGCCATCGGTCGAACTCCAGATTGAGCGGCTAGAATGGATTTTGGGTGAATCCTTCAAGTTAAATACTATACTAGATGGATCCAGGCGAAGTAACTATGGGTTTACGCTTGCCCGTTTAGGGGCCAACGGGTGAAGATACGTGTGCTTGACGGCCTAATGAGCCAACTCACAGTTCCAGGAGCTGAACAATGATCCGTGTACTGTCCGTCTTCTTGCTGGCCTTTGTATTCGCCGGACCTTTGGTCGCGCAAGCGCCCGAGGGTGTTATGATGCGAGTAGACCGAAGTAATAATCCTCAGGACCCGGATGACGTGCCCGAGGTGACAATTACTGCGGTCGGAGATGGGTTTCAAGTCAACACGGGACCAGCTGTCACGCTCTGGCAGGAAGACCAGAGAGCCACTGGGAACTACACATTGAGCAGTCGGTTCACGCTTCTCGAGCCGAGTTCCCACCGGAACTACTACGGCCTCGTATTCGGAGGTCGGAATCTCAATAGTGAAAATCAGTGGTACCTATATTTCATGATCGCACAGACGGGCCATTTTGTGGTGATCAACCGCATCGACAACGCGAACACGAACTATCTCGTCAGCCACACGGAGCATTCAGCGATCCAGCGTCCGGATGCTGACGGCCAGTCCGTCAACGACCTGGCGGTGCGGATCAACGGAGACCAGATCGAGTTCTCTGTGAACGGGACGGTGGTACACGGCACAGAGAGGTCCGGGTCACTGCTGGACACGAACGGTCTCTACGGGGTTCGGATCAATCACGTCATCCCCGGAGTGCTCGTGGAGAACCTGACTACTACGACGAATTAATGAGATCGGGACCTCATCTGCGTCCAGGCTGGTCCTTGATCGGTGAGTCTGACGCACTGCCACCCACTCTTTGTCCGGAATATGAATAGCCTCTTGCCGAGACTTCTAGGGGTAGGACTGAGTTTTGGTTCAGTGTTGGTCTCAGGGGTTGTGGCTCAAAGTAGCCCAGATCAAGAGACACTGCTGCAGCTACCTACCACTGACTGGCTGACAAATGGTGGTGATCTCTTCAACCGAAATTTCTCTGCATTGACGGAGATCAACACCGATAACGTCGATCAACTTGGTCCGATTTGGCGCACCCATCTCGACGGTTCTGGGATCGGCAGGAAGTACTCCGGGGAGGCGCAGCCTATAGTTCATGACGGGGTCATGTACGTAATAACCGGCGCTGATGATGTCTTCGCTCTCGACGTTGAAACAGGGGGAATCCTCTGGCGCTACTCGGCTAACCTTCCTGAAGAGATCTCGACGATATGTTGCGGGTGGACCAGTCGTGGAGTGGGATTTGGCGAAGACAAGGTCTTCGTAGGGCAGCTGGATGGCATGCTTAAGGCATTGGACCAGGACAGTGGCGAAGAGGTTTGGTCCATTCAAGCGGAAGCCTGGCAAGAAGGCTACACCATCACCAGCGCACCTTTGTATTTCGAAGGCATGGTTATTACTGGCTTCGCAGGTGGTGAATTTGCAGCCCGAGGGAGAGTAAAGGCCTACAGTGCTGATGACGGACGCTTGCTCTGGACGTTCTATACTGTGCCAGGCCCCGGCGAATTAGGCCACGACACCTGGCCTGCTGATAACGATGCCTGGCGCACCGGAGGCGGGACGGTCTGGCACACCCCTGCAGTCGATCCTGAGTTGGGCATGATCTACTTCTCAACTGGTAACCCAGGGCCCGACTACAATGGTGCGGTGCGGGCTGGGGACAATCTATTCACCGTTTCCATCGTGGCACTGGATGTCTACACCGGTGAGTATCGTTGGCATTTTCAAGAGGTCCATCACGATATCTGGGACTACGACGCCCCCAATCCGGTTGTTCTGTTCGACCTAGACTACAGTGGCGTGTCACGAAAGGGCTTGGCTGAGGCTGGCAAGACAGGGTGGCTGTATATCCTCGACCGTACAAATGGCGAACCGTTGGTGGGTATCGAGGAGAGACCAGTTCCTCAGGAACCGCGCCAGGCAACGGCCGCTACGCAACCCTATCCTGTTGGCGAGCCCTTCGTTGCTCAGACCTTAGATGTAGCCCCTGAGGGCTACCGGCTTATCAATAATGGCGCGGTTTTCACGCCGTTTTGGGAAGACCCAGTAGTGTCACGCCGTGGCGATGCTAATTGGCCCCCCAGTGCCGTAGATCCTGAAAGAGGGGTGATGTATATCTGCGCCGGTGAACGGCAGGCTGTGTATTCCGTCAGGGAAGTTTTAGAGCCAGTCAAATCCGGTGACGCTTATAGCGGCGGCAGTATGCGTTTTGCACCCATTCCCACAACCGGAATTGTTACCGCGATGGACCTTCGCACCAATCGCAGGCTGTGGAGCCAGCGCTGGCCCAGTCGCTGTTATAGCGGATTGGTGGCGACAGCGGGTGGGTTACTCTTTGCTGGCCGGAACGACGGACGGTTGACCGCACTCGATGCCCGTGACGGTTCCAAGCTCTGGGAATTCATGACTGACGCGGGCGTAAATGCACCGGCTACGGTATTCGAACACAATGGCAAGCAGCACGTAGTGGTCTTCTCTGCAGGCAGTCTGCTGGGCAGAGGTGACCGGGGGGACAGCGTTTGGTTGTTTGCCTTATTGGACGACGCTAACTAGCAACGACTAAGGTTGCCCAACTGAACATTCTGTTCATCTGAGCCAGTAAACCCAAGCTGATGAAATAAGGAGGGTGATCCCCACGAAGGCACCTACCACTAGCCATACGTATGGGGGCACCTCAGGATGGGACTGGCCTCTTGGGGGCGCCGATCCCTCACGACCTGAGATAAATGCAAGCGGTGGACTAGTGCTAAGGGCCTGCCCCGAGGCCTCTGCGACAGGCATCTCAGGTAAGGGCGCTACGAATGGCGCAATGTTGACTATGCTCCCATGTGTCGCTAGCGCAAGCACCGGGAGGGTTACGAGGCCAGACATCACCCAACGAGACCGGACTCCCATCCTGCGTTCCGTGGGTCGGCCTAAGACCCGGAGCGCCCATATCCGAGTTCCGACAAGAATGGAAGCGGATATTATGAGACCTGCTACCAGCCACAGTAGCTTGATGGATAAGCCAGCAAAGTTCCCGAAGTGAAGTGGGTCTGCGGTATGAGCTAGTCGCTCTGGCAGAGTAAGGTCTGAGGTGCGCTGCTGCTCGACGAGCGTGCCGCTTGCCCGGTCGAACACGGCGAAGTTGGCCCTGTCCCTCACGAGCTTGGCATCGGTTTGTCCGAAGAACGTGAGTCGCTCCGTGTTCTGAGATAGGGACACTGAGCGGATATCTAGGCCCGGGAATGTAGTCTGCACGTGCGAGAGTGACTCATCTAAGGTCAATGGCACAGCCAGTCTGGATTCGACGTTGTCTCCAGTCTGGCTAGGAGTCCGTATTGCCTCAGCTTGGTAGAGGTCAGCATCTACTATCACGCGCTCGACCAAGTACCAGATACCAGTGACCGCGAAGATTAGGGAGAACGCTAACCCCCAGACCCCCCCAGCTCGGTGCAAGGTCGACCAAAGGCGCCTCTTGGTCGTGGGCCAGCGTATTGGGAGAAGGTCAGACACTCGAATGCGGTAGAACCACAGGCCTGTCAACGCCGAGAGTAGCAGTGCGATCCCAAGCGGCCCAACGATGTAGACACCGTGAGGCATTTGACCTGGGTAAATATAGAACTGCTTATGGAATGACCGAAAAAACCTAGCGACGTTAAAATGACTGAACGTTCCTTGTACCTCCGCCGTTACTGGGTCTAGATACACATATCTGAGGTAGTTTTGCCCGTACGTGATCAAAGCGCTCGCAGCCCATCCTTCGGTTGGGGGCGCGGATAGAGAAATGACTTCGGCTTCTGGGTGTTCAAGACGTACAGCCGCCAGCCATTGATCCCAGGATGTATCATGCAACCCAACGGGTGAGGCGCGCTGGGCCGGGTTGAGGAGCCAGTCGATCTCATAACTCACCGTGGCCACTGTCCCCGAGAAGCACACGATGAAAAGGAGGACCCCAAGGTTTAGGCCGAGCCATCCATGAACCCGGAATACCAACTTTTTTGAGGGCCAAGGCACTCTACTGGCCACCTTTAACTCCGTCCTCCCACTGGCCCTCTCTCAGATCAAGTCAGCTGACTAGCCGTGCTTCCTCGGCTCGCGAACTGCTCGCCATGGTGTGGACAGATCACACATTGGCTCAGCCAAGGTTGAGAATCGTTCCCGATTCGATTCTACTCCGAATGATTGGATGGATCAACTGGTTAGGGAAACTCTAGAGCCTGACTAGGGAAGTAGCCAAGTTGGTAGCCTCCGCCCAGGCTGAAATGGCTGCTCCTGGGGCTGGACACTGCCTTGCGAGTTGTACCTGACCTGGCTACCCTTACTTGCGAATGATTCTCATCCGCAAGTGATGAGTCTGGAAAATCGTTTCTACTCAGGTTGAAGATGAAATTACGCGAAGAAGAAAGAACGATCCACGAAGAGGACATTGAGGCGAGGAATATAGAGCGGAGAACCTTCCTCGGTCGTTTTGGAGCAGCTGCGGGTATGGCTAGCCTTCTAAGCTGGTCGTCTGGCTGTGCTCAAGGAGGCTCCGAATCCGATTCCAGTGACTC
>DEAM01000015.1 GCA_002347035.1 Gemmatimonadales bacterium UBA2982 | reverse complement strand
TCGAGGCTGCGGACGAAGTCGACGTTGCGGATGAGGTCGAGGCTGCGGACGAGGTCGAGGTTGCGGACGAAGTCGAGGTTGCGGATGAGGTTGAAGTCGTAAGCCAGGCGAGTGAGGGGCGGTCAAGTTCTCCTCCAGCACCAGCCCGAGCAGGCGCGCCCGATAGCCCAGTCCGAACGATTCGGCGCCCCTCACCTTCACCGGCAGCGAGTGCAGGGCCAGGAGGTCAGGTTAGAATTCAGGCGGAAGGATACACGCCGGATGGTCGTCGGAAGCGACGAGAGAAGAAGAAAAAGGGGAAGAAGCGGGATCAGGTGAATCAAGATGAAGTCCAGTCGAATATCCAGAGGGTCATGGCTGAACTTAAGGGCGGTGGCAAAAAGCGTCGCCGTAAGGGCCATAAGCTTTCGGTAGAGGAGCAGGAAGCTCAAGAAGAACAGGAGCGTGAAGAGGAGGAGCGTGAGCGCACCACTGTCCGGGTCAATGAGTTTCTCACAATCTCGGAACTTGCCGAACTCATGGACGTGTCTTCAACGGACATTATCGGTTCGGCATTCAAGAATCTTCAACTATTGGTAACTATTAACCAACGCCTCGACTTCGACCAGATTGAGCTCCTTCTGGACGAGTTCGGCTTCACTGCTGTCCGAGAAGAAGAGTATATAGCCGAGCCTGAGATAGACATAATTGAGGACGCCCCTGAGGACCTCAGGGCACGACCTCCAGTCGTGACGGTTATGGGCCACGTCGATCATGGGAAGACCCTGCTTCTTGACCAGATCAGGGACACGAATGTGGTAGCCGGAGAATCTGGCGGTATCACACAACATATCGGTGCATACCATGTTGAATTATCCGGGGATCGCCGGATTACATTCTTGGACACCCCTGGTCACGCGGCGTTTACCGCTATGCGGGCCAGAGGTGCAGATGTAACTGACCTGGTGGTCTTGATCATCGCTGCAGACGACTCAGTCATGCCACAGACCATTGAAGCGATCAGTCACGCTAAGAATGCGGGCGTGCCCCTGGTTGTAGCGATTAATAAGGTTGACCTACCAGCTGCTGAACCCAACAAGGTCAAACAAGAACTGCTTCAGCATAGCGTCAACATCGAAGAATTTGGAGGCGATGTTCTGTTTGCCGAGGTGTCTGCCAAGACTGGCCAGGGCATTGATGACTTACTTGATAAAATCCTCCTTCAATCAGAGATGCTTGAGCTAACTGCCAATCCGGAACGAGAGGCACAGGGTACTGTTATTGAGGCACAACTCGATATCGGTAAAGGACCAGTGGTCTCCGTTCTTGTTCAGCGCGGCACCCTTAAGGTCGGTGACCCCTTTATATGTGGACTCTATGATGGGCGGGTTCGTGCAATGCTGGATGAGCGGGGGCATCCCGTTGAAGAAGCAGGACCTGCTACTCCGGTGCAGATCCTAGGTGCTGGAGGTGTCCCTCAGGCTGGCGAGACGTTCCAGGTTATGGAGCCAGTAGAAGCCGCTGAGATTGCTGAAAATCGGCAGCGTCTAGATCGTGAGAAGCAGCTAAGGATCCGAGAACGTGGTGTCAAGTTAGGTGACTTTGGAGCCCTGGTAGCAAGTGGACAGGTTTCCACACTACCCCTAGTGATCAAGGGGGATGTAGATGGCTCGGTTCAGGCTTTGTCTGACGCGCTCGAGCAGCTCGGCACTAACGAAGTGCAGGTCGATATCATTCACCGCGGAGTGGGGGCTATAAACGAATCTGATGTTCTGTTAGCTCAAACGGCAGGTGGGGTCATTATCGGGTTCCGGGTTCGTCCTCAAACGGCGGCCCGTTTAGAAGCTGAAAAGAATGAAGTGGATATTCGAGTCTACGAAGTGATCTATGAAGCGGTTGATGAGGTAACGGCCGCACTCGAAGGTATGCTTGCCCCGGAGAAACGCGAAACTATAGAGGGCACGGCTGAGGTCCGAGAAGTTTTCAAGGTCAGTAAGGTTGGAACGATTGCAGGATCGTACGTTTCCGAGGGGCGTATAGACCGGAAGGGAAGAGCTCGGCTGATTAGGGATGGAATCGTCGTTTACGACGGTGATATGGGGTCACTCAAGCGGTTTAAGGATGATGTGAAGGAAGTCCGAGAGAGCTTCGAGTGCGGTATTGGTATAGCCAACTTCAATGACGTAAAGGTGGGTGACGTCATTGAGTGCTACACAGTCGAGGAGGTAGCGCGCACGCTGGCTAGTAGCGCTACCTGATCTCCTGGCAAGATGGTCATTGCTTCCCTGACCTGGGAGCTTAGGCTGCCGGGCTGCTCATCGCTGAAGCAAAAAAGGTCAGTGGTAAGGTCACTCCGGGACCGTTTGAGAACAAAGTTTAACGTATCTGTGGCTGAGACGGCCTTCCAAGACATGTGTAATCACGCAGCACTCACGATTGTGCTTGTTACCACAGATAGTGGTTTTGCCGACTCCATTCTAGAAAAAGCAGATCGTTTGGTAGAAGAGCACGCGGGTGCGGTCATCACTGCTGTCCACAGAGACGTATATTGAGTCGGACAGGTAAGAGGACAGCTCGGCTTAATGAGCAGCTGAAGCGTGAGCTGTCTCATCTCATCCGCACTCAGGTTCGCGACCCCAGGATTGGGCCTGTAACAATTACAGGTGTAGATGTAGCAGCCGATCTTGGGTCGGCTCGTGTGTATGTGCGTACCTCCAGTCTTGGAACAGAGGAGCCAACACTCGACGGGTTACAGGCGGCAGCATCCTATCTCAGGTCCACACTAGGGCGGATCCTTCGGCTCCGTCGTATTCCGGAACTACGTTTCCAGATAGATCATTCCCAAGAACATGCGCACCGGATTGAGGAACTACTATCAGAAATAGATACTCTTGGGGGCGCTGAAGAATCCGAGGATGATTCCACGTGAGCCTCCTTCCGAAAGACTTCGTTCTACAGGTCGATAAGCCAGAAGGGCCGACCTCACACGACGTGGTGAAGGCGGCCAGGAATGCTTTGGGCGTGCGTCGAGTGGGTCACACAGGTACGCTGGATCCATTTGCCTCAGGCCTTCTACTTGTCTGCGTGGGGCAGGCCACCCGATTGTCAGAGTACCTATCCTTTCTTGATAAGACTTACGAGGCGGTAGCTCAAGTCGGCAGTGCCACTGATACGCTTGATTGGCGAGGGGTGGTAGTATATGAGAATGATGCTTGGACTGATCTAGATCCGGTATCTATAGAGTCTGCACTTGGAGAATTTCACGGTGAGATCGAACAGGTGCCACCCGTGTATTCCGCAAAAAAAGTCAGTGGAGAGCGGGCTTACCAGAGAGCACGCAGAGGCGAGGATTTTTCGTTGGCACCTGCTGCAGTGACCATTCATGAACTAGAGCTCACTGAAGTTGAGCTACCCCAGGTCCGATTCCGACTGAGATGTTCGAGTGGCACATACGTACGTGCACTAGCTCGAGATTTAGGAGTAGCTTTGGGTGTTGGAGCTCATTTAAAAAGACTTCGAAGAACGGCAATTGGTGGCTTTCACGTGAAGGATGCTATTGCAGCAGATGATCTGATAGACTCAGCCATTGTTTCAGCTGGCTTGATGGATCCACTAGAAGCCCTCTCTGACATGCCTGTGTTAAATGTGGATGAGAAAACTGCAGCTCAGCTTGTGCATGGGAGGACGGTTCAGGTTGCTGGACCGGGAGTGCAAGGAACGATTGCTGTTGCGTATAAGGGCGGGCTCCTAGCAATCGGAGAGGTTTGTGATAGTACTTTCCGCCCTCGTAAGGTATTCGTGTCGTGAGCGCTAATATCAGGTGGGCTTACCCCAGGGGAATCCCAAGCGACCGAGGTACAGTTGCGACGGTCGGAACGTTTGATGGCGTTCATCTTGGCCATCAAAGTGTGTTGGAAGAGATAAATCGCCGGGCTGATGCTATAGGTCGTAGGAGTGTTCTTGTCACCTTCGATCCACACCCCCTGAGAATTGTTAAGCCAGAGCGAGCACCACCCATGTTGACAACCCCTGTCGAGAAGAAAGAGATACTTGCCGAGAGCGGGCTCGACTACGCTGTATTTTTGAGTTTTACCGAAGCTCTTTCTCAATACCAGCCACGGCGTTTCGTAGAGGAGGTCTTGATCGAGAGACTCGGGGTTGAGGAGTTGGTGATAGGGTACGACCATGGGTTTGGTCGTGATCGGTCTGGCGACCCGAATACTCTCAAGGTGATTGGGAATGAACTCGGATTCTCTGTTGACGTTGTAGCGCCGGTGAGCGTGAAGGGAGAGGCAGTTTCTTCATCTCGGATCAGGGCTGCAGTTGGAGAAGGGGATATGGGAGAAGCGAGAGCTTGTTTGGGACGAGCGTACTCGATTAGGGGGGTCGTAGTTCGGGGTGAAGGTCGGGGTCATGTTTTGGGATTCCCTACAGCTAATCTCATGGTAGCTGAACGAGAGAAGCTTATTCCCCCACAGGGAATTTATGCCGTTAAGGGAGTCCTACGGCAGGGCACGTATGCCGGTGCGCTGCATCTTGGACCGAGGCCCACATTCAAGGGGTCACCTCCGACAATTGAACTGCACCTCTTGGACTTTCAGGATGACATATATGGAGAGGAGGTCCGGGTTGATTTCATTAAGTATCTTCGAGAGGTAGAGCCATTTGATTCTGTATCAGCCCTAGTAGAACAGATGAAGGAGGATGTAGAGGCTGCACGTAAAGCCGTAGACGTCGATGCTCAAACGATCTAGCTTTCCTCGTAGAAAAAAGTCCATGTATTCTTGGACTCGCTCGCTTCCCTTGTAGCGATGGGACTCTCGCGGAGGCACGCCACCTAATGGCGATTGTAAAGGAAGAAGTTATTCAGAAGTACCAGCTCCACGATACCGATCGTGGAAGCGCGCCGGTCCAGGTTGCGATCCTCACGGCCCGCATTAATGACCTCAGGACCCACTTCGATGAGCATGGGAAGGACCATCACAGTCGTCGTGGCCTGCTTAAGATGGTTGGTCGCAGACGTCGTCTTCTCGAATATGTGAAGCGGACCGATGTCGAGCGATACCGCGAGCTGATCACTGATCTCGGTCTCCGGCACTAGTAGCTTGTGGCCCCCGTTATCGTGCGGGCCTACCAGAGTAATATTCCGTCGAAGGTGTTCGTACACCCCGGGCGGGAGACGGCCTACAAGTTGGCCGCATGATCGGGCTCACATCACCCACGGTTACCGTGTCTGTTTGTGGCTCCGGGCGGCGGTCGCTCTCTCCTCGGGATACTACGACGTTTCGGCATTCTTAATGCCAGGCCGCTAAGAAGCTGGCCGAAAATGAAGTGAGTAGAAAAGAATGATTCAGAGGTTAGAGCGTCAATTTGCTGGACGGACTCTGTCGCTTGAGGTTGGTCGTATGGCCAAGCTTGCGCACGGTTCATGCCTTGTACAATACGGAGATACTGTCGTCCTCTGTGCAGTAACAGCACAGGATAAGCCCACACATCTTCCGTTCTTTCCCTTAACAGTTGAGTACAGGGAAAAATCCTATGCGGCTGGGAAGATTCCAGGCGGTTTCTTTAAGCGTGAAGGTCGGCCAGGGGAGAAGGAAATTCTCTCTGCTAGACAGATAGACCGACCGATACGACCACTGTTTCCAGATGGTTTTATGCACGAGACCCAGATCGCGTGCTTTATCCTGTCGGCAGATCAAGAAAACGATGCCGATGTTCTTGCACTCTTGGGGGCCTCGGTCGCGCTGAACATGTCCAAGATCCCTTTCAGTACTCTTGTGGCCTCAGTAAGGGTGGCGCGGATCAAGGAAAATTGGGTTGTTAATCCGACATTCGAGCAGCTTCAGTATTCCGACGTTGACATAGTGGTTGCTGGTTCGGAAGAAGCTCTAACTATGGTTGAGGGTGCTGCGGTAGAGGTACCAGAATCGGATGTTCTAGAGGGGTTGCAGGTTGCTCAAGGTGCGATCCAAGAGCTTTGCACCCTCCAGAAGGAGTTACTCGAGGGGTATAGTGTTCCAGAAATGGACTGGAGTCCTGTTGAGCCAGATTCTGAGTTACAGAAGAAGGTGGAAGATCTGGCCTTACCGCGGGTCACAGAAGCTCTGAACCTTGGGGATAAGGAAGAACGTCACCAGGCCATGGCCACTGTCACGGAAGAGGTCGTAACTACGCTTACTGAGCAAGACGACAAGTATGCTGAGCATGCCAAAGATATAAGTGAAATCCTTCGGTCCATCGAGAAGAAGACCATGCGTCGTCAGATTCTAGACGAAGGAAAGCGCGCGGACGGGCGCGGTCTAGATGACATCAGACAGATCACATCAGAGGTAGGGGTGTTGCCCCGCACCCATGGTTCGGCACTTTTCACTCGTGGGCAGACCCAGGCACTTGCAGTTGTGACCCTAGGTACCTCGCGTGATGAGCAGCGGATTGATTCGATCGATTCACGCGAAGAAATTACGAAGTCATTCATGCTTCACTACAATTTCCCTCCGTTCTCCGTGGGGGAGGCACGTCCTTTTCGCGGCACTTCACGACGTGAAGTCGGGCATGGGAACCTCGCCGAACGAGCCGTGCAGCCGCTTCTTCCAGCTTATGATGAATTTCCGTACACGATCAGAATTGTCTCGGACATCCTAGAATCGAATGGCTCGTCATCGATGGCTACTGTGTGCGGGTCCTCTCTGGCACTCATGGATGCAGGGGTTCCGATCAAGTCCTCGGTAGCCGGGGTAGCTATGGGGCTGATCAAGGAGGGCGATGAAGTTGCAATACTTACCGATATCTTGGGGCTGGAGGATGCTCTTGGTGATATGGACTTCAAGGTCGCCGGCACGCTCGAAGGGGTGACGTCGATTCAGATGGATATCAAGATCCAGGGCCTCACCCTAGAGATTTTGACCGAGGCTCTCGAGCGTGCAAAAAAAGCACGTATCCATATCCTAGAGTCCATGAATGACGCGCTTGTTGAAGCGCGAAGCGATCTGTCTGAGTTTGCTCCGAGAATCGTGTCGATCGAGATCAATCCAGAGAAGATCGGAGAAATTATTGGACCCAAAGGCAAGACGATTCGAGCGATTCAAGAGGAGTCGGGGGCGACGATTGACATTGACGATTCCGGTGTTGTGAAGATCGCGGCGGTGTCTGGGGAGGCTGGGACTCGTGCGAAGGAGATGATCGAAGCGATAGTGGCAGACCCTGACATCGGGCGCATCTATGAAGGTCCGGTCAAAAATACTACGACCTTTGGGGCTTTCATTGAGATTATGCCGGGTACTGAAGGTTTATGTCACATTTCGGAGCTTCAGGAAAGTCGTACAGAGAGGACCGAGGACGTTCTTAAGAAAGGTGATATCACTAAGGTCAAGCTTCTCTCCATCGATGAAAAAGGTAGACTAAGGCTGTCTCGTAAGGCTGCCTTAGCTGAAGAGGAGGCTGCTTCTTAGATATCTGATGGGGGCTTCGTCAGGTGGCAAGAGCCGAGTGAGCGATGGGTCGGAGTTTATGGCCCGGACGGTTTTGGACAGTGGGGTTCAAGTTCTAACCGAGAAGATGCCTAGTGTTAGGTCAGCTGCAGTCGGCATATGGGTTCGCCAGGGTTCAGCTCATGAATCAATCGCTGATGCGGGCATCAGCCATATGCTCGAGCACATGGTCTTCAAGGGAACAGCTCGGCGCACAGCGGCGGAGATAGCGATAGCCCTCGAGGGGCTTGGTGGCTCCCTTGATGCCTACACCAGTCGTGAGCATACGAGCTTTCAAGCCCGCGTGCTGGATGAGCATGTCCCTGAAGCTATGGATGTCCTTGCCGATCTCGTCATAGGGCCTCTAATAACACAGGACGACCTAGACCTCGAACGAGAAGTGGTGCTAGAGGAAATAGCTCAGGTAGATGATACTCCGGATGACCTAGTATTTGAACTACATGCTGAGCAGCTTTGGGATGGACATCCCTATGGGCGCTCGATCTTGGGAACCCAGAGGTCTGTAGAGTGCATGACAGCAGAAAAGCTTCGTGTCCTGCAGCAAAAATCTTATAAGCCCAATAATCTTATAGTAGCTGCCGCAGGTCGTGTTGAGCACGAAAAGTTCGCAGAAAGAGTGGACAGACTTTTCGATAGCTGCGGCAGTGGGGATATAATGGATCACGTTGATCCACCACGCACTACATCCGGCGGAGTAGCCTACGAAACCCGAGAGTCTGCGCAGACTCATATCGTATTCGGGAGTGAGGTTCCGGGTCATTCACACTCCGACCGGTATCCGCTGATACTTCTGTCGTCGGCCCTAGGTTCTGGAATGAGTTCGAGGCTTTTTCAGAGGATTCGAGAGGAGTTGGCATTGTGCTACTCCGTTTACACTTACCAATCATTTTACAGCGTGTCAGGCGTTTCGGGAGTGTATCTTGGCACTCGTCCCTCAACAGCAGAAAAGGCATCTAATGCGGTCCGGGAAGAACTTTTACGAGTCGCGAGAGAAGGACTTGAAGAGGACGAAATCGAGCGGGTGAAGCAGCAGGTCAAGGGGCATGTTATGCTGTCACTCGAATCGAGCGGCGCTCGCCTGCACCGATTAGCTAGCTTTGCCCTCAACAATGAGCCCTTGACCGGTCTCACGGAGTTGTTATCAAAGATTGATGCAGTAACGGTTGACGACGTGCTCAGGGTGGCAAAAGCATATTTTGATCCAACTCGTCATCTCGAACTGAGACTTGGTCCGGAGTGTTAGTTGGACGATGATTTTATCAGTCTGCCCTAGTAAATGAGCTTAAAGGTCCTTTTTACGCGGTTGGAGTCTAATCCTGACCTACCACTTCCGGCTCGGGCAACGCCACAAGCAGCAGGCTATGATGTCCGCTCTGCCGAAGGCTCTGTCACGCTAGAGCCAGGGGAGATTCGCCTAGTGGGAACAGGTCTTGTGATGGAGTTACCCGAAGGAGTGGAGTGTCAGGTGCGGCCGCGTTCAGGCTTGGCTCTTAGGCATGGTATTACGCTTCCGAATAGCCCAGGTACAATTGATCCGGACTATCGAGGAGAGTTGAAGATTATCATGCAGAATCTCGGAGGTGAATCGGTAACCCTTGAGCGCGGATCACGTATCGCACAATTGATCTTTGCTCGTTTTGAGGAACCGGAGGTAGTTCTGAGTGAGCAAGTATCAGAGACGGACAGAGGTGATGGTGGATTCGGAAGCACTGGTGCTGAGTGATTCATCAAATGTACTAAGGAACTGGCATCCTGCAGACGGTAAACGTATGTTCATGACTCTTTCGCCCTGAATTGTCTTCGCTGACCGAATTTGTTGCCCGGACTGAGTAACTGGCTGAACTCGGGGCGTCTCGTCCCAGTCAACGATATCGCCGTGGATCTTGGCACGGCGAATACGCTCGTGTACGTGAAGGGCGAAGGAATCGTGCTAAACGAACCTTCGGTAGTAGCCGTGGACAAGGGCACTGGTCGCATCATGGGCATCGGGTTAGAGGCCAAGAGAATGCTTGGCCGCACTCCAGGTGGAATTGAAGCGATCCGGCCGCTAAAGGACGGCGTCATTGCTGATGTAGACGTTACGGAAATGATGCTGAGACACTTCTTGAAGCAGGTCACAGCTAAGCGCATTTTTCGGATTAAGCCGCGAGTAGTGGTTGGCGTGCCATCCGGGATCACAGAGTTGGAGCGGAGGGCGGTTCGATCTTCAGCAACAGCAGCTGGAGCCAAGATTGTCTACATGGTAGATGAGCCTATGGGCGCGGCGATCGGCGTAGGGCTTCCGGTTGAGACCCCCACTGGCAATATGGTTATTGATATCGGCGGTGGGACAACAGAAATCGCTGTCATTGCTCTATCTGGTATTGTTTCTAACACATCTATCCGTGTTGGTGGAGATGAGCTTGATTTGGCCATCGTCACATTTCTTAGGAAAAACTACAATCTCCTTATCGGCGAGCCGACGGCCGAGGCAATCAAAGTACAAGTCGGGTCAGCCTTCGATTTCGGTGAAGAGAGGGAGATGGACGTCAAAGGTCGTGATCTGGTTTCGGGCATACCCAAGGTGGTGACGGTGCACTCTCAGGAAGTACGGGAGTGCATCCAAGAGCCGATCCAAGCAATAGTGGAGGCAGTGAAGAGAGCCCTGGAGATTACTCCTCCCGAATTATCTTCTGACATTGTTGATCGAGGGATTGTCATGACCGGTGGGGGTGCGCTTATCCGAGGATTGGACCGTCTCCTTCAGCACGAAACTAACCTCCCAATCCATGTGGACGAGGAACCTCTCACTTGTGTGGTCCGGGGCGCCGGGCGCATCCTCGACGACCTGGACATGTACCGCACGGTGCTGGTCCCGTAGAACAGGGGTAGCGTGGTGGCGTACACGCCTGAGCCGGAAAGAATCGGACGAAATCACCAGATCAGATTCGCTTTAGCAGTTGTAGTAGTGTCTGCAGGTGTTTCCTACCTACCGGAAGCTGCCCAGCAGCGGATAGCCCTATCGGTGCAGGCCACTGTGCTGAGGCCCTTCATAGCTACTCAAGAGCTATTCGCTGATGCACGCATGCGATCTTCACAGACCGAGCTGTTGTTGAGAGACCTCGACTCTCTAACGTCAGTGACATCCACTCAGTCAGCTCTTGTAGACGAAAATCGGACACTACGTGGTCTGCTGGGCCTAGGGGAACGCATAGGCCCTTCATACCTACCTGCCTCAGTGCTGCGTCCGGGTACGGCAGGTTCTGAGAGTATGTTCTTGGTCGATGTAGGTTATGAGGATGGTGTACGCACGGGGGCTCCTGTGGTAGGCCCACATGGGCTACTCGGGCAGATTCGGGACGTTCAGCCTGGCATTGCGGTTGGAATTGACTGGACGCACCCGGACTTTCGGGCGAGTGCTATGCTTGTGGATGGGGAAGCCTTTGGGATTGTTGAAAATGTCCGGGGCGCCTTTCGGGAGCAGGATCAGCTAATGCTCAATGGGACGGCCTACAATCAACTGGTTGGGGAGGGAATGCTTGTTGTTACTAGTGGGCTAGGTGGTGTTTTTCCTAGAGGTATCCCGATAGGTAGAATTCAAGGTATTGCGGAAGAACAAGGGTCTTGGCGAAAGAGTTATTGGCTGCAGCCCAATTTCCAGCCTGGGTCGGCCACGCATGTACTCGTGGCTGTAGTCAACGCTCCTGGTGATATGGCCGACATGTGGACTGACTCGCTCGAAGCCGAAGAGGAAGATACGGGTAGGGGCCCTGAATTATGAGCCAAGGAACACCCAAGGGGTTATGGATTCTGGTCGTAATGTTGTTCCCACTCCACTTTGTCCTCCACGTGGGCTTCGGGTTAGGTGAGTCGGCTCCCGACCTGCTAACCATTGGGTTACTGCTTACCGCCAGGGAAGTCGGTATTGGGGGTGCGTCACTGGTCGGACTTTTGTTCGGGCTTGTTGAGGACTCCCTCACTGTGCTCGCGTTTGGCGCGAACAGCGTTACGATGACTGTGATTGGAGTTTTTGGAGCATTCACAAGAGACCTGTTTGTGGGTGACTCCAGGTTATTCGTGTTCTCATACTTTCTTGCAGGAAAGTGGATGCGGGATTTGTTACACTGGATGGTGATGGGCCAAGAGTTTCGTCAGCCGTTTGTTGAACAGGTACTAGTAGAAGGTGCCCCAGCAGCTCTTTACGCTGCTCTAGTGGGTATGGGCTTGGTCACTTTAATGGGTCTGGTCAGAAACCAATGAACCTTCGCATGCCCCACGAGAGAAAGCGTCGAGCACTTGGAGTGTACATTGCAATTGCCGTAGTCATGGCTGCGCTCACAGTCGCTTTTTTCCGTATTCAAGTGCTCGGTTCCAGCACCTGGGAACTTAGGGCTGAATCAAACCGGATTCGTCAGTTGCCGATCCCTACTTCTCGGGGGATAATTTATGATCGCAACGGACAGATTCTTGCCGATAACGTTCCGGGGTATGCGATCACCCTCCTTCCTGGGCCTCTGGACTCTGCCAGAGCCACTCTCGAGCGCATGTCGGATTACGTAGAAATATCCGAACCTCAGATTGAGAGGGTTGTTTCGACTATGGCGCGCTTCGGGCGCGAAGTCATCGTTGATGCTGACGCCGATTTCCAGGTTATTTCGGCGCTTGAGGAGAGAAGGGCTGAATTTCCAGGTCTGTACATCGAGATGCGACCACGTCGAAGGTATCTCGTAAGGGAAGCGGCAGCCCACGTGCTCGGGTACGTGGGTGAGATTACAGGCGAAGAGCTTAGCTTGTCGGCATTTCCTGAAGAACGCTATGAACAAGGGATGATCGTTGGAAAAGGTGGGATCGAGAAGCAGTATGAGGCACTACTCCAGGGTCGTCGAGGTCTGAAGTACGTAGAATTTGACGCTCGGGGGCGCATTGTCGGTGACTTCGCGGGTGTCAGCACCGACCCTGGAGAGGAGGGAGGGGAACTGAGGTTGAACATTGATCTTGAACTCCAGGAATGGATTCACCAGATCTTTCCCGACTCAATGGCAGGAGCGGTGGTAGCTCTCGACCCTGATGATGGGGGTGTGCTGGCTCTTTACTCAGCTCCTTCGTTCGATCCGAACGAATTTGTAGGTGGCATCGAACAAGAGCATTGGAATGCGCTCAATACTGATGAGAAAAGGCCGCTCTTCGATAGAGCAGTTCTTGGCCTCTATCCTCCTGCCTCCACATGGAAATTAGCGGCGGCTGGGATCGCTCTAGATCTGGGAGTGGTTACGCCGGACGAGCATATGTCAGTGCCCTGTAATGGGGGTTGGTTTTATGGTGACCGTTATTGGCGCTGCCACGATGCTGGGGGGCATGGTTACCAGACATTAGCAGAAGCGATTGGGAATTCTTGTGATGTATATTTCTATCAGTTGGGGCTCCGAATTGGACTCGACGACATGCTTCGTCGCGCGACGAACATTGGTTTCAGTCGCCAATGCGGAGTGGACTTGCCTCAGGAGAGCAGAGGGATCTTTCCCGCCGAGAGGGAATGGTGGAATCGAAACTTCAACTACTCTCCCTCACAAGGTGAGGTGCTAAATCTCGCAATCGGGCAAGGCCCGAACTCGCAAACTCCACTTAAGGTAGCGCAGTTCTACCTTGCCCTTGCACGAAACGGTTCCGCACCAGCTCCAACTATAGCTCGAGGGATTGATTTGGGTCAGAGCTGGAGCCTAGATCTAGAACCCGAGCACATCGAAGCCCTTAGAGAAGGGCTCCGTAAGGTGACTGCTCCAGGTGGTACAGCGCATTTTGGTACTGCTCTCGAGCATTGGGAAGTCATCGGGAAGACTGGCACTGGAGAACACGCTCTGAGTCAGGCTGAATTAGCAGAACCCCATGCGTGGTTTGCTGGGATGGCCGGCCGACCGGGTGAGGCTCCTGAGATCGTTGTGGCGGTGATAGTCGAATACGGGGCGAGTGGCTCTGCTATGGCTGCACCCATAATGGCAAAAACAGCAGACTTCTATCTCCGAAAGCGTTACGGGATTCCAATCGATTCTGTTCAGACATATCGCGAACATTTGTTAAGAGGAATTCCAACACCTTGGTATTCCGCTCGGTATGCACCGCGGACCGAAGCCCCGCAATGATCAAAGTTTTGGACCGTTGGGCTGTCGACTCCAGGTTGGTCTTCACCATCGTGGGTCTCTCGGTTTTTGGGATAGCAATGATCTACTCAGCAGGTGCGGTACATATTCCTAATCCCGTGACAGACAGCGCGTGGTTGCGGCAAAGCCTTTGGTTTGGGCTGGCGCTGGTAGCTTTTACGGTTCTTGTCCGTGTGCCACTTAGGTGGATTGAATGGGTTGCAATCCCCGCCTATGTCATCAGCATAGTTCTTCTCGGGATCACTCTCATAATTGGTACAGGAGTTGGGACAGCAGTTGGTGTAAGGAGTTGGATCGACCTTGGCTTTATCGGATTCCAGCCTTCTGAAATTGCTAAGCTTGCGACTGTTCTAGTCGTTGCAAGAGTGCTCTCCCAAAGGGAAGCGCCGCTCACATCGCTGAAGGATCTACTGGTGCCTGCCATACTAGTAGGTCTGCCCCTAGGCCTAGTCATGCTTCAGCCTGATCTGGGTACCGCCATTGCTTTTGTGGGGATTCTATTTGCGATGCTCTACTGGGCTGGCACCCCAGTGGCTCTGTTACTACTCGTTGCTAGCCCGGTCATAGGGTTGTTTCTCTCATACGATACGCGTATCTGGTCTTTCTACATCATAGCACTGATAGGCTTCCTTTATCTCTATAGGTACCGGCTGTTCCTCTTTGAATCAGTTGCCCTAGTTGTGGCCAACTTCGCATCAGCCACCATCTCAAGACCGCTCTGGAACTCACTTGCAACCTACCAGCAGAACCGCATTCTAGTCTATCTAGACCCGGAGGTGGATCCACGTGGGGCAGGTTACCAGATTATCCAGTCAAAGGTAGCTATAGGTAGTGGTGGAGTGATGGGGCAGGGTTTCACGCTGGGATCCCAGAAACGATACGATTTCCTTCCAGAGCAACATACTGATTTTATTTTTAGCGTTGTTGGCGAGGAGCTCGGATTTTTAGGTGCGGCCTTGGCAATCTCAGTTTTCACTTATGTGCTGAGCCGGATGGTTCATTTAGCAGAGAAGTCTGCGGATCCCTTTGCCGGCCTGGTTCTCCTCGGTATCTTCGGCACCTGGCTTGTCCACATATTTGTAAATATTGGCATGACCGTAGGTGTTTTGCCAATCACTGGCATCCCGCTCCCGTTCGTCAGTTATGGGGGCACTTTCCTCTTTATGTCTTGGGTTGCTGTGGCCGTGGCCGTCCGAGTCGCACATGAATGGTGACGAGTAGGTAGCCCACAGGAGATCCATGGCCTGGTTCCGTAAGGACAAGAAGCCACTCACGGCTCAGGGTAGAAGAGACGTTCCTAAGGACGTATTCGATAAGTGTCCTGGGTGCGGCGAGATTTGCTATCGTGAGCGCCTCGGCAAAAACCTAAACATTTGTCCGAACTGTAACCATCACATGAGGATTTCAGTCGAGGCCTATCTCAGCATTCTTCTTGATAAGGGGACATTCGAAGAGCTGAATGAAGATCTAAGCGCTAGCGATCCTCTTGGTTTTAGTGACCAAAAATCTTATCCCGAGCGAATCGCTAGTGCGGAGGCCAAGGGTAAGAATGAGGCTGTGGTTACAGGCACTGGGACCCTCGATGGGATCGACATCACTATAGCTGTGATGGACTTTCAGTTCATCGGAGGTTCAATGGGCTCTGTGGTAGGAGAGAAGATCTATCGGGTTGCGGACACCGCCCGAGAAGCCAAGGTCCCACTGGTGATTGTCAGTGCCTCTGGAGGTGCCCGGATGCAGGAGGGAATATACTCCCTTATGCAGATGGCTAAGACCTCAGCCGCCCTCTCCCGTCTTCACGATGAGGCAATTCCGTTCGTATCTATCTTGACGCACCCCACCACAGGTGGGGTCACGGCTTCTTACGCGATGTTGGGGGACGTTAACCTCGCAGAACCAGGCGCTTTGATTGGTTTCGCAGGGCCCAGGGTCATTGAGGAAACAATCAAACAGGAACTTCCCCAGGGTTTTCAAAGCGCTGAATTCGTGAGAGATCATGGGATGGTCGACCGGGTAGTCGATCGACGGGAGCTTAAGGACACAGTGGCTACTATCCTCCGGCACCAATACGCCGGTTGGGACACGTAGGTACGCCCCCGCTGTTTGTGCCTGTTCGTGCTGATCAGGCATTTCCTGACCCCTTATTCGACCGACTCTTCCCGCCGCTTCCAACGGCTACACATTGGTCTCTAGAGCGGACAGAAAATGCTCTAGGGGATCTTGGCGATCCTCACCGAAACTATCCGAGCATCCATGTAGGTGGAACGAACGGTAAGGGTTCGGTGAGTTCGACCATCTCTTCGGTATTAACGGAGCGTGGGTTGAAAGTGGCCTGTTACACATCCCCGCACCTGATTTCGTTCAGGGAGCGCCTCCTCATCAATGGGAGTCCCCTACCAGAAGCAACGTTACTAGAATACGCTGGACAGGTTCGTGCCTCAGTAATGAGGTTTGGTCTTACGTTTTTCGAAGCCATTACCGTGTTGGCTATGTATGCCTTTGCTAAGGAAGGCGTGCAGGTGTTAGCAGCAGAGGTTGGGCTCGGCGGCCGACTAGACGCCACAAACGTTCTTAGGCCAGAGGTGGCAGCTGTGACCAACGTGGCAAAGGATCATAGCTATTACCTCGGTGAAACGGTTCTCGAAATTGCTCGAGAAAAAGCTGGTATAATGAAGCCAGGGGTGCCTTTCGTTACAACTGAAACCAGCGAAGACTTGAAGGCATTATTTGAGCAATTGGCTGCTGAAGTTGGGGCCCCTCTAGTGTTCGTGGATCGTGAAAGGGTTTCCAGGGTCAAGGTCAATAAAAGAGCGACTTCCTTTTATACCAAAACGGCTAAATGGGGCGAACTAAAACTCGTGACTCCGCTAGTTGGCACCCACCAGGCGACTAATACATCCCTTGCCGTAGCAGTCCTAGAGGAACTCCCGAATTCTTTGATTCCAGAGGCGAACGACGTTATTAGCGGAATCTCAAAAGTGAAATATCGCGGAAGAGCCGATATTCGTGTTATCGAAGGTCTCACATGGATTTTCGATGTGGCACATAATCCAGCTGGAATGCGATCATTTACGGAGACTCTGGGGCAGATCCACTCGCCTGGCCCACTTGTCGGCTTGGTGAGTATTCTCAGTGATAAGGATTGGAAGACTATGCTTCCAATCCTTTTAACTAGACTGGATATGGTCATCCTAACCCGAGCGCCGTCGCTCTCCGACCAGGAATTTTGGGATCCTCAGTCGGCTGCTGAAGAGATTCCGGTGGACTTGCACGTCGAAGTAGAAGAAGATTTTACCCAAGCCCTGCAAAAAGCAGTTAAGCTGGCTGGTAATGGTAGCGTTATCGCGACTGGCTCTGTGCACACCGTGGGTAGCGCGATGAGGTTACTTGGACTTGATCCACTGAGTTGAACTCTCTTCAGCCCCCGCTAGATTCGGCGCCAACATGGCAACATCAGCATTCAAGAGACTTCCCGGTTTCAGAGACTTTCCGCCTGAAGACTTGGCTCTGCGTTCGCATATTGTCGAAACATGGCGCCGGGTTTCAAAGCGTTACGGCCTGTTGGAGTATGATGGCCCCCCCCTTGAATCATTGGATCTGTACGTTGAGAAGAGTGGGGGGGAGATCGTAGGTCAGTTGTATAGCTTCACTGACAAGGGAGATCGGGAGGTTGCGCTGCGGCCTGAGATGACGCCTTCACTCGCTCGAATCCTGGGTGACAGGAGCAGGGCGATGAGCAAGCCAATCCGCTGGTTTTCCGTCCCTCAGTTATTCCGCTACGAGAGACAGCAGCGGGGCAGGCTCAGGGAACACTTCCAATGGAATGTCGATATCGTTGGAGAGGAAGATGTTGCCGCGGATGCAGAGGTCCTTGCAGTGGCCATAGATGGACTTCGGGAGTTTGGGCTCACAGCTGACCACTTCCGAGCGAGAGTATCTGACCGACGTCTCCTGAGTGCTTTAATGAAGGCTTTTGGAGTTGAGGAGAACGCACTAGCGGTTGCGTTTGGTGTGATTGACAAGCTCGAACGGGTGCCCCGAGAAACTTCTTTGGAAGCGTTAGTTAAGGATGTTGGATTGGAAATATCCCGCGCTGATGCCCTACTCGAAATATTTGATGCGGTCAGCTTGGAGGGTTTGCCTGAGGACATAATCAAGAGCGGAGAAGTGAGCACGGCGCTGGCTCGGGTCCAAACTTATCTTGGTGCTCTTGAGGCCATGGGTCTTCGAGAATATGTAGAGATCGACCTTCGCATTGTAAGGGGGCTTGCATACTACACTGGGATTGTCTTTGAGCTTTTCGATACGGGACGTGACCTTAGGGCGATTTGTGGGGGCGGTCGCTACGACAGACTTCTAGAGTTAGTCGGAGGCGAGCCACTACCGGCGGTGGGATTTGGCATGGGTGATGTAGTTCTGGGAGAGCTTCTTGCCGATTCTGGCTTGATACCTGAGTTCGATCGATCGATCGACTATTTCATTGTCACGGTTTCTTCTGACGAGCGGGCTGAGGCCCTTCGTATCGCACATGCGTTGAGAGAGAACGGCAGAAGCGTGGCCTATCCACTAAGGGACCAGAGTTTAGCTAAGCAGCTGAAGGCTGCCGTGCGGGAAGGGGCTGGTCAGGTTCTGATTATCGGGCCAGACGAACTAGCCCGAGGATGTGTCACGCTCAGGGAGATGGAGTCTGGTGTGGAGCATGAGCTTCCAGTATCGGAGCTGGAATGAAACAGCCGAGTGCTTGGGAACGTGAAGCTGCTGAGGTGGCTAGGGAAGTTATAAGGAGGGCGGCGTGGAGGCTGGATATGCTCGAGTGGGTGATTTTGGCTGTAGCCGCGGGTCTTGCTATCGCTGGCGGAGCGTTATTGGCATGGCTCGTGACGGAGCCCTCCGGCCTTAGTTTTCGCCTGGTTTGGCTGATCACTTCAATGTTGTTGTTTGTCGTGCCGGGCACCTTTGTGATCGTACAATTCAAAAAGGAAGAGCGCACGCGTCGTCGAGAATCAAAAGGAGTTCAAGAAGAAAGAAATGGCTGAAAGCAAGAAGCTGCCCGCAAGAGATGAGGACTTTGCGAACTGGTACAATGAGGTTGTCCAAAGGAGTGAGCTGGCTGACTACTCACCTGTGCGCGGAAGCATGGTTATTCGTCCTTGGGGCTACGGAATCTGGGAGAATATGCAGAGCGCCTTGGACAAGATGTTCAAGGAAACTGGCCATGAGAATGCTTACTTTCCTTTACTTATCCCTCTGAGCTTTATCGAACGAGAAAAGGAACACGTAGAGGGATTCGCACCAGAGCTTGCCGTCATTACTCAGGCAGGGGGCAAGGAGCTGGAGGAGCCGTACGTCGTCAGGCCGACCTCTGAGACAATTATTTATTCGATGTATGCGAAGTGGGTTCAGAGCTATAGAGACCTTCCGATTCTCATCAACCAATGGGCCAACGTAATGCGTTGGGAGATGCGAACCCGGCTTTTCCTTCGGACTACCGAGTTCCTGTGGCAAGAAGGACACACGGCCCACGCTACTGCGGAAGAAGCGGAAGATGAAACCCAGCTGATTTTGGACGTTTATCGGCGTTTCATGGAGGACTGGATAGGGATGCCCCCGCTCACGGGTCTTAAGTCAGAGTCAGAGAAGTTTGCGGGGGCGGTTCGCAGCTACTCATGCGAGGCACTCATGCAGGATAACAAGGCTCTTCAGGCAGGCACTTCACACTTCCTTGGGCAGAATTTCGCTAAACAGTTCGATCTAAGCTTCCAGTCTGAGGAGGGCCAAGAAGAATACGCGTGGAATACATCGTGGGGGGTATCGACTCGTTTAGTGGGGGGGTTGGTTATGAGCCACGGCGATGATAATGGAATAGTAGTCCCTCCTCGGCTGGCACCAGTGCAGGTTGTTGTGGTTCCTATTCTTACGGATGAGGATACTGAACCCGTACGGGCAAAAACCAAGGAAATTGTCGCCAAGCTTTCTGAAGCGGGTCTGCGTGTGAAGGATGATTCTAGAGAAAATCTATCCCCCGGTGCAAAGTTCTATGAGTGGGAGGGTAAGGGTGTACCCTTTAGGATTGAGATTGGCCCTAGAGACTTGGCACAGGGCCAACTTGCCTTAGCTCGCCGAGTGACTCCGGTGGGAGAGAAGCGAAAGGCTTTTTTGCCTGAAGGACAAGTCATAGCAGAGCTTCCTGCTTACTTAGAGAAATTCCAAGTCGAGCTTCTCGACACCGCACGAGCCCGGCGAGATGAGAATACAGTCCGTGGGGTTACTTCCGTTGATGAGCTCGAGGAGGCTCTCGAACACGGAGCGGGGTTTGTCTTCACTGGGTGGAGTGGTGACCCAGCGGTTGAGGAAGAGGTAAAGGAGCGCACCAAGGCGACAATTCGGGTTCTAGTCAGTGAAGAGTTCAGATCAGAGGAGTCTCCGGACAGGTGTCTTTCTGGACAGGGCGCTTCCGTGCATGAGGTAGCGTGGGCTCGAGCCTACTGATGATGGGCATTCAGGGATGAGTCACGAACATGACCGGGTACTGATCCTTGACTTCGGTTCGCAGTTCACGCAGCTGATCGCACGGAGCATCAGGGAAGAGGAGGTCTACTGTGAGATTCATCCACCCACACGGTCACTTGATTGGATTCGTGCATGGGATCCTGCCGCGGTCATTCTTTCCGGAGGACCTTCGTCCGTGTACGACGACGATGTTCCTAAAACGGATCCTGAATTACTAGAAGCTGGCTTTCCTATCTTGGGTATCTGCTATGGGATGCAGCTCATAGCTCATATTGAAGGTGGTGATGTGAAGCGGGGACACCGTGAATATGGACGGGCCGAGCTTACTGCAGTTAATGGTGACAAGCTGTTTGCTGGATTCGGATCTGGAGAACACACAACAGTCTGGTGTTCTCACGGAGACCATGTTGATGAGCCACCCGAGGGGTACGATCGGATAGCTTCTACTGCGACACTGCCGACTGCTGCATTCCGAGCGAAGGATAGGCCGATTTACGGTGTTCAGTTTCATCCTGAAGTTGCCCACACGGACCGCGGTCGAGAGATAATTTCAAATTTTCTTTTTGAGGTTGCGGGATGCCGTTCTACCTGGACAGCTGGTGCTTTTATTGAAGACACTATCGAAAAGATCCGTGAACAAGTCGGAGATAGCAGCGTAATTTGCGGGCTCTCTGGCGGAGTTGATTCATCGGTCGCAGCAATGCTTGTCCATAGGGCGATTGGAGACCGCCTAACCTGCATTTTTGTTGATCATGGTCTGCTTCGTAAGAACGAGCGGGATCAGGTCGAGACGATGTTCCGGTCACACTACGAAATGAGGCTGGTAGTTGAGAATGTAGCCGACCTCTTCTTAGAGGATCTAGCGGGTGTTGTCGACCCGGAAGCGAAGCGTAAAGCTATCGGAAAGCGGTTTATTGAAGTCTTTGATGCGGCGGCAAAGCGGGAAGGTACCGGCGCCCGGTTCCTGGTTCAGGGAACGCTCTATCCGGACGTGATTGAATCGGTATCAGTAGGTGGCCCGTCTGTGATGATCAAGTCACACCACAACGTGGGCGGTCTTCCCGATGAAGTGCCATTCGATTTAGTCGAGCCGCTCAAAGAGTTATTCAAAGATGAAGTAAGGCAGGTTGGTCGGGAGTTGGGCCTCCCTGATGATTTTGTAAAGCGTCACCCGTTTCCTGGCCCTGGGTTAGCGATCCGGATTCTTGGAGAAGTAACTAATGAGCGTTTAGCTGTGCTGCGAGAAGCCGATGCGATCTACCTGGACGAAATTCGTGCAGCTGACCTGTATGATGAGATCTGGCAGGCTTTAGCGGTTCTTTTACCTGTGCGTTCAGTCGGTGTAATGGGCGATGCTCGCACGTACGAGAATGTACTCGCCTTGCGGGCGGTAACTTCTCGCGATGGCATGACAGCAGACTGGTATCAATTTCCGAACGAGGTACTTCGTCGTATCTCGACCAGGATCATTAACGAGGTGGAAGGAGTGAACCGTGTCACGTACGACGTGAGCTCTAAGCCGCCGGCGACCATCGAATGGGAGTGATCTCGAACTACGTCATTCTCTAACGACTGCATCTGCCTCGATTTCAATGAGCATATCTGGGTGAATAAGTCGCCTGACCTCAACTAGTGTCGTTGCTGGTGGATGCAGACCAAAAAACTCTCGGTGGGCTTTGCCGTACTCCTCCCAGCGCTCAATGTCAGTCACAAAAATCCTGGTGCGGACCACGTGCTCTATCCCTGCTCCAAGGCTAGCGAGTGCTTCTTGGATAATATCGAGGCAGCGTATTGTTTGTTCGTAGCCGTCCCCAGGAGCATGCACTGCACCATCTTGAGTTACTGGGGCGGTCCCCGTTATGAATATTTGGTCATCAGCTCGGAGTGCTCTGCAATAGCCGATTTGGCTCTCCCAAGGAGCTCCGCTGAATGAGCGTTGGAACGACACTTGCATCTCCGGTGTGTCAGGAACCTACCATCGTTAAACATAAACCCTACGGAGGAGCCCAGTGCTTCGATCTCTGACCGTGGTTGCTCTCTTGGCACTGTTCACAACGCCGGTTTCCAGTCAGATCCTCTGGGACAGCCCACCTTTGATCAGCCCCGTGGTCCCTGGAGGGCTGAGTCTTTTTATGCTTAACCCATCGGGTGGAGATCTTGGGGGTTTGGCTACGGTTCGGCACTCCGCTGGGCCCGTGGGACTGGGGTACCGAGCTGCTGTTGCCCAAGAAGACACTTCTGGTGATCTAGCGTACTCGGTTGGTTTAGACGTATCTGGCTACCTTGCACGAGCGGTTGAAGGTTCAGAGATCGACGTAATCTGGTGGGGTGGGGGCGGAGTCGGGGTTGGTTCTGAGACGATTGTTACTGCTCCTCTAGGCATTATTCTGGGCTGGAGCGGGTCCGGTGGGGACGTCACACTTAGTCCTTATGTGGGAGGACACGTGGTTTTCGATATTTCCACACTAGACGGTGAGAGTGTTGGGTTTGCTGGTGTCTTAGACTTGGGACTCGATATTGTCTTATCATCAGATTGGATGGTGCGAGCAGGAGCTTCTTTAGGAGACCGGGAATCCCTTGCTTTAGGGCTTAGGATCCCAGTTGGGAGCTAGGAGAGGGAAATATCTGTCTAACGTTCGAAGTCCCCAGTAGTACGCTCCCCAAATAACCGCTCGACATCGTTCCAAACATCACGCATGAACTCGACGTCCGATCCATACACATCTGCAAAGAGCACGAGCGACTCGCTGTCGATTCCGTGGCTCGACAAGATCTGGTCTCGGGCAGAGTCCGTGATGACAAAATCTTCTGACTCTACTGCCGCGAGCCTCAGGTCGACGAAGACCGTTATAAACGTATCCCGGTCAATGACATCAGGGTTAGCAATCGGATTGGTATTCCCACCACATGCAGTATGGAAAAAGATGATTGCAGGAAGTGCTAACTTATATCGCATAGGGTGATTCTATCCCGAGTCATTTACTGAGGGTCCGTAACAGGTTGTATAGGACAGAAGCTTAAGCAGGGCGTTCGACTAGCTCGATCAGAACCCCATTGGTGCTCGAGGGACTAAGGAAAGCCACTCGATGGCCTGAGGCACCATTTCTCGGGGTTTCATCGATGAGTTCTAAGCCCCTGGCTTTAAGTTCTACAAGGTCTCCATCAAGGTCATCGGTTTGGTAGGCGACGTGATGAAGCCCCTGACCATGTCGCTGCAGAAACCTTGCAGTCCCCGAATTCATATCGAGTGGTTCGACCAATTCCAAGCGACCCACGAAGGCGACACGGACTCCTTGTTCAGATAAGGTCTCAGGAGTCGAGCAAACTTCGCCTGAGATGAGTTCAAAGAGGTGACGACTTTCTTCGATTGACTTAACGGCCACCGCGACGTGATCGAGCCGACGGCCCGTCTCCTGGGACTGAGTCATTGTCAGATGCTACATTAGGAATCACAGGGCGACAAGGAGAGCGAGGATGTCAATGAGCGAGGCAGTGATAGAGGTCACGGATGGGAACTTTGTAGAAGAGGTCGAACAGGGTGAAGGACTTCACATGATTGATTTTTGGGCGACCTGGTGCGGACCATGTCGCATGGTAGCACCAATTGTCAGTGAGCTTGCTGACGAGTATCAGGAAAAAGGTCTTCGTGTAGGCAAAGTTGATGTGGATGCCAATCCCAAGATTACCGCACAGTTCCGAGTCATGTCGATTCCGAGTATCCTGTTTTTCAAGGATGGTGAAATGGTTGACCAGGTGGTAGGGGCAGTCCCTCGGACCCATCTGGAGGAGAAAATTCTGGCGCATCTTACTTAGCCAGGCCCCTCCATTGGGCACCCTGTACTTGGTTAGCACCCCGATAGGAAATCTTGGGGACATCTCACCGCGCGCCGAGGAAACGCTTCGGAGCGTTGATCGCATCCTCACGGAGGATACGCGTAGGAGCAGGCTGTTAGCGCAGAAGGCGGGGTCCAAAGCGCCGCTCGTGTCGCTTCACGCCCACAATGAGCGGGAACGCTCAAAGCGTATCTTGTCTTGGTTATCCAATGGTGAAGATCTAGCACTATTGTCAGACGCAGGTACACCCCTTGTATCGGACCCTGGAGGAAGGACGGTCGCGGGAGCTATTGAGTCCGGCCATCGAGTAGTACCAATCCCGGGACCCAGCGCGGTTCTTTCCGCCCTTATTGCCTCAGGACTTCCTAGTGAAAGGTTTGCCTTCCTAGGCTTTCCAGAGCGAAAGGGTAATAAGAGGAAAGCTTTCTTTGAGAGAGTTGCTCTGAGTAACGAGACCGTAGTTTTATTCGAGTCACCCCGGCGCCTTGTGGTTCTTTTGGATGAACTAGCTGAAAAGTGCGGACATGATCGTCAGGGAGCTGTAGCTCGCGAACTCACAAAAGTGCATGAAGAGATTATGCGCGGTACGCTGACTGAGTTGGCTGCTCACTATCGCGAGTCTGTACCAAAGGGTGAGGTCACGCTGGTGATCGCCCCGAATGAGCAGATTCTGGATGAGGCAGCGCAAGCTGTGGAGGCGAGGGCGCTGTGCAATGATCTCTTAGATCGCGGGATGAAGCCGTCTGAGGTCGCGAAGGAAGTAGCTGAGAGCCTCGCCTTAGCGCGAAATGAAGCGTACCGTATCGTGCACGAACTTCAGCGCAGCAGGAATTCGGGATGAATCTGACCCTCCTGGTCAGCATAACTGCTTTAGCAGTTATGCCTGGGCCAGCCCCACTAGACTCGATTGGAATCGCACGCCTCCAGTATGAGGGCGGTGGGGATTGGTACGCGAATCCATCCTCGCTGCCGAATTTGTTATCGGCAATCAGGGAACGGTCAGGAATATCAGTTTCCCGCAGCGAGGTCAGTGTTAGAGCGCTTGATCCGTCTTTAAGTGATCACCCATATCTATATATGACGGGCCATGGGAATGTTGCTTTTACACCTAGTGAGCGGACTGCCCTTCGGTCGTACTTGCTTGGGGGTGGATTCCTTCATGCGGATGACAACTACGGCCTTGATGAATCTTTTCGAAGGGAGATGGCAGAAATATTTCCCGACGCTGAGTTGACTGAAATTCCACCGGACCATCCCATATTTCATGTTTTTTATGAGTTTCCAGACGGGTTGCCGAAGGTTCATGAGCATGACGGTGGCGCCCCTCAGGCCTTTGGTATTTTCTATGAGGGGCGATTGGTTGTGTTTTATTCTTTCGAGTCTGATCTCGGGGATGGCTGGGAGGACGAGAGCGTTCACGAAGACCCTCCTGAGACCCGTGAGCAGGCTTTGAGAATGGGTATAAACCTCTTCCTCTATGCCCTTGGTCAGGCTGTGACGTGAGCCCATCTTCTCGACGACTGACGGATAGGGTTTCCTGGGTCAAAGACCACCTTCGCAAGAAGGCTGCTATTGCAATAGGCCTTTGGATTTCCGCGGGAGTGGTGTGCTTCCTTATTACTGCGTGGTTGGCTGCGGGCAATGAAGGATGGCGGCAAGGTAGCGACGTACCCGCGCTGTTTGATGCTCTCATCGTCGTATGGATTGCTGCGGGAATTTTGGTTTTCAGAGTCGGAGCGAAGAGATGGTTTGGGGAGATTCCTTTATCGCGATCGATCGAGAGGGCTGCTGGCCTTAGACCAGGGATCGTCCGGGGGGCACTAGAACTCACACGGTCGGTTCCAGAAGGTGTATCTGGATCGCTTGCTATCCACGCAGTTAGAGACACAGCTTCTGACCTAGACGCCCAGAAGCCTCGGGATTTGGTTGGTGACCTTGGCAACGAGGTGGCTGCCTGGACGCGTCGAGGGCTTATCGCCGCGACTGTTTCGTGCATCACCCTTGTTTCTCTGGGTTTTTCTGCACCAAACCGCACAGCGAAAGTGTGGGCTGGGGTATCCTCCCCTATCAGCACGATGCTGGATCCCGTTCTACCTCAGCTTTTAGTAAGTCCAGGAAGTGTTGAGGTCCTACGGGGCACGGATGTTCGAATTGATATCGAAGCATTAGGAAGGCTCGGTGTTCAGGTGGCATGGCAGTCTGCAGGAGACGTCTCTCGCACACAACAACTCGAAGTGTCGGAAGGACGTGCTTCCTACGTTTTTCAAGCTGTATCTGCAGCTACAGAGTATCGGGTCCGGACGTCAGAGGGCGAAGAGACTGAGACGTATAGGATCATCCCTATCGATCCACTTTTCGTGAGTGACCTTGTGATAGGGGTGACGTATCCACCCCATACCCGCATGGCCCCGGACGAGTATCGAGGGGATGCTCCGCCTCTAAGGCTGCCAGTCGGTAGCCGCCTTACTTTCGAAGGATTGGCAAGCCGACCGTTATCAAACGTTGAACTTGTTGATTCTGCTGGTGCAACCAGTCTTCTGCTCGAAGTCGACGGACTTGCGTTCCAGGGGGTTTGGACTCCCAGGGCAAACGGTTTGTTCGACTGGCAATTCCGAGACATTTCTGGTACCGAGGCTGTGATTTATCCGGACCCAGTCGAAATCGTGATGGTCTCCGACTCCGCTCCGAATGTTGCGATTCTTCTTCCAGGCCAAGACACAGTTATGCCACTGAGCCTCCGTCAGCCACTGGTCGTTGACGGCCGTGATGACTATGGGCTCAGCCGGTTGGAATTGGTCTCTTATCGGGTTACGGCATTTGGTGAAAGGGATGAGCCAGTGGTCCAGAGTCTTGATATGGCTGGGACACGAGCTGCGCTCGCTCGTCCCATTCTTGACCTGACTACAAGGGGCTTACTACCCGGAGATACTTTGCGGTACTTCGCCCGGGTCGTGGATAACAATCCGGTCTCTCAGACTGGTGAGTCCCCAGAGTATGCTCTAAGGATGCAAGACACGGGCGAGCTTCGTAGAGAAGTCGAGGCGACCTTAGAAAGTGCTGCTGAGCGACTTGAAGAACTTATGGCTGAGGTCGCTCGCCAGGCAGAGGAAAACCTAGAACAATCTCTTTCGGATGCGAATCAGATCGAAGATGCCGCTAACCCGTCACTCGATGAGCCAGACTTTGAGGAACGAGAGGAACTCCTTAGGGCTCTGGAAGAACAGGCTCAACTGGTAGATCAAGTGGATTCGCTTTTAGTCGAGATGCAGGAGCTGGAGCAGCGGATGGTTGACGCTGGTCAGGCCGATCCCGAACTAACAGATGAACTTCAAGAGCTTCAAGATCTCCTCAGACAGCTTGGTACCGAGGAGATGAATGCTGAGCCAGGTGATTCAGAGGAAGCTATATCCCAAGACCCTGAGGAAGACCAGCAGTCCCTGGACCAACTAGCAGGGCAGCAGGATGAGTTTCGCGATCGCCTTGAGGCTGCGCTCGAGCGTTTTCAGAGAGCGGCTTTAGAACAGGACTTTCGGGCGACTACGCAGGAGGCCGAGGAATTAGCCCGGCAAGAGCGTGCTCTCGCAGATGCAATGCGGGAGGATGATCCGGAGTTACGTGCCGATCAACAAGCAGACTTGGCTGATCAGACTGCGGAACTTGATGAGCGTATGGAGAGCCTAGCACAGCGCCTGGAAGAACTCGAAGAAGAGAGTGCATCGCAGCAAGTAGAGGAGGCTCGGGAGACGATTTCGGAAGCCCGGGATCGTATGGAACAAGCCCAGGACCAAGCTAGCCAGGGAGATAGCCAAGATGCGGGAGACCAGGCGGATCAGGCCGCTGATCAGTTGGAGGAGGCCGCTTCGCAACTTGAGCAGGCTCAGGATGCCATGACACAGATGACTATGGAGCAAGCCCAGGCTGCAATGCAGCAGACCGCTGACGATGCCCTCTCACTAGCACGAAGTCAGTCTAATCTTCGGAACCGAATGGACGCCGCGAGTCAGGACGAGTTGGCTGAAATGAGGAGTGATCAAGCATCGATTCTACGAGGTGTTGAGAACCTTGCGGAGAACCTTCAGGCGGGTGTTCAGTCATCAGACGTGGACCCTGCTTTGTCAGCTCAAATTGGCCAGGCGATGGAGTCGTTGCAGCGTACTGCTGATGCCCTAGATAGCCGTAGGTCCTCCTCAGCGACGCCGGGTGCCAGAGCAGAGCAGGCTGTCGGCGATCTGAATCAGCTGGCACTAATGGCTATGGCGGGGGCGCAAGCACCGGGCCCAGTGGGCGAAGGGCAGAGTGGTCAGGATATGGTAGAGCAACTTGGGCAGCTAGCTCAGAGACAGGGCGAACTCGTTTCTCAGACGGGAGAGCTTGTTCCCATGCGTTTGGGAGAGCAGGCTGAGCGACAGCAGATGCAAGACATTTCTGATCAGCAACAGATGGTGGCCAGTGATCTGGGTCAGCTAGCAGAGCAACCCGGAGCAGACGGTACGCTAGGAGACCTGGAAGAACTATCCCGGCAGGCTGAGATTCTTGCTCAGCAGCTTGCCGAGGGCCGACTGACGTCCGAGATACTAAGAGACCAGGAACGCCTTTTTCATCGTTTGCTTGATGCAGGTAGAGCTTTGGAAAAGGAAGAGTTTTCTGAAGAGCGAGAGTCCGAGGAGCCTGGGGCCTTTGAGAGGGGGCAAGTTGTACCCTTGACTGCCCAGCAGCTTGGCGTCATGCCCTATGAGCTTCCTGACGGAGAGCAGCTTCGCCGCCTGACGCCAGCGGTGCGGCAACTGGTGCTAGAGTATTTTGAGCGACTGAATCGCGTGGGACCCGAGGGCGGTGACTCGTGAATAAAGGCTACGTGATAGTAGTTGCCTTAGGGTGTCTTCTCATGAGCGGAGTCTGCCAGGTTGAAGCTCAGGGTCGACCCCTTGATCGCAGAACTCAGCTGATTCGCGATGCCGCCCGTCTAGAATCTGAGGGTGACCTAGCAGGTGCTGAGGCAGCCCTCCGGAGACTCGTAACGTCCGACCCCACTTCACTGGGCGGTGTCTTCGCTCTGGAGCGGGTACTGAGAGCACAAGAACGTGTTCAAGAAATCTTACCTCTCTTAGATGCTTTCCTGGCACAGCAGAGTGCTTCAGAAGTGAGAGGGCTTAGGCTTCGAGTTCTTGGTGAGACGGGTGAGTACGAGGCACTGACAGAAGATGCCGAGAGTTGGATAAATGAGGATTCTCGCCGTGAAATTGTTTATCGACTGGTGGCTCGGGCATACGAACCGGCGTTTGGGACCGACAGATCTCTGGAAATATTACAGCGTGGACGGTCAGAGATTGGTGGCTCCTCTCTCGCTCTCGATATTGGGGACATACACGCAGCGGTGGGTGATCTAGATGGTGCTGTGGACGAGTGGGCTGATGCCGTTGGCCCTAACGGCTCCGAGGCGCAGACGGTTCAGGCGAGGATTGAGAATCTAGGGGCGGCGGGGCAGGGGGCTGCGCGTCGCCTTGTAGGAATTCTAGGGGGGGCGGTGGAACCCCTACGTGTAGGGGCAGCTGCCCGTATGGCTGTAGAACTCGAACTCATGCCAGAAGCACTAGAACTCACGGAACAGTACGCCGATGGCTTGAGGGGGCGGGCGAGAAGTAGCTTCCTAGAAGACATAGCTAGAATGGCAGGAGACTCAGGGTTGGCCGAGGTATCCACTTGGTCATATGGGGCACTTAGAGAAGCTGCTTCTAGCCCTGGAGAACGGCGCCAGCTTGATCAGCGAATTGCGGATATGGCGATGCAAATGGGAGATACCGCAGCAGCCCTCCAAGCCCAACGGAGGGTCGCTGAGTCTTATGATCCCAATTCTGAAGATGGTCGCCAAGCTAGGGCCCAGGTCATTCATCTAGAGGCTGGCAGTCTGGAAGCGGACCCCCTGAGGTTATCCTTTCTGGCATTCCAAGCGGATTTTCCAGAAGCTCCAGAATTAGATGGATTAGCTGCGGCAGTGTCGGCTGCCCTGCAGTCCAGGGGAGACTCTGATGGTGCTCATGCGGTTCTCCAGGGAATCTCAGGTCCGAGGAGTGCTCTTGAGAGTGCCTATATCCTTTTGGAATCTGGGGACATTGAGGGAGGTCGTAGTACGCTGCTACTCGCTGTCAGCGGTCTACCTCCGAGCGAAGCGACCCCGATTATTCAACTTGCAAGTTTACTGGGTCGGATTTCTCAGGGAAGTGTGCCTATTCTAGTGACAGCTGGTGTAAGGGCGCATCGTGGAAAGGGGGGGGAGGCAGCTGAAGGGCTTGTATCTGAAACGCAGAATTTAGCTGCATCCGACCGAGCAGCAGTTCTAGCAGAAGCAGCGCGTATGGCAACGAGAAGTGGTGACATTGATCTCTCTGTAGGCATTCGCGAACGGATCTTGATGGAGTATCCCAGTGCCCCTGAGGTGGCCGAAGCAACATTAGAGCTGGCTCGGCATTACGCGGGTTCTGGTAGAGACGATGATGAGGCTATGCGATTGCTAGAAGAGTTGATTGTCCGTGATCCTGGTTCTGCGGTAGTACCGGAAGCGCGACTCGAGTTAGAACGTTTAAGGAGTAGGGGATCATGAACGCTAATTTTTTAGGAGTGTTCCTCATCCTTTTGGCGATGCTTGCCAGTCCGGCGAGTGCGCAGTGGCTCCTCGTTCCTATGGACCGAGATCAACAGAATCATCTTCGAGCCTATGGCCTAACTTATTGGGTCTTGGAAGAAGGGGATGAGGCTGAGTGGCTCTTGAATTACCGCGGAGGCTCCTTCCTTCTCCCTGACAGTCCAGGAGTCCGGCGTGAAGCAGCACTAAGAGGGGTTAGTACGCTCCCGATGGACGCCTCAGCGGAGGCTCGGATGCGAGCTACAGTAGAGGCTTCAAATATGGAGGCAGTGCCTCTTGAGCGGGCGCCCAAGGTCGCTATCTACACTCCCCCAAATTCCGAGATTTGGGACGATGCTGTAACCATGGCACTCGAATACGCAGGGATAGGTTACGAGACCATTTGGGATCCGGAAGTCCTTGGTGAGGGTCTAGAAGAATACGAATGGATTCATCTTCATCATGAAGATTTCACAGGCCAGTACTCCAAGTTCTTTCTTACGTACGGTGCCACGTCATGGCTTCAGGACGAGGTAGCCCGCAGTGAGGATATGGCACGGCAGGTAGGTTTTCGGGACGTTCCAGCTCTGAAAAAAGGCGTTGCTGCAGCGATCAGGACCTATGTGGAGGAAGGGGGGTTTTTGTTCGCGATGTGTTCTGCTACAGAGACCCTAGAATTAGCATTGGCGGGTGCGGAGGTGGACATTGCAGCGTCGTATTCGGATGGGTCTCCTCCTGATCCACAGGCGTCTCAGAAGATGAACTGGAGTCGCACGATGGCTTTCTCAGGTGCTGAAGTTCAGACGTCAACTTCAATCAGTGCCTTCTCGGATATTGATGCTCATCAAGTAAATACACCGTGGCGCAAGGAGTTGGGTGTATACACTCTCTTCGATTTCTCTGCAAAGTTTGATCCCATTCCATCGATGCTGACCCAGAATCATGTGTCTGTGATACCGGACTTCTATGGTCTTACTACTTCATTCGCCGATGACCGCCTCAAGCCGGCAGCAGTTGTTTTGGCTCGAGAGTCCGGATGGGCGAAATATTTGCACGGCAATTTAGGTGAGGGCACCTGGACCTACTTCGGTGGCCATGATCCGGAGGACCCGGAACACCAGATCGGTGATCCTCCGACAGATCTCTCGCTTCACCCGAACTCACCAGGGTATCGGCTTATCTTGAATAACGTCCTTTTCCCAGCCGCTAAGAAGCAGACGCTAAAGACGTAAGGGAAAACCCAATGGAGTTCCCAGAAGGGTTCCCTATTCGAATACCGACAGAAGCTCTCGCTAGTCCATACCGACCTGAGGAGGAGGGCCTCCCGGAACCAATTTCTTCGGGTGTTCTGAACAATCCTGTGACACTCTCTGGAGAGGCCTCGTCGCAGATCCGAGCAGAGGTTGCCCGTGCTGGTGGCCGTAAAGTTTCTTTCCTGGCAGAGATCGACGAACAAGGAGTTGTGCGGAACCCAAGGGCTGTCGCTAGAGGGAGTTCCGAAGCTGTACTAGCAGCTGCAACAGAAGTAGGTCCAGGTGGGATAGTAGTGCACAGCCGTCCCGACGGTGTCTTCGAAGCACTCGAAACTGAGATTGAAACTGCGAACCTTCTTTATGAACAAGGCTTGGGCACGGCCACGGTAAACAACAGTGGGGAGGAGCTTGATGTTCTCAGGGAACCACCTGAAATCCAAGAAGTCAGGGGCCTCCGATCGGAGGAATTAGATGCGATTCTGGCACCAGGAGGACTATTAGCTGAACGCCAGCTCAGTTACGAGAACCGTCCCGGGCAGCGGGAGATGGTTCATGACATTGTCTCGGTCTACAACGAAGGTGGCGTCGCAATTCTCGAAGCGGGCACAGGTACGGGTAAATCTCTCGCGTACCTTCTTCCGGCAGCACGCTGGGCTCAGGAAAATAAGAAGCGGACTGTCGTTTCTACCAATACGATCAATCTACAGGAGCAATTGGCTTCTAAAGACCTACCATTAGTCAGTGAGCTGATTGGCGATTTCCGCTGGGCTTTGGTAAAAGGGAGGGGCAACTACGTCTCGATCCGAAGGGCACTATTGGCAGCAGAGTCCCAGTCCGGACTATTTGAAGAAGACCGTTCTTCAGAGATCAGAGAGATTCTGAGCTGGATTGAGGACACTCAGGATGGCTCACGATCTGACCTTCAGTTTGTCCCGTCAGATGACACGTGGGATGAGGTAAAAAGCGATGCTGATATCTGCTTGCATAGCCGTTGCCCTCACTTCCAGGAGTGCTTCTTTCAACGATCAAGACGCAGGGCAGCCTCAGCCGACCTCTTGGTGGTGAATCACCATCTATTGTTTACGGATCTAGCAGTTCGTCGGGGCACGAGGAACTACACGCAATCAGCTGTCCTGCCTGCCTATCAGCATGTCATTCTTGATGAAGCACACAACATTGAGGATGCGGCAACGTCCCATCTGGGTGTAGAGGTAACGCGCAGGGGTCTCCATCGGTCGATGGCTCGACTAGATCATCGAGGTCGGGGAATCTTAACTGCGGTGCACGATGGGGTGGAGGACGTGATGGAAGCTCCCGGGTTGCGGGAAAGGATCGAGAATCGCGTACGTCCAGTTTTGTCACGGGCACGTTCGGGTGTGGACGACCTAATTGATCGGCTAGAGCCCTTCGTGTCTGGGCGACTAGGTGCGGTCAGGCTTGGCCCTTCTGGAATCGGAGAGCCAGTCAATGATTTTGAAGTCCGGGAGGCACTAGGCCGCGCGGTCTTAGTGCTTGAAGAGTTGGTAAGGGAGATCGCTGAATTTAGAGCCCGTTTGGAGCTCGTAGACGAGTCTGCTCAGCGGTTCGAAGGACGGGTCATGGATCTCCGCTCGATCGAGCGACGTGTGTCTGCTGCTATTCAAGGGCTTAATCTTGTGCTTGCACCTGGAGAGGAGGGAGACACATACGTCCGTTGGCTTGAGAACAGAGGACAAGGTCGATACGTAAATCTCATGTTTGGAGCAGCCCCAACCGAGCTCGGTGCGATGCTCCACGAATCATTATTCACACAGGTGGATTCCTCAGTTCTTACCTCAGCTACGTTGTCGACACGAAATAGCTTCGACTTTATCCGTAGTCGACTAGGGCTCGGGACCGCAGAACTCTCTGGGGCGGATAAGAAGCTTGAAGTAATAGAACGTATCATAATGTCAGAATTCAACTTCGAGGACCAGGCACTGCTTGCTGTGCCTACAGATCTTCCTGCTGCGGAGCGAGGCGATCCAGAATTCCAAAAGGCGACTGCAGATGTAGTGGTTGAGTTAGCTGAGCTTAGTAGGGGTGGCCTGTTCGTTTTATTTACCTCTCACGCCTCTCTTAACCATGTGGCCGAGCTTTTAAGGGCTAGAGATCTCGAAGAAGATTGGCCCCTTTTCGTCCAAGGAGAGGGTGATCGTTCCCAGTTGTTAGAAAGATTTATCAACTCTGGATCAGGCGTGCTGCTCGGTACAGCCTCATTCTGGGAGGGCGTAGATGTTCCGGGTGAGCCCTTGAGAGGCCTGGTGATTCAAAAACTGCCGTTTCGCGTCCCCACTGAACCTATTACAGCGGCACGAATGGAGATGATCGAAGAGATGGGGGGTGATCCTTTTCAGCAATTTATGCTTCCGCATGCCGCCCTGAGGCTGAAACAGGGTTTTGGGCGTCTAATCCGTTCTCAGACAGATCAGGGGGTGGTAGTGATCCTCGACGATCGTTTGGTGACTAAGCGCTATGGTCGATACTTACGTGAGTCTCTTCCCCAGGTGCCTACAGTAAAGGGGGCTTGGTCGGATTTACGCCATCACTTGGCGTCTTTTTACAAGCCGGTTGAACCCGGCCCGATGGCACTTGGAACCAGAGGAGCAGCGAGGTAGATTTGTGCGGCGCCGCGTAGGCGGCTGGACAACCTCAACTCGATGAGTCCATGAAGCGGATTTTAGGGATCGGCCTTGGCATTCTCTACCTCGTTATCGCCTTTGGGGCCTACTCGCAAGCCAATGCCGGATGGGCGGACGGACATGCCGACCTGGGATTTTGGTGGACGGTAGTGGGCGCATTCCTCACGATTGCTGCTCTAGCAGCTATCATTGGCACCTGGATACATACACGACCTGCAGCGGGTCGGACTACTGCCCCCTGAATCACTGACCGTCTATGTAGGTGATTAGTCAAAAAATCGCGACGGGATTGACAGGGGAACCGGTGCCATTCGGAATCGGCAAGGGGTTTATCGTCAGCATAAACTCCCAACGATTCTGCTCTTCTGCTAACTCAGCTAACTCGTCCAGATTTGCTCGGTCAATCAGATGAACCCCAAGGTGGGTCAACGTGAAGTCGTGGAGAGCTAGTGTTGGCAGGTCGCCTTCCAGACGAGGTGTGTAGCCTGGGGACTCCCAACCTAAGATCGCTATGTCGCGCGCCTTCAACCAAGGTATGACGGTGTTGTCGAGGCCTGCAGCTTCCTCCCACGTGTCAAAGGTCCCGAGAGCGTCTTTTCGCGCCCACCTCCCCCATCTAAAGAGCATCGCATCACCGGGTCCAACTTGGACACCTGTCTCCCGTTCCCAGGCCTCAAGATCTGACACCGTTACACGATCGCCTGCACCTAGGTAGTCCACACCTTTCAGTCTAGGTATGTCGTAGAGCACGCCGCGCGTCACGATCCCGTGCCTCATTGTTAGTACCGCGTTTTTGCTCGCTCCACTCTCCATGGTGACGAACTCTTCTACGTCATACCCGTTCCACATCTTTCCATCAAAGAACCGGTGCGCAAAACCGTCGATATGTGTCGTCCCTAGTCCATGGATGCACGGGTAGGAGATCCTGTCGCTGGCTCCGCTACGACTTGCGTTAGCCATTTCCCATTCCACCGGACAAGGGTTGTCAACGCTCTCTTCTGTATCCGCGATCGATGAAAGAGATACAGTCGTCCCGGAACGTACCAGGCTAGCGGCTTGAAGGCGTTTCGCAGGTGTGATTAGGTTGAGTGTACCCATCTCGTCGTCCGGTCCCCAACGACCCCAATTCGTTAGCTCTGTTTGCCAGCGCTCATATTCGGCCTCACTCACAAAAGGTTGGTCCTGTTGGGCATCCATGGAGCCCGCAAGAATAAGTAGGGCTGCCAGAGTAACACTAGACACGTGAAAAGAAGGATGTGAGACCTGCATTGGTGCCCCCTTGGATATCGACTGGCAGACTTTCCATGGAAGAGATGGTGGACTAATCATCAGGGCAAGAAGTCCTGGAATTCCAAATCTATTCGAGGTCGAAGTTGCTGCACCTGAAGCGCTGGATCCTGCTTAGGATGTTGCCTAGCTGAAGTGGTGGCTCCACCATTCCATCCTAAGTCCTCATGAAGACTCCAGACCTTAAAGGACGTCACTATGTCTGACGCTAGACCTTCCAAGATCGTATGCATTGGCCTCAACTATGTGAAGCACGCTGCTGAGCTTGGAGCGCCTCTCCCCGAAGAACCCCTGATCTTTTTTAAGCCCCCGTCATCACTAATAGGGTCAGGAGAGCCCATCGTTATGCCAAAAGCTTCAGAGCAAGTGGATTTCGAGGGCGAGATCGGTGTCCGGATCGGAAAGCAGGCACGGAATATTTCGGCTACTAGTGCTTGGGAATACGTCGACGGACTAATGGCGCTAAACGATGTCACAGCAAGGGATCTCCAAAATAAGGATGGGCAGTGGAGTCGCGCGAAGGGGTTTGACACGTTTTGTCCTGTCGGTTCAGTGGTTCCGCTTGAACAGGTTGACTTGAGCCTGCTTTCCGTGAAGACGCGCGTTAATGGAGAAATTCGACAAGAGAGCGGTGCTGACGACATGGTGTTTGATATCCCTACTCTTATCGAATACGTAAGCCACGTGATGACGCTTGAGGCGGGAGACCTGATTGCTACTGGTACACCGCACGGTATTGGTCCTTTGCGGGAAGGTGACGAAGTAGAGATAGAGGTTGGGGGGGTGGGGTCAGTAGTTAATCCGGTGATTGCTAGCGTCTGATGCATTCTACCAGCGAGCGGTATAGGCAGTTGCCCGGTTACCCGCTCGCGGGTGTCAGCGAACTTCGCAGGCACGTGGAGGATGCTGGAATCGAGGTAATCGACCTGGGTTCTGGCGATGCTGACCTTGATCCACCCCCTTCGGTCGTTGCACGGCTCAGGGAGGTGGCGGGCGAGCGTTCTTATTCTCGCTACCCGTACCAAACTGGACTCCCGGCATTACGTGAAGCGATTACTCATTGGATGTCTCAAAGGTTTGGGGTAGATGTAGATCCTTGGAAAGAAGTCTTGCCTTTGATCGGTTCCAAGGAAGGTCTCGCTCACCTTCCTTTCGCATTTGTTGGGCCTGGTGATGTCGCGATTATCCCGGACCCCGGATACCGGGCTTATATGGGAGGTGTCACCCTTGCAGGAGGGGATCCTCACTTAGTCCATCTGAAGGCGTCGAACGAGTTCCTTATGCCTTTAGATTCGTTGCCTTCAGAGGTCTCAGCGCGCACCCGTATCGTCTATCTCAACTATCCAAACAATCCTACCACTGCCGTTGCTCCGGACGACTACTACCGAGAAGCGATTCAATTCTGCCAGGATTCTGGGGCAGTGCTCGCGCATGATCACGCGTATTCAGAAATTGCCTTCGACGGGTGCCGACCTCGGAGCGTCTTAGAGTTTGACGGGGCCGACTCCGTTGCGCTTGAGTTCCATTCTTTTTCAAAGACCTACAACATGACTGGATGGCGCCTTGGTTGGGCAGTGGGAAACCAAGAGCTAATCTCAGCACTTTCCACCGTAAAGACCTTTATGGATACTGGTCAGTACCTCGGAGTGCAGGCAGCGGGAGTTGCAGCGCTAGAAAGTTGGGAGGCCTGGGTGCCCGGTAATGTTGCAATCTTTCAATCGCGCCGGGACAGAGCAGTAGCGGCTTTCCGGCGGGAGGGTTTCAAAGTTACTTCGCCAAAAGCGACTCTCTATCTTTGGATTCCTATTCCTACCCACGAGTCGTCAGAAGAGTTTGCCCGGCGAGCACTCGAAGCGGAAGGTGTGATTGTGTTGCCAGGAGCGGGCTTCGGTAGTGGTGGCGAAGGGTATTTCAGGGTAGCTCTCACAGTCGGTGAAGGCCAACTAGAGGAAGCAGCGAAACGGCTCGGAAGACTACTGTGATCTGTTGTCTTCTTGGCGCCTGGGGAGGAGCTGGCTCTGCTAATGGGGTTAGGAAAGGAGATGAATAAGTTGGGCGGGAGGGCAACGGTCTCGGAAGAGATCGGCCATCCACGTTTGGGGTTAGGGTCTCGACCAGTGGTCGGGGGGGCATTCGCCCTTTCCGCCGCTATTCATATCATTGGAATACTTGTCTACCCGTACCTTTTTCCGAGCATTCAGCCAGACGGTGTGGTCTTTAGTTATCCTGCAGAGTCTGTGGAGACTGGTGGTATTGAGGTGCTTCGAATCGTTGAGGTCGATGTTCTGCAAGACCTCGAAAACCCTGAAGATCCAGAAGAAATTGAAACAGTCGAGGCCGAGGCAGCGGTTTCGGAACAGGATTTTCGTGATACTCCTGCCATCGAGCTTATGCGACCAGGCCTGACAGCAGCTGAGAGACTAAGGCCTAGGCTTACGGATCGTAGGCTTTGGGCCCCACTACCACCTGAATTTCGCCGCCTTACTCTAGAACAGCGTGAGGAACTGGCTATCGCAGGGCGGCTGGCAGAGTGGATTGACTCCGTTGCGGCAGAGGCCGCTGCTGAAGCGCGCTTCACTGATTGGACATTTACTGATGGCGATGGTGATCGCTGGGGTATTTCTGACGGTCAGTTACATCTCGGAAGCGTGACGCTCCCGATTCCGGAGTTTGCTGCACCCCCGGGCGCAGCCAGGGAGTACCTACTACAGTGGGACGAGATTGCCCGACAGGGCAGTGCTATCCGTATTCAAGAGTCCGTGCAGGACCGGATCGACGCGATTCGGGAGCGGCGTGACCGAGAACGAGAGCTAGAGCGTGAGCGTTCCGAAGCTGAAAACGATACAACCAGGACGTCGCGTTAGCCGGTTCCGAAGCTTAGGGTGGGAGGCCATCTTTCCAGCTAACACGCCGCTTCCCATTAGTACGGAGCCTAATTGAATTGACTGAAGAGCTTGCCCCGCGTCTCGACCCAGGTGCCATTGAGCCTGTTCGATACCGTAGATGGATGGAAGGCGGTTTCTTCCATGTTCCCGCGTCTACTGTTCTAGAGGACGGTCGGGAACCCTATGTAATTGTGATTCCTCCACCGAATGTCACTGCGGCCCTTCACATGGGCCACGGGCTCAACAACACCGTCCAGGACGTACTCATTCGCTGGCGGCGAATGCAGGGCAGAGCCGCACTTTGGGTCCCAGGTACTGACCACGCGGGAATTGCGACACAGAATGTGGTAGAGCGTTTGTTAGCAAGTCAGGGCTTCACGCGAGAAGATTTCGGTCGTGAGAAGTTTGTCGCTGCTGTTTGGGATTTCGTCGATGAAACTGGCGATCGGATCTTGGGACAGCTCAAATCCATTGGTGCTTCGTGCGATTGGGAACGGACACGTTTCACTCTGGATGATGACCTGGCGAAGGCAGTCAGAGAGGTGTTCGTCACGCTTTATGAAAAGGACTTGCTCTATCGAGGGGAGTACATAATCAACTGGTGCCCTCGCTGCCTGACTGCCTTATCAAATGAAGAAGCGGAGGGTGAGGAGACTGAAGGTAGTTTGTGGCATCTTCGATACCCTCTAAGTGGGGGTGTTGGGGAAATCGCAGAGGCTGCCGTAGAGGCTGGAGCGGATGCAATAGGTCAGTTGGAAGATGGTCGTTGGTACCTGACTGTTTCTACAACGCGACCCGAAACTATGCTCGGTGACATGGGCGTGGCTGTCAGTCCTGATGACGAGCGTTACCGCGGATTAGTGGGCTCCGAGGTCCTGCTACCGCTGACAGGACGGACCATCCCAATCGTAAGTGACGACTTCGTTGATCCAGAATTCGGATCTGGGATGGTAAAAGTGACTCCCGCTCATGATCCGAATGATTTCGATATTGCTGGGCGTGCGGGTCTCCCATCTCTCGACATCATGACTCCGGATGCTCACATCAGTGATGCGGCCCCAAACATGTTCCGCGGTATGGATCGATTTGAGGCGAGGAAGGCAGTGCTTGAATGCCTTGCATCCGAAGGCCTATTAGCTGGTGAAGAAGAGCACACCCATTCAGTGCCGCACTGTTATAGGTGCCACACGATTGTAGAGCCAAGGGTCTCGGAGCAGTGGTTCGTAAGGATGAAGCCACTGGCTGAGCCAGCACTTGCTGCTTCACGAGATGGAACGATTACGTTCACTCCTCCACATTGGCAGCGTGTTTATGAGCACTGGATGGAAAACATCCGGGATTGGTGCATATCCAGACAGCTCTGGTGGGGGCACAGGATCCCTGTGTGGTATTGCTCATGCGGGCACCAGATTGTGTCCCGTGACGACCCGACAAAGTGTTCCGAATGTGGCTCCACAGAACTCGAACAAGATCCTGATGTTCTTGATACTTGGTTCAGCTCACAGCTCTGGCCTTTTTCGGTTTTTGGGTGGCCTACTGAGACAGAAGACATGAAGGCATTCTATCCGGGCCACACCATGGTTACGGCTCCAGAGATCCTGTTCTTTTGGGTGGCCCGCATGATTATGATGGGTTACGAGTTCCAGGGCGAGCCGCCTTTTACTCAGGTATATCTGCATGGAACGGTGCGTGATATGCAGGGGCGTAAGATGTCGAAGTCCCTTGGAAATGGGATTGATCCTCTTGAGGTGGTCGACTCCTTTGGTGCCGATGCTATGCGGTATACGATAATAAGCCAATGCGGGGTTGGATCGGACATCCATCTCGATCATGAGAACATAGAACTAGCGTTCTCAAGCGGTCGCAACTTCGCCAACAAGATTTGGAATGCAGGCCGGTTTTCCTTGATGAGTCTTGGTGACGAACCAGTGAAGCCGCTAGCAGAGGTCGATGATGCTCTAGAACTCGAAGATCGGTGGATCATATCTCGAGTGCAGAAGGCAACTGCTAATGCGACTGATGGGCTAGAGCGATTCCGCTTACATGAAGTGGCGGAAGGTTTGTATCATTTCTTTTGGGGTGAGGTCTGCGATTGGTACTTAGAGTTAGTCAAATCGAGGTTGGGCTCAGATGCTGATCCAGTCAGTCGAGAGGCCGCCCGCTCTGCGCTTTTGGTTGTTATGGACAGCGCACTCAGATTGCTGCACCCGATCGTACCTTTTGTAACTACGGAGCTTTGGGCTAGGCTGCCCTGTCCAGCCGGACACGAGCGAGCTGAGGACCTAATCGTGGCTCCCTGGCCGACGCCCAATGAAGACCTCATCTCAGAGGGATCTGAGGGCCTCATGACGACCCTCCAGGAACTGGTTACTGAAGTGCGTCGCCTTAGAAAGGAGTACGGGGTGCCGGAGGGACGGCTAATTGGGATCTATGTGAGCGGTGCAACTGACAGCTTCGTGACAGCTGTAAAAGGTCAGTCGGCAGCGCTAGAGCAGTTGGCGGGCATACAAGGAATTGAAAGTGACGTCAGATCAGGTGTGGGTGCTCACGGAGTACTGTCAAATGGAGCCGAACTCTTTATGCCCCTAGAGGGCGTGATTGATCTTGATCGAGAACGGGAACGACTTAACGAAGCAATTGGACGCTTAGACGGGCTACTCGAGGGGGCGAAGAATAGGTTGGAGAACGAAGCCTTTGTTTCGAGGGCTCCGAAAGAAGTTGTTCAAAAGGAGCACGACAAAGCCGCACAGCTAGAAGAGCAGAGAGTCAAGCTTAGGATCAAGCTGGATGGATTGGAGGCCACGGGCTCTGAGTAGGGGTCGTGTTTTTGGGCCAACGGGAGCAATCCTAGCCAGTGTGAGCGTTGGCTTCACTGGTGCTTGTGCGAGTCAAGAGGCTCCCACAGGTGGTCCCCAGGACCTGCGCCCCCCTGTGATCGTTCGCACGGATCCCGATACTTTCGGCTCTCTAGAGAACCTAGGCGATCAGGTGAGTTTCCACTTTGATGAACGGATCAGCGAACGGGCAGCAGGTGGTGACCTTGAAAATGCGGTGAGTGTTTCTCCAAATACAGGAGACATACGAGTGCATCATAGCCGGAGTTCGATCCGTGTTGAGATCGAAGGTGGTTTCCGGCCGGGCCTAGTTTATCGCGTGACACTCCTTCCAGTGTTGAGCGACCTATTTGGGAACCAGCTCCGAGATCCTTTCGAGCTAGTTTTCTCGACTGGAGGGGAACCGTCTCCCACAACTCTGGCTGGTGAAGTCTGGGATCGCATCACAGGCCGTGGGATGGAGCGGGTTACGGTGCGGGCAGTGGGTGAGGACTCGTTGGTGCATCTGGCTCAAACTGACGCCAACGGAATTTTTGCCTTCCGGTATCTTCCTAGTGGAACTTTTGGTTTGACCGCTTTTGAGGACCTCGATCAGGACGGAGCTGTGGGGTCTAATGAGGCGCAGGGTTCGATAGAAACACGGATTGAAGTCCTCGATACGCTATTGGTTGATATTCCTGTTCTAACACCGGATACAACCCCGGCCATAGCCACAAGCGCAGAAGTATTGGACTCGGTAACGATATTTATCGAATTCGATGACTTCCTAGATCCTGAAGCTTCTGTGGATCAGATCGGACTCATCATCACCCAACCTGAGGGGACGCCACCAGCGATCACTCGGCTCTTTCACGAGCACGAATACCGGAACTATATCGCTCTAACGAATGACTCATTAGCTCGTCTCGATTCTCTGGATGCAGCAGAAAGAGAAGCGTCTGGGACGGACACACTTCCGTCTGATTCGCTCATTCAGGACTCCCTTATAGCTACAGTTGTAGACACGGTCGCATCTTCTCCGCTGATGATGACCAGGGAAGGACCACCAAGTCTGCCGGGAGAGGACCAGCCCTCAGTAGCTGGGCGACTGCTTCCAGGCCGAAGGGTCGTGGGACAACTTGACTCGCCGCTTGAGGCAGGACGTGAGTACCAGGCAGCTACAAGCTTCGTAGTAAATATGAGTGGGATAATGGGAGGGGGAGGAGATGTTGTTGTTCTTCTGGAGTCACCTGTGTCAGACACAGTAAATGTGGAGCCGGACTCGTCGTCGATTGCACCTGACAGCGTCGTAAGTAGATGAGAGATCCCCGCGCATCGATTCCGGCCGTCGACAGCCTGATTGGATCTGAAGCGTTCGAGGATCTTTTGTGTCAATACCCGAGGCCGAGGGTTGTTGAAACAACCCGAAAAGTAGTAGACGATCTTCGGGCTCGGCTTCAGCGAGGGGATGAGCTAGGCGACGTAAGTGAGCCATTTATGTATGCCACCATTGTCGAATTGACACTGTCTTCGGCTGAGGTGCCTTCTTTACGCAGGGTTCTAAATGCGACGGGGGTTGTCCTCCACACAAACCTTGGAAGGGCACCTCTAGCATCATGTGCACAGCAAGCGATGGCTACAGCTGCTTCTGAGTATTCCAACCTAGAATACGACTTAGGTGAGGGAGTGAGAGGCTCTCGTTATGCGCACTGCGTTTCTCTACTTACAGAACTCACAGGAGCTGAGAGTGCGTTAGTGGTTAATAACGCTGCGGGCGGGCTTGTCCTTGCAATGAATACACTTGCTAGGGGGTCAGGGGTTGCCGTATCCAGGGGCGAGCTTGTTGAGATCGGCGGTGGTTTCCGTATCCCGGAGATAATCGAGCGCTCAAGTGCCAAACTCTACGAGGTGGGAAGCACAAATCGGACACGTTCGGAGGACTATGCTGAGGTTCTAGAGACCGGTGATGTGGGAACGCTCCTCAAAGTACATAGATCAAATTTCAGGATCAGCGGTTTCACTGAAGAGGCAACGCTGCCCGAGTTGGTCGAAATCGCAGTTAAACGAAAGGCGTTTGTAGTACATGACCTCGGGTCCGGACTGATGATTCCTGCCGAGCAGGTTGGCCTGCCTGCGGAACCAAGGCCTCATGATTCCGTGGAGGCGGGCTGTGATTTAGTTGTCTTCTCAGGAGACAAGCTGCTCGGTGGGCCGCAAGCAGGTATAGTGCTCGGCCGAAAAGACCTCATTACTAAGTTGCGGGCGAATCCACTTTGCCGGGCTTTGCGCTTGGACAAGGTCACCCTTGCTGGGCTTGAGGCCACACTGAGGCTTTACCGAGATCCTGACAGGGCGCTTCGAGATATTCCCACGCTTCGGATGCTGTCGAGTGATTTTGAGGAGCTCGGCGATAGGGCGCAGGGTTTAGCGGATCAACTAACTGCACTTGAAGTTGATTGTGAGGTGGTTGAGGTTGGCGGCAGCGTTGGGGGAGGGACGTACCCAGGTGTTAGTCTTCGATCCTGGGCACTAGAACTAACCGCATCGAGCGTGGCAGATTTAGGGGTGTCGTTAAGGAACGGCGATCCTCCGGTTATTGCACGGGTCATGGACAACCGTTTAATCCTAGACGTACGGACTGTACTTCCCGGTCAGGAGAAAGATCTCATAGATAAGGTGTCTGAAGCTCTGGTAAGTCTCGTAGAGCCGTGACCCTACCCAGACCAGCAGTATTTATCGACTGAGATCGTACTATCTAGGGGGCAAGGTGACCGACGTTGCTCTCGCAATCGACCTTGGGGGACAGGAGCTGCTCATGCGCATTGGCTGAGGATCGGAGCATGAAGGGGACCGATCCCGAGCCGTACTTGGTTGGCCGACGATCTTAGAGCAGCTACTGACCTGATTTTAGAGCAAACGGCCCGTTGACCTCGAATTTCTCCCCCGGTAGCTTCCGGCCGCCAGTACTGAGAAGCTTACGTGTATACCGTGGGTACTCCACGCCTATACCTTGAGCAGAGTAGAGGAGGAGCCGGTGCCATGGTCACTATGACTCACTCGGCAACCGAAAAGGTTCAGGATTTTATCCAAGAGCATGGCGTTGATGACGACGTTGGGCTTCGCGTAGCTGTACTTCCTGGTGGGTGCTCTGGATTCCAGTACGGACTCAATATCGAAGATGCCCCCGAGGACGACGATGAGGTCTTAGAGATGAATGGGGTCAGGTTATTCGTCGACCCATTCAGCGCACAGTATCTCGACGGGGTTCAGATTGACTATGTAAGCAGCATGATGGGTCAGGGATTTACGTTTAGTAATCCCAACGCTAGTGGTGGGTGTGGATGCGGGAGTTCGTTCACCGCTTAACGCCCCACCGGGGCTGATATGGTGGTGGAGGTCCGGACTTTCACCGGTGGGGGGTTCGCGGAGAACGCATATCTAGCCGTCTGCAATACGACTGGGGTTGCTGCAGCCGTCGACCCCGGTGCTGACTCTGCCCGTTTAGCAAACACGATTCTATCTGAAGAGTTGGACTTCCAAGCAGTTTTACTCACGCACGCTCACTTCGACCATATTGAGGGTGTCAGCACGATTCGTGAGACATTCCCAGAGGTGCCGATCTGGTTACATCCGGAGGCACTTGGGATGTATCGATCTTTCCCTGATCATGCAGCCAGGTTCGGCATTGTAGCAGAATCACAGCCAGAGCCAACTGATGAACTTCTACACGGTCAACGTTTTGAGCTTGGTGAAACCGCGTTCGACGTCAGGTATGCGCCAGGTCACGCGCCAGGCCATGTCATTTTAGTTGCAGAGGACACGAGTGTTGCATTAGTAGGAGATGTTGTCTTCCAAGGGTCTATCGGCCGGACAGATCTTCCGGGTGGAGACTTTCAGATGCTTATGACATCTATCAGAAATCAGGTACTTACGCTTCCCGACCATACGGTCTTGTATCCCGGACATGGCCCTCCGACAACGGTGGAAGCTGAGCGTATTGGAAACCCCTTCTTGATATCGCAGTACGGAGGTGAATTGGCTTGAAGGTGCGTGCTGCAGTGTTCGCGTCGGGCGGCGGCAGCAACTTCCAGGCCCTTTTAGATCATCAGGAGGCGGAAGGTGCTTGGGAGATAGTCCTTCTTGTGAGCAACCGTGAAAGTGCAGGTGCTCTAGGGCGAGCTAGGGCGGTGGGCATGACAACAGAAGTCGTAAAGACCGATGGACGGGTCGCCGCAGATGTCGCTCAGGATACACTTAGTATACTCGCCAAGTACAGTGTAGATCTTATTCTGCTAGCAGGGTACCTAAGACTGGTGCCCGAGGCAGTAGTGGCCCGCTACCCTCAGAGAATCCTCAACATACATCCTGCCTTACTTCCTGCATTTGGTGGTGCAGGAATGTACGGTATGAATGTGCACCGGGCGGTCATTGATTCAGGGAAGCTAGAAAGCGGTGCGACAGTCCATTTCGTCGACGAGGAGTACGACCGAGGATCTATTCTTGCTCAACAACGCGTGCCGGTAAACTCAGGGGATACTCCAGAAGAACTTGCTCGCCGCGTCCTTGAAGTGGAACACCGCCTCTACTCCGAAGCTGTTGATCACCTCTGTAAGGCTATCCTGGCAGAGCGAAAACCTACACTCATGACCTTACCCCAGGAGAAGCGATGAGGCGGGCGCTCCTAAGCGTGTCCGACAAGAGCGGGATTGTAGAATTTGGTACGGTGCTGATTACGCGCGGGTGGGAGTTGGTCTCGACTGGAGGGACTGCCAGAACCCTCCGAGAGGCGGGCCTCGAAGTGCTAAGCGTATCAGATGTAACTGGCCATCCAGAGATGATGGATGGGCGGGTTAAAACTCTTCATCCAGCTATCCATGCAGGGCTGCTGGCAAGGCGAGACCGTCAAGATGATTTAGAGGCGCTATCGGAGCAGGGTTATAAACCGATCGATCTTGTGGCTGTAAATCTTTATCCATTTCAGGAGACCATTAAGAGGGAAGATATTTCCCTATTAGATGCGATGGAGCAGGTGGATATCGGAGGTCCTACAATGGTCCGGGCTGCTGCTAAGAGTCATGATAGCGTGTGTGTGGTGATTGATCCTTCTGACTACAATCAAGTGCTTGAGATCCTAGATAAACCCGAGGCGGTTCCGTTTCGTCGCAAACTTGCAGCAAAAGCTTTTCGGCACGTCAGTGACTACGATGCTGCGATTGCGCGCTATCTAGGAAACGAAGACGCTCCTCCAGAGTCTATGCCTGAACACCTGACCTCCTCTCTGGTTCGGATCCAGGCCCTTCGGTATGGAGAAAATCCAGATCAGGATGCTGCTTTCTACGGTTTTGGGAGTTCTGATGGCCTTGCCGGACTCAAGCAACACCACGGTAAGGATCTCTCTTATAACAATCTACTCGACTTAGACGGTGCGCTTCTCTGTTTGGCACCTTTCGCAGAAACGCAACGCGCTGCAGTGTGCATAATTAAGCATACAACTCCGTGTGGACTGGCGGTCGACGACTCCTTAGCAAAAGCATATCAGAAGGCACTGGCAACGGACCCAGTCAGTGCATTTGGATCTGTTATCTCAGTGAGTCATCCTGTAGACCTCGAGACGGCAAAAGTGATGTCAGAATTGTTTATTGAGTGCATAGTAGCACCTGACTTTACTGCTGAGGCCATTGGTATTCTCACGCAAAAAAAGAATCTCCGATTACTCTCATACCCGGGCGAAGGTTCTGAACAATTTCTGTTGTCATATGGTGGAGGGCCGGAGGCTCGGCTACTACGGTCAGTCTATGGAGGCATGCTAGCGCAGACTCCTCCGGTAGTGCCTTGCTACGATCAGGACAATCCCGAATGGGAAGTCGTGAGTGAGCGCCAGCCTTCCGATCAGGAACAGGACGATCTTAGTTTTGCGTGGGCGGGGATCTTCGGTGTGAAGTCAAACGCTATTCTATTGGCACGGAGAGGTGCAGCACTCGGGATCGGAGCAGGTCAGATGAGTCGAGTAGATTCCTCGAAAATTGCTGTGCGTAAGGCGGAGGAAGGAGGGCATGACCTTGCTGGTGCGGTGCTTGCATCTGATGCATTTTTCCCATTCCGTGACGCTATAGACGCAGCCGCTGACGCAGGAATTCAAGCCGTAATCCAGCCCGGCGGATCAATCCGCGATGACGAAGTTCTAGCTGCAGCGAATGAGCATGGAATGGCTATGGTCTTCACCGGGCGTAGGCTGTTCCGACATTGATGCTGGTTTAGCTTCTCGTTGAAGCTAAACGCATCCTCCTGCATCTTTCATCTTCTTGATACTCATGCGCAGGAAACCCGATGGCTACAATCATGAAGAGTCTGACGAACTTGATCGCTGTTCTCTTGCTATCAGCGCTGGTGGCACCGATTCAGGCTCAGGACCAAGGGAACGCCAGAGGTCCTATAGGGCCGAGTCCCTATAACGTACTTACTGGGTGGCACACGCCCTTCGCCGGCCCTGGATTTGCATTCGGTGGTAATTCAGGTGTTTTCGCGGAGTCTCCTAACCGGATCATTATCGCTCAACGAGGTGAGACCCGCCTCCCGTCACCGATCCCTCCAGAATTCGAACAGCATGCTGGCTCGATTGATATTAATGTTCTGCGAGCAACCGACCGACGGGTTTGGCAGCATTGCCTATACACGCTGAACTCCGAGGGGCAGGTCGAGGAGCTTTGGACGCAGTGGGATTATCTTTGTGAAGGCTCTGAGGGACCTGGGCCACATCGTGTCCGCATCAGTCCCTATGACCCTGAGCAGCGTGTGTGGGTCATTAATGAAACCTTTCATCAGATTTACGTTTTTTCGAACGACGGTAGCCGGTTGCTCATGACCCTCGGAGAGAAGCTGGTACCAGGTGATGATGAAACGCACTTCGGGCGGCCGCAGGATGTCGCGTTTCTTCCAGACGGACGTATCCTCGTAGCGGATGGCTTAGACAACCACCGTGTAGTCATCCTGGATAAAGATGCCAAATACATTGGCGAGTTCGGTGGCTTTGGTGAGGGCCCAGGTCAGTTTAATGGTATCCACGCACTAGGAATTGGGCCTGAGGGACTGATTTTTGCGCTGGACAGGTCCGGTGGGCGGATCAATGTATTTCGGACAACTGATGATCCAGCAGAGGTGGAGTTTGTCGATGTTTGGGATGGGTTCACACTTCCTCTCGACATCATTGTAAACGATGACAGTATATGGATTACTGATCTTGGCCCCTTACGATTCGTGAACTTGGATTTCCAGGGTAACTATCGTTACACCTGGTTGGTTCCGCAGGAATTGCCGGACGGCTATCTGGAGGTCCACACCTTTTCGGTTGACTCTGACGGGAGTCTCTACGGTGGCGACAACCAATACGGTCGGACACAGAAGTTCGTGCCGAAGCCAGGGATAGATAGCGACCTGCTGATCGGCCCGCCGTGGGTGGCGCGCTAAGGCTCACTTAATAGGGGGCTTGGAGGGGTGGCAGAGTGGTTTAATGCACCGGTCTTGAAAACCGGCGTCCGAAAGGACTCGTGGGTTCGAATCCCACCCCCTCCGTCATAGTTAGTTTGAAGAAAAGGGGGGTGTTGGTCTGCAGGCGAGGAAAACTCTGGGTCGATCCCAACAAAAGGGCCAACGCACTCCTCAGTTGGCTTGGAGAAAATTCTGACCCGCCGCAGCTCCTTCTACTGTCGTACGGATAATTCTCCACCCTTCTCTGACGCGGCGTGCGACGTCTTCCCCAGAGTTTGCTGTGATCGCGCATGCAACATTGTGATTCAGACATGCTGCTAGGATCTGCTGGAAAGCTTCTTCAAGTTCATCGGTGCCCTGCGTTATACCAAGCGAGCGACTGAGGTCCCCTCCCGCGCCCGGAAAGAGTGCCCCCACCCCGGGTGTTGCCGCGATGGACTCGACATTCTGGAGACCTTCGACTGACTCGATCATCATTACTGCTAGAAGGTCACCGTCAGGGTTGAGCGGCCAGAGGTCAGCATGTTGCATGTATTCACCTGTATCTACGCCCCAGGCCCATGCCGCATTAGCGGGTGACACGCCTCGGATGCCCTTCGGCTCAGGGTACATGGAGTTGCGGAGCTGGGGGTACCGCATGGTGCTTACTGCGAACGCAGCCTCTTCAGGCGTATCGACGCCGTTGAAGATGATCCCGTATAGGCCTAAATCGAGTGCTTGCTTAACCACCCATTCTGAATCGAGCGGACCTGGTGCGAAACGTGCGAATAAAGTGACGTCAGGTTGAACGCTCTGTTTCTCTAGCACTCTTCGCTTATCACCCATCGCGAGTAAAAAGGTTCGCAGCGCAGGGAAATCCATCGGACTATGCTCCATGTCCACATATAGGAAATCGACCGGTGCTCGTGCGACTTCTCTCGCGTATGAAAGAGATAAATCCTGCGTACTCAGACCATACACGACCTCTCCAGCCTCAAGCGCAGCAATTACCGGATTGAGATGAGTGTCAGACTGCGCTTTTGACTGGATTGGCATGAGTACAACAGCAAACAGTGATACCGAAGCCAGGCCTATTAGGGAGTGCCGGGCTCGTGTCTTTTGGGAATAATCCATGGATTGACCTCCTATTTAGGTGCAGCGGACCCTTAGGAAGGGGCGAGAAGATATATTTGGTATGGTCCGATGGCACGAATTGCATTCTAACCTCAACCCCCTTCCGAACCAGGTAGCTATCTATGAGCTTGAATTCGATCTTGCCTCGGCTACCGTTCGGTTACCGTATTTCTAAACCAGTGCCCTAAGGGTCTTCCCATTAGATGATGATTCCTTGCACCCGAGTAACCGCATACAGACTGTTCGTGAGTCTGATGCTTGTCGTTGTAATGATGACTCTGGGTACATCAGTTCTGAGCGCGCAACAGTCTGGGTTAGAACAGACTTCTCAACTACGTGTTGATGGGCCTCCCGCTCCAACACCTCCTCAGGTAATAACTCGTGATGCCACGGGAATGGAGGCCACCGTTCGAGCAGTTAGGGTAGAGTCTCCAATACGGATCGACGGTGTGCTTGATGAGGTTCTGTACCGAGACACTCCGTCGATTAGTGGGTTCGTTCAGAGCGTGCCGATTGAAGGAGCCCCCGCGACAGAGCAAACAGAGGCTTGGATCTCGTTCGATGAGGGAAACATCTACGTCTCAGCTCGGGTTTGGGACTCGGCACCAGAGAGCGAGTGGGTCGCAAACGAAATGCGGAGGGATACTAATCAACTTCGTCAAAATGACACATTCGGGGTCATGTTCGACACGTTCTATGACCGGCGAAACGGCGTCATGTTCTACACAAATCCCCTCGGGGCACTCGCGGAGTTTCAGATCACTAATGAGGGTAACCCAAACTCAGACTGGAACCCGGTATGGGATGTGAGGACCGGTCGGTTCGAAGGCGGCTGGACGGTAGAGATGGAGATCCCATTCAAGTCCCTCCGCTATAGGCCAGGATCACAACAGGTATGGGGCCTCCAGTTACGGCGCGCGATCCGCCGGAAGAATGAGTGGAGTTACCTAACGCTCATTCCGATATCTGCTTCTGGTGGTGGCCCAGGGGGTGCGTTTCGGGTATCTAGGTCCGGTACATTAGTTGGCCTGGAAGCTCCTCCCGCGAGCCGGGTTGTAGAGTTCAAGCCTTATGGAATTAGTGGCGTAGAGACGAATCTGAATGCTAGTCCCGTAATCCGCGAAGACTTTCAAGCTGATGGGGGTCTCGACCTAAAGTTTGGGATTACTGATAACCTTACAGCCGACTTCACCTACAACACGGATTTCGCGCAGGTCGAAGTAGATGAACGGCAAGTAAACCTTACACGGTTCAGCTTGTTCTTCCCTGAAAAGCGGGAATTCTTTCTTGAAGGGAGAGGGATATTTGGGTTTGCTTCTGCCGGTTTTGGAGGTGGGGGTGGGCCTGGCTTTGGTGGCCGGGGTGTGAGTGCTCCAACGATGTTCTTCAGCCGCCGGATTGGACTGCAGGGTGGAAAACCTGTCCCAATCACTGGGGGAGGAAGGGTCACAGGCAAAGTCGGTTCTTTCGATGTGGGTGCTCTGAATATTCAGACTAACGACCTTGAAAGTGTGAGCGCAGAGTCAACAAACTTTACAGTGTTGAGGTTACGAAGAGACATTTTCAGGAGAAGCAGTATCGGTGGCTTGTTCCAAAATCGGTCGCAGTCCCTTGTCGGTTTGGGGTCGAACCAAATGTATGGTGCGGACGCGACATTTTCGTTTTTTGAGAACCTAGATCTGTTGGGTTACTACGCGAGAACAGAGACGGCCGGTGTGTCTACAGGGATGGACCCCACGGATGCTAGTTACCGTGCGCGTGGCAACTGGAACGGTGACCTGCTTGGGTTTGAAGCAGACCATCTACTAGTAGGTCGCGATTTCAATCCTGAGATCGGCTTCGTGCCACGTAAAGGTTTCCGACAAACCTTTCTAACAGGCCGAGTCAGTCCTCGCCCGACAGCTATTGAGCTGATTCGCCAAGTGACTCTCGAAGGCCGAGTAAATTACCTGGAGAATCATCCGACAGGATTCCTTGAGACACGGGAACTCATGGGCAACTTCCGAGTCGAATTCGAGAGTAGTGATCAGTTCAGCATGGACTATACAGAAACGTACGAGAACTTGCCGCTCGATTTTCGGATCTCGCCTGAGGTGAGCATCCCCTCGGGCCGCTATGATTTCAGTGATGTGCAAGCAAGCTTCAACTTTGGTCCGCAAAGGTTCTATTCCGGATCTCTATCAGTGCGACGCGGAAAGTTTTTCGATGGGGACCGTACCTCTGTCGGGTTCAACCGCGCGAGGGTCGAGATCCTACGCCAACTGTCAGTTGAGCCGAATCTGTCTTTTAACTGGGTGGATCTGCCGCAGGGCAGTTTTACACAACATGTGGCATCAACGAGGGTCAGTTACAGCTTCAGCCCTCGACTTTTCCTTAGTGGGCTTGTCCAGTATAGCTCCCTCAGTAAATCCCTCAGTGGCAATTTCAGACTGCGGTGGGAGTATGCGCCCGGCAGTGAGATCTTCTTGGTTTACACAGAGGAGCGTGATACGGACGTGTTTAACCGTTTTTCAGCCCTTTCAAACCGAGGGTTTGTCATCAAGATGAACCGACTGTTGAGACTCTAGGGGGCCAGAGTCAGCCTCTTCATAACCGCTTGGTTGGCTGCGCACAGCTGGGTACATTCTGGGCGTGAATAAGGTGAAACGTAGGGATACGGTGTCCGTGGATGTTGGCGGAGTTCTAATCGGTGGAGATGCACCGGTCGTTGTGCAGTCGATGACCAACACAGACACCGCTGATGTGCAGGCAACTTTTAAGCAGGTGAAGTTGCTAGCAGATGCTGGAAGTGAGCTGGTCCGTATCACTGTCAATCACGAAGCTGCAGCGAGGTCTGTACCTGAAATCATTCAGCGCTTGAGAGATGAGGGGTATTCGATCCCGATCGTGGGTGATTTTCACTACAACGGGCATCTGTTACTAACCAAATATTCGGATACGGCAGAGGCCCTGGCTAAACTCCGGATCAATCCCGGGAACGTCGGGACCAAGCGTCGAGACTCGAACTTTCAACAAATCATCCGGGTCGCTATCGATTATGATAAGCCCGTTCGGATTGGAGTGAATTGGGGGTCTCTCGATCAACGGCTCCTAACCGAGTTGATGGATGAGAACGCTAGTCGTGAGCGTCCAAAGGAAGCTCAGACAGTACTTATGGACGCTTTGGTTGAAAGTGCGATGCGATCTGCTGAACTAGCTGAGGAAACGGGCTTGAAGCGAGATCGGATCATTTTATCGACAAAGGTCTCAGCGGTTCTAGAACTCATCGAAGTGTACAAGATGCTTGCTGATCGGTCCGACTACCCGCTGCACCTTGGTCTTACAGAAGCCGGACTCGGCACCAAGGGAATTGTCGCTACTACGGCAGGTGTCGCACCACTCCTGCTTGCTGGTATAGGTGACACGATTCGGGTTTCACTTACACCCCGTCCGGAGGGAGATCGGGCCGAAGAGGTTCGAGTGGCTCAACAAATTCTTCAGTCGTTAGGGATCCGGCATTTTGAACCACAGGTGACAGCATGCCCCGGTTGCGGGCGCACGACGAGTACGTTTTTTCAGGAGATGGCCGAAGATATCACCTCGCATATCCGTGATATGATGCCCATATGGAAGGTTGATTATCCAGGCGTTGAAGAGATGGACGTAGCTGTGATGGGATGTGTAGTGAACGGCCCGGGAGAATCAAAGCAAGCGAACATTGGCATTTCCTTGCCCGGAACATTTGAAGAACCAAAGGCTCCGGTCTATATCGATGGAGCGCATGCCGTAACACTCAAGGGGGAAGGTCTTGTCGACGAATTCAAGGCGATCCTTAAGGATTATGTGCGGAAGAGGTACGGATAAAGTCGTTCAGCCAGCCAGGCCGCTGAGTAGATTGGGGTAGCCGCTAGAAGTGGTTGGACGGTGTCCTTCTCAGGAGACAGATTTGTCCTTTTCCAGGGAGGCACCTCGGACCGTGGGCACCGGTAAGGTGCTATAAAGTCAAGAGATACTGGTTTTTTGGTTTTGGCACAGGCATTGCTTCGTTGGGTAGTGTAAGCGCTAGAGGGAGTCCACCTCTGTTTAAGGAGAATGCAGAGATGACTAGAAATGCTGTCCTCATTTTTAGTATCGCTTTTATCGGACTTCCAATTTCTGTAACTGCCCAAGGGGGACCGGGGTTTCTCTTCGAAAGACCTGATGTTTCCATAGCGCTTAAATCTGGGTACTCACTGCCGACTGCAGAGAGTGACTTGTTCGCATCCTCAACGGAACACTTCACTCTAAACCGCTCAGATTTTGGTAGCCCTTACTTGGGTGGTGAGTTTGCAGTGCGAGCTACAAGTCGCATGGACGTGGGACTGAACGTAGGGTGGGCACGGAGCCGAAGCCTGTCTGAGTATCGAGATTACCATGAGGAGATCGGACCGTCGGAATTTGTCCCGATTGAACAAGAAACCACCTTCGAGACCGTTACCGGCGCATTGAACATGAAGTACTATCTCATGGAACGGGGCCGATCGATTGGTCGCTTTGCCTGGGTGCCGGGCGGTGTAGCACCATACATTGGCAGTGGTGTCGGTCGGGTTGGATACAAGTTTCTCCAGGCAGGTGACTTCGTCGATGTTGAGACGTGCGCTGCCGACAGTTGTCAGATTTTTACTGACCATCTGGAGACAGATGGCAACGCTTGGCTTGTGCATGCGAGTTTGGGAGCGGATTTTTCGATCGGGAGTAGGGGGTTTCTTACAACTGAAGCTCGCTATACCTATAGTCGGGGTGCGGTCAGAGGTGCTTTTTCCGGCTACGAGGCTATTGATCTCTCGGGCCTACAGTTGCTCGCTGGAATTGGAATCCGGCTCTAACCAGAAAGGGACCACCGGATGAAAAAGATGACATTAGTGACAGGCCTTCTTGGAGCCGCGCTCTTCCTCACGGCCTTTCTCTCTGATGTTCAGGCTCAGGGTGAGGGTGATCGATGGCTTCCGTTTATAGGATGCTGGGAACCCATGGAAACTGGGGAAGACGCCTCTCTTCTCTGTTTTCGGCCAGAAGGATCAGGCGTTGAGATGTTCAATGTTGCGGATGGAGAAATTGCGGCCACTGAGCAGCTAGTTGCGGATGGCCAACGGCGTTCGGTTATTGCAGAAGGGTGCACCGGTGGGGAGGGAGTTCACTTTTCAGAGGATGGGCGGCGTCTTTTTACCAGATCCCGATTCCAGTGTGATGGTGAAGTTCGATCAGGGTCAGGCGTCATGTCATTCATATCACCCACGCAATGGATTGATGTTCGTTCGCTTGAGATAGGAGGTGATCCCGTAAGCTGGGTTCAGCGTTACGAACTCGCAGATTTGGAGACCCTTGCAGATCAAGGAATTGAAGCCCCTACGAGTTCCAATAGGGTCATGGTTCGAACAATGCGTTCGCGAGCAGCTCGGGACATAGATATTCAGGACGTAGAAGAGGCTGTCAGGGAGATCAATTCTAGGGCCGCTGAGGTTTGGGTTGCTGCTCATGAGACCCCGTTTGAGTTATCAGGAAGTGAGCTGGTGCGGCTTGTCGACAATGGAGTCCCCGAAAGTGTCATAGATGTCATGCTAGCAGTCTCGTATCCAAACCAGTTCATGGTTACTCCCGAAGGTGCTGCGGCTGAGGCTGCAGTCTCTGATGAATACGCTATGCGCTATGCTCCCTACCCTGGTTATCCAGGTTATCGTGGTTTCCGGTCCTACTTATGGGATCCACTTTACAGCCCTATGGGTTACAGCTACGGACTTGGGTACGGATATTCACCGTTCGGGTACTACGGGTATGGTGCTGGTTATGGCAGAGGATTCGGGGGTTACTACGGGTATACTCCAGTAGGAGTCGTTATACAGCAACGTGCTCCGGTTCAGCAGGGTAGGATGGTGAGAGGGCAGGGTTATACGAGAGGTTCTGGTGGGACGAACAGCCGGCCGGCGTCCGGAGCACGTCCGGGTAATAACAGTGGTGGTGGTGCATCAGCGGATTCCGGTGCCGGACGCTCTTCATCCGGAGGGGGCTCAGGCGGTCGCACCGCCAGACGGCGCTGACCAAGGTGAGCCCAGGGAGCCGCGTCGGGAGTCAGACTCCGGCGCGGCTATTTTTTGGCTACCTTCTTGGCCCATGAATGAACCCAAAAGCCCTTCGAGTCCTGGTACGGACTTTATTCGTCAGGTCGTCAAGGCAGATGTTGCTAGCGCTCGTTACGGCGGACGTGTCATTACGCGGTTCCCCCCTGAGCCCAATGGCTATCTGCATGTAGGCCACGCCATGGGGATATGCCTGAATTTTGGCATCGCGAAAGAATTTGGTGGCTGTTGCCACCTCCGCTATGACGACACTAACCCGGATACTGAAAGAAAAGAGTACGTCGAGGCGATACAAGAGGACATCCGCTGGCTAGGGTTTGATTGGGGACAGCATCTGTATTTTGCTTCGGACTACTTCGAGCGGATGTATGAATGTGGTGAGGTCCTGATCAAGAAAGGGCTTGCCTACGTGGACTCACAGGCAACTGAGGTGATTCGGGAAGGTCGCGGAACTGTGACGGAATCTGGTGTTCCTAGCCCATACCGAAATCGATCATCAGAGGAGAACCTCGACCTTTTCCGAGGTATGCGAGCCGGTGAGTTTGGTGATGGCGAGCATGTGCTCCGTGGTAAGATTGACATGGCATCACCCAACATGCTTATGCGCGACCCTGTGTTCTATAGGATCCGGCACGCGTCACACTACCGGCGAGGAGATGACTGGTGTATCTACCCGCTTTATGACTATGCACACTGTCTGGAGGATGCATTTGAGGGAGTCACCCACTCAATCTGCACACTCGAGTTTGATAACAATCGTGAGCTTTACAATTGGGTGTTAGAGAATGTCGGTTTTGAGGAGCCACGACCCCATCAGTACGAGTGGGCCGGCCTTGATCTCGAGAATGCGGTTCTTTCAAAAAGGAAGATTGCCCCTCTTGTAGAAGGGGGATTTGTTTCCGGATGGGACGACCCCCGCCTAGCTACGCTAGCAGCGTATCGTAGACGTGGCATTCCCCCTGAAGCCATCAGATTGCTAAGCGAAATCGTAGGGGTATCAAAGACAGGAGCTCAAACGGAAGCTACTAAGCTAGACTTCGCCATCCGACGGATTCTCAATCAGTCAGCACCCCGGGTCATGGCTGTACTAGATCCGATCCGGGTGGTAATAGCGAACTACCCTAAGGGGAAAACGGAAGAGTTCGAGGCGCCCTACTATCCCCATGATGTTCCGCTAGAAGGTTCACGTACAGTGCCATTTTCACACGAACTCTGGATTGAGCGCGCTGATTTCTTAGAGCACCCACCAAAGGGATTCCGGCGACTCATGCCCGGTGGCGAAGTGAGACTCCGCTATGCTTATGTGATTCGCTGTGATGAAGTCATCAAGGACGATGCCGGTCGTATTTTGGAGGTGCGCTGCACTTACGATCCCGATACACGTGGAGGATCGACTTCTGATGGGCGAAAAGTTAAAGGGACAATCCAGTGGGTATCAGTTCCACACGGAGTTGCGGCTGAGGCGAGACTGTTCGACCACTTGTTCTTCCGTGAAGTTGGCGAAGATCAGGATTCCGGTGCGATAGGAGATTGCTTAAATCCTGATTCGCTGACCGTTATTAGCGATATGAAGATTGAGCCGTCAATACTCACTGATCCAGAAAACACTCGCTATCAGTTTGAGAGGACAGGTTACTTTTGGCGAGATCCGATTGATGGCTGCGGGGATCAGCTGGTTTTCAACAGGATTGTTTCCCTAAAAGACGCTTGGGCCAAGCGGGACACTAAGCCGTCGCCCAACAAGGTTAAGGCCAAGCGACCGACCCAAGCCTATTCAAGAACTAATCCGGAGGCCTCTAAACAACCGAGAATCCCATCCGGTGGCGAACAAGATGCGGAAGCATTAGCTCGTATGCTGCGGTATACAGGGGAGCTGGGTATAGGGGCCGAGCAGGCTGAGATACTTGCCCAGTCCCTCGAATGGTCGAGTTATTTTGAGAGTGCACTAACCGTATACCCTGATGCAGCAGCTCTTGCTACGTGGATCGCGAATGATCTCAGGGGCCTCTTGGCTGGACGCTCACCTGCTGACCTTCCGTTCACGGGCGAGTCTATTGGTGAACTTGCTTCCTTAGTCGAAGATGGCGGGGTCTCTCGTCGTGCCGCTAAGGATGTACTAGCCCGCCTGATCATCGAAGGCGGTGACCCTAAAGATCTAGTAGACTCGATGGGCCTGAGGAAGGTGACCGATACACATGAGCTGAGTTCAGTGGTCAAGTCTGTGATTGATCAGTGGGAAGAAAAGGCAGCGGAGTATCGAGCCGGAAAAAGTGGATTACTTGGATTCTTCGTAGGGGAGGTAATGAAAAAGACTGGTGGTGCAGCTGACCCAGAGGCAGCTAAATCTCTGCTCCAGGACCGCCTCGATAACTGACTCAAAGATGGAAGTTGATAGGTCGAACAGGTTAGCTGTCTAAGGACGAATAAGAGAATGTGTGACGGCGATGAGTCGTTTTCTTGACACTCTTTGGAGCGGCGCATTAGGATAGCGCTCGTACCCGGTTCGGCTGCATACATGCCCACCCTCCAGGCGTCCACGTTGGCACGGTCCGAAAGCATATCCCACCGCGAAGTTCCGACTGCCAGTAGGCAGGTCGAGCTGCTTAGTATTATTGAGCTGAAGATCCTGGATTTCATGATTCGATATCTTCGTGATAACACCTATCAACCCTCGATCCGAGAGATTGGCCAGGAGTTCGGAATCAGAAGCACCAAGACAGTCTCGGAGCATCTTCAATCGATTGCAGACAAAGGCTTTCTTGAGCGTGATCCGTCTCGCTCTCGGGGTGTAAAGATCTTGGGTATCGATATAGGGACTGAGACGGTTTCGGTTCCGTGTTATGATATGATTTCGGATGGGATTGATTGGCAGGAGGAGCCAGAATTCTCAATATCGATTGACCGAAAACTCGGCGTAAATGAGCGTTCTTTCTTTGTCAGGGCGAGGTCCGGTGACTTGGCGTTCTTGGGGGTGGCTGCAGGAGATTTAGTTCTCTCTACGCCGTCGGCTATCGAGGACCTTGAGGATGGGGCCATTATCATTGCTCAGATTGGCACAGAGCCTCTCTTCTATCGGTTGACAAGAACCCAGACTGACCTCTGCCTTGAAGCTCTATGTGCAGGCGAGGGAAACACCGTGATCGACAATCCCACGAGCTTGAAAGTAGTCGGACGCGTCACGGGTCTATTTCGGCGGATCGATGATGCTGGGGCACTCAACCTGACGCCGCACTAGCTTAGCGATCGGTCGATAATCCCTCCGTCGTTCGAGCTTGCCGGAGACACTGCTTGGATGTCTCACGCGCTTGCTTTGGCCAGATTGGCTAGCGAGGAACAAGAGGTTCCTGTGGGAGCGGTAATCGTTCGGGAGGGGCGAATTCTTGGCGAAGGTCACAACCTCACGGTCCGGACCAAAGATCCAACGATGCATGCGGAGATAGTTGCCATACGCGAAGCCGCCTCAGCTCTTGGTGATTGGCGGCTTTTGGGTGCGACCCTTTACGTCACCCTTGAGCCCTGTGCAATGTGTGCTGGCGCAATCGTGCTCGCACGGATTCCAAGGGTTGTATTTGCTGCGCATGATCCGAAAGGCGGCATGGTCGGATCTTTGGATAACCTACTAAACGACAAAGGACTCAATCACAGTTGTGAGGTAGTAAGCGGGATTATGGGAGCTGAGTCTTCAGAACTTCTTAGAAATTTCTTTAGGGTACGCCGATGATAAGTGCCCGGAGACTATGGCCTGCTCTTTTTATCGTGACAGCGTGCAAGACGATCGGGTCGCCTCTTATCACACCCACGTTTCCAGTGGTGGGTGAGGGTCAAGATAGGGCAGACAGGGGCCAAGATCAGGAAATCATCTTGTCGAGGGCATTAGAGGTTCGAGGACTTTGGGTAGTTCGCTTTAGCATGACCAATGAGAGCCGAGTTCGGCAGATGGTGCTGCAGGCGTCTGAAGCAGGTTTCAATACGCTAGTACTTCAAGTAAGAGGTCGCGCAGATGCTTATTACCAATCGGAATTAGAGCCTAAAGGACAGGCTATAGATGGACCAGACGACTTTGATCCCCTTGCTCTTGCGATCGAGGAAGGGCATCGAAGAGGGATGGCTGTTCACGCCTGGGTCAATACCCATCTTGTTTGGGGACCGGCAGCTCCTCCCACGAGTGTCGATCACTTAGTGAACGCTAATCCTGAGTGGCTTGCGGTCCCTCGTGGTCTTTCCGAAGAGCTTTTCAGTTTAGATCCTCGCGATCCTGAATTCGTTCCGGCACTGATTCAATATGCGGCGAACCGCCCAGCTACAGTTGAGGGGATATATACGAGCCCATCTCATCCGGAAGTTCGAGAAAGGATTCTCGCGGTCTGGTTAGATTTACTTGACCGGTACGATCTTGATGGGATTCACTTCGACTACATCCGTTTCCCATCTGAAGAGTTTGATTATTCGAGAGGCGCACTTGAGCGTTTTCAAGACTGGGTGCGTTCGCGACTGGGAGCAGCGCGCTTGGCCGAGCTAGAGCGAACTGTCGGGCGTGACCCCTTTGCGTTTGTTAACAATCTACCGAGTGAATGGGCGGAGTTTCGAAGGATTCAAATAACGAGTCTTGTCCGTGACATATACGGAGAGATAAAGGCGCGGAAGCCTCAGGTGACAGTTTCAGCCGCTGTAGTAGCAGACTCTCAAGTGGCGTACGGAACTCGATTCCAGGATTGGCACTCGTGGCTGAGTGATGGGATTATCGATATCGCTGTACCGATGGCGTATACACAAGATAGGGAACGGTTCCAATCTTTTGTGCGCACGGCCCGGGCCGCTGCCGGGAGTCGAGAGCGAGTATGGGCAGGTGTGGGTTCCTACATGAATACTCTCGAAGGTACCCTAGAGCAGATCGAACTTGCTCGTAGTGAGGATGTTGGGGGAGTCGTCCTCTTCTCCTATGATTGGGCGACGGGAGAAGGTCGTGGAGATCCTGATGACCCATTTTTGCAGAGGATAGGCCGCGAGGGCTTCCAATCCCGCTGATATGGGAAAATTTCCTTTCTAAGAAGTTCTGGATGGTATGGAGTCTACTGGACGTCCGAATGTACGGAGTATGAAGTAGAGAATTAATCCGCCAAAGAGGAGGGCTAGTGGGGCGGGAAGTCCGTAAGCGGTCCCGATATTCCCTATAAGCATTCCTGTCACAGCGACCACAAGCGCATAAGGAAGTTGCGTCCGGACGTGGTCCACGTGGTCACAACCCGATGCCATGGATGAAAGCACTGTGGTATCCGAAATGGGTGAGCAGTGATCCCCAAAGATTGCACCTGCTAGAACAGAGGCTGTCGCTCCAAGTAAGATTCCGAATTCCGCCCCACCTGGATGTGTTGCTGCACCGCCGAGCGCTGTGGTCAGCGGGATGACTACAGGGAGCATTATAGCCATGGTCCCCCATGCCGTTCCCGTTGCAAATGCTGTGGCAGCGGAGGTTACAAATACTATGACTGGGATCAGTTGGAGTGGCACGCGTTCAGACAGGAGGTGCGACAGATATTCCGCGGTTCCCAGCGTCTCTGTTACGTCCCCGAGAGACCAGGCAAAGATTAGGATGATCATAGCAACTACCATCGCGCGTATTCCGGCTATACCGGCGTCTATCGCCTCATGCACTGTCAAAAGTTTCTGTGCTACTGATATAGCTACCGCCACGAGGCATCCAGCTAATGAGCCCCAGAGAAGGGTGGCAAAAGGATCAGCTGCCCCGAATATATCCATCAGTGAAGCTTCGGGCCCTGCCTCAGTCCGCCCGCTAGTGTAGAGCCCACCGAGCACTACTAGAATCACTGTCAGGACGGGAAGGCCAGCGTTACGTAATCGATGGCTGACCCCATCCTTCGCAAGCATTACAGCGCCAGTAGTATCAGTGGCCAATTTAGCGTTTGGGCGGTAGAGCCCGTTTCCTGTGTTTGCGCGCTTCTCAGCGTCTGCCATCGGGCCAAGATCTTTGCCCAAAGCTGAGGTGAGGAAGACGAAAACAAGAGCGAGAATAGGATAGAAAAGATATGGGATTGTCTGGACGAAGACTGCAAATGGGCTTAAAGAAAGCAAGGCATCTGCCCTAGAAGGGTCTTGATCTGAGGCGATGCGGAGTCCATCCGCTATTAGACTAATTTCATAGCCCGCCCATGTTGATATTGGTACTAGGGCTGCTATTGGTGCAGCGGTTGAGTCCACTAGGTAGGCCAATTTTTCACGAGAGATCTTTAGGCGGTCAGTGATTGGCCTCATTGTGTTACCAACGATTAGTGTGTTCGCGTAGTCGTCAAAAAATATTCCTATCCCAGCAATCCACGTTGCTAGCTTTCCACGCCGAGCGTTATGAGCAAATGGTGCAACTGCTGCAACGATACCCATCGTGCCGCCGTTCTTGGAGATGATTCCTACCATAGCACCTAAAAGGAGCGAAAAAATCAGGATCTGCGGATGTCCCCCATCGACATCCGAGATAGCCCTCACGAGGAAGTGGTCGACTAGTCGCCACGTTCCAGTGATCGGGTTAAAGCCAGAAATTGCTAGAGCTCCAAGCCAGACACCAGCGAATAGTGCCGTGATGACTTCACGGAAGATCAGTGCGAGCAAGATTGCAACGAGTGGCGGTACCAAGGAGAACCAAGGGGGGGCTAACGAAAGGGATATTTCTTCACTCCCTTCGCCTACCTGCACAGCTAACGGCAGGTAAGCGTTGGAACTTACGATTAATTCAGAGGATGTAGGCCTAGCGAAAGAACCAACGGAACCTGCAGCCAGTTCAGTACCGTGCGATGAGCGTAGTGCGTAGTTGGCGAGAGGTTCATCCCCCCCATGTCCGGTTAGTTGAAGTGGCACTCTGTCCAGCACCAGATCAGCTTCTTCAGCCAGAACTTGGGCTGAAGCAAAGGCTGGAATCAACGTGATTAGAAGGACAGCAGTTAGACGGACAGGGCCCATGAAAAGTGGATTTCCTAAGATGATTTGAGAGAAGCCAGGCAATGATGGGCATTGTTCCGCTACGGGGACAAGAGGAGGCAGGTCGTTGACCATCAACGGACAAGGACCGAACTTTCCGCCGTCCACCCGCCCTCGAACGCGGACACATGCCAAAGGACAAACGGATCCATGTAATGGGCCAGGCCGATGTACGGTCTGAGATAGCCCGTTTGGCACGTGAGATCGTGGAGCGAAGTGAAGGGGCCGGTCTTGTCCTCATGGGGGTTCACCGCCGTGGGACTGATATCGCTGGTATGCTTCAGGATGAGATCAGGGCTTTAGCAGACATCAGTATACCAACTGGCTCTATCGATATTACCCTGTACCGTGATGACCTTGGTGCCATTGGACCTCGACCAGTCATTGGGGAAACAGTGCTTCCTTCCGGAGGAATTGATGATCAAGAGGTGGTGCTAGTCGACGACGTCATATATACGGGAAGAACGATAAGGGCCGCACTCAATGAGCTTAGTGACTGGGGGCGACCTAGAAGGATCCGTTTGTGTGTCTTAGTAGACCGTGGCGGAAGAGAACTTCCTGTACAGCCTGACATGATCGGGAAGAAAGTTGACGTTCTGGAGGGCCAGTATATTGAAGTGCTAGTGGAGGATCTCGACGGGCGATTAGCTGTCGATCTGATCCAAGTGGGGTCTCACAGCTAATGAGCTTACCGACTGCATCTCTTGGTAAAGATCTGGTTGGACTGGAGGATCTGTCTGCAGAACAGATCCTAGCCATATTGGATACCGCAGAGCCCTTCAAAGAGATATCAGAACGGCGCATCAAGAAGGTACCAGTTCTTCGAGGGAAGACGATCGTAAACCTTTTCTTTGAAGCGTCGACTCGGACCCGAATCTCATTTGAGTTTGCTGAGAAAAGGTTAAGTGCTGATTCGGTGAACATATCTGCAGCGGTCTCTTCAGTATCGAAAGGTGAGACACTCGTAGATACCGCTCGAAACTTAGAAGCCATGCGAATCGACATGGTGGTGATGCGGCATGGAGCGTCAGGGGCAGCGCAATTTCTTGCAGACCGGATCCCTTCAAACGTAGTAAATGCTGGCGATGGCAGGCACGAGCACCCTACTCAAGGCCTTCTTGACTTGCTTACCATCAGGGACCATGTCGGTAAGATTGATGGACTCAAGGTGTGTATCATTGGTGATATTCTCCACTCTCGCGTTGCACGTTCGAATATTTATGGTCTGTTAACGCTTGGAGCAGAGGTAGCCGTCTGCGGACCCCCCACACTACTTCCGCTATGTGCCGATGAGTTCGGAGTAGAAGTATTCACACGCGTTGAGGAGGCGATAGAGTGGGCGGAGGTCCTTAATGTCTTGAGATTGCAGTTGGAACGTATGGAGGGCGGCTACGTTCCGAGCCTCCGAGAATACAACCGGATCTGGGGTGTGACTAACGAGCGTTTAGCAGCTGCGAAGCGTGACCTTTTAATACTTCACCCAGGTCCCATGAACCGAGGTGTGGAAATTGATTCGGATGTCGCGGATGGAGAGCATTCCGTGATTCTGGATCAGGTTACGAATGGGGTTGCAGTCCGTATGGCCGTCCTCTACTTGCTTGCAGGGGGTCAGCCTGAGAGTGCGGAAGCTGCTAAGCAGGGACATGGCGCATGAGTGAGGCGCTATGGCTTCATGGAGGTCGTGTTATTGACCCTAGCCAAGGGGTTGATGCGACTATTGATGTCCTCATCGTCGACGGCCTGGTGGTCACACTTGGAGGTGATCTCCGTCCACCTGAAACGGCTCGTACGGTAGACTGTTCAGGGTTGATCATTACGCCTGGACTAATCGACGTTCATGTTCACATGAGAGAACCGGGAGAGGAACACAAGGAGACTATTGCAACTGGTGCGGCAGCGGCTGCGGCAGGTGGTTTTACAGGCGTCTGTGCGATGCCTAATACGAATCCCCCGGTAGACGACCCTGCAGCAGTTGGATTTGTAGCGGCACAAGGTCGTAGGGCGGGGGCCGCCAGAGTCTACCCTGTGGGTTGTATTTCGGTCGGTCGAGCCGGGGAACGATTGGCTTTAGTAGGTGAAATGGTGGATGCTGGTGCCGTGGCGATCACTGATGATGGAAGCCCAGTCATGGATTCCGGACTTATGCGTCTGGCCCTGGAATACTCACAGTCCTTTGGCATACCGGTCGCGGACCACCCAGAAGATCTTGGATTATCGGCGAGCGGGCAGATGAACGAAGGCCTTATTTCAGGGCGTCTTGGGTTATCCGGAAAGCCAAACGCTGCAGAGGACATACATATCGTCAGAGATCTTCTGCTGGCAGAGCTAACAGGAGGCCATATTCATCTGCAGCATGTATCGACGCGTTTTGGGGTTGAGTCAATCAGACAGGCGAAAGCTAGGGGTGTGCGTGTCACTGCGGAGGCATCTCCTCACCATTTGGTCCTCACGCATGAGGCGGTAAAGGGTTATCTCACCGATGCTAAAATGAACCCACCGCTTCGCACATCTGAAGATAAGGAGGCTGTGCGGGATGGCCTGGCCGATGGTACCCTGGACACGATCGCTACGGATCATGCCCCTCATCACTATGACGAGAAGGAAACTGCTTTTGCCGATGCTCCAAATGGGATCGTCGGTCTAGAGACAGCGGTTGGTGTGATCCTAACCAAAGTAGTCGCTGAAGGGGTCATCGATCTACAGACTATGGTCGAACGGATGAGTTGTCAGCCGGCACGAGCGTTCGGGCTTCCAGGTGGTTCTTTGGCCGAGGGTTCTCCTGGTGATGTTACCGTATTTGATCCCAACGTGAAGTGGACTGTAGACCCAGAAGATTTTGTGTCGAAGAGTCGGAATTCCCCTTTTATAGGTTGGGAACTCACTGGACGACCATGCTACACTATCGTTGGCGGGCGGATTGTTTTCGAAGTGTGATCAGGCCACACTCGAGGCAGGGAAAAAGTAGTGGCCTCTAGGACCCCAGAGACTGAACATGCCTGGTGAGGCCGCTCTTAACTCGTGCGACACGATTGGGATGAAAAAGTTTGCGTGTGGCAGCCCTGTCCAGGATAGCCGTCGCGGAACGCAGAGAAGCCTCGCCAGCCTCAGCCGAGTCAGCCTCACGCACCTTCTTGATGGCGGTTCTAATCCGAGCGCGTTCGGCCCTGTTCCTGAGCCGGGCCCGGGCGCTGAGCTGCATTCGTTTCTTCGCACTCTTAATATTCGGCATAAGTCGCTTCTTGACCGGTACCCGCATGACTTCGTAGCGGAGAAACCTAGAGGAGAGAGGCAGTGTGATCAACGGCTAGGGGGTCCAGGCATCTCTAAGTAGGTTACGCCACTATGGAAGCAATTATACTGGTTGTGGTTCTAATCTTCTCAGTTGTAGTGCACGAGGTAGCGCACGCATGGCAGGCCAGAAGAGAAGGGGACGACACGGCTGACCAGATGGGAAGGATCACCCTCAATCCGTTCCCTCATATTGACCCTATAGGGTCAATCATCTTACCCGGAATATTGGCCTGGCAAGGAGGTATCATCTTCGGCTGGGCCAAACCGGTACCGGTAAATCCACTCAACTATCGAGACTATGTAGCTGGCGATATACGGGTATCGATGGCTGGAATCATAGCGAACCTTATACTGGCCGCTCTAGCGACACTCACGGCTGGGATCCTCGTAAAAGTGACATCGATCGTAGGTCCACTTGGAGGCGTTTCCGACCTTCTGTTTTTGACCCTCAATTATACGATTTTTATCAATCTGATTTTGGCTAATTTTAATCTCATCCCGATTCCTCCTCTGGACGGGTCCCATGTCCTAGCACATGCTCTACCGGACCAACTCGCAGATCATTATCAGCGACTGTCCCGGTTCGGTCTGTTTATCTTGATGTTCTTAGTCTTTCTACCGATCGGTCGGCCTCTGTTTGAACTGTTACTGTGGCCCACCTTCTTTTTACAGGGTCTCGCAGACCAATTCATTCGCCTGTGGATCTGACGCCTATGGAGAGTGTCCCCGAGCGTGAAGATTTCATGGTTGTCGAGATTGAGAGATTTCAGGGCCCTCTTGATCTCCTCCTCCATCTCATTCGTAAGCAGGACGTCGATATTTTCGATATCCCTATCTCCACAATCACAGATCAATTTCTTAAGGCTATAAAGGGCCTGGCCGCGAACGATATTGATGGTGCTGGTGAATTCTTAGAGATGGCAGCTGGATTGATTCGGATTAAGGCGCAGATGCTTCTTCCTCGACCTGTGGGTGATGAGGAGGAAGACCCGAGAGCGGAGCTCGTGCGCAGACTTTTAGAGTATGAGCTTATCCGGGAAGTTTCAGGGCGGCTTCGTGTAGCCCAATCCCAAAGAGCTCGAAGGTTTCGCAAGGCATACATCCCGCCGCGAATTAAGAGGGATATCTCAGAAATGACGCTTGAGACGACTTGGGATGAGGTTTATGCGGCCGCACTTCACATAAGGATGCCACTACCGCGGCGTGTGGACCATCAGGTGTCCACACGTACTGTATCTATGGAGGAGAAGGCCACACTCATCTTAGAGGCGCTTAAGGAGAATGCGAGTGTTCAGTTTAGTAAGCTTCTGTCTGGCTTTAAGGAACGTAGCCATGGGGTGATGACTTTCTTGGCGGGACTGGAGTTGACCAGGAGGCGTGTCCTTTTCTTGCGCCAATCTAGTCCGTTTCAAGAACTCTGGATTTATAGAAGAGATGAGGAGGAAGTCGATGATGAGTTAGTTGGGAAGCTTGACCCGGAGAAGGGAGTTGAGGGGTGAACGTTTATCAGATCGTTGAGGCAGTACTTTTCGCGTCGGATGCACCACTGACTGCCCATGAAATCGCGCGAGCGGATGAAGGACTGGATGAAGATCAAGTTGAGTCCGCCCTCGTATTTCTTCGCGCTGAATACGACGATTCGAGCCGGTCTTTCGAATTAGTACAAGTCGCTGAAGGGTATCAAATCCTGACTCGACCCGAATTTGCTTCATATCTGGAGCGTTTCGATAATGTCCCCAGGCCCGCGCGACTTTCGGGGCCAGCGCTCGAGACCCTTGCTATCATCGCGTACAGGCAACCGATTGGCAGGCTGGAGATTGAGTACATCCGTGGTGTGGGTGCATCAGGAGTCATCCGCACCCTCCAGGATCGACACTTGATCGACGTAGTTGCTAGGTCTGAGGGGTTGGGTCGCCCTCTCCTCTATGGCACGACTCGTCAATTCTTAGAGCACTTTGGTTTCCGGTCCCTCGAGGACCTTCCTCGGCCAGAAGAGCTACCGATTGTGCTCCGTGAGCGAACACCTTTGGGACCCGAAGATGACTTGGCTGAAGAGGACGACGCAGTCGGTGGAGAGGTCGCTGAGAAGTCGACAGGACAGCTGAAAGTGGCTACCGAGACCCTTGAGCAAAGCTCACAAGAGGCAGAAGAGCCTCACAGGTGAGGGAGGGGGCTATAAGAGTTCAGAAGTTCCTCTCTAGGGCTGGCCGCACATCTAGGAGAGGAGCGGAAGAGCTCATGCGCTCGGGACGCGTTCGAGTCAATGGAGAACTTGTTTCAGAATTGGGTACACGTGTTGTACCAGGACTGGATCGAGTCGAACTCGACGGTGAGGTCATAACGCTACCAGAGGAACTATGGGTCGCTTTCTGGAAACCTTCCGGCGTGCTCACGACTCGCAGCGATCCATATGGAGGGGTTACGGTTTATGACATTCTTCCGGAAGAATTGGATGGATTAAAGTACGTTGGAAGACTCGATCGGGATGCCGAGGGACTTTTGTTGCTTACCAATAATGGCGATCAGGCTCATAGGCTCCAGCATCCGAGTAGCCAGATAGAGCGAGAGTACTGGGTAGAGGTTGCTGGATCGGTTGGAGGGCAACAGGTCAAGCTCTTACGCGAGGGGATTCACCTGGATGATGGGGTCGCCACGGCACGAAGCGCTCGCGTTCTTGAAGCTGGAGATGTCAAGACGACTATGTGTATCGTGCTGACCGAGGGGCGAAAACGCGAAGTGAGGAGGATGTTGAGTGCTCTAGGGCATCCAGTTCTCCGACTGAGACGCATACGATTTGGCACAATGACGCTGGATCGGTTAGGTCGGCCGGGTGAATGGCGTTACTTGGATAAGGCCGAAACGGACAGAATCACCGCCTAGAATTTCGGCTCGGCGTGAGTCTCTTTGTAGTGCCGGTGAGTCTGATAGCTTGCTATGTTAGATCCGTCGGGCCCGTAGCTCAGTTGGTTAG
>DEAM01000012.1 GCA_002347035.1 Gemmatimonadales bacterium UBA2982 | reverse complement strand
TTCTCAAAGTTCTCGATTGAGAGCCACTCGTTTGGTGCATGGAGGTTGCATCCAGGCAGTGAAAATCCCACGAGCAGCACCGGTGCCCCAAGATGCTCCTCAAAGTCGACTACGATAGGGATGGACCCTCCACCTCCCATTGAAACAGGGTAGGTGCCGAAGGCTTCCTCGAGGGCCTCACCTGCAGCTTCGAACGCCGAGCCTTCTAACTGGGCCCTCCATGGTCGTCCGCCTTGGAGCATTTCCAATTCGACCGTTACACCAGGCGGGGCGATATTTTGCAGGTGGGTTTCTAGTAATTCCTTAACCTTTTCAGGCGTCTGGGTGGGAACTAATCGGAAACTCACCTTAGCCATCGCCCGGTTCGGAAGCACCGTCTTAGCTCCCTGGCCCGTATAGCCACAAAGCAACCCATTCACATCGCAGGTAGGACGAATCCAAAGACGCTCCAGAGTACTGAAGCCAGACTCTCCTGTTAACGCATCCACTTCTAAATCAGTCTGGTAGGCGTCTTCGTCGTGCGGCAACGCAGCAATTTGCGAACGCACCTCGTCATCCCATTCGAGCACATCGTCATAGAATCCCGGAATCGCCACACGACCCTCTGAGTCGTGGAGGGAAGAGATGATCTGTGCCAGAGCATTTCCAGGATTTGCTACAGCCCCGCCAAAGTCTCCGGAGTGGAGGTCAGTGTGGGCTCCCTTGACGCGGATCTCGAAATAGGCAATTCCGCGAAGTGAAAAAAGCAGTGAGGGGAGGCCTTCAGCGAACATTCCTGTGTCAGAGACCAGCACGAGATCACAGTTCAGTAGCTCAGTGTGCTTCTCAAGAAAGGGCAGCAGGTTGGGCGATCCGACTTCTTCTTCGCCTTCGGCGAGCAGGACTACGTTTACAGGTAGAGAGCCTCCGTGAGCCAGTTTGGCCTCGAGGGCTTTTACATGCATGTAGAGCTGACCCTTATCATCGGCCGAACCCCGAGCGTACATCCGTCCGTTGCGCTCCGTAGGCTCAAACGGTGGTGACGCCCACTCATCCAGAGGCTCTGGTGGCTGTACATCGTAATGTCCGTAGATCAGGACGGTTGGAGCTCCTGGAGCACCCCGCCACTCGCCTAGGACAATAGGGTGTCCGGAGGTTTCTAGAATCTTAGAACTAAGTCCTGCTTCATTAAGACGTTCGGCGAGCCATTCGGCAGCGTGGCGCGTGTCCTCCGCATGGTCACTCTTCGCACTGACTGACGGAATGCGCAGGAAATCATAAAGTTCGGAACGGAAGCGTCCGAGGTTGGCTTCGATGAAGTCCAGTGCCTGGGATGTCATAACTGGTGAGAAGCCTAGATCAGCGTCCTCAGCCCCCACCGGTATACCCATGTCATCAGGACTGCGAAGAGCGCTGCTCCGGCCATGCCACCTATGCTGATGGCAAGAGGTTCATAGAGGTGGACAGTACCGACACCCAACATGCCGCCGATCACTGCAGCGAATGCCCCTAAAGCCATCAAAACGATTGTGTGGCCCTGAGTTTCTTCTGGCCGACGTATGATCGCCTTCATCCCGAGGCCAATTACGGCTCCCATGACGATCCATATTCCAATACCGATCCAGTTCTGCATTTCGAAAAATGTACCGATTGTAGGGTGACCATTGAGGTCATGAGGACGGCGGAATCTACCCGAACGCTAGGGTCAGAACCAGTCCGCCAGAATCCGGCATTCAGTTTGCTGCTGCGTTTCTCCCAGGGCCTACTCGGTTACTAGCTCTCGGGCTTCATCCGTCGCTTCAATTCTTCTAAGGCAGCCTCTGTATCGATCTCTTCGGTCGCCTGGATACCTGCGTGATTATCCTCGACTTTGTCCGCCATGCGATCTAGCTCGTCGAACAGGTCGTTAGCTCCAGTTAAAGATTCTTGCGTCTGAAGCCGTCCCGAAGTCGTAGCTAGAGAATCCCGCTTGTTACGGGCCTGCGAGAACTTTGCGATCATCTCTTCGAGAGTTTGTTTCCTGAAATCCAGCTCTTCCTGAATTGCCTGGGCCTTATTTGTCAGCAACACGTAGTGGTCTTCGTGCTTCTTTGCGTGTTGAGCCGCCACCACGGCTGTTTCTTTATCTCCGATTTCGTGTGCCATGCGCTCCCGCCGACGGCACGTTTCGGCATTTTCCTTTTCTAGGGCAGCCTGTTGGTGAGCTTTGGTGAGCTGATCTGCTAGGCCCGCAACCTGTGTCTTTTCGTTCACGATCTCGTCGGTCATGCCGCCGAGCAAGCTGTCCGCGGTTTCCAGAACCTGGTCGCGCTTCAGTTCCTTATTAAAGTTTTCAAGAGCTTCACGGAAGGCTGCGCGGAGTTCTTCAAACATATCGTCCTACCACTGAGCCTAGTTCAGAAAAGGCTCGATCCTCTGCGCGAATGAGTTGCGGGCTCGGTGCAGGCGGCTCTTCACAGTGCCAAGGTTCACACCGGTGATTTCCGAAATTTCCTCATAGCTCTTCCCTTCCAACTCCCTCAGGCGAAAGACGAGCCTGTGGTGCTCTGGAAGCTCTTTAACAGTGTCCTCGACCAGTCGTCGAAGATAGCGCTTCCTATAGAGATCATCCGGTCGCATCGAATAGTCTTCGAACTGGATGGGGCGGTGATCATCTTCCCAGCTGCCAGTGAGTTGCTGGTACAGCACGAGCGGGCTTCTTGAGCGATTCCTGAGTTCATTCTTGGATAGGTTGCTCGCAATAGTGTAGACCCATGTGGAAAATTTCTTCGAGGGGTCAAAACGGTGGAGGTGTCGGGTGACCCGAATGAACGCCTCTTGAACCAGGTCTTGGGCCCGGTCAGCGTCCCCAGTTTTCCGTGTAACGAAGTGGACTAGGCGGTCTCGGTACCGTTCGTAAAGGTCCTGGAACGCACCCGGACGCCCTTTCAAGTGAGCTGTTACCAGCTGCTCATCACTTAAATCCTTGAGCGACACTTCTTCCAGGACTCGATTTCCCTTCTCGGGACTGGCTTTCACCATGGTTCCATTTTTGTGCGTGACGGGCTCCTAATATGCCCCGGTTCGTCCGTGGTAAGATGTCCGAACAATGCGGTTACTACAAGAGCATATTTCGCAGATTATACGCATAACGATTAACACTAATGGCCAATTCTTAGACGGGTTCCATGGCAAAGAAAAACGAATGATATGGATGGCAGGATGGCTCGACGCTCAAGAAAACTGATTCACTTTCAACTACATGGGCGAGATGAGCCGAGGATTCGAGTGTTCTCTGCATTTTATGTGGTGTTGGGGGTGCTTTCGAGTTGTAAAAGAACGGCTTCCGACCATCGAGCAATAAATCCTGATGAATGTCCGCTTGACTGGACATTGCAAAGTGCGTTGCCATCCGCGGTGACTCCAGAGAGATTGGCCCACTCTGACTAACTGCAAGCTCGGGTCGCATTGAAGAACAACCTTGTGAGCCAAGGCCAAAGTGATACCCGCCAGGTTCAGGCTTTAGTAGCCCTTAGACTTCTTGAGGTAATTCGCGAAAGCGATCTACCGGGAGAGGTTTTTGAAGCAGAGGATCCGACCCAAACTATGCCCAGGAGATTCGGGCTCAGTGATGTGGTAGAGCGGCAGATACGCTCGTATAAGGCAGATGTGACTAAGCACATTCGCCTTAGAGATGAAGAGATCCAGGGCCTCTTTCGATTTGTAATCCGGAGGCCTGATGGGAATGAGATTTTTGAGCAGGCTGGAAGCCTCTTGGCCGCTTCCAGTGGACGGCATTATCTGAGTCGTATGTTTTCACAGCGGATCCGAATTGGATTAGCCCGAAGGTCTGCGAGGCGTCGTCTGCGCAGTTTGTTCGGACGCAATATTGTGGGCTTTGGAAGAGAGGGATCCGTTCTAGAAGGGCGAGCACTTGTTTTCGCTGAGGGTGAGCCTGTGGGTGGCGCGTGCCATCTAGTATCAGGGTTGTGCCGTCAGGTCATCAAACAGGTGGCGGGCGTAAAGGCCTCGGTTATTCATACTAAGTGCCAGTCTCGCGCAGACCCGATTTGTAGGTGGGAGTTTGATATACCAGGGTCCAACAAGTAGGCCAGAGTCTTAAGATTTTGCTCTTGAGACGAGAAATCGACAAAGGGACATCACATATGGTTACCGAAGGTAGCAGGGCTCCGGATTTCACACTTCCAACGGACGACGGGGGTGATATTACGCTAGCATCTTTGCGTGGCAAAAAAGTGATTCTCTATTTTTATCCTAGGGATGACACTCCAGGGTGCACTATTCAGGCGTGTGACTTTCGCGACGCCCATCCTTCTTTTGAGGGCCTCAATGCCCTCGTGTTGGGAGTATCTGCGGATTCGCTGGAGTCGCACGGCAAGTTTCGTAGAAAGTTCGATTTAAACTTTCCGTTGCTCTCAGATTCGGACCATGTGGTTGCCGAAACCTATGGGGCATGGAAGGAAAAGAGCATGTATGGGAAGAAGTTCATGGGTATTGAGCGCAGCACGTTCTTGATAGATGAAGATGGAACAGTGGTTGGGGTCTGGCGGAAGGTGAAGGCTAAGGGTCATGCCGAGATGCTTAAGAAACTAGTGGAAGAGTGATCTCACTATGGCGAAAAGGTTAGAGACGTAATTCTAAGCCATAGGGAACTTGGGCCGTCAGTAGTCCCCGGGCTTTAGTTTTGTATTTGCGGACGTAATCCACCTGCCGTCCGCAACCGTGTGTGGGGCTGGTTATCGTGCTTAAGAGGCTTTTGGCTTGTGGCTTCGATTCAGGCAGTGGGGTGAGATAGCACGACTGAGTTTTACTCTAACGGAAAAGTTGCACTGCTTGAGCACCCGTGCGAACATCTGAGCCCCTAGGCATACGGGGACAACGCTTGAGAGGGCAGACCACAGAGGACTATGGAAGTTGTTATTGGAATTGTTCTCGGGATCGCGGGGATCGCCGCGGGCTATAGGTTCGGATTCTCTCGAGGCCAGACTGCCGGGTCAAAAGAGGCACATTATGAGATCGATCAACGGCTAAGGTCCTTCACCGAGGCAATCGCGAGGGGACGTGCTCCGGCTGAGTTGACTCCTGGTAGTCCTGAGGAAGGACTGCAGAGAGCTCTCGAGCATGGATGGGCACCCCGTGAAGCAGAGCGGGAGAGGGCTCTCCATGATGCGATTGGCCGAGTCAGTACTGTACTGAATAAGAACGTCCGAAGACCACTCAATGGATTTGACGATCTCGCTGGGGCAGACGAGCTAAGAGAGAGGATCGGCCGTGCGCTTGGGGCGATTCAGGACATAGAGTTCTTCATTACTGAGCCTAGTTATATCTGTGAAACCACAGACCTAGGCCAACTCGTGCAACGTGTTTCCAGAGAATTTGTTTCGGATCAGAATGTGGGAGTTCGTGTAGCTCTCGGCGATGGGAGTATTCGTGCTTCAGTCAATCCAAAGACGCTTCTTGATGCCCTATATCTTGTTCTGCATAACGCAGCCCGATTTGGTGAGGGAGAGACGGTAGACCTGCTGTTGGAGAAAGATGATGGGTTTGTGAGGATCACGGTGCGTGATCGCGGTGCAGGCTTCAGTGAAGAGGCATTTCAGAGAGCGTTTGATCCGTTCTACTCAACGTCAGACGAAGGCCTCGGCCTTGGCCTGCCCCATGCAAGAAAGGCTGTTGAAGCAATGGGGGGGAAGATCGAACTTAGAAATGGTACTGATGGAAGTGGTGAAGTGGAGGTTTCTTTCTCCGCCTCGTAGTGGGTGCAGCCTAGTTACAGGAATTGTGTGGCAGAGCGGTATCTCCTCCCGAATAGAGGAGAGGCCCTGTAGAGGGACTTCCCAGAGAGCCTAGGGTCCGCCTTGCAGATCATGGCTCATGAGTATCCGTATACCTGGTATAGAAGCAGGTATACTAGGAGCCCAGTGATCGAAACGTATGCCCAGACTGGAAACACCCATTTCGCCAGTCGGGCGTGATCACGGAAGCGATGCTTCCGAACCAAGTAGAGGAGCCTGATTACAAATGGCACTACCAGAACCGCGAGTGCCATATGGGAGAAAAGGATGCTGAAGTATACGAGACGTGCTACGCCCTCCCCAGCAAACTCGTGGGTGCCAGTTAGAGCAAATCGAATCAAGTAGAAGACAAGAAACAGCGCGGAAGTACCGAAGGCTACGGTCATCGCAAGCCGGTGGCCACGAAGCTTCCGTTGACGTATGAGCACAAATCCGGTGAACAGCGCTGCCGCACTAGTTGCGTTAAGACTGGCGTTAAAAACTGCAAGCGCATCGCCAAACTGTGCTATGTCCATTGATTAATCTTCAGTTGGTTGGAGGGGCAAGAACTCCGGGTGTCGCTGCACTTGATCTTGGGAAAATAGTTGCCATATGGATCAGAGATGCTAGAAGACACGCAGCCAGAAGTGTGTGAAGCGAAACGGGTATGACGGCAAGAAGAGTGAGCACGGATACGAAGCCCAGTGTGACCTGAAGTACGACTAAGATAGCGACGATCTTGGCCCAACGGCGGATCGGCAGCCAGGTTTCCTCCCAGTAGACTCGATGCGCGAACCAGAGGACGGCTGCCGCCAGGAGAATTGCCAGAAGACGGTGAAAGAAATGGATGGTGATCGGGGCATTAACTAAGGGTGGCAGGATTTGTCCAAGACAAAGCGGGACGTCCGGACACGCCATGCCGGCATCCATATGCCGGACAAGACCACCGAGTACCGATTGCACGAAAACGAACCCGGCTAACACCATGGCCCAGGCCCTGACACGGAAGCCCGACGGCGCAGGGTAGCTGTCGGCGATTACAATCGTTGAGGACGCCAAAAGCGTAGCGAGTGCTAAGAACAGGAGAGCAAGCGAAAGGTGGGTGGTCGAAATTAGGTCTGGTAATTCATAGATGACGGTCAGCCCGCCGAAGACAGACTGCACAATCAATAGGGTCATACCAAAAAGGCTGGCTCTGAAGATCCACGGTCGCGCTCTCGTCTCTTTATACGCGAGCCAAGTAGCAAGCATAAACATGAGAACCAAGCCCCCGGCGACTAGACGATGCAGGTGTTCCCAGAAGACTCCCCCAGTCATTTCCGGTAGCATAGTTCCGAAACAGGTTGGCCAATCTGGGCATGCAAGGCTGGACTCAGTCGCGTGGACTACGCTGCCCAGATAGAGCAGGAGGAGTGTCCACACTACGCTTACTTTAAATGCTCTGGCGTGAAGCATGAATGTGGGTCAGGCTGACAGTGCCGGGTCATCCTCCGGCTCCGTTATAGAAAGGAATGCCTCGATTTCGTCTGCCCTGGCCTCCGCATCTTGCTCACCAATCTCAATCAGTGCAGAGAGATAATCCCGCTGGAATAGAATCATGCTGAGAAAGTCATGACTACGCTCTTCCTTGGTGCCCAGACCACGGCTTAAGAACCTAAAGCCCCAGGGAAGCTGAGCCTCGAACTGTCCAGCTATCTTGGCGAGATCAACAGACGGGCGAAGGGTCAATAGTTGGACGGGTTTGAGCCCGACTCGCTTGTCCTCTGGGAGAGCAGAAATGAGTTGGTTGATTCGATTCAATCTTGTGGCGTCATGATCGAGAAAGTCTAGGAAGATGGAGTTGAGAAGGACGCCCAATACTTGAGCGGGTGGGGGGTACTCCGGCTCTCTTGGTTCCCCTGGTCTGGCCCCATATCGTGTTGAGATAGCAATGATGCGTCGGGCACCCAAGTGGATTGCGGGAGAGAGAGGTGACATTAACCGAATTCCACCATCCCCGTACCATGAATTTTCTATTCTTGCTGCTGGAAAGAACATCGGTAGTGCAGAGGAAGCCATGATATGCTCAACGCCGATTGTCGCAGTTCGTGTCTGGTGCTGCGGGCGCTCCCAGAGCTGCACGTCCCTCCCTTGGATCCATGTGACCGACTGTCCGGTCGAGTAGCTCGTTGTGCTAATTGCGAATGCACGTAAGCGACCTCGGTCCAAATTGGACTGGACGCCAGTAAGTTTGCCGTCGCTGCAGTCGAGTGCCTCTGTTAGGTAGGTCAGCAGGGGTTGTGTATCGACGAGACCTTTAACGAGCCGCTGCTTTCCAATACCACCAGACACCAGTTGCCTAAGCCAGTTAATCCCGTTTCCGAGGAGGGCTCGAGTATCAGTTCGGAACACGTCCTGTACTCTGAGGTTTTCCCAGAGACCGCTAAGCTTGCGCGTTGCCTGTAGGAAAGTGCCGTCGTGCGATGCTAAAAGCGCAGCATTGATTGCTCCTGCGGATACGCCTGTGATGTAGGGCACCGAGAGTTCTGGAAAAAGCCTAGCTAAGCAGCGCAGGAATCCCACTTGGTAGGCAGCTCGCGCACCTCCTCCACCCATCACTATCCCGAGGTCATCTGGCCCACGAGACTGACTAGCTCGAGGAGGAACTTCGAGGGGTGAAAGAGCCACCGGTCAACCGACGATTGGTCTGCCGATGGCTAGAATCCCGAAAGAGATTACTCCAAGGATAAGCAGTGTCGCTACTAGATGGGGTGCGTACGTGCGCTCTTCAGGCGGGCGCTTCTTTATCACGATGGAGACCATATGCGCTATGGCGAGCGCCAGGATCATCATGACGATGTGCCCACCTAACTGAGGATAGAAGGTGCCCATGAGAATCATTGCGAAACCTAGTAGCGCAGTGAGGTCGAGCACTCCGGTGAATAGAGCAGCAAGAATGCGCATGCGTTGGTCGTAGGGACGCCCTGTCGCCATTCCATAAGCGGCATATGCGATTACAAGGATCCCGATGAGTAGAACGAGGTACCGAAAGCCAGAGTGTGCACTCAGAAGCATATTCAGTCGTCGGCAGTTACGGGGTGGGGCAAGCCCGCATGGCTCACCGCGCTGGGTATAGCCAATATACTCCGGCGATGATCTTGGAAGTACCCAGGGGTCATACTACTGGACGCCCAGGTCGACTTCCGTGCTTAGAGTATTGACTTCAACTATCTGCTCAGTCCTGTAGTCAGGGTTAAAGCTCCATACTGATAGTGTGTATGTCCCCTCAGGGACATCGGGGATAACAAAGTTTCCATTTTCCTCGGCGAACACGCCGAACGGGGCGTCCGTCACGTAGATCATGGCCTGCATGCCAGGGTGAACGTCACAGGTAACGTTGTAGGCCCCTGCTTCATCGAAGATGTAATCAACTCTCTCAGAGGTGTCAGTATCTGTGTTGAACACAGTGGAATCGCTCTCCAGCACCGAGAGGTGGACGTTATGTCCTATGCTCTCGCTGTTCGTAAACCCTACCGTTTGTCCGAGCTGAACTAGGAGCTGTTTCGGTGTGAATTCCAGTCCCAGTTGGTCGATGGTGGGGTTGCCCTGTCCTAAACTTCCCTGGATAAGGGTAGGAGCATCCAGCGTAACCACCGAAGTGATACCATTCGCCGTAGGCGGAGCCTGCCCGAACACTCCTTGGATTAAAGGCATCTCCTCAGGAACTGACTCAGGAGTCGAGTTACTACAGGACGCCAGACCTATGGCTATGGCGAGCACGCACGTTCGTATCACCTAGGTCCACCTTTTCACTGGCTTATGCTGGAAAGCTTAAGGATATGATGGTCAGTTACTCAGTGTCGAGAGAGGCGCGCACCACTTCACGTACGTCTGCGTCTAAGTCATCAAGCCCTAGCATCCAATGAAGGTAGTCGGGTGCGTCGCGGGCGACCGTGGAGAGTAGTTGGCCATTATGCTTACCTTTCTTAAAGGTCCTAGCCTCCTTTGGTCCACTGAACCAGCGACCTACTGCGTACTCTGCACAGTAGGCGTGGAGGCCATCGAGATCTTTTGGCACATGAGCATATCGTTCGAGTTGCGCACCTAGAACCGCCGCAGAGGTACGAATGTCACCAAGTGCCGCGTGGGCTTCTTCGTGCTCACGTCCAAGATAGAAACGCGCAGCTGCCGAGAGGTCCCGTGACTCCTCACGGTGAAAGATCGCCTGCATATCTAAGATTCGCCGCCCCTTGAGAGAAAACTCGATTCCGCAACGCCGGAATTCGTTGATGAGGAGAGGAAGATCAAAGCCCTTAATATTGAAGCCCGCGAGATCGCAGTTATCAAAGATTGCATACAGGTTCTTAGCCGTGCGATCGAAGGGAAGCTCATTCGCAACGTCGGCATCTGTGATATGGTGGATCGCGGCAGCTTCCGATGGGATGGGAATGCCGGGATTGAAGCGCCGCTCACGCTCGAGCACGTCTCCTTGCGGTGTGAGCTTGATTAAGGCGAGCTCGATGATCCGGTCTTTCTCTACATCTAGACCGGTGGTCTCAAGATCGAAGAACAGGAGCGGTCGATCTAATTCGAAGGGCAGTTGCATTGGAACCGAAAGGTAGTTACAAGCCTCTTCATGAGCGATTCAATGAAAGCAGTAGTGATTCGGGAGCCTGGCGGACCAGAGGTACTTGAAATCCAAGAGGTTGCGATTCCAGATCCAGGCCCTAAACAGGTGCGGGTGAAAGTAGCGGTTTCAGGTGTAAACAGGGCCGACCTACTTCAGCGACTTGGGCGTTATCCGGCTCCTCCGGGTTATCCGGAAGAAATTCCTGGCTTGGAGTTTGCCGGTGCGGTCGACGCAGTAGGCCGAGGGGTTACCACGGTAGCACCTGGAGATCAGGTCATGGGCATTCTGGGTGGTGGTGGGTATGCGGAATATGCTCTCAGTCCTAGTGACACCTTAGTCCCAATTCCTGACGGGATGCCTTCGGATAAAGCCGGAGCTATTCCAGAGGTGTTCATGACTGCGTTTGATGCGGCCTTTCTTCAGGAGGGCCTGAGGGCCGGAGAGACTCTCCTCGTGCATGCAGTGGGTAGTGGAGTTGGCACAGCTGCCGTCCAGCTTGCACGGAGGGCAGGTGCTTCGGTCATAGGCACGTCTCGGACACTTGAGAAACTTGATAGGGCGTCTAGGCTCGGACTAGAGAATGGTGTTCTTGCCGACGACTCATGGCCCAAACGGGTTCTAGAGTTGACTGGAGGTAGAGGTGCCGATGTAATCCTTGATCTTGTCGGTGGCCCATATTTTGAGGGGAATCAACGAGTGATTGCGACAAAGGGCCGACATATAGTGGTTGGGGTGCCGGGGGGAAGCGACTCTACCGTCAACCTGGGAAGGCTCATGGGAAAGAGAGCCTCGATTCGAGGCACGGTGCTGCGGGCTAGACCGCTTCCGGAGAAGGCAGGCCTCTCGCAGGCATTCGTAGAAGATGTGCTACCTGGCTTCATATCCGGCGAACTAGAGCCGGTAATCGATAAAATCTTTCCTGCAGCTGAGGCTGACGAGGCCCACAGGTACATGGAGGAGAATCGTAACTTCGGGAAGATCCTTCTAGAGTGGTGATAGGTAGAGACTAGGGCTCGTCTGCCTCGAGGCCGAGCGCACGAATTATTGCAGACGCCTGGTAATCTCCATGATCCTTAGCCTTACCTTCTGCAGGGCTCGCCCGTTCAGGGCGGGCCTCGTGCGAAAGTGCAATCTTTCTTGGGATGACGGCGCGAAGCCGAGGCCCGATATAAGTCAGCGCACCCATATTTCGAGGCTCTTCTTGAGCCCAGACGACCTCACGCAAGTTAGGGTAGCTAGCGACCACTTGGGAGATTGCTTCAGCCGGGAACGGATAGAGTAGCTCAACTCGGACAATAGCAGTCGATGCAGCCTGAACTCGGTGGTCGTGTGTCTCAAGATCATAGTAGATCTTACCCGAGCACAGGACGAGTCGCGTCACGAGGTCAGGGTCTTCGATCGACGGGTCTTGGAGCACGTGTCTGAATTCGCCGTCAGTCAATTCGGAGATCATTGATGTGGCGGATGGGTGTCGCAATAAACTTTTTGGTGACATGACGATCAATGGGCGTTCTGGCCGAGACAGAGCCTGGCGCCGCAAAAGATGGAAGTACTGTCCTGGAGTGGTCGGGTACGTGACTCTCATGTTGTCTTCTGCACAGAGTTGCAGGAAGCGCTCTAGTCGGGCACTCGAATGTTCCGGCCCCTGACCCTCATACCCATGCGGAAGCAAAAGAGTAAGTCGAGAGTATTGACCCCACTTGGCACGACCAGAGGAAAGGAATTGGTCGATCATGACTTGGGCTACATTCACGAAGTCGCCAAACTGGGCCTCCCAGACAACCACGTCGGTATCGGCGCTGACTGAGTAACCGTACTCAAACCCTACAACGGCGGTTTCTGTGAGAGGTGAGTTATAGATTTCTAAACGAGCATCAGCGATTTGCTCCAGGGGGATAAAGGTCTCCCCTGTTTCTGAGTGGTGTAGCACCAGGTGGCGATGACTGAAAGTTCCTCGTTCACTGTCTTGGCCAGTGATACGGACCGGTATGCCCTCGATGAGTAGACTACCAATCGCCAGGGTTTCAGCGTGACCCCAATCGAGGGGCTGGTCAGGTGATGATATGTCACTGCGCCGGCTTAGCTGCTTCCAGAGTTTCGGGTGGGGTTTGAAACTTCCTGGTACAGAGATACTAGCGTTATTGATAACCTCGAGAATCTCGAGAGCCACGCCTGTATTGTCGGGAGCCACAGGGGTTTCTCGGTCGTCGTCCTGGATACTCTCTTCGTCATCTGATTTGGACTCGCGCACGCTGTCCTGGGCATCCCTCAGCTTCTGGGTGATCGTAGCTCTGAGTTCGTCAACCTGCTCCCGTGAAATGACACTGTCAGATATCAAGTGGGCCGCATAGATATCACCCACAGGGTCATGCTTATCTATCGACTCATATCGGAGAGGCTGGGTGTATGCAGGTTCGTCCCCCTCATTGTGCCCGTGGCGCCTGTATCCGACTAAGTCGATTACGAAGTCATCTTGAAACCGGGCTCGGTAAGCAGTCGCTAGCCTTACAGCTGCCAGGCACGCTTCAGGATCATCTGCATTCACATGGACAATTGGAATGCCGTATCCCTTGGCGAGGTCACTTGCGTAGTAGGTCGATCGGCCCTCCTGTGGATTCGTCGTGAAGCCGATTTGGTTATTGACGATGATGTGCACTGTGCCACCGACGTCGTATCCGGGCAGGCGTGCCATATTGAGAGTTTCTGCGACCACGCCTTCTGCTGCGAAGGCAGCATCGCCATGAATAAGTACTGGTACAACAGCACTAAAGTTTGGTTTAGAGCCCTTGGAGACACTTTCGAATTGTTTTGAGCGTGCCCATCCAACAACAACTGGGTTTACAAACTCAAGGTGGCTTGGGTTGGGTGCCAGGGTAATTCGAATTGACCCTGCACCTGTGACCTCTCGGGTACCACGTGCTCCATGGTGGTACTTTACGTCACCCGTGCCTGCGATATCCAGCTGCCCACCTTTGAACGAGGGACCCTCGAACTCGGCTAGCAATTCTTTGAGAGAGATGCCGATTGTGTGGGTCAACACGTTTAGCCGCCCCCTGTGAGCCATGCCTAGCACGATCTCACGGCCACCAGATTTTCCCAGCTCTTCGATCGCAATATCGAGCATGGGTACAAGCATATCTGTGCCTTCAATCGAGAACCTCTTCTGACCGAGATATGCTCGGTGAAGGAACTGCTCTAACCCTTCAACCTCAGAGATCCTGCGAAGCAGGTCGACCTTTTCCTTATTGCTCATCTCAATGAAGTGAGAGCTTGCTTCGACCTGCTCCCAAAGCCAGTCGACCTTGACGTGGTCATCCAGGTGCTCGAACTCGTAGCCGATCACACCCGCGTATACCTGCCTTAACCCTTCAAGAGCGTCCGCCACGGATTGTCCTTCCGGGGCCTCGTCCATCACCAGAGAAGCAGGCAGTCTACTAAGCTCATCCATAGATGTGCCGAAGAACGCAGGACTCAATTGAGGATGGCCGGGTGGGTCACCACCTAGTGGATCGATTCGGGCGAGTTGATGCCCGTGGTCACGAAATGCTTGGACGAGTGCAGTTGCTCGAGAGACTGCAGGAAGGGCCCGAATTAGATGTTCATGAGCGCGAATGTGTTCTTCCGAGAGGGTCGGCTTGGGAGAGGATCCCGGAAGAAGCGGGGCGTCCAATTGGTCGGCCGCCAAAAGACCTTCAGCTACGACTTTTGATTTGCCTTCCCGAAACAGTTCTCGCCACTCAGCTGAGACAGCATCAGGATTTCGTGTATACTCTTCAAATATGGCCTGAACGTAGGCTGCGTTTTGGCTGTCGAAGAGCGTATCGTCCGTCATCGCACCGGGCGTAGGGATCTCTAGCAGAAGTTAACCTATGGCATTAAGGGTAACTGTAGGAGTGGAAGGGGACCGCGCTTTGAACTCGATACGCACGGATTGTATCAGGACGGGTAGTAGTGATTCGTGAACACAGAGAGCCCCATTTCGGCAAAAGTCCGAACGATTCGTGAGAAGCACGAGGAGGAAATCTCAGCTTTGGTGCATGCTGATTGGGCTGCGGCATTCCCTTGGCTTCTGCAGGGCACTACAACTCGGGGTGCACCGGGACATGAATTCGACCTTGGCCTCTTTAGCGAAGGCACCCCCCCTGAGGCTGTTCAAGCACATTGGCGTCAGCTGCTGACAGTGACCAAGATGCAAGTGGCCATACACTCTCCTCAGGTGCACGAGGCCGATGTCCAAATATATAAAACTGGCAAGACCTCTGGCCTGCAGATTATGGAAGCATGCGATGGTCATATAACGAGCCAGATTGCCGTTCTCTTGGCTGTCACAACTGCGGACTGTGTGCCTATTTTTCTTGTAGAACCTCAGGCGCGTGTGGTGGGTGTTCTGCACGCTGGCTGGAGGGGTGTGGCAGCGGGCATTCTAGAGCAGGGGCTTGCAGCGATGTTTCAGGAGTTTGGCATCAGAGAAAAGCAGCTTCATGTACATCTTGGTCCCGCTATCTGTGGGGATTGCTACCAGGTCGGACCCGAAGTATTTGAAGCCCTAAAGCTCACCGTGCCCTCGGGTCCCCGCCCACTAGACTTAAGGACTGTGCTAGCAGATAGAGGATCCGCTTTGGGGGTTGATCTGGACAGAATGAGTCGGTCGGCGCACTGCACGATCTGTACACAGAGCGGACTCTTCTCCCACAGAGATGGGGACCGTGCCCGCCATGTGGCATTCGTAGGTATAAGAGCCTGAGAAAGCTGTCCCGGGACGACCTCGTTGGCCTATGCGGAGATTGCCTTCACCATCGTCTTGTCATATCACGGCAGGGGTCACGCTTTTACCTATGTGAACGAGCTAAAGAGGAGCTCGAGTATCCACGGTATCCCGTTTTACCTGTTCTAGATTGTCACGGATTCGAGCGCGGAACATCCGAGTGTTAGGCGCGCGGCTCCGAGCCTTCTAGGAACGAAGAAAGAACTGCAAAGGATTCCTCAGGCAGCTCCTCTGCAGGCATATGCCCGCACGCATTTAACACATGCAGGTGGGCATCTGGGAGAGCTTGAACGAGCTGTTGGCCTACGGCTAGAGGGACGACGGAGTCGCCCTTGCCCCAGAGCAGTAGAGCTGGAACCGTGAGTTCTGGATAGCGGAGCACCAGCTGTTCTAGGTTGGGCGGGACGATCTGGCGCGCAGTTTCCATAAGAGAGCGTATCGCTCCCTCCGACTGCAGTGGAGCGGCATAGCCGTTGACCTGCATCTCGGTAACTGCCGAGGGATCGTGGACCATCGATCGGAGCACCCAGCGAATGATCCTGTGGGTACCAATCATTCTGAATATAAACGAGATCAGTATGGGCCACTTCGCGAGTTGGATAAACGGGGGAAAGCGCTGCTTATATGCGGCTCCTGACACAATTACTAACCGCTCAATTCGGGCAGACCCTGAATCCTTGAGTCGAAGGGCTGTTAATAATGCAATCCCGCCACCCAGTGAGTGTCCCACGATTGTTACTTTCCGAAGGTCTCTCGTGGCAATCAACTGACACACCAGCTCCGCCTGATCTTCGGGGCGATATTGTCCGTCGTCGGGTTTTTCTGCGAATCCAAAACCCTTTAGATCGATCATGACTACATGCCCCTGTTCCGCGAGGCGCGGGGCCCAGTACCGCCATGAAAATGTGGATCCTCCGTAGCCGTGGATTAGGAGGAAGGTGTCAATATCTGGTCCAGGCTCTAGACCGAATGATTCAATGAAAAAAGGCGAGTTTCCTCCACTCACATTTTGGAACCTAGTTCGAGCACCTGTCCGCCGTGCTGTTTGAGTAATTCTGCCACAGGCGGGTGACAAGTGAAAACGAAGACCTGCCTCGAATTAGAAAGATCTGAGAGGACCTCGAGGCCATGTTGTTCGCGTGTGGGATCCCAGTTGACGAAAGCTTCGTCAATGAAGAGCGGTAAGGCCTCACCTTTCTTATCAAAGTGATCGATGACGGCCAGTCGCAGGCTCAAGTAGGCTTGCTCTAGGGTTGCAGTAGATATCGGGTGTGCTAGGGGCTCACATTTCGTTAATGCTGGACCGACTAAGTCGAATAAAGGCTGCTTCCTGTCGCTCCCCTCATGTATTTCAAGGCCTGTGTATCTGCCGTTTGTCAGCCGTGCCAGATAGATGCCAGCTTGCTTGAGAAGGTATGATTCGTGTTCCTCCCGAAATTGGCGGTCAGCTTCCCTGATCAACTTGGCAATAACCCATTTCTGGTCACGCTGACGCGTGAGTTCCTCTATGCCCTCCTCGAGGCTATCAAGTTCACCCTGGACCGCGTCGACGGTCTCCTCCCTCATTAGCTCAGCTTCCCTGGCCCTAAGACCTTCCTGTAGTCGAGTCAGCTGGTCGATCTCCTCAGCCAACTCTTCCGTGCGGCCCTGAGGCCAGTCATCATCATCGTGTGCCCTGCCCAAGATGATGGGGTCAAGTTCCCGTTCGATGTGATCAATGTTGTCTCGTATCACCCCTAGGTCCTGATCCAGTTTGTCGATCGTGGACTGCGCTGCTGTTGCCAAGTGTTGAAGTTCACTCGCTTTCTCCAGATCGCGCTTAATTGTTCTGGCAAAAGCTTCTACATCTTCAAAATCCTGATCCAGTTTTGCACTCACCTGCTTCGCCTTTTGATCAACGAGTTCGATCTGCGCTCTTGTGGTGGCACCAGAATCCTTTAGGAGGCTGATGCGACGCCTAAGATTGCGGCCTAGAATCAGGGCAGTGAACGCGCCAATTAACAGGACGCTTGATAACAGAGCCAAGGTCAAGTCCGCAGCGGATACACTCCAGGCTAGAAGCAAGATGCCTACAAACGAACTAGAGGCGATGATAGCGGTCTTTAGACGGCTTTTGCCTGCGTTTGATTCTAGGCTGCGGATCTCGTCTTCAAGCTGCAATTGTTGGTTTCGCGCGACTAAGGACTGATCGTTAAGTACAATGAACGTGTTGATTTCGTCGCGTAATTCGCACAGCCCCTGCGCTGGCCGGTCGAAATTTGATATCTCCTGCTCTTTTGCTTGCCGCTCCTTCTTATTGGAATCCATCTCCTTCTTCAATCGGGCTAGCTTCTGAACTGGCGTGATGGCATTGATCAACTGTTGGTGTTCTTGCTTCAGCTCGTCTAAGCGTGGGCCTGCGTCTTCTTTTTCAGCGATCAGGTCTCGGATGTCACGGTCCCGTTCGGTCGCTCTACGTCGCCGTTCTTGCAACTCATTCTTCTTTTTCTTGAGGTCCATCAGACGCTGGTTGCCGCGTTCGTTGGGTCTCCATATCGCACTAGCTTCGTCTTCAAGGGTTTGCGCCACCTTGTCCACAGGCGTACCTAAGCCACCCGCCAACGCCAACGCCTCACCGTGGATTTGTCGCCACGTATCACGATCCTTCTGGCTTTGCTCCTTTGTTCCCGCAGAATAGCCCGCGAGATCCTTAAGCGTTATCTCGAAAACATTGGGAAATAAATCCCGTGGGATGTGACTCACCCACGGGAGATCGTGGTTCCCGAGGGCACTTGCTTCGCCATGGTGCGTCACGCTTCCGGTGGGCTCTGAGCGGAGCTTTCGTTCGACATCGCAGCAACTGCCATCTGCCAGTCGGAACTGGATGGTGCCAGCTGCCTCATCGGATCCCCATGGGAAGTAGGGATGCTGGTCCTTATTGGCCGGGTAGAAGCCATAAAGTGCAGTTTGCAAAAAGCTGAACAGTGTGGATTTCCCTGCTTCGTTGGGACCCAACACAACGACTAGCGAGCCGAGCGATCCTGTTCCACTGTCAAAGTTTTCGAGTGTGCCGAAAGCATCGATATGGATATGCTCAATATTCATTGGTGCTTGGAGCCAGGGTGTTTGCTCAAAGCATCCGGTGCTTTATGAGCTTTTCCTTTCCTGCGGTCCTGTTTCTGAGAAAGGCGGACGGCGACTTCAGCGTCCGTACCCGGGCTGCTAAGGAGCCCTCTAATATAGCGTTCGACCAACTCCGGGTCGTCGGATTCAAGGCCGGCAAGATCATCAGGGTCCAGCGTTTCTAGTGTGGCCTTGCCCTCACGAATCATGTCACAGAGTCGGAGTGCTTCCCCGAGCATGTCGTTCCGAGACCGATATTCCTCGATGGGTTGTGGGGCATGGACGTCTTTCGAGACAACCATGACATCAAGGGCATCATTTAGAGTGTGACGTAGGTTATCTGCAAGAGCATCACGGTTCTCTTCATCTCGAAGCTCAGACCATAAGTTGCAGGCCCCACTGAGGATTACCCGTACCATCCATTTAGTATCACCGGTGCCAGCGTCCACCTTACGTGCCTTCGCCCATTCATTCTGGACCAGGCGTTGTAGGTCATCCAAAGAATCCGCGGTATCAAGGTGGGTAACATCAACTGTATCCCAGCGTACCGTGGCAAGAGAGCAAAACCTGATTACTGGCGCGTCACGATCTGATAAGTCAACTAGTAGAGCGCCACGCTCTCCCTGCTCTTTATGCGTGCGGCCTTGCAGACTACCAGCGTACCTCACCGGCGGGTCCTCAGACAGCGTCTGGGGCACGTGCACATGGCCTAGCGCCCAGTAGTCAAATCCTGCTCCAACCAAGTATGAGAGTTCGGATGGTGCGTAAGAATGATGTTCTGTAGCTCCTAAAGACGAGTGCACCTGCGTATGCAGCAGGCCAACCTCGGGCATCTCACCGGCAGGACGTGGGAACAACCTAGACAAATCCCGACTTTCTTTCGTAGAAGCATGACCTGAGGCTGTTACGTATCCAACGGGCTTCCCGGTATCGTCAGAGATCAGCAGGCGTTGTGGGTTCGCTTCCGATACAACATGTACATTCTCTGGCCAAGGAATGGGCCGTGGCCCGTCTTCATGTGAACTCGGATCATGGTTCCCGGTAGCGTACACAACCGTGATACCGTGCTCGCCCAGCTGGGCTGCTTTATCTAGGAGAAACCGCTCTGTCGGAAAGGATAGGCGCTCACTGTCGAATAGGTCGCCCGCGATGAGGAAAGCGTGGACACCTTCGCTGATAGCAAGGTCTACAGAGCGCTCAAACGCCTCTCGAGAGGCGTCACGTAGGTGCTGACGGACCGAGGTCGACCGGCTTGTGAACGATGTGTCTAGATGAACATCGGCGACATGTAAAAAACGCATGCGCCAATCTAAGTGGAGTGAGCAATCGAAGAAATTTGCTTACTAGCCGACGCGGACAAAATCACAATGTTTAGGCTATACGTCTTCTCGAAACGGTAATAAGCACTATACTTTTTTGCGTTACAGATTATTTGTTG
>DEAM01000024.1:58903-65001 GCA_002347035.1 Gemmatimonadales bacterium UBA2982 | reverse complement strand
TCCTGCAGGACAATGCGGAGGCTGTTCGTTGGTATCGGTTAGCTGCTGAGCAGGGAGATGCGGTCGCCCAGACCAACCTTGGCGTTATGTATTCCACTGGCCAAGGCGTACAGGAGGATATTGTGCTTGCCTACATGTGGTACAATCTCGCGGTGGGCCAAGGAAGAGACATTGCACAGGGCATCAAAGACATACTCGAACAGCGGATGACTCGCGAACAAATTGATGAAGCCCAACGGCTCACCCTTGAATGGATAGAGACGCACCCCAGCAGCAACTAGCTCATTAAGGGTGTCGCGATTTCAGGTTGCCTCGCGACTTCCAGATCCCCAAAAATTGTTTACAAGAAATCCAAGCCCAGTTGGTAGGCGCATTAATTAATGATAAGGATGCCGAGCGCTCGCTTTTCAGTCGGTCACGTCGTGCAACACAAGCTGTTCGACTACCGAGGCGTAATTGTCGATGTCGATACGCACTTTCAGGGAACCGATGAATGGTATGAAGTGGTGGCTCGTTCGAGACCACCCAAGCACCGTCCTTGGTATCAGGTGCTGCCACATGGTACCCAACATCAAACGTATGTAGCTGAACAAAATCTGGAACCAGATCAGAGTGGCCTTCCTATTCAACATCCTTTGATAGAGCGCTACTTCACTGATTTCACTAGCGGTCGGTACACCAAGGATGTCTAGGGCTACTAGCCCCTTTTGGGCATCCAGCCACATATAGCTATCCAACCCTGTTTTGCTCAAGGGGTTTTGCGATTTCAGATTGAGCTAGGAGTTCCAGGCTCAAGAAATCTCTGAAAACACCTGAGCCATTACGAGTAGGCAGGCTTCATGACCAAGACGTCACTCTCTAGCCGCGGAGCCCGCGCGGCAAATACTCCACTCCGTATCGATTACGGAGCCTATAGTGAGGCGATTGGAAACCCCTATCACCCGACCGATAACCCCACCGGAGCGTTGACGCTAAATGTCGCTGAGAATCGTCTTAGCTGGTTTGATTTGAAGGCAAAGATCGAGGCGATCACCTCGGAGAATGAGGTTCCCACCTGGGTGCCGGGATATACCTCCTCACGGGGAGCGCCAGAGTTCAGGGAGGCTGTTGCCAGCTTCCTTAGTGAGCACCTGACTGGTTGCCCCATTGACCCGGAGCATTTGGGGGTCTCTGCCGGGGCCACTAGCGTGATCGAAATGACTTCTTTTATCCTCGCCGATGCTGGCGACGTTGCGGTCATTCCTGCGCCAAGCTACCCCGTCTATCGCCAAGATATTGGGAACCTCTCTGGCGTTGAGCGCTACGATCTCGTGACCCACCACGAGCTTTGGGAGATAGCGGCTGGCCCAGCCCTTACGCTTGCTCACCTCGAGCAGGCACGAGCAGAGATAGAAGCGGCTGGCAAGCGCTTCCGTATGCTTATCCTCACGACCCCTGATAACCCGACCGGCGGCATCTACCGGGAAGAACGACTCTCTGAGATGGCCGAATGGTGTATTGAACGGGAGGTCCACCTAGTCGTCAACGAGATCTACGGGTTGTCGCTCATAGACACTGAGCATCCGGTAATTGGATCTGATTATTCTGAGGAGCTGCCCTTTTCCTCGTTCGCGAAGCTCATGGCGAAGAAGCAAAGTGACTTTCTTCATCTATGGTACGCCGTTTCCAAGGACCTCGGCATCTCGGGCTTCCGCGTCGGGCTCGTCTATTCACAGAATGCCGCGCTTCTAGAAGCCTACGAAAATCTGAACCTGACCCACTCGGTATCCAACCACACCCAGTGGGTGCTCGAGCGTCTGTTGACCGATGCCGAGTTCATGACCCTGTACCTTGAGCGCAACCAGAAGTGCCTCACGGAATCGTACGCGGTCGTGGTCAGTTACCTGAAGCGCCTCGGAATCCCCTACGTACCGAGCAGGGGAAGTCTATTCGTCTGGGTTGACTTGTCGGAGTTCATGAGCCGCGACTCGAAAGATGCAGAGTTGGAACTTTGGCAGGAGCTTTTCCGAGCCACCGGCGTCCTTCTCACACCGGGTATCGGGTTCGGGCACACAAAAAGAGGGCTCTTTCGGGTTGTCTATCCGTGTGTGTCGATAGAGGAACTCAAGGTCGCGATGGGGAGGATTGAGAACTTTGTGTGGAGAAGACGAGATGGGTAAATGCCACTTGGTTCGCTCGCTTTAACGGCTTTATCTACCTCATCTGAGATCCCCAAGTCCTGGTCTGTCAGACCAGCTAGTACCTCGGAGAATAATTTCCTGTGCTAGATTTATTAACGGATTTTTACATGCAGGGCCGTGCCTTCGTTATGTTTTAGGCCTCCTAATGAAATGGGCTGGGGCATGCCAGAACGAGACGATGGGCCACAAGAAGATGGGCCGTTTGAGGAGCGACGCTTCAACGGTCAACTCTACGAGAAGGGGTGTTACAAGGATGGCAAGCTAGACGGGCTATATGAGAAGTACTATGAAAATGGTCAGTTGTGGCAGAAGGGTCCCTTCAAGGACGGTCGGTACCACGGAACGTTTGAGCACTACTACCCGAATGGTCAGATTTGCCGAGAGGTCAACTTCCAGGAAGGAAGGTTCCATGGCCCATTCGTATCGTACTGGGATGACGGACAGTTACAGAAAAAGGGTACCTACGACATGAACCGTATGTGCGGTGAATGGTTCGAGCTAGGAGAGACAGTGACCTACCCTGCCTGTTCCGGCAGCGACTAGCTGCTAGTTCTTCCCTGGCAAGCTGAAAATATTCCAGACCACTGCCGAGTCCACGAACAGTGTTTTCTGCACCTAGCTCCCTCGAGCGTCCCGACTACCAGCTCGATAAGATTCTAGTTTGGGCACTTATCGGTACCTTGGGCTGTAACTCGACCTCACCGACGAGCCCGGAACTGATGGATTGTGGGCATCGCGTCGATCCAAACATCGTGATACTAGGACAAAACGTGGTGTTATCCGACGCTGAAACAGTTGAACCCCCTCAGGGTCGGCCATTCCAAGAGGGTTGGACTTTGGGACAATCAACGGCAACAATCACAGTCCACAACGAGCGCGAGTATGCACGGATTGCTTCCTATATCATGCCGGTTCGAGATGCGCTTATCTGTGATCTTGATGAGACAAATGTGACTTCATGGCAGGCTCTCACATCGATTCTCAGTTTAAACAACATCAAAACCGTGCAAGATCTGTCAGGAACGCCCAAAGATCAGGTCTATTCAAACGATGGTATCTACCAGCATTTAAGGAATGATGGGCCTGATCACAATGCGATGATGAAATATCTCGAAGAGGCTGAGCTAGAGCTAAAGTGCCTGGCTTTTACAAACTTCGACTTCACTAATCCAGAAGGGGAGAACCATTGTGAGATTCACGGTCTAGCGCAGGGGTCTGGGCTGCTCATCCCATAGACTGTGAGTTTTTTTGGTTACTCATGGGATTTAGCCAATCAAAAGTGTTCGATCATGAAAAGTTGGATCACTGATGCTAGTTGAGTTGCGTACGCTTGGCGGTTGGCATCCGAGTCGCGGAAGCCAGGGTAGGGATGTTCGAGTTGGATCCCATTAACGACTTCACCCGCACTTCTTGAGCCGTGTATCCGGGTGTTGTATCCACCAGTAAAGTAAGGATCAGTTCCAGGATAGGGGTCGCTCGGGCTCGGAATGGAACGCACACCCTCGTCTTCCAGAAGGCCACCGAAAGACTTCGGTCCTCGCACTAGTTCCCAAAACGCTTCAGGAGCGTGGCGGCCCAAGTCACGGATGCTCGTTTTTTCCACGATCGTCATGTTGTTAAGTGCGCTGTCACTTTGGTTTAGGTCTGTGCTGCTCAGGAGGTATCCGATCTCGATCCTGGGAATAGTATGCCCGTGACCGTGCATATCGAGATACAGTCCTCTTTCATGTCCTTCGGAGACAAGATCTCGCGCTTCCATGATCCAGTCTTGAAATTCATGCCATGCATTCTCGCCAAAAGGATCACCTTGAGCTGCTTCTAAAAGCTCGCGGTTAGGGTCGAGCTTACTGCGATGCAAGTGTGAAAGGACCAGATGGGGTGCAGATCCAGTCACTTCGATAAGCGCATCTCGTACGGCAACACTGAGCTCGATCGTATTTCGGTCAGAGTTCGTTACGCCATAACTGCGATCCTTGATCTCAGAAGGCCGAAGTGATCCACCATGAGTTGCCGAAATTACAACCGGTAGTTCGCCAGGGACGTATTCAACGTAGTTGTTGCGACCGAAGTAACTCGTCCCTGCTTGATAGCTGGTGATGACTTCTGGAACGTAGACCTCCAGAGGCACGCTGTGTTTCATTCCCCCTATTGCAGCCATAACGGTTGTTTCACCCTCCGAGACACCTGTGGCGAGACCGTTCTGGTCTATCGTGGCGATCGCAGCATTCTCTGTAGACCAAGTGATGGTTTGCCCGTAGATGACTTGGCCGAAGTAATCAGTTGCCGATGCCGTGTAGTCACGGGTGTTGCCGATGCCAACGATTAGGCCCGGTCCCGGAGGCTCGATCATGACCGCAAGGCCTAAGGGTATTGTGCTGGATTCTCCGCATGCTAGCAGAAAGAGCACAGTGATCAGTTGGATGCGGCGCATGCTCGGAAGATGAAGGTCATCGCTTTACCCACGCTCGCAACTCGCCCGTTCGAGTTGCGAGTAAGCATCTCACGGGGCACCATTCGGAGCAATCCTGTCCAATCCATGGAGGATCGTGACGTGGTTTTCTTAATAGTGACGACGCTTGTGTATGCCGTGGCCATATGGCTAGGGACCTGGCTTCTAGAATCGGTCTTCAGGAAGCTTGTCCCTGAGTACATGGCAAGCTCGGGTCCCATGAAGACAACAGTGCCTATCGTCGCGATTACGACAGGGGTCCTCATGTATGTGATGACTAGACCGAGTGTGGTGGGGCCCTACGAACAGTGGACCTTTGAGAACATAGGAGGTCAACTAATTGCAGGAGTGCTGGTAGCTGGCCTGAAGATTCGGGGGACTAAACAAGAGGAAGACTCTGGGTCAGATGGTCCTCCGTTCTCCACCGAGTAAGCTGCCCAGAGTACTTCCAGGGCTTGCCGTGCCAACTAACGGGATTTAGGGAAAGATCCTCTCAGTGCCAATGTCCGTGTGCAGCAGACCATGTTGCGCCAGGCCATGGTGGTTCGCGGTCATCCCCGAAGAAATTTCCCCAAACCGCAATTCCGACGATAATGGCGGCGATGGACAAGATGAAGATCCAGACCGGGGACTTCCGGGTCTTGGCGACTTCCTCCTGCTTCTTTTTCTGTCGCTCACGCCGCAGCTGCTTCTTAGTTGACATGGAGCTTCCTCACCTCGGCATCGGATGGAGCTATATAGAATTGCTGAAACCGAATCTAGGTAACCTGGCATTCATATCTTAAGCTCGCCATAAGAGCAGAACTCACGAATAAGCGCTAACCCACCCTCGTACTGGTTGCCTAAAACCCTAAGGTTCTATTGTGGCTTCCATCACAATAGGGCGCATTTCCAGTTTTTTTGCATCCGCAAAGGTAGACCGTTTTATCGGTATCACTCTCAAACCTTACCGGGGAGATCGAAGTGGCTTTGTGACTTCCATCACAAAGGGGTTGGTTCTTGCTCAAGCCACAGGCACACCAATAGTAGCTTTTTCCCTTAGTAACATCTGTTGCGAACGGAGAGTTATTTGAACCTGTCATTGCCCATCCTTTCAAGTGGTTGAGAGAGAATATGACGAGCAAATTCTAACCCTTTTTAGGTCTTTACGGCCCCGAAAGCGCTCGTTACGTTCCATAGCTCGTCTGTAAATGGCCGCCCAGCAGTTTGGGGGCGGCTCTTTTCCAATTCGGGTTTTTAGCGGGAGAGACAGCGATCGCCCCCAAAAAAGAGACAGTTTCGGGAGCGCAACTCGGTGGGGTACCGAAGCGGTCAAACGGGGCAGACTGTAAATCTGCTGGCATAGCCTTCGGAGGTTCGAATCCTCCCCCCACCATTTAAGAACCCATTTTGGGGGAGACATTATAGATGGGAGGCAAAGCGGGAGTAGCTCAGTTGGCTAGAGCATCAGCCTTCCAAGCTGAGGGTCG
>DEAM01000024.1:18270-58610 GCA_002347035.1 Gemmatimonadales bacterium UBA2982 | reverse complement strand
TCAGCCTTCCAAGCTGAGGGTCGCCGGTTCGAGTCCGGTCTCCCGCTCTGTAGGCCCGGTGTAAGCCGGGGAAGTGCGCGCTCTGGTAGCTCAGTGGTAGAGCGCGTCCTTGGTAAGGACGAGGTCGCGGGTTCAATCCCCGCCCAGAGCTTTGTTACAGGAACGAAGGAAGATGTCTATGGCGCGTGACAAGATAATCCTTGCCTGTAATGAGTGTCAGGAGAGGAACTACAACAAGACGAAGAACAAGCGCCTGCATCCTGAGCGGGTCGAATATCGCAAGTATTGTCCGCGATGCCGGACGCACACGCCGCACAAGGAAACGAAGTAAGCGTATGGCTGTTGTCCAAAAAATGAAGGACACAAAGGTCTTCGCAGAGGAGTGCTGGAGCGAACTCGAGAAGGTCACGTGGCCGGATTCCGATCAACTCCGGAGCGCTACGCTCGTGGTCATTTTGTTCACGATCGCTGTCTCTGCTGTGATATGGCTTATGGATGTCCTGTCAGATTGGGGAATCCGGACCATAATGGGGCTTTTCGGCGCATGATGGTTGAGACGATGGCGCGGACCAACTGGTATGCGATCCAGACCTATTCGGGACATGAGAACAAGGTCCAGAAGCTGATTCAGCGGCGGATAGAGGAAGAGCCCGGTGGGGAGGAAAGTGCTGAAATCAAGGAGGTGCTGGTCCCCACGCAAGAGGTTCTAGAGATCCGTGGTGGCAAGAGAGTAACGGTGACTAAGCGACTATACCCTGGGTATGTGTTGGTCCACATGCTACTAAATGAGCGCACTTCACATGTTATCAACAACATCCAGGGTGTGATCAAGTTCGTAGGTTCCGGAAGGGTACCGCAGCCGTTACGCGAGGATGAGATCAATAAGATCCTTGGGGTAGAGATAGAGGAGGGGGATAAGGCTCACGAGGATATCCCGTTCCACGTTGACCAAGTGGTAGAGGTAACGAAGGGTCCGTTTACAGATTTCAGTGGAACGGTGCAGGAGGTGTATCCTGACAAGGGTAAGGTAAAGGTCGAGGTGTCTCTCTTCGGTCGGCCAACCTCCGTGGAACTCGATTACACCGACCTTAGAGGATATTGACGGTCCGTGAGGGATAACTAGTTATGGCTCGGAAGGTCATCGGATTTATTAAGCTTCATGTGCCAGGTGGTCAGGCTAACCCGGCCCCGCCCGTGGGCCCTGCGCTTGGGCAGCACGGGGTTAACATTATGGAGTTCTGTAAGCAGTTCAATTCAAAGACCCAGGACAAACAAGGGATTACAATCCCAGTTGAGATTACGGTTTATGCCGATCGTTCATTCTCGTTCATTACTAAAACTCCTCCGGCATCTGTGCTGATTAAGCGGGCGATTGGGTTACCAAAGGGTTCGGGTGAGCCGAACCGGGAGAAGGTTGGAACTATCACTCGAGCGCAGTTAGAGGAGATTGCCCAGACGAAGATGGAAGATCTCAATGCTAGTGATATGGATGCTGCGGTGAGAATGATTGCAGGTACAGCACGCTCCATGGGTGTTGTGCTGGCAGGTTCGGAGGAAGCCATGAACGTGGAGATCGTGGATCCCACGGAGAAGGCTGAAGAAGAAGGCGCAAAAGTAGAAGAAGCAGAGGTTACCGGGTAGAAGCCCGGGCCCGCACCACCGACTGAGAGCCGTCAGCGGTGGGAGGGTAAACGAATCGGCTCGGTGTAATATGCCTAAGACAGGTAAGCGTTACGCGTCGGCTCGCTCTGGTGTGCCAGACGGCGCGAAGTTCCCGCCCGCAGAGGCGGTCAAGCTAGTAAAAGGCCTCGCTTCGGCGAAGTTTGATGAGACTATCGACGTGGCAACACGCTTGGGTGTGGATCCCCGGAAGGCGGATGAATTGGTACGTGGCACGGTCGTTCTCCCGCACGGAACCGGGAAGTCCGTTCGAGTTCTTGTGATTGCACAGGGTGAGAAGGAGACTGAGGCTCAAGACGCCGGTGCGGACTACGTAGGTGTCGATTTCGTCGAGAAAATCCAGGAAGGGTGGCTTGATTTTGATGTGTGCGTTGCAACCCCGGATCTGATGGGTAAAGTCGGACCCTTGGGTCGTGTCTTAGGTCCTCGAGGCTTAATGCCGACCCCGAAGGCGGGGACTGTGACATTCGACATCGGTCGCGCTGTTCAGGAGATTAAGGCCGGTAAAATAGAATTTAGGGTAGATAAGACGGGCAACGTACATGCTCCGATCGGCAAGGCTTCGTTCTCAGAGGATCAGCTTGCCGAAAACCTAAGCGCATTCATGGATCAGATTGTGGGAGCTAAGCCTTCAGGAGCAAAGGGTACGTACCTGAAGAGTGTGACTGTATCGAGCACGATGGGGCCTGGCGTGGCCATCGATCCCAATCTCTATAGGAAGGGCTGATGGATCGCGCGCAGAAAGAGTCGTTTTTAGAAGATCTCAGGGAGCGGGTCGACCGCGCCCCGGTGCTTTATCTAACCGATTTCACTGGCCTCGATGTTAAGGCGATGACCCAGCTTAGAAGGTCTCTAAAGACCTCTGGCGCTGAGTATCTAGTCGTCAAGAATCGCCTAGCAAAGCGCGTCTTTACAGAATTGGAAGATTTGCCTGACATCACGGAAAGCCTAGAAGGGCCTACAGGTCTCGTATTCGGGTACGAGGATGCCGTGACGGTTGCAAAGGCCTTGTCAGACTTTGCCAAGGACCATGAGGAGCGGCCTTCATTTAAGCTTGGGATCATGGATCAGCAGATCCTAGAGCCAGAACAAATCAAGAAGCTGGCAAAACTGCCACCGAAAGAGCAGCTCATGGCCCAGTTGGCTGGCGCGTTTGAAGCTCCATTGTCTGCATTAGCAATGGCACTTGAGGGGAAGATTGGCGAGATGGTTGGGCTATTGGATGCACTCCGCGTCGAGCGGGAGAAGGAAGAGTAGGGATGCTTCGGCGTCTACTAATAATAGGAAGGGCTTATACAGATTGCTGGCATGATGCCAGCGTGAATCAGGAGGAGTTAAGGAATGGCGGCTAATCACGAGGAAATCCTCGAAACCATTGGTGGCATGACCGTGCTCGAGCTCTCTGAGTTCGTTGACGCGTTTAAGGAGAAGTTCAATGTCACGGCAGTGGCTGCTCCGGTTGCTATGCCTGGCGCTGGAGCTCCTGGCGCTGAGGCTGCTGAGGAAGAGAAAGATGAGTTTGATGTCGTGCTGGAGGGCATCGGAGACAAGAAGATTCAGGTCATTAAGGTCGTACGTGAGTTGACCGGGCTGGGTCTTAAGGAGGCTAAAGAGGTTGTAGATGGCGCACCAAGCACTGTGAAGGAAGCGGCTGGCAAGGAAGAAGCCGAAGAGATGAAATCAAAGCTCGAGGACGTCGGCGCAGCCGTCGCGCTCAAGTAGAGAAACGGGGCCGAGCCGCCTCCGTGAGAGGAAGGCATACGCTACCGATGCGGTTACGGCCGCTCTACGACCTATGCCAGGTTGGCACTGGTCTATGGGAGCCTATGCCCAGGCGTTTTCATACGCCGCGCTGCCTATCTGCTCCAAATCGAACACGAGACACGAACCCACCCCTCTGTGGGGCGGATTCGTAAGGGGGACTTACGTTGGAACTGCGCAAAGATAACCGGCCGATTCTGAGCTTTGCAAAGCTCAAATCTGTCATGCCGATGCCTAATCTGCTTGATGTCCAGCTTCAATCATTTGAGAAGCTGGTCAACCCGAACGTCCAGGAGCAGTGGGATTTCGGACTTGATCGGGTATTCGGGGAAATTTTCCCGATTTCCGACGTCAATGAATACTTCACCCTCGAGTATATCTCTGCTGTACTTGGGGAGCCTAAGTATTCAGTGGAGGAGTGCATCGAGAGGGATATGACCTATGCGGCGCCGCTGAAGGCCACGCTCCGGCTCATCGTGTGGGAACGCCCAGAAGAGGACGAAGAGGAAGTACCAAAAAAGAGGAAGAAAAAGAAGAAGGTCATCCCACTTGAGGACCGCCGTCCTCAGGACATTATCGAGAAGGAGGTGTACCTCGGTGACCTCCCTCTTCTGACCGAGCTTGGCACGTTCATCATCAACGGAGCGGAGCGTGTCGTCGTCAGCCAGCTCCATCGATCGCCAGGCGTGGTTTTCGAAGAGAGCACTCACCCCAATGGAACCAAGCTATTTAGCGCCCGGATCATCCCTTTCCGAGGCTCTTGGGTTGAGTTCACGCTGGACATCAATGACATCTGCTATGTCCATATCGACAAGAAGAAAAAGTTCCCTGCCACGGCTCTCTTGAGGGCATTGGGATACGGTACTGATGCTGAAGTTTTCCAGCTCTATTACGACGTTGCTGAGGTGAAGCTGGGTAAGCTAAATGAGGAGAAGAAGGCAGAGATTGAAGGTAAGGTGATAGCCGAGGAGTTTGCCGATCCAGAAACCGGTGAGATTCTGATCGACAACGGTGAGGAAATCGAAGAGGAAGTCATTGAGATCCTCGAGCGGCTGGGTGTTAAGAAGATCAAGGTTTATAAGAGCGACCGAGAAACTTCTCGGGGTGAGAGCCCACTAATCAAGAACACCATTAGGAAAGACCCGACGGAAAATGAAGCTGAGGCGCTGAACGCGATTTACTCGCTTCTGCGTCCGGGTGATGCACCTAATATTGAGACGGCTCGAGCTGCACTAGAGCGGGTCTTTTTTGATCCACAGCGCTATGACCTTGGCAGAGTGGGTCGGTACAAGATTAACCAGCGGCTTGGGGTTGGCGCCCCTCGCAGTGAGACGGTTCTGACCAAAGACGACTTCGTGTCAATCATAGGCCACCTGATCGAGCTTAACGAAGGTGGCGGGTACACGGATGATATCGACCATCTTGGAAATCGCCGTGTGCGGACGGTTGGAGAACTGATAGCAAACCAGTTCAGTGTCGGTCTTAGCCGGATGGCGAGGCTAGTAAAGGAGCGGATGTCGATCAACACGGATCCGGACAAGGTCAACATTGACGATCTGGTAAATGCCAGGACGGTGTCCGCCGTTATCCAAGCATTTTTTGGATCGAGTCAGCTCAGCCAGTTTATGGATCAGACTAACCCGTTGGCAGAGATGACGCATAAGCGGCGTCTGTCCGCATTAGGTCCGGGTGGGCTAACACGAGAGCGAGCGGGTTTTGAGGTGCGAGATGTTCACTATTCGCACTATGGCCGTATGTGCCCGATCGAGACACCGGAGGGTCCAAATATTGGGCTCATTACATCCCTAACGACGTACTCAAGGATTAATGCTCTCGGTTTTGTTGAGACGCCCTATAGAAAAGTGAAAAACGGGAAGGTCACAAACGAAATTGAGTGGCTTTCAGCTAACGAAGAGGAGGAGGTAAGGATCGCGCAGGCAAATGCTCCCCTTGATAAGAAAGGCAACTTCCGGAATCAGTTTGTGCTGTGTCGTGAAAGGGGAGATTTCCCACTCCTAAGGCCTCAGGACATCGATTACATGGATGTGGCTCCGGACCAACTCGTGTCGGTCGCAGCTGCTCTTATCCCGTTCCTGGAGCACGATGATGCGAACCGAGCTCTGATGGGCTCCAACATGCAACGCCAGGCGGTTCCGCTTCTCTACACGGATGCACCTTTGGTAGGCACCGGCCTTGAGGCCAAGGTGGCTTCTGATTCAGGGGCAGTTATCAAGGCTCGTCGCGACGGCTCGATCGCACATGTGACTGCTGATGAGATAGTTGTTGACACTGGGGTAAATGGATCCTCTAAGGCTGACCAACCCCTCGCTAAGCTCGCGCAGTTCGACCGATATCGCCTAAAGAAGTTTTGGAGAACAAACCAGGACACTGCCATTAACCAGCGTCCACTTGTTAGTATCGGCGATAAAGTCCAAGGGGGAGATATAATCGCGGATGGTCCGAGCACAGATTCAGGCGAGCTCGCACTAGGCCGTAACGTGTTGGTCGCTTTTATGCCTTGGTACGGATCGAACTTCGAGGATGCAATTGTTATCAGTGAGAAACTCGTCAAAGACGATGTTTTCACTTCGATCCATATCCAAGAATTAGAGCTTCATGTGCGTGACACTAAGCGCGGCATGGAAGAGATCACTCGCGAAATTCCGAATGTGGCGGAGGAAAGTCTTGTCGACCTAGACGAACTCGGCATCGTGCGTGTTGGCGCACGTGTGAAGGCGGGTGACATTCTCGTTGGTAAGATCACACCCAAGGGAGAGACTGAGCTTTCCCCGGAGGAAAAGCTTCTTACGGCCATCTTTGGTGAGAAGGCTAAAGATGTTAAGGACTCCTCCCTGCGTGTGCCTCCAGGAATGACTGGAACCATTATCGAAGTGAAGGTCTTCTCTCGTCGTATTGATGACCCGCTGCTTGAAAAAGAACATGGTTTCAAGATCGGTGACTTGCGCGGCCTGGCACGCGAGGAAATCAAGCGGATTACCGAAGCCAGAGACGAAGAACTTCGTGCGGTGCTCCAGCGTCAGACAGTGGCTCTGATGCTTAAGAAGAAAAGTGTGGAGCCGATTTTGGAGGAAGGCACGAAGTTGACTAAGGAAGCGATTGAGGAAATCAACTTCAGAAAGGTCGATCTCGAGACGTTCAAGCTGCAGAACAAAGCTGCCAGTGAGCGCATTCGTCAGGTGATTGATGAGGCAGACCGGAGAGTAAAGGCCGTCAAGCAAAAGACTGAAGAGCAGACCGATAAGGTTTTCCAGCCCGACGAACTGCCGCCTGGTGTGGTTCAGTTAGTCAAGGTTTATGTCGCTGAGAAGCGCAAGATTTCGGTTGGTGATAAGATGGCTGGGCGGCATGGAAACAAGGGAATCATTGCCCGCATCGCCCCGGAAGAGGACATGCCGTTCCTGCCGGATGGCACGCCGGTGGAAATAGTTCTAAACCCTCTAGGTGTTCCTTCTCGGATGAACGTTGGGCAGATCCTAGAGACTCACCTCGGCTGGGCTGGCCACGTACTCGGATTCGAAGCGAAGACACCAGTCTTCCAGGGCGCGACTGAGAATGAGGTGGGTAGTCTGTTAAAACTTGCAGGCCTTGAGTGGGCGGCCTCAGCACTAAACTTAAAGGAAAAGCCGCCTACGGGCTTGAAGGAAATTGAGGCTCTTGCGGAAGCTGCTCTTCAGTTGCCGGTGGTTATGACCGGAAGCGAGGATCGCAATGGCAATGGCTCTGACCCCCACATGGACACGCATGGGATTGGCCAATCGCTCGATGCCTACTTATCGACGGGGTTAGACAAGAAGCAAGAGAAGCTTTTTGCGAAACTCATCGAATTCCTGGTGGCTGCGGCCGAGGAACTTGCTGAGCGTCAAGACAAGAAGCTTGGAGATGCATTCCCTGCTATCCAGAAGCTGAAGGGTCGCTCAGTGGTGAAAACTGGACTAGATGATGCGGTTATCGAGTTGTTACAGCATGCAGAGATTCTACCCAACGGGAAGGTCTGGCTGAGGGATGGGCGAAGTGGGCGACGCTTTGATTTCCCAGTGACCGTAGGTGCTATCTATATGCTGAAACTGAGCCACCTCGTCGACGACAAGATTCATGCTCGCTCGATTGGGCCGTACTCATTGGTTACACAACAGCCACTGGCTGGAAAGGCTCAGTTTGGTGGTCAACGCTTTGGGGAGATGGAAGTCTGGGCTCTAGAGGCATACGGAGCTGCGCACACTCTCCAGGAAATCCTCACGGTCAAGTCAGATGACGTGCAGGGGCGTTCTAAAGTTTATGAGGCTATCGTGAAGGGGGATAACTTGCCGAAGCCCGGTATACCAGAGTCATTCAATGTCCTCGTGAAGGAACTGCAAGCTCTTGGGTTAAGCGTCACACTAGGGGAGGAAGATTAAATGATTGATTTCCCTAGGACCCGGGACCAGCGCGCTGCTGACTTCGAATTCATCCAAGTGAGGCTTGCCTCACCTGAGGAGATTCGCTCGTGGTCGTTCGGTGAAGTAGTCAAACCCGAGACGATCAACTATCGCTCCTTCAAGCCTGAACGGGACGGGCTCTTCTGCGAGCGTATTTTTGGGCCTGTGAAGGACTGGGAGTGCCACTGCGGGAAGTTCAAGCGCATCCGTTTTCGCGGGCACGTCTGTGACCGATGCGGCGTCGAAGTTACGCTTTCTAAAGTGCGTCGTGAGCGTATGGGGCACATCGAGCTTGCTGTGCCTGTTGCGCATATCTGGTTGTTCAAGACGCTACCTAGTCAGCTAGGCTATCTCCTGGGCATGACGCTGAAGGACCTTGAGAAGGTCATCTACTACGCGGCATATGTTGTTACCAACCCAGGAAAACAGGAGGTTGAGTTTCAGGATCTCCTTGATGAAGATGAGTACTACGACCTCCGAGTTAAGGCCCGAGAAGAGGGCGATGAGGCGTTCAGAGCGGAGATCGGGGCGGAGGCTGCTCGGACTCTACTAAAGATGCTCGACAACCCTGAAAAGCGGAAGATCCAAGACCGCAACGCAGATGGTAAGGGGCTTGATCGCCTGGCTGAGTGGCTCAGGTACGAGATTGCCAATGAGACTTCACAGCACAGAAAGAAGAAAAAACTCAAGCGCTTAAAGGTCGTTGATGCTCTGCGCACCTCAGGGGAGACTCCGGACGCCCGAAATCGTCCAGACTGGATGATTCTCGACGTAATTCCGGTGATCCCACCAGATCTTCGTCCGCTTGTGCCGCTAGACGGAGGCCGGTTTGCGACCTCTGACCTGAATGATCTTTACCGCAGAGTGATTAACCGGAACAATCGCCTCAAGAAGCTTCTCGACATGCGGGCACCGGAGGTGATCCTTCGGAACGAGAAGAGAATGCTCCAGGAGGCGGTAGACGCCCTTTTCGACAACGGCCGGCGGTCAAAGGCAATCCGAGGTCGTGGCAAGCGCCCATTGAAGTCACTCAGTGATATGCTGAAGGGCAAGCAGGGTCGGTTTCGCCAGAACTTGCTCGGCAAGCGTGTAGACTACTCAGGTCGCTCAGTGATTGTGGTCGGCCCAGAGCTAAAACTGCACCAATGTGGCCTTCCCAAGGCCATGGCCGTTGAGCTGTTTAAGCCTTTTATCATCCACGAGCTAGAGAAGCGTGGAGAGGCTGAGACCGTGAAGCGGGCTAAGAAGATTGTGGAGAGCAATGATCCCAAGGTTTATGAGGTCTTGGAAGACATTATCAAGGACCACCCTGTTCTACTAAATCGTGCTCCGACGCTTCATCGACTTGGGATTCAAGCATTTGAGCCTGTGCTGGTTGAAGGTAAGGCGATCCGTATTCATCCACTCGTCTGCGCTGCTTTCAACGCTGACTTTGATGGGGATCAGATGGCCGTGCATCTACCCTTGTCCTTTGAGGCACAGCTAGAGGCACGGGTACTGATGTTGTCATCGAACAACATCTTGCTCCCATCCAATGGACGCCCAATTGCTGCTCCGACTCAAGATATGGTTATTGGGTCCTACTATCTGACAAATCCGGGCCTACATGTCACAGATCCAGAAGAGGTTGTCAGGAACACGAAGGCACCTGCAAAGGTGCGGGAGGCAGCTGACGCAGAGCTTGAAAAGATTTTTAAAGGGGCACCGCGTTTCTCCACGTATGGAGAAATCGAGATGGCCCTGGCTCAGGAGAAAGTCGGATTCCACTCTCCAGTATGGTACTGGGCTGGGAAGGATTTCGGAGATGGAGTGGAGGACGGCGAGTGGCATCGAACGACTGCGGGACGAGTCCTCTTTAACTCGATCATCCCAGATGACCTCGGGTTCTTGAACCGGACTTTCGGGAAGAAGGAACTTGGAGACCTAGCATTCGAGTGCTTTCAGGTTACAGGGCTAGGGCGGACAACAGAGTTTCTTGACGCGCTAAAGGATTTCGGTTTCCGCTATGCGACTATGGGTGGGATCAGCGTGGGTATCGATGACTTGGAGGTGCCCAACGAAAAGGCCGAGATCCTGGGTGCTGCGGATACGGAGGTGGCTCGCTTCCAGAAGGCTTATGCTAGTGGTTTTATCTCTAATGGAGAGCGCTACAACAAGGTCATCGACACGTGGACGCATGCTAACAATGATGTGGCAGATGCTATGGTGCGCCATCTGGAGCGGTCGAAGGATGGCTTCAACCCGGTGTATATGATGATGACGTCCGGAGCGCGGGGTAACCGTGACCAGATGAGACAGTTAGCAGGAATGCGTGGCCTTATGGCTAAGCCGCAGAAAAAGCTCACAGGTGGGATAGGTGAGATTATTGAGAGCCCGATTAAATCGAACTTCCGTGAGGGACTCACAGTGGTGGAGTATTTCATCTCCACACACGGTGCAAGGAAAGGATTGGCTGACACGGCACTCAAGACTGCAGATGCTGGCTATCTTACGCGCCGATTAGTAGATGTGGCACAAGACGTGACTATTTCGACTGACGACTGTGGTACGATTCTGGGTCTCGAGATGACCGCGTTGAAAGAAGGCGAAGACATCATCGAGCCCCTTATGGATCGCATCGTGGGTAACGTAGCGCTTGATGATGTCTGCGACCCGATCGACGGTGAGCTTCTCGTGCAGGCAGGGTCTTTGATCGACGAGGAGTCCGCTGAGGCTATTGAGGTCTCAGGGCTACAGATGGCCCGCATCCGTTCGGTTCTCACATGCGAGGCGAAGCGGGGTCTTTGCCAGATGTGCTATGGGAGAAATCTCGCTACGATGAAGATGATCGATATCGGTGAGGCCGTTGGGATAGTCGCCGCGCAGTCGATTGGAGAGCCTGGCACACAGCTGACACTCCGCACTTTCCATATCGGTGGGACTGCTGCGCGCATCGCAGCTCAGACGCAGCGGAACTCTAAGATTGAGGGTACGGTGGCTCTCGAACGGGTGATAACGGTAAATACGCCTGAAAAAGAGCGGATCGTGACCTCTCGAGAGGGTGAGATTCTCTTGAAGACTGACGAGGGTGCGGTTCGCAGTAGGCTTGCGGTGCCGTACGGAGCGACCCTTGCTGCTGACGAAGGTCAGAAGATTGAGTCGGGAGATTTGCTTTTTAGTTGGGATCCTTATTCTGAGCCTGTTGTCGCAGACGCAAAGGGTGTTATTGAGTTCGTCGATATTGTCAAAGAGCAGACGATGCGCGAAGAGCTTGACGACTCTACCGGTCGCCGTCAGATGACGATCACGGAAGATCGTGAGAAGAAACTCCACCCGACGATCCAGATTCGAAAGAAAACTAAAAAGCGTGAAAAGCTGCGCGAGTTCATTATTCCGGTTGGTGCACAACTCACGCTAAATGATGGTGACGAGGTCAATCTTGGCGATACCATCGCGAAGATCAGCCGTGAGGTTTACAAGACGCGTGATATTACTGGTGGTTTGCCGAGAGTGGCCGAGCTATTCGAAGCTCGTCGCCCAAAGGATCCTGCAGTTATCACTGAGATCGATGGAGAAATCAATTTCGGGGACATCAAGCGTGGGAAGCGGCAGATCCATGTGACCCCTGAGACTGGAGAGCAGCGCACATATGATGTGCCTGTAGGTAAGCATATGCGTGTGCACTCAGGGGATAAGGTGCGTGCTGGGGATCGACTGAGTGAAGGGCCAGTTAACCCACATGACATCCTTAGCATCAAGGGGCCGCGCGCCGTTCAGGAGTACCTCCTAAACGAGATTCAGGAGGTTTATCGTCTCCAAGGCGTGAAGATCAACGACAAGCACATCGGCGTAATCGTCCGACAAATGCTCCAGAAGGTCAGGGTCACTGATTCAGGTGATACCCAACTCCTAGAGGGAGAGAACGTAGACAGAAGTGAATTTCGCGAGGTGAACACGAAGGCTATCACCGAAGATGCGAAGCCAGCTCGTTCCGAGCCTCTTTTGCTAGGGATTACCAAGGCGAGTCTGACCACTGAGTCGTTTATCTCAGCTGCTTCATTCCAAGAGACTACAAGGGTTCTTACCGATGCTGCGGTTCGGGGTGCGCGCGACGAGCTCAGTGGCCTGAAGGAGAATATCATTATTGGGCACCTGATTCCCGCCGGGACCGGTATCCATAGATACCAGCAGGTGGAATTCATGGTGGAGCAGTCGTATTACGATGAGGAAATTATTCCATTGACGGACCCTGGGGAGTTGGTCCCAGGACTGGCGATGGCAGGAGAATAAGACTGAATCAAAGGGTTTCCAGGCCCGATCAGGCAAGGAGGGGTGGCCCCAAGGGGCAACCCCTCCTTTTGCTACTTAATACAACGCTTCCAACTAAATCTTCGGCTCCACATCATGGGGAGCCCTCTCACTACTTGGTAGGACTAGCATGGCTTTAGATCACTACGTGACACTTGGGCGCTCCGGTCTTCGAGTTAGTCCCTTTTGTCTTGGTGCGATGACTTTTGGTCAGGATTGGGGGTGGGGATCGAGCGTATCCGATTCAGAGGTGATTTTGGCTCGCTATATAGAGAAGGGGGGCAACTTCATTGACACAGCAAACATCTACACTAAGGGGCACTCCGAAGCGATCATCGGAGACTACGTTCGGCAAAGAGGTCTTAGAAGGGATCAACTGGTAATCGCCACTAAATTCTTTTCCAATCTATTCCCTCCGGACCCCAACGCTGGCGGAGCTGGCAGAAAATCAATAATCGCAGCTTGTGAGGGGTCTCTTCGGCGTCTACAGACCGACTACATTGATCTTTACTGGATGCACTTGTGGGATCAGTTCACGCCTATCGAAGAAACTATGCGGGCGCTTGACGATCTGGTGACGTCGGGTAAGGTGCGTTACATAGGTTTCTCTGATACACCGGCCTGGAAGGTGGCACAGGCACAGGTCATGGCTGTATTTCGAGGTTGGGCACCCCTAATAGCTCTTCAGATTGAGTACTCACTTGTCGAACGTACTGTTGAGGGTGAGATGATGCCGATGGCACAAGAGCTCGGCCTCGGGGTGACTCCTTGGTCTCCGTTGCGTGGTGGCGTGCTGACCGGGAAGTACACGCGAGAGAACATGGGACAAATTGAACCAGGTCGTGGGGACCGCGTGAAGAGCTACCTGACCGAAAGCACGTTCGAGATCATTGACGAGTTATCTAAGATTGCTGACGCTCACGAAACTAGCCCGGCGGCTATAGCGCTCGCCTGGGTACAGGGTAGGGCGGGGGTCGACTCTACAATTATCGGTGCTCGAACATTACAGCAGCTTGAAAGCAACCTCTCAGCTTTAGCGGTGGAGTTAGAAACTGACGAGTTCGAGGCACTGGACGAAGTGTCGAAACCGACGCTGAGCTTCCCGATCCCGTTTCTTGAGATGGCGCATAACCTTATGCATGCGGGAGCGACCGTAGATGGCCTTCCATCTGAGAGTCCCCCGCTACTCCCTGAATCGGACGAGGAGAGGTACTAGAGAGGGGGGGAGCTTGTCATGGACTATTTCATATGGCTCGAAGAGACAGGCTTCAGTATCTGGATGCGAGAGTCTGGGCCGGCGTTTTTTTCTAGCCTAGTCCTACATTCACTTTCGATGGCGATGGTAGTCGGCGTAAATGTCGCTATTGCACTTCGGATTCTAGGGGTTGCAGGGCGTGTACCTGTCTCTGCAATGGCGCGTTTCACTCCGGTCGCATATTGGGGGCTTGCTGTAGTGTTGATTTCTGGCGGACTTCTTCTAGTTGCTTACCCGACTAAGGCTCTGACAAACCCAGTTTTCTACTTCAAGCTTTTGGCTGTTATAGCGGCGCTATTTATTGCACGAGGATGGGAGAAGAGGCTGCTCAGAGATGCCGTGTATGACACTATTCGGCTTCCAAAGAAGGCCAGACTTGTAGCTATGGCGTCTCTAGTCCTCTGGGCAGCAGCCATCACGTCAGGGCGCCTCCTGGCCTACACGTATAACGTCCTGATGGCGTCTCACCTTCCCTGAGGAGTGTCTCACCAGTGGAGTTCGTTGAAGCTCTGGGAGAAGTGGGCTGGCTCGATGCCATGATGAACTCGTCCTGGGGCTGGCCTGCTGTAGAGTCGCTCCATTTCATGGGTCTATCTCTATTGGTGGGTACAGTTGGGGTTTTCGACATGCGTATGCTGGGACTAGGGCGTGGGATCTCGATTAGCTCGATGCACGGCCTGGTGCCTTGGGGAGTTGGGGGGTACGCCATAAATGTTCTGACAGGCGTGCTGTTTCTGGTGAGTGCTCCAGACCAATACTTGTACAACCCAGCCTTCCAGATAAAAATCACACTAATGGGCATTGCAGGCTTGAATGTGGCGTTTTTCTATTGTTTTGTTTTTGGGCCAGCTAAGGCGATTCCTTCGGATGCTGACATTCCATTGTCAGCCAAGTTCGCCGCGGCCGTTTCACTGACCTGTTGGATAGGGGTTATCGTCTGTGGTCGTCTGATCACATACTACCGGCCACCGTATCATTGGTGTTTCTGGTGCTAGTCAATCCGGGTTAGGTAGTGTGAGTGGGTCGTGCTCCCTTTCTAACTCATCGGCAAGTGAGCCAAGTTTAAGGAGATTGTTTTTTCCAGTTTTCAGTTCTTCATGCCTGAGCCTGATTAATGTCCTGGAAACGCATGAAAATGAAGTGAAAAGCCAGTTGACACCTCCCCCACACCGTATCTAGCTTTCCATGCTCTAGTCGGACCGGTTACCGCAATGACAGCGGGAAGCCTACACGACGCGCCCAAAAGGCGCGTTTTTCGCGATAAGAAGACCAAGATGCCAACCATCGGCCAACTCGTGCGTAAGGGTCGCAAGGCGCAGCAAAAGAAGAACAAAGCGCCTGCCCTTCAGCGGAACCCGCAGAAGCGGGGGGTCTGCACGCGCGTGTATACGACCACACCCAAGAAGCCTAACTCAGCCTTACGTAAAGTGGCCCGGGTTCGGCTGACGAACGGATTTGAGGTCACGGCTTATATCGGTGGAGAAGGCCATAATCTCCAGGAACACTCCATCGTGCTAATTCGGGGCGGGCGAGTGAAAGACCTTCCCGGAGTGAGATACCACATTATACGCGGCACCCTGGACACTTCTGGAGTCGAGGCACGACGACAAGGGCGTTCTAAGTATGGGGCCAAGCGGCCTAGGTAGTTGACAGTACGATGAGCCGCCGAACGAGAGCAGAGAAGAGAGAGACAGCTCCCGACCCGATCTTTTTAAAGCAGGTTGTCACAAAGTTTATCAACAACATGATGCTTGACGGGAAAAAGTCTATTGCCGAAAAGATTTTCTACGATGCGGTAGAGATCTTAGAGCAAAAAACCGGTCAACCAGGAGTTGAGGTGTTTGAACAGGCTCTGAATAATTCTAAGCCAGCACTTGAGGTAAAGAGTCGGCGGGTTGGTGGTGCTACGTATCAGGTGCCTATCGAGGTAAGGCCTGATCGGCGCACTGCGCTTGCAATTCGATGGCTTATTGGGTTCGCGCGATCTCGCTCTGAGAAGAGCATGTCAGAGCGACTCGCTGGGGAGCTTCTCGCGGCCAGCCGTGGGGAGGGTAGTACTATCAAGAAAAAGGATGACACGCACCGGATGGCAGAGGCGAACAAAGCATTCGCCCACTACCGCTGGTAGTAGTGTGAGGGAGGACCGGCTCCGGTAAGGAGCCGGACAATAAGAGACGCGATGGCCACCAGATGTCAGGCCCTCTCCGATCAGAGGAGCGCGGATGGCTGTTCACCCGTTAGGGGAACAGCAGCAGGAGCCGCGCTCTTTCATTTATTAGACGATTCACAAAAACAAGTGAGAAGGACCTAGATAAGATGCCCAGGATCACGCCACTGCCACAGCTACGAAACATCGGCATTATGGCGCATATCGATGCGGGTAAGACGACAACTACCGAGCGCATCCTGTTCTATACGGGGAGGGTGCATCGGGTGGGTGAGGTACATGACGGCGCAGCTACAATGGATTGGATGGAGCAGGAGCAGGAGCGGGGAATCACCATCACGTCCGCAGCCACGACCTGCCATTGGAAGCGGCTCGGTTCAGAGTATCGGATCAACATCATCGATACCCCGGGCCACGTCGACTTCACCGCTGAGGTCGAACGGTCACTGCGCGTCCTAGACGGTGCAGTGGCCGTTTTTTGTGCGGTTGGTGGCGTGGAGCCGCAGTCCGAGACGGTTTGGCGCCAGGCTGATCGTTACAGTGTTCCACGTATCGCGTTCGTAAATAAGATGGACCGTACAGGTGCAGATTTCGCGAACGTCGTAGAGATGATGACTGACCGTCTGGGAGCTAATGCTCATCCGGTGCAGTATCCGCTGGGCGAAGGAGAGCTCTTCACAGGCCTAGTCGACATTGTAGAGCGCAAGGCAATCATCTACGAGGACGAGATGGGTTCGCGGACCTCAGAGGGTGAAGTCCCGGACGGGCTCAAAGAAGAAATTGAAAGGCTCCGCCAGACACTGCTTGAGGCTGCTGTTGAGCACGATGACGAGCTGATCGAGAAGTACTTGGCCGGCGAGGAACTATCTAATGACGAACTACGGCATGCGATTCGTGCGGCAACAATTAAAGGGGTTTTGTTTCCCGTATTCTGCGGTTCTGCGTTCAGGAATAAGGGTGTACAGACGTTGCTGGACGGGGTGATCGACTACCTGCCCTCTCCGGTAGACGTGCCTGCTATTCAGGGGCACATCCCACATCAGTCAGAGACCCTAGAAAGCCGTGAGGCGAGCGACGATGCTTCTTTTGCGGCGTTGGCATTCAAGATTGCTACGGACCCTTACGTTGGCAAACTGACCTTCTTTCGTGTGTACTCTGGGTCATTGCCGTCGGGGAGCTATGTATACAACGCCACAAAGGAGCGGCGTGAACGAGTCGGGCGGATCCTGCAGATGCATGCGAATAAGCGCGAAGAGCGGGAAGAAGTGTTTGCCGGCGACATAGCTGCGGCGATTGGTTTGAAACAAGTGAAGACCGGGGATACTCTTTGCATTGAGACCGACCCGATCATACTTGAGGCCATGAAATTCCCAGAGCCAGTGATCGCGGTCGCAATCGAGCCAAAAACGAAGGCAGATCAGGACAAGCTTGGTAACGGCTTGACTAAGCTAGCAGAAGAGGATCCCACATTCCGGGTCCACACTGATCCGGAGACAAATCAGACGATTATCTCTGGCATGGGTGAACTGCACCTCGAGATCATCGTAGATCGCCTTAAGCGAGAGTTCAGTGTAGAGGCGAATATCGGACGGCCCCAGGTGGCTTATCGTGAGACGATTCGCGAGCGAGCGGAGAAGGTTGAGGGCAAGTTCGTTCGTCAGACAGGAGGACGTGGGCAGTACGGACATGTTGTGATCAATATTGAGCCAGGTGAGCCGGGAAGTGGCTTTGTCTTTGAGAACAAAGTCGTCGGAGGGTCAATTCCGAGGGAGTATATTAGTTCCGTAGAATCTGGTGTGCGTGAAGCTCTAGATTCTGGCATACTCGCCGGCTACCCGATTATAGACCTCAAGGTTGAGCTCATTGATGGCTCCTACCACGATGTGGATTCGAGCGAGATGGCTTTTAAAATCGCCGGATCGATCGCTCTCAAGGAAGGCATTCGCAAGGCGAAGCCAGTTTTGCTAGAACCCATTATGGATGTGGAGGTCGTAACACCTGCTGATTACATGGGTGATATCATTGGGGACTTGTCAGCGCGGCGTGGCAAGGTAGGAGGTATGACGGAGCGGGCGGGAGCGCGAGTGATTGGTGCTTCAGTCCCGCTAGGTGAGATGTTTGGTTATTCAACCACACTGCGGTCCCTTAGTCAGGGCCGAGCGGTGTTTACCATGCAGTTTGCACACTACGAAGAGGTGCCTACGTCGAAGGCGGACGAAATCATGTCCGCGAACGGCAGGGCCCACTAACGCGAGGACAGCAATGGGCAAGGAAAAGTTCGAGCGCACAAAGCCACATGTGAACGTGGGAACAATCGGACACGTGGATCATGGAAAGACGACTTTGACGGCTGCTATCACGCTCACACAGGCGAAAAAGTTTGGTGGGGACGCAATCGCGTTTGACGAGATCGACAAAGCTCCAGAAGAAAGGGAGCGAGGCATTACGATCGCGACCGCACACGTGGAGTATGAGACAGAGGCCCGCCATTATGCGCACGTCGACTGTCCGGGACACGCAGACTATGTGAAGAATATGATCACGGGCGCGGCTCAGATGGACGGAGCAATCTTAGTAGTGAGTGCGGCAGACGGACCAATGCCCCAGACGAGAGAGCATATTCTTCTCGCTCGTCAGGTGAACGTGCCACACATCGTGGTCTTCATGAATAAGGTGGACATGGTAGACGACGAGGAACTCCTAGAACTAGTGGAACTCGAGGTAAGAGAGCTTCTAAGCGAGTACGATTTCCCAGGAGACGATATCCCGGTGGTCATGGGGAGTGCTCTGAAAGCACTGGAATCAGGTGGCGAGGGTTCTGAGACAGACTGTATTCAGCAGCTCATGGACGCCATCGACTCCTACATTCCGGAGCCGGAGCGCGACATCGATAAGCCGTTCCTGATGCCGGTGGAGGACGTATTCAGCATCACGGGTCGAGGCACGGTAGCAACGGGCCGGATTGAGCGTGGAATAGTCAAGCAGGGAGAAGAGGTAGAAATAGTGGGTATGGGTGCCGATCGTAAAACGGTGGTGACGGGAGTAGAGATGTTCCGGAAGCTACTGGATGAGGGACGAGCGGGAGACAACGCAGGCCTACTACTCAGAGGTGTGGGTAAGGACGAGATTGATCGAGGCCAGGTACTCGCCAAGACCGGTTCAATCAAGCCTCACACAAAGTTCAAGGCCGAAGTATACGTGCTGACGAAGGAAGAAGGTGGTCGCCATACTCCGTTCTTCGATGGCTATCGTCCACAGTTCTACTTTCGGACTACGGATGTAACAGGCGCAGCCAATCTCCCTAGTGGTGTTGAGATGGTGATGCCAGGCGACAATGTACAGATGGATGTCGAGTTAATTACACCAATTGCCATGGATCCGCAGCTTCGCTTCGCGATCCGAGAAGGTGGTAGGACGGTTGGCTCTGGTGTCGTAACAGAGATTCTGGAGTAAGGAAAAGTGAGCGTTACGCACTCTTCGGTGAGCACACCTTGTCTGGCCTTAATAAGGCCAGACTCAGGTGGGACGAAGGAGTAGGATGACAGACAGAATTAGAATTCGATTGAAGGCGTTTGACCATTGGGTAGTGGATCAAACGGCAGCGGATATCGTCCGCACTGCTCAGAAGACTGGTGCGACTGTGCGCGGTCCTATCCCACTGCCGACTAGACGCCAGCGATGGACTGTGCTGCGTTCTCCTCACATCGACAAGAAGAGCCGGGAGCAATTCGAGTTACGCACACATAAGCGGCTAATCGACATCGTGGAGAGCCGCCCCCAAACGATCGATGCCTTGACCAAGCTGGATCTTCCAGCAGGGGTCGACGTCGAGATTAAGGTCGATTGAGCGAGGGGGCCGGACTATGCCTGGATTAATTGGTAAGAAGGTCGGTATGACAAGGATCTTCACCGAAGAGGGGATTCAGGTTCCCGTAACGGTCATAGAGGCTGGACCGTGTCCGGTCGTTGACGTCAGGTCTGAAGAGCAAGATGGATACCAGGCCGTGCAGCTTGGGTTCGGTGCTCAGACTCCCAAGAGGGCCACTCGCGCTGAGATAGGGCACGCTGTCAAGGCAGGTCTCGAAGATGCTCCTCGGCTCATGCGAGAGTTCCGGATTGGGGGCGACGAGCAGTACGAGGTTGGCCAGCAGCTTACTGTTGAACTTTTCGAGGCCGGTGATCGGGTTAAGGTTACCGGGCGCTCCAAGGGTCGAGGTTTTCAGGGTGTTGTGAAGAGGTATGGGTTTGCTGGCCGGCCAGCATCACACGGTCATCCGATGTCCCGGAACCCTGGCTCAATGGGTCCGGGTACCGACCCATCACGTGTGATCAAGGGAAAGAAGCTCCCTGGCCGCATGGGGGGCACCCGCACGACCATTCGAAACCTCCAGGTTGTACGTGTCGATGGCGAGAGGAACCTCCTATTTGTGAAGGGTGGGGTCCCAGGTTCTCGTAATGGCTACGTCCTGATCTCAAAGTGAACCATGTATAAGGCACCCTACTACAAGGCTGACGGCAAGAAAGGCCGAGCTCGTGCACTCCCTGAAAAGGTTTTTGACGGGATTGTGAATGAAAGTGTTTTGCATCAGGTAGTGAAGGCGCACCTTTCCAATCGCCGCCAGGGTACCGCCGCTGCAAAGAACCGCTCCGCAGTGGCCGGTGGCAGCCGGAAGCCATGGAGGCAGAAAGGCACTGGGCGTGCTCGGCAGGGCACCATTAGGGCAGCCCAATGGGCGGGTGGCGGTGTGGCTTTCCCTCCCATCCCACACTCTTGGCGGCAGCGCGTTCCGAAGAAAGTAAGGGCATTAGCTCGACGGTCTGCGCTGAATGACCGAGCAGAAAATGATCGGGTCGTTATGGCAGATTTTCCGGCAGCTGACGCTCCCAAAACGCGTGATTTGCTGAACTTTTTGGGGGAGATTGGAACAGAGGGTAAGGTGTTGCTGCTCACGGATGGCCAGAACCAGCGCCTCTATCTCTCGGCGCGAAACCTATCGCACGTTTCGGTTCTCCCGTTCGGAAAAGAATCGGCATATGACATTCTGTGGGCCGAGACGATCGTCATCGAAAGGGATGCGCTTGAGGACGGGGCACAGGCTATTGAAGAAGGGAAGCTAGAGCCAGAAACCGAAGCTGCTGAAGAGGGTGAGCCTGATGCGTGACCAGTACGATGTGATCATTGCGCCTGTAGTCACAGAGAAGACTACGGGGCAGATGGAGTCTGGTAATGTCTACACGTTCATAGTCGCAGCCGGTGCGAACAAGATAGAAATAGGAAAGGCGATCGAGAGCCTCTGGGACGTGACGGTCAGGGATGTGCGGACGATGCGCTATGGTGGAAAAGCTCGACGGTCCCTATTAGGCCGAATGGCTCGGACCAATAAGAAGGGTCGACGTCCGTCATTCAAGAAAGCTGTAGTTCAGCTTGCCGAAGGGGACGATATCGAACTCTACGAGGCTGGCTGATATGGGTATCAAGAAATTCAGGCCGATGACGCCAGGGCAGCGTACACGCTCTATCCTTGAGAATGAGGTGTTGACGCGGAAAGGGCCCGAGAAGTCTTTGACGGAATCGTTGACCTCAAAAGGCGGGCGTAACCATCACGGGCATATCACAGTTCGCCGACGCGGAGGGGGGCACAAGCGTCGCTACCGTCGTATCGACTTCAAACGTGATAAGCATGGCGTGGCAGGTATTGTGGCGCACATCGAGTATGATCCAAATAGGTCGGCCAACATCGCTCTGGTGCAATATTCGGATGGAGAAAAGCGGTACATCCTTCACCCGAAGGGACTTAACGTTGGCGACACGATCACTTCAGGATCTGATGCAGATGTTCGCATAGGTTGTGCCATGCCACTTGAGCTTGTGCCCCTTGGAACGACAGTGCATAACGTTGAGCTCAAGCCCAGCAAAGGTGGTCAGATGGCTCGATCAGCCGGGGCGGGTGTCCAAGTGGTGGCCAAAGAGGGCGGTTTTGTGACGCTCCGGTTACCTTCTACAGAGGTTCGCCGTGTCCGTCAGGAGTGTATGGCCACGATTGGTGAGGTTGGAAATTCTGACCACGAGCTTACGGTCATCGGAAAAGCTGGAGCGAATCGCTGGCGAGGTCGCCGACCGAAGGTTAGAGGGGTCGCCATGAACCCTGTAGACCATCCGCTTGGTGGTGGTGAGGGGCGTGCCTCTGGTGGTCGCCCTCCGGTGTCTCCTTGGGGCAAACCCGAGGGCAAGAAGACACGGAATAAGAAGAAAGAATCCAGTAAATATATCGTTCGGGGCCGCAAGCGCGGCAAAGCCACGCAGTCCTAGGAGATCAGTAAGCTATGCCGCGCAGCGTAAAGAAAGGGCCGTTCATTGAGGACAAGCTCCTCGAAAAGATCGAAATAATGAACGCACGGGGAGAGAAGAACGTCATCAAGACCTGGTCCCGTGCGTCGACAATTTCACCTGACTTTGTGGGACATACGATCGCGGTGCACAATGGCAACAAGTTCATCCCCGTCTACGTGACGGAGAATATGGTCGGTCATAAACTCGGCGAGTTCTCGCCCACCCGTTTATTTAGGGGACACTCGGGTAGGCTGGCTGATAAGCGATCGGCAGGTCAATAATGGAAGCTAGAGCTATAGCCCGTGGCGTCCGCATGAGCGCCCGTAAGGTGCGTCTCGTGGTAGACCAGATTCGCGGGAAGCCCGTAAATGAAGCATACGCGGCTCTCCAGTTCTCGAAGAAGAGAGCTGCGGAACCAGTAGGTAAGACGCTGCGGTCGGCTGTTGCAAACGCCCAAGAAAGATCACAGGATGACGGCAGTGTGCTCGATGTGGATGAACTCTTCGTGAGCGAGGCTTACGTTGATGAAGGCCCCACTTTACGCCGTTGGCGGGCTCGTGCTCAAGGACGAGCATCACCAATCCGAAAGAGAACGAGTCACATTACTGTGGTCGTCGATCAGAAGGACTCATAAGTCATGGGACAGAAAACACACCCAACGGGCTTCAGGCTCGGTATTGTAAAGGACTGGAAATCGCGTTGGTACGCGGAACGTGATTTTCCTCGGCTCCTCCACGAGGACGAGACAATTCGCAAGTATTTGCGTCGGAGACTTTCACACGCCGCGCTGAGCCATGTCGAGATTGAGCGTAAGCCCAGCAAGATTGTGGTGACTTTGCACACGGCTCGCCCAGGCGTTGTCATTGGGAAGAGAGGCGCTGAGGTCGACAAGCTTCGTGACGAACTAGGGGTCCTTACTAAAGCTGATATCTCAGTTAACGTTGAGGAGATCAAGCGTCCAGAGGTCAACGCATATCTGGTAGCCGAAAACGTAGCTCATCAGTTGAGACAGCGTATCTCGTTCCGCCGGGCAATGAAGCGTGCCGTACAATCCGCTGTACGCGCTGGAGCTGAAGGAATCAAGATTCAGTGTGCAGGTCGATTAGGTGGCGCAGAGATTGCACGTACTGAGGGCTACAACGAGGGGCGGGTTCCATTACATACCTTGCGGGCGGATATCGACTACGCACAGGTGCCGGCGTTCACCACCTACGGGTGCGTCGGCGTGAAGTGCTGGATCTTCAAAGGTGAGGTAGTAGAAGAGCGTCGGGGTCGGACTTACTCCACGGGCGCGTGATCAGAGGACTAAGAGATGCTAGCACCTAAGAGAGTCAAACACCGTAAACTCCACAAAGGACGTATGCGTGGGGCAGCACACCGAGGTAGTAAGGTGTCTTTTGGAGAATACGGTCTACAGGCCCTCGAGCCGACTTGGATCACAAGTCGTCAGATCGAGTCTGCTAGGGTTGCTATCACAAGGCATATTAAACGTGGCGGAAAAGTCTGGATCCGAATTTTTCCAGATAAACCGATTACTCAGAAGCCTGCGGAAACGCGGATGGGTAAGGGGAAAGGCAACCCGGAATCTTGGGTCGCTGTTGTGAGGCCGGGTCGTATCATGTTTGAGCTAGAGGGCGTGCCCGAGGACATAGCACAGCGTGCCATGGAACTCGGTGCGGCGAAGTTGCCGATCAAGTGCCGATTCGTCGTTCGTGAGCGGCAACTCTGATTAAGGATTGAGAATACATGAAGGCTGAAGACATACGAGATTGGGACAATGTCGAGATAACCGCTCGGCTTGAAGAGCTCCGTGAAGAACAGTTTAGGCTGCGCTTCCAGGGCGCAATGATGGAACTAGAGAACCCTGGGACGTTGCGGCAGGTGCGTAGAGACATCGCGCGTCTAAAGACAGTCCTTCGTGAGCGCGATCTTACAGAAACTGCTGAGCTACAGACCAATGAGTAATAACGAACACGAGCAGGTAGAGGTCGCCGATCTTGAGGTTGATGAGGGCAAGCCGACCAAGAAGGATGAATTGACCGAGGCGCCTCCGGGTGGCCGTAGTGACCGTCGGAAGGTGCGTGTTGGTGTCGTGGTTAGTGATAAAAGTGACAAGACTGTCGTGGTTAAGGTCGAGCGTCGTTTCCCTCATCCTCTCTATGGGAAAGGGGTCAAGCGCAGTAAGCGGTATCACGCGCATGATGAGCGGAACGAGTACAAAGTGGGGGACACGGTGAGCATTTCGGAAACACGACCGCTGTCTAAAACCAAGCGCTGGCGGGTGACTGGTTTAAGTGTGCGGCAGGCTTAGTCGAAGGCATTGAGAGTGAGAACTGTTACTGAGGCCGGACGATGATCCAACAGGAATCAATCCTTAGGATAGTCGATAATACGGGAGCTAAGTCAGCACTCTGCATTCGGGTGTTGGGTGGCTCTGGGCGGCGCTATGCCGGTGTGGGTGATGTGGTCGTTGCGACAATTAAGGATGCTATACCGAACGCTGGAATTAAGAAGGGTGAGATTGTGCAGGCCGTTGTGGTTCGCACAGCTAAAGAGACAGGTAGGCGAGACGGGACGTATATCCGTTTCGACGACAACGCGGCCGTGCTGATCAATGCGCAAGGCGAGCCTGTGGGGACTCGCATCTTTGGTCCGGTGGGCCGAGAGTTAAGAGAGAAGCGCTATATGAAGATAGTCTCCTTGGCACCGGAGGTCCTGTAATGACATCGCCTAAACCCCAAATAATTACGGGTGATCGGGTCCGGGTCATTCGAGGCAACTACAGGGATATGGAAGGTTCGGTGCTTGAGGTGCTACGCGACGAGGGGAGAGTGCGGGTCGAAGGTGTGAATGTTCGTAAGAAGCATGCTCGGCCGAGTCAGGCTGATCCCGACGGCGGTATCATCTCAATTGTAGCCCCCATCCATATCTCGAATGTGATGTTGATCGATTCCGCTACTGAAGAGTCAAGTCGCGTCCGTACACGTGTTGAAGAAGATGGCACCAAGGAGCGGATTGCAGTTAAGAGTGGCAACCCTATCCCCAGGCCTAGATAGGTTTAGGGGGAGCAATACCATGGATCCAAGACTAAAGAATCACTACGACAACCATGTGCGTCCGGCACTCCAGCAGGAATTCGGATTTGCTAACCCACATCAGGTTCCTGGCTTAATCAAGGTCGTGCTGAATGTAGGAGTGGGTGATGCACCGAAAGATCAGAAGCTTCTGGAGAGTGTGGTCGACGAACTTGGGATTATTTCGGGGCAGAAACCTTTAGTGAACCGAGCACGCAAGTCCGTTTCAAATTTCAACCTTCGAGAGGGCATGCCGATTGGAGCCTCTGTAACGCTCAGGCGTAGCAAGATGTGGTACTTCTTAGATCGTTTAATCAGTACAGCAATTCCCCGGGTTCGAGACTTTCGGGGTTTGCGTACACGGTCCTTCGACGGTCGAGGAAACTACACTATGGGGGTCCGAGAGCAGATCATTTTCCCTGAGATCGACTACGACAATGTTCGTAAGATCCATGGTATGGATATCACGGTTGTGACTTCTACCGACAAGGACGATGAAGGGTTTGCATTGCTGCGCGAACTAGGGTTCCCCTTCCGAGGACATGTGCCGGTGCAGATCGGCGTGACTGTATAAGAGAGAGATTCTGAATGGCAAGAAAAGCGCTCGTTGAGAGATTAAAGCGTCCACCCAAGTATGGCGTGCGGGTTCGGAACCGGTGCCAGCGTTGTGGCCGGCCTCGTGGTTACCTGCGCAAGTTCGGCATATGCAGAATCTGCTTCCGTGAGATGTCCCTTCGTGGGGAGATCCCAGGCGTCCGTAAGTCGAGTTGGTAGGGGGATAGTGAGAAGATGATGACCGACCCAATCGCGGACATGCTTACCCGCATCCGCAATGCCTGTCAGGCAGCGCATAAATGGGTAGACATGCCCGTATCTAGGAATAAGATCGAAATCGCTCGCCTCCTCGAGGAGAGCCATTTTGTCCATGCTCATAAGGTTCTTCAAGACGGTCGCTTTGGCGTGCTCCGAGTCTACCTAAAATATCACGAAGGTAAGCCAGTTATACGGCATCTAGAGCGTGTATCGCGCCCAGGACGCCGTCACTATGTCAGTAGGGACGAGATCCCGCGTGTCAGGAACGGTTTAGGCATGGCGATCATGTCGACATCAGCGGGATTGTTGAACGACCGAGCAGCAAGAAACCGAGGCGTAGGCGGCGAAGTCATGGCCTTGGTCTGGTAGAGGGGTTCGAGAAGAATAATGTCGCGAATTGGAAAGATGCCTGTTCCGATCCTCAAGGGGATCGAAGCTAAGCAGACGAATAGAGAGCTGAGTATCAAGGGGCCAAAGGGTGAACTCTCGCTCAATGTGCATGTCGATATGAATGTCGTGATTGACGAGTCAGAGATACGGGTCGAACGATCGTCGGATCACAAGGATCATAGGGCGCTCCACGGGCTAACCCGTTCACTCATTTATAATATGATGGCCGGTGTTACTGATGGATTCTCTAAGACTCTGGAGATTATTGGGGTTGGATATAGAGCGGACTTAAAGGGAAAGGGTATTACCCTGAACCTCGGGTACAGCCACACGATAGATTACCAGCCTACAGAAGGCGTTAGTCTTGAGTGTCCCAACCAGACAACGATCGTAGTGTCTGGCATAGACAAACAGAAGGTCGGGCAGACGGCAGCAGAGATCCGCTCGTTTAGGCCTCCTGAGCCATATAAGGGGAAGGGCATTCGCTATAGGGGTGAGCATGTCCGGCGCAAAGCCGGCAAGACTGCGGCTGGGAGTGCCTAGTAGATGATTAAGCAGAGCAAGCTCAAGAAGAGCAGGGCGCTACAGCGGCAACGACGCCATCTCCGGATCCGGAATAAGGTCCAGGGAACGGCAGATAGGCCTCGCCTCGTCGTTTTCCGATCCTTGAAGAACATCGAAGGGCAATTGGTTGATGACGATACAGGCCAAACCGTTCTGGGACTTTCGACTTTAACATCTGATCTTAGAGAGTTCGATGCTGAGACTTCGAATCCTCGGGTTGAGAGGGCATTTGCGGCAGGCAAGCTTTTAGCGGCAAAGGCTAAGGTGCAAGGAATTGAATCCGTGGTTTTCGACCGCGGAGGGTACAGATTTCATGGGCGGGTCAAGGCGTTTGCCGACGGCGCCCGAGAGGGAGGTCTCCAGTTCTGATGGCCAGGGATCCAAAGAAGAAAAAAAAGCAGCCTCGCGGCAAAGAATCCGATCTCGTCGAGAACGTGATCTTTATCAACCGTGTTGCTAAGGTGGTTAAGGGAGGACGCCGGTTCTCATTTTCTGCACTCGTTTCAGTTGGGGACCAGAAGGGCAATGTCGGTGTCTCATTGGCAAAGGCCAATGAAGTCGCTGAAGCGATCCGAAAGGCTTTCGACCGCGCTCGTAAGAACATGGTGAAGGTGCCAATTGAGAACGGCACGCTTCCGCACGACATTATCGGGGTGTGGGGTGCAGGTCGCGTTCTGTTGCGCCCTGCCGCACCTGGCACAGGGGTGATTGCCGGTGGTCCAGTGCGAGCTGTATTGGAGGCTGCGGGTGTCCGAGATGTGCTGACGAAGAGTTTGGGTGCCAATAATCCGATCAACGTGGTTCGAGCAACGATGGAAGGTCTTACCAATCTCGTCACTGCAGAACAGGTGGCTGAGGAGCGCGGAGTGTCAATAGAAAGCCTGGGAGTACCGCGTGGCTAAGAAGAAAACAAAACTGATCAAGATCACTCAAGTTAGGAGTGGTATAGGTCGTAAGGAGACTCATAAGCGGACACTGCGGGCACTCGGAATCAAGCGACATCAGCAGAGTGTTATTCACGAGGATACGCCTGCTATCCAAGGGATGATCAATAAGATCTCGCACATGGTGGACGTGCAAGAATTTGAGAACAACAACTAATGAAACCTGACAAATGGTATCACGCAGATTTCGGCGTTTGTGGAGGATAGATGGCTGAGCTTCACGACTTGACACCTACACGTGGCTCGCGCAGGAACCAAAAGCGCGTCGGTAGGGGGCCAGGATCCGGTCGTGGGAAAACCGCGACTCGAGGCCAGAAGGGGCAGAAGTCACGTTCTGGAGCAAGTGTGCACCCTCGCTTCGAGGGAGGGCAGATGCCGCTCATTCGGCGGATTCCCAAACGAGGCTTCAAGAACTTCAATCGCGTAGAGTTCCAGGTTGTTAACGTACGAGATCTCGAGTCCTTGGAGGGGGATGTATCTCCAGAAGCGCTCAAGGCAGCTGGTCTGATAGCGAGCCTTCGTAAGCCAGTGAAGGTGCTAGGACAGGGTGAGTTCACGAAGACACTCGCTGTGTCAGCTCATGCCTTCAGCGCTAGTGCCCGGCAGAAGATACAAGCAGCTGGGGGTTCGGTGAGTGTGATTGGCGAGGAATCAACGGACGATCGGTAAGCATTAGACTATGGCCACGAATCCTATCGCGAATCTATTCCGGGTTCCGGAACTTAAAGAGAAGATCCTCTTTACTCTTTTCATTCTACTAGTCTACCGAGTGGGGGCGCACATCACCGTCCCCAGCCTCGACGTTGGGATTCTGCGTCAGACATTTGGCCAACTCCAAAACACCTTCTTTGGCATCTACGACATGTTCGTGGGAGGGGGGTTGTCTCGTGCCACGATTCTTGCCTTGGGTATCATGCCCTATATCTCGGCAAGCATCATGTTCCAGTTGCTTGCGGCAGTCTCTTCTACAATCGAGAAGCTGCAAAAGGAAGGCGAGGAAGGCCGCAAGAAGCTAACGCAGTGGACACGCTATACAACGATCCTACTGTCTGCGATGCAGGCCTATGGGTACGCTGTTTTCTTACAGTCTATCCAGGGGGCGGTCAGCACACCTGGAGCTATGTTCACTTTCACCACGGTTATCACCCTTACTGTGGGCGCTATCTTCGTGATGTGGCTTGGAGAGCAGATCACTGAGCATGGGATTGGGAACGGCATGTCATTGCTGATCTTCTTCTCAATCATTGAAACATTCCCAGCGGCCATCGGACGTACATGGGAGTCCTTCATGCTCGGTGAGATCGGTGCTTTCGCACTTGTCGCTCTTCTCGCGGTCGTAGTCGGTGTGTGCGCTGGTTGTGTCGCGATGACCATGGCTGCTCGGAAGATTCCTGTTCAAATACCACGCAAGGTTGTGGGTAGAGGTAGGATCCGTGAGGGGCAAAAGAGTTTCGTGCCACTGCGAGTGAACTCAGCGGGTGTGATGCCAATCATCTTTGCTCAGTCGTTCATTGTTATGCCAGGTACTATGGCAGCGTTTGTAGATTTAGGGTGGGTCTCCAGTCTCGCTGAGAGATTTCAGCCTCAGACGTGGGAGTACTACTTAGCATACGGGCTCCTCATCCTATTCTTCACGTACTTCTACACGGCGATCATCTTTAACCCGGTCGACCTTGCAGAGAACCTGAAGAAGCAGGGAGCCTTTATCCCAGGGGTTAAACCTGGTACTCGAACGGCTGAATATATCGATCGGGTTCTGACTCGTGTGACTCTTCCTGGGTCGATCTACCTCGCGCTCATAGCACTACTACCGTTCTGGATTTTCGACATTTTTAATATCCAGACGTTCTTCTTTGGCGGCACAAGCCTGCTCATTGTGGTGGGTGTTGGTCTGGATACAGTTCAGCAGGCCCAGCAGTTGCTCATGCTTAGGCACTATGACGGCTTTATGAAGAAAGGCCGGGTGAAGATGCGCGGGCGCCAGCGGTACATGTAGCTGCGATGGTAGTCATACTGCTCGGCCCTCCGGGCGTCGGGAAGGGAACACAGGCACTGCAACTAGCAGAGTCGTTATACTGCGCCCATGTATCGACCGGAGACCTTCTCAGGGCTGCTCGTCGAGATCGCACCCAACTTGGTGCACGTGCACAGTCATTTATGGATGCGGGGGAACTTGTACCAGACAAGTTGATCTTGGATTTAGTCAGTGAGCACTTAGGTGCGATCGACTCGCACAAACATGTCTTGTTCGATGGCTTTCCGAGGACTACGGAGCAGGCTGTTGGGTTGCGGACGGTTCTTAAGGATGCGGACCGGTCGGTAGACATGGTAGTGCTCTTCGAGGCTCCGAACGAGACGCTTGTTAAACGTTTAAGCGGGCGACGTAGCTGTCCCGACTGCGGCTCGGTGTACAATACGCATTACGGACCACCAGACCTCCAAGGGACCTGTGACCGATGTGGTGGAGGGTTGGTCCACAGGGAGGATGATAAGTCTGAGACAGTGCAGCGAAGGCTCCAGGTTTATCAGGAGCAGACGGCCCCGTTGATCTCATTCTATGAAGGTGGCAAGGCCCCGTTGGCTCGTGTGCAGGCTGACCGGGATGTAGAGGAGGTCTATGCTGACTTTCAAGCCGCAGTTGAGGTGCATACGTGATTCATTTACGTACTGCGACTGAAGTGAATACGATTGCGCGTGGAGGCGCCATCATAGCGGGGCTTCTGAAGCAACTTCCGACGCGCATTGTTCCTGGGATCTCAACTGGTGAGATCAATACGTTTTGCGAAAGCTATATCGTCAGCCATGAAGGGGCATTCCCAGCCTTTAAGGGTCTTTATGGATTTCCTGGGGCAGTATGCGTTTCGGTCAATGAAGAAGTGGTTCATGGTATACCGAGCCAGGAGCGCATGCTCGGCGAGGGTGATATAGTCTCGGTGGATGTCGGTGTGCGGCTCGAGGGTTGGTGTTCTGACTCTGCTTGGACATTTCAGGTAGGTGAGGTTTCCGAGGGGACTCAGGACCTAATGAACGTAACTGAGCGGGCGCTCGCAGCTGCAGTTGAAGCGGCAACTCCTGGGAATCACGTGGGGGATATTGGGGCTGCAGTCATGAAGGCCGTCGCGGGAACAGATTATGGCATTATTCGTGAGCTTGTAGGGCATGGGGTAGGGCGCGAAGTGCACGAGGAGCCTCAGGTGCCCAATATTGGGCGTCCCGGTCATGGTCCGCTTCTGAGGGAAGGGATGGTGATAGCTATTGAACCTATGCTGACTGCAGGGTCACCTGAAATCCGAACTATGTCTGATGGCTGGACAGTTGCAACCGCGGACCGGTCGTTGTCGGCCCATTTTGAGCACACTGTCGGGATTACTATGGAGGGCCCTAGAATCCTAACTGGCATAGGTACTTCAGTCGCGATCGGTCATGAAGCACCGAGTAGTGCTTGAAGCCTTATCTGATGCTGGTTAAACTACTAAGCTATGCTATAAACGGTATGAGGGAGCGGAAGTGAAGGTCCGAAGCAGCGTTAAACCAATCTGCGAGCACTGTAAGGTCATCCGCCGTAAGGGTGTGGTGCGTGTTATTTGTTCGCGGAATCCTAAGCATAAGCAACGGCAAGGTTAGGGCTACTCTAGAATGGCACGTATCGCTGGCGTCGACCTTCCGAGGGGAAAACGAATCGAGATCGCTCTCACGTACATCTATGGAATCGGCCACACAAGTGCAAAACAGATTATTGAAGCTTGTGGGGTCGACGGAAGCCGACGTACTCAGGACCTAGACGACGACGATGTGAATCGGATTCGTAGGCAGATTGAAGGCAACTATAAGGTTGAGGGTCCCTTGCGGACTGAGACGTCGATGAACATCAAGCGCCTCATGGACATTGGTTGCTATCGCGGGCTGAGGCACCGCAGGGGTTTGCCGGTACGGGGCCAACGGACCCATACCAATGCTCGCACACATAAGGGCTCTCGTAGGGCAATCGCCGGGAAAAAGAAGGCACCGCAGAAGTAGCCGCTACGAGTCCGCGGTCTCATTTAGCACCGATTCAGGTACCTAGGGAGGACTAATCCAACGTGGTGACACCCCGCACAAAGCGCTCAAAGAAGGTTGTCGAAGCTGAGGGCGTCGCACATATCAAGGCGACGTTCAACAATACTATAATCACGATCACTGATAATACCGGGAACGTGGTTGTATGGGCCAGCGCTGGCACAGCGGGTTTTAAGGGCTCGAAAAAGTCTACTCCCTTTGCTGCGACCGTGGCTGCGGAGCAGGTCGGGCGAGAAGCAGTTGGGCTTGGCGTGAAGAGGATCGACGTTCGTGTTAAGGGTCCGGGGTCTGGTCGTGAATCTGCGATTCAGGCGCTCGCTGCCGCTGGTCTTTTCATCAAGTCTATTGAGGATGTGACTCCGCTACCACATAACGGGTGCCGGCCCCCGAAAAAGCGCCGCGTTTAGAGGGCTAGGAACCGATCAACTGATATAATGGCACGCTATACAGGACCTGTCTGCAAGCTCTGTCGCCGCGAGGGTCAGAAGCTTTTTCTGAAGGGGCAAAAATGCTACACGGAAAAATGTCCCGTGGAGAGGCGAGCCTACCCGCCCGGACAGCATGGTCCGGCACAGTCACGGCGAAAGAAGCAGTCGGACTACGCGCTACAATTAAGGGAAAAGCAGAAGGTCAAGAGAATCTACGGACTCCACGAGAAGCAGTTCAGGAATTTGTTCAAGCGAGCTGCTAGCATCCCTGGCATCACGGGGGATAATCTAATCGTTGCCTTGGAGTCACGATTAGACAATATCGTATTCCGGTTCGGCTTTACATCGAGCAGGAATCAGGCGCGGCAGCTCGTGCGGCACCGTCATGTTGAAGTAAACGGTCGCATTGTGGATGTCCCGTCTTTTAGGGTGTCCCCAGGTGATGAGATCGCTATTAAAGGGAGATCCAAGGATCTCTTGCCGGTGGAGGCATCCTTGGAAGCCCGCACGCGACCCACGCTCCTTGAGTGGCTGGCTCTGGATGAGAAGGCTCGAGTTGGACGAATGGTGAGGCAGCCGGCCAGAAGCGATATTCCGCTTGCAGTTCAAGAGCAGCTCATCGTAGAGCTCTACTCCAAGTAATGCCCATGCGCTGCACCTTATTTCGGTGGGCGTCAACGCTGTAATCAGGAGGACAAGGTGGATATAGATCTGACAGGACTGGTACTGCCCGAGCGCATTGAAGCCGTTTATCCGGAGGAGGGCGCCCGCTCGGCTCAATTCATAGTTGAGCCGCTCGAACGTGGATTCGGTCACACGCTGGGTAATTCAGTTCGTCGGGTTTTGCTCTCATCGCTTCGGGGTGCTGCGGTCTGGGCATTTCGAATCGACGGAGTCGTGCACGAACATCAGACGATTCAGGGAGTCGTCGAGGATGTGCACCAGGTTATCCAGAATATCAAGTCACTAGTCATTACACTGGATGAAGATGTGGAGAGTGCAGTGTTGGAGCTCCAGGCCAAAAAAGCAGGGCCCGTGACTGCTGCACTGATCCAAGAGAGCGCAGGTTCAGTGGTGATCGACCCAGGGCATCATCTATTCACGCTCCAAGAAGACCGATCGGTAACCATGGAGTTGCACGTTGATAAGGGTAGAGGCTTTGTTCTCGCGGATGCTCATGAGATTCCGCGTGGTGCTCCCGTCGACCTTGTTCGTGTCGACTCGATCTACAACCCGGTTCGTCGGGCTAATTTCTCAGTAGAGGAGACCCGCGTAGGACAGGAGACCGACTTTGATAGGCTAACCCTGCATGTCGAGACTGATGGTTCTTTGGATCCAGAAGAGGCTGTGGCATATACAGCAGAGTTGGTGAGGAAGCATCTAGAATACATGCTTTACTTCGGAGAAGGTGGCATCCCTGAAGTAGCCCCTCCCGGCGCAGTCGTCGTGCCAGAGCAACTGCAGGATCTTTTCGAGAGACCTATTGAAGACTTGGCAGAGCTCTCGGTGCGCTCTCGCAATTCCCTGCAGAAAGAAAATATCCCCACGCTCGGAGATCTCGTGCAAAGGTCTGAGGATGATATGCTCAAGATCGAAAACTTTGGTAAGAAGTCGCTTACGGAGATCCGGGATTTTCTCGGCGAACATGACCTCCGATTCGGGATGCAGTTGGAGCAGGGGGAAGATGGTCGCTTGTTCTTCATCGGCGAAGAGATTGAGGCTTCTGCCGGTAGTCAGGATTAGAAGTGCGTCATCGTAAGAAGGGTAGGGAGCTTTCCCGCACGGCTACTCACCGAAAGGCGCTGCTGCGTAACCTTGTGACATCGCTTTTCAGGCATGAACGGGTGGAGACCACTACGGCAAAGGCTAAGGAATTACGACCCTATGCTGAGCGTTTGATTACGCTAGCACGCCGGGGGGACGTTCACTCTCGGAGACTCGCAGGTCGTAAGATTCAAGACCGTGAAGTATTGGGTAAGCTCTTTGAAGACATCGCTCCAAGATACGAGGAGCGGCCTGGAGGCTATACGAGGATCCTAAAAGTTGGCCACCGTAAAGGTGATGCGGCTGAGATGTCGCTAATTGAGCTAGTCAGCTAGTTTGCGCGCTCTTATGACATACAACTACAGGAAGACGGAAATGGTGCAGCAGGCTTCCCGACGCGGCGCGGCAGACCTCAGCATGGTTATGATGATCCTGGCTTTTGCTGTCATTGGTGGTTTTATGTATTGGCTCAACGGCCAGGCAGCTATCGAGCTAGCGGAACGCGAGGTCGTGGAGGAGATGGACGAGGCGGAAGACGAGGTTGATGCTTTTGCCAGTGCAACAGTCGTTATGCCCATTAGTCTCCAGCCGGACGCGAGCGGGTATGAGGACCAGCTTATCCGGATTGTCGGAGTAGAGGTTGCGAGTATGCTGGGCCAGCAGGGCTTTTGGCTGGATTTCCCACAAGGTCCGTTCCTGGTTTCCCTTTCCGACGCAATGCTTGCAGACAGTGTTCAGGTAGCTGCTGAGTCGACTGTCACAGTAACCGGCACACTTACAGCAATGAGTGAGTCGGTCGCTGCTGCCTGGGTCGAGTCAGGCCGTATCAGTGAGGGAGATGGACTCGCTGCAGGCTTTACGACCCATTTCATCGCTGCTGAGCAACTGGACGCCAACTAGCATGTCGAGGGTTTGTTACTCCTGTGGCAAAGGTCCAGCCACGGGCAACAATGTCAGCCACGCGCACAATAAGACTCGGCGGCGTTGGCTACCGAACCTTCAAACGGTCAAGATATTGACTGAGGGTGGCATCCGCCGCCGTGTCCGGGTTTGCACCCGCTGTATTTCTGCCGGCAAGATTACCAAGGCACCCCCGGTGGCAGTCTCAGAGCGCTGATCTCAACTTAAGTTCATGAGGCGAATGCGTGGTCTTTCCATCCTGACGTCACTCGCTCTTACGCATCCCTTCGATGGGTTTAGTGCTATTTGTCGTGAGGGAGCCGGGTTCTCACTGTGGGCCCTTGGCTAAGTAACCCGGAGTCGCGCTAGAGGGATGAAGATCCTTGTCACAGGCGCTAGTGGACTCTTGGGGGCTGAAATTGAGGGCCTGGCTGGTACTAGAGGGCATAGCGTAGTTCCGTTAACTAGGGCGGAGCTTGACGTAACCGACAAGCGTAGCGTCGCGGCAGCGATTAAAGGTGCTGGCCTCGAAGCGGTTGTTCACTGCGCTGCCTATACCGCTGTCGACAAAGCTGAATCAGAGCCAGAGCTTGCGCGTCTTGTAAACTGCGACGGCACTAAGAATGTCGCGTCGATTTGTGGGTCTGAGGGAGTGGATTTCGTATATATATCAACCGACTACGTATTTGATGGTGCTAAGCGTGCCCCGTACCTTCCTGGGGATTTAGCGAATCCGTTGTCCGTCTATGGAAAGACGAAACTCGAGGGCGAGAAGGTGACGTGGGAGATCGCTAACCCTGCACTGGTGGTGCGCCTGAGTTGGCTATACGGTGATCAAAAGGGCTTCGTTCCAGCGATACTCAGACAAGCTTTGGCTGGGGAGACACCCCTTCGGGTTGTCAGCGATCAAGTGGGCCAGCCTACGTGGGTTAGGAACGCAGCTTCGACAGTCATAGACCTGTTGGAAGTGGGAGCGCGTGGAACACTGCACGTGGGGGACAAGGGCGAATGCAGCTGGGCGGATCTCGCGCAGGAAGTACTCCGGCTTGATGGTAAAGAGATACATATTGAAGGTGTATCCTCAGAAGAATTTGGTGGGGCTGCCTTAAGGCCTTCCTACTCCGTGCTCGATCTAACCGAGACTGAGGAGGTGCTCGGCAGACCAATGCCAAGTTGGCAGGATGCCCTGAGGAGTTTTATGCACTGCAAGAACGAGTATTGGTAGTTGAAGCTATGAAGGGTGTGCTCTTAGCCGGTGGTCTAGGGACGAGGCTACTTCCAATGACTCGGGTGACGAATAAGCACCTGCTGCCTGTCTATAACCGACCGATGATCTGTTACCCTCTCCAGCAGTTCGTACATGCTGGCATAACCGACGTTCTAGTCGTGACCGGTGCGGAAAACAAGGACGATTTCCTAAGCTTATTGGGAGATGGTCACGAGTTTGGCCTTAAACATCTGCACTATACCCATCAGGAAGGGCATGGTGGTATTGCCGATGCCCTGCTACTAGCGGAAGTCTTTGCTGCTGGCGGGCCAGTGGCGGTACTACTCGGAGATAACATTTTTCAGGACCCTTTGGAGAAAGCTATCTCTGATTTCCAGACTAACCCTGATGGGGCTGTGATCCTACTAAAGGAGGTCGACGATCCTGAACGGTTTGGTGTCGCCACCATCGACGGTGACAGAGTTGCCAGTGTCGCGGAGAAGCCCCGTGAACCCGACAGCCGTCTTGCTGTCACCGGTTGCTACCTTTACGACAACAGAGTTTTCGACGTCATTCGCACTCTGGAGCCATCACAACGGGGTGAGCTTGAAATCACTGATGTAAATAATCAGTACATCAAATGGGGGGCTATGAAGCATCATATTTTGACGGGTTGGTGGACCGATGCTGGAACCGTGGCTTCACTGCACCGAGCAGGAGAGCTTGTTGCGGCTGATCAGGGTAATCCCGTCTTGGTGGGTCGACTAGAGGACTCGTGAAGTACTTAGTCACTGGAGGGGCAGGGTTCATTGGGTCGAACTTTATTAAGCTTCTGCTCGCGGAGCGTCCGGAAGCTTATGTCGTGAATCTTGATGCTTTGACCTATGCGGGTCACTTGGAAAGTTTGGCTGACGTCGCTGATGATCCCCGTTACAGCTTTCTTCATGGCGACATATGCGATGCTGAATTGGTCGATGCTGCGATGGAGGGAGTGGATGTAGTCTTCAATCTTGCAGCTGAATCACATGTCGACCGGTCAATTGTGGAGGCTACCCCGTTCGTTCGCACCAATGTTCTAGGGACGGCAACGTTACTAGCTGCGGCCTGCGCCTGTGGGGTAAGCCGTTTTGTACAAGTCTCCACGGATGAAGTGTATGGTGAACTTCCCTGGCGAGACCCTGCGGTCGCCGATCCGCTCGCGACTAAGTTTACGGAAGAGACGCCGCTTGCGCCGCGCTCCCCCTATTCGGCGACCAAGGCTGCGGCTGACCATCTTGCGATCGCATACCAAAGGACTCATGGCCTTGACGTCGTTATAACTCGCTGCTCAAACAACTATGGTCCCTACCAATTCCCGGAGAAGCTGATTCCCGTGATGATCACCTGCGCCCTGGCTGACGAGACCTTGCCAGTGTACGGTGACGGCTTGCATGTAAGAGATTGGATCCATGTGAGGGATCACTGCAGGGGTCTCCTGAGTGCTGCCGAGCAGGGAGAGTCAGGTGATATTTACAACTTTGGTGGTGACTCTGAGCTTACGAATCTCAATGTGGTGCGAGAAATCCTTGGGATTCTTGGCAAGTCTGAGTCGCTTATCGCGCACGTTAGCGACCGGCCTGGTCATGACCGTCGCTACGCCCTCGATTCGTCGCGAGCAAATAGTCAGTTATCGTGGGCCCCTCGTATTTCGTTTGAGGAAGGACTTCGTGATACCGTGGATTGGTACTTAGCCAACCAAGACTGGTGCCAGACCGTATCCCTTAAGTTGCCATAACCGTTGTTGACTGATCACTATCGGTTTAGCGCTCAGCCCTATGGGGGATGATTCCTGGATGACTGAAGAGAAAGACACTGTCTTTGGTATTATTGGTCTAGGATATGTAGGGCTACCTCTGGGTATAGAAGCTGCAACAAGTGGCATTCAAGTAATCGGATTTGACGTAAAGGAGACGGTAGCAGCGGGGATCAATGCTGGCCGGTCAAACGTCCGAGGTGTTTCGGACGATTGCGTGGCTGCCCTCAATGAAGCCGGGATGCTTAGTGCTACCACAGACATGAGCCGGCTAAGTGCTTGTGACGTCATTTCTATCTGTGTCCCTACTCCTCTTTCCAAGACCAGGGACCCTGATGTCTCACACATTCTTGCTGCTTCTGAGGCTGTTGCTGCCGGACTTAAAGAGGGCCAGCTCTTAATTCTTGAGTCTACCACGTACCCAGGGACTACTCGGGAAATTTTGTTGCCAGCACTAGAGAAAAATGGATTGAGGGTCGGGCGAGATTTTCACCTGTGTTTTTCTCCTGAGCGCGTAGATCCGGGTAATAAGACCTGGTTAACCAAGAACACGCCGAAGGTGGTTGGAGGGATCACCTCCAGCTGCACGCGCGCAGCTGTCGATTTTTATGAGCGTTTTCTCGATACCATCGTGCCGGTCTCCTCAACGGAGGTAGCCGAGTTAACCAAGATTCTAGAGAACACGTTCCGGGCCGTGAACATAGGCTTGGTGAATGAGACGGCACTGATCGCTGACCGTCTTGGGATCGATGTGTGGGAGGTTATAGATGCGGCAGCGACTAAGCCATTTGGCTTTATGAAATTTACCCCGGGCCCAGGGCTCGGAGGACATTGTATCCCGATTGACCCACACTACTTGTCTTGGAAGATGCGGACCCTGGACTACAAAACCCGATTCATTGAACTGGCATCAGAAATCAACGCGGAGATGCCGAGTTTTGTTGTTGATAAAGTCCGGGAAGCTTTAGGCCGGGTCCAGAAGTCTGTAGGTGGGTCTCGCATCCTTTTGTTAGGTGTTGCTTATAAGCGCGACGTTCAAGACGTGCGAGAGTCGCCCGCGATTGATGTTCTGAAATTGCTAAAAGCAGATGGTGCTAGCGTCTCATATCATGACCCATTTGTGCCTGAGTTGGTTGAAGAGGAGACGCGGCTGACATCCGTTACCCTGACCGAAGACGCTCTGACCGAGGCGGACGCAGTAGTAATCGTCACAGACCATTCCGACTTCGACTACGAGTGGATTTTAGCTAAGGCACGCATCCTCATCGATGCGCGACACGTCACACCCAGAGAGGGCAGGGAGGTCGGTTCGGGCTGGATTGCAAAGGGTTAGGTGCTTATCTGGTGACGGCAAGAATCAGAGCTGTGACCGTTCCCATCATCCCTACCAAGGGCGTAAGGGTCTCGTACAAGGAGGGTCCGAGATCCGGAATTTCAGCAGGTACCAACACTTCGCTTCCCGGTCCTGGGGTGGGAGACCGGGACCAGAAAAGCAAAACTTTCTCGCGAATTTCAGCCTGACCATTCGCATAGCGAACTGATACTCGGCCTTCGTCAGCGTCGCTCCGATACCCACCTGCATTGCCAATGTAATACTCTAAATCTTCTCCCTCGCGATAGAGCACTGTCACAGGGGAGTTCACGGCACCCTGCACACGTACTGTCGGAGAATACTCCGGTATGTGGAGCGAGTCACCCGGCTGAAGGGCTAAGTCCTCTGTTCCACCGGGTGCCACTAGAGCAGTTGGGAGGTCTAGATCAATGCGGCCTAATCCGTCCTGGGCCCTGAAGAGGCGAGCACCCTCTGGATACGCTGTATCGAGGAGCCCACCTGCCCGACCCACGAGCGAAGCGACCCGGTCCGTCGTGGTCACAAGCGTGTACTCACCAGTGACTGCTACCTCGCCAGTTATCAGCACGGCTTCGGGCATTTCAAAGCTGGGCTGTGGACTGATCCGTATCCGATCAAATGGCTCAAGCTGAAATTCGGGACTAGTGCCGGGCGAGGGGAACTCAACTCCAGGTGGACCGGCGTAGCGACCCTCCATGTCTCTCTCAGTTAAGTAGCTAGAGTCTAGGGGGACATCGATGGTTTCAGCGATATTCCCCGACTCACGGGTCATTGGGAGTCGAGATACTTGTGCCTGGCGGAGGTCTGCTCCGACGGTTGGACCACGGGCGAGTTCTAGCAGATTCCGGAGTGTCATTCCTTCCTCCCAAGGAAATTCTCCTGGCGATCGAACCATGCCCGAGACCCTCACGAAATAACTGTCCAGCAAGCTCGGAACCTCATCTACAACAATGGAGTCTCCATCCTGAAGTCCAATAGGTGGGATGAGCACACCTCCGAGGTAGTTCTGTGAACTAGAGTCCCGCGAAGGCCTAAGTTCGAGATCTATTGCTTGGTGTGGGGACAACCCAGGCCCACGGAAAGCTGGCCCTACAACGCGGTGCAGCGTGAGCCTTTGTCGAGAGGCTTGCGGAGCAAATC
>DEAM01000024.1:0-17966 GCA_002347035.1 Gemmatimonadales bacterium UBA2982 | reverse complement strand
AGGCTTGCGGAGCAAATCCGCCCGCCATTTGTAGCACGTCTATTAGATCGTCGGTATCCGAAAGTTCGAAGTGCGCTGGCCGCACCACGGCGCCAAGCATTTTGACCCGCCGCCCCTTGAGTGGGACGAACACGACGTCACCATTTTCAAGAGTGATATCATTAGATACGTCGCCCCGCGTCAGGTATGGGTACAAATCAAGTTCGTGTCGCTCGCCATTGCGGCGTTCGACACGAACGGAGCGCATATTTCCAATTTCCGTTGGTCCGGCTGCTGCGTATAGTGAGTTAAGGACCGTTGCAACCGACGCTAGCTGGTAAGCACCAGGTTGGGTTACCTCTCCCGCGACCGAAACCTGAATCGTACGAATCTCGGAAAGCGTCACATTAAAGCTTGTCGTGCCCCGTTCGATTCCTGAGTAGGATCCGGCCAGCCGACTTCTAAGTTGAGCTCTAAGCTCACCCATCGTGAGGTTGGCAACCGGCACCTGTCCAACGTTCGGGATCACTACAAAACCTGCCCGGGTCACTTCAAGTTCATGTGCAAGTTCTACTTCCCCTGCTAGGACGAGTACGACCTGGTCGCCTGGTCCAAGCACGTAGCTGTCCGGTACCGGCCCGTAGAGAAGTGGCTGGAACTGCGAGGTGGCCCGGGTGAATACATCGAACCCAAAAATTGGAGATTCTTCCAAGCCCACAGGGCCGGTTCCTAATCCCATCTCCATCCCAGTTTCCAGTGGCACTAGCTCTAGTCCATCAGGTGTTGCTCCCACAACTCCTAGTGATTCGAGTGCACTTAGGGCTTCTCCCGTAATCGGCACCTCATCAAGTGGTTGATCGGATAGGAAGAGGTCGAGTACTTGTGACGAATAGCCAGCTGCCTGAAGCCGTTGACGGATTTCACTTTCACTAAGGCCCGACTGTGACAGCTGTGTGCGCACCTCGTTAGGATCTAGGGACTGCGCGGCTATATCGACGACAAGCGCCTGGAACAGGGTCACAGCGATAGCTGCAGCTGTCGTACTTCTAGAGATTAGGTGAGTGTAGCGCAAACTGCCTTCCTAGAAAGCGTTCGGGGTATCGGCGAGGATTAGGCCGCCGCGGTTCGAAATCTAGACGGGGCTTATTAGGCCCTCAAGCTCCAGTCTAGTGATGACTCGAGGCATTAACTTTGTACTCCAAAGTACTTTATAAATGAGAAGGGTCAATCTTTTGTTCGGGCCGTCCCGTCCGATGGGTCCAGAACACGAGGTCACAGGTTTGAAACCTGGCCGGCGTACTTTAGTAAAGTGAAGCTCTCCACGCACCTCACCTCTACTCCAGAGACCGGCGTTCGGTATCTCTTATTTCGGCAATCAACTCTACCAGTGCATGGAACGTGTACGTCTTTTCCATCTCATAGGAAGGGATCGTGATACCAAAGTCTCTCTCCAAGTTCAGCAAAATATCGATATGCGCCAAGGAGTCCCACCCCGGAATACTTCCCATCCCGCCCACTTCCAAATCAACGCTTTCCGGCAGTTTCAAGACCCTGCGAACACCGTCACCAGTGAGGCTGCGGCAAATAGGGAAGAGTTTTTTTGCTAGTCCGTGCATTTCGGCACCAGCAGTGGAATCCGAAATAGTGCTAGGAGATGTCATGGCGAAATACGGAGCATTTAGGAGTGTTGCTCAGCGGGCACGGTAGGCGCCTAATAGGCGCCAGTCCTTCGGAGCACGGCTGGGAGCGTCGAGACTAGAATTGAAAGGTCTAGGCCAAGAGACCAATTCTCGATATAGAAGCGGTCAAGCCTGACGACCTCCTCAAAGTCCACAATCGAGCTTCGACCACGCACCTGCCATAGGCCTGTAATGCCTGGCTTTACAGCAAGTCGTATAAAGTGATGGTCATCGTAAGCAGCCAAGTCCGAATCAAAGAAGGGGCGAGGACCCACTAAAGACATATCACCGCGGACCACATTCAAAAGCTGCGGAAGCTCATCAAGGCTCCACCGGCGTAGGAGTGCCCCAATACTTGTAACCCGCGGATCATCCGGAATCTTGAACAGCCGTGGATCACCCGACTCATTCAGATGGGCCAGTTCCGTTTTCTCGTGATCAGCTCCCGCCCGCATTGTGCGGAACTTTATCATGGGAAAGAGTTCTCCAGCTTTACCAACACGTTCTTGGATAAAGAACACGGAGCCAGGCGAGTCGAGTCGAATCCCGATACTGATGAGCACCATTAACGGCGACAGCAGCACTAGTATGAGCGATGAAGCTACGAAATCAAAGATCCGTTTAACCGCATCCTGACCAGCTCTTCCGGCTGGGAACGTGAGTTCTAGTATTCGGAACTTGCCGTCGTTGAGAGCTCGCGGCTGAGTGGCCATCAGGGTGCCGCTATCCCTTAAGGAGAGCACTCGGCAGCCCGCGACTGCCGCGGCCTCGATCACTGTATCGAACAGCGCAGGAGGCAAGTCGTCACATAGTAGGACCGTATCCGTTCCTGTATGGCAAAGGACTTCCCAGACCGCAGATGGGTGCCCAAGGTGGTTTTGCGCGCCTACTTGTTCTGACAGCCAACCGATGGATTGCATTCCAGGTCTGTTTAGTAGAGCTCTCGCACCCCTTTCTCCCGCGGGACCTTCCGGGTCACCAACTAGAATGACACGATGATTGGGCTTGGCTGCGGTGCGGTATTGACGAATGACATGGAAAAGCAAGATGCGACCCGCGAGGATTGCCGCTCCGAGGACTAGAGTCACCACAATCCATCGTGTTCCGGTCCATGGAATTCCTAGGGTATTGATGGACTGCCAAAGGAGGAGCGCGGACCCTAGGGCAACTCCCTTAAATACCGTACCCGAGCTGTACCAGTGTCCCTCAGATCTGTAAGCGCCTGCGAATAAAAGGCCTGCGATTATTCCAGCGTTAGAGCTCCATCCGCCCATGAAGCCGGAAGGAAACAGCGTTAAGGTCACGGCAGAGGACCAGGCAGCTCCTCGAAAGCCTTGCAGCGCTGCGATGGCTATGGTGAGGACGGTGAGGTCAGTAGCACCTAGTATGGTTAAGCGTCTGATCGCTCGTAAAAAATGTCGGAGTTTAGTTCTGGCTGCAGCACGCTGGACACGAAGTTGTGGGTGTGCCCGGGGGTCAGAATAAGCGGACTCGTCCTTTATGTGGGCGACGCCAGTGTTAGAAACATCTGTTTGTGACATGTACGTAAGCTGTGAGGGTTCAGTAACCAGAGCAACCTTATGCCGCATGCGTATTGAATAACCCACGTATCGTGTATACGGTCGGACCACTCTCGAATTGGCAGTGCTTCAGCGTGACCTTTTAGGTCGATCTGGGGTTTCAAGGCACTCGTATAGGGTTAATTTTATCCCTTCGTGGCCCGGACGCCCTGTCGGCAAGCCCTAATCCGCTGATTCCCCTAGGTCTCTCTTGCTGAAAGCCGCCTTCAAAGCCTTCCTCGGTTCTCGCCATAAGCGCGAGGCCAAGAAGCTTCAGCCTATTATCGATGAGATTAATGATCTTTACGATGGGCTTTCCTCGTTGTCTGATTCCGAGCTATTAGGCAAGACGGATGAGTTTCGCGAGCGGATTAATGCCGATACGGCCGATTTGAAGGCAGGAATCGAGGAACTCCGTGAGCAGAAGCGGCACTCCCAAGAACCTTCTGAACGAGAGCGCCTCTCCTTCGAGATCAACGATTTGGAGAATCAGCTACTCGAGACGATTGAGGAGACCCTAGAAGATATTCTCCCAGAGGCTTTCGCCGTGGTTAAGGATGCGTGTCGGCGACTTGTCGGCAGGGAGGTTACAGTCACTGGGCAGCCTCTGACTTGGGATATGATTCCGTATGACGTTCAGCTCGTCGGTGCGATCGCCTTACATCGTGGAACGGTCGCCGAAATGGCGACCGGCGAAGGAAAAACGTTGGTCGCAACGATGCCCCTCTACCTGAATGCTTTAGCGGGAAGAGGTGCGCATTTGATCACAGTCAACTCTTATCTGGCCCAGCGTGATGCTGAGTGGATGGGGACGGTATTCGGTTTCCTGGGCCTGACCGTAGATGTGATTGATCTACACGATCCGGGATCGCCCGAACGCCAGGCCGCGTACATGGCCGACATCACTTATGGGACGAACAACGAATTCGGTTTCGACTACCTTCGTGACAACATGGTGCACCAGCTGGCCCAGAGAGTCCAACGGGTTCACGCCTATGCGATCATCGACGAAGTAGACTCGATCCTGATCGATGAGGCCCGCACCCCACTCATCATTTCGGGTCCTGTCGGCCGTGATACATCGACACCTTTCAAGCAATACAACACGCTGGTCTCGAACCTTTACAAGAAACAGCTAAGACTCACGAATGAGTTGGTTAGTGAAGCGGAGAGGCATCTCGAAATTGAAGAGGAATTCGAGGCCGGTGAGAAGCTGTTAGCCGTGAAGCGTGGGACTCCCAAACATCGCAAGCTGATGAAGCTTTTCGCCGATGACCCTTCGCTTCAGACGCTGGTCAACAAAGTGGAAGGCGACTACATGCGCGAGAAGCGGCTCTTCGAAATTGACGAGATGCTCTATTTCGCCATGGACGAGAAGGGGCACAATGTCCACCTGTCTGATCGGGGGCTAGATGAGATGTCCCCGGGTGACCCGGACGCCTTTACGGTTCCCGATCTGTCTCACGAGCTGGGTGAGATAGAGGAGTCGGAGACGCTCTCCGTCGATGACAAGCGGCAGCGGATGCAGGACCTCGAAGCGGAGTATGCCGGGAAGAGTCAGAAGATTCACGTCATCCACCAACTCCTGAAGGCATACACCCTATTCCAGAAAGACGAGAAGTACATCATCGGAGATGATGGGCAGGTCGTGATTGTGGACGAGTTTACCGGCCGACAGATGGCTGGACGTCGATGGAGTGACGGACTCCATCAAGCAGTCGAAGCAAAGGAAGGAGTCGAGATCCGTGGGGAAACCCAGACGCTCGCTACAATCACGATCCAGAACTATTTCCGGATGTATGACAAACTGGCTGGCATGACCGGGACTGCCGAGACGGAAGAGAGTGAGTTTCACCAGATTTACGGTCTCGACGTGCTTGTGATTCCGACCAACCGGCCCATAGTTCGTGACGACCGTGACGATCTCATTTTCCGAACCAAACGGGAGAAGTATGTCGCGATCATGGATGAGGTCGAGCGGCTCAACCAGATGGAACTGCCCGTGCTTGTCGGTACGACGAACGTGGATGTGTCGGAAACGCTGTCCCGGATGCTTAAGCGTCGAGGTTTACAGCACCAGGTTCTCAATGCGAAGCACCACAAATCGGAATCTGAGGTTGTTCGGGATGCTGGTCAGCCGGGCGCAGTTACAATTGCGACAAATATGGCCGGTCGTGGCACTGATATTAAGCTCGGCGACGGGATTACGGAGGCACGAACCGTCGACTGGATCAGTTCTAAGAATATAGACATCGAAGCTGTTATGCCCGTCGATCCGGTCCGCTCGGAAAAACTCAAGTTGGAGCAAGGTGAAGATGTTCTAGAAGACGGTGGTCTGCAGATACTCGGTTCTGAACGCCACGATTCAAGACGAATTGACCGGCAGCTCCGTGGTCGGTCGGGGCGTCAGGGTGATCCTGGTGCGTCCCAGTTTTACCTCTCTCTTGAGGATGACCTTATGCGCCTGTTCGGGTCTGAGCGCATAGCCAATGTCATGGACAGATTCGGAGCGGAAGAGGGAGAGGTTATTACCCACGGGCTAGTAACAAAGTCGATCGAGCGTGCCCAGAGGCGTGTTGAGGTAAATAATTTTGAGGCCCGCAAGCGGCTGTTGGACTATGACGACGTCATGAACCAGCAGCGCGAAGTAATATACGATCTTCGTCTTTTTGCCTTGGAAGGGGGAGAAGATCTCAAGGGCGAAATCTGGGAGATGATCGAACACTCTGCCCGTGACGCGATCGAAGAGTACGCTTCTAATGAGGTGCCAGAAGAGGAGTGGGACCTAAGTGGTCTGCGGCAGCGGTTGCTATTGGACTGCTTTGTGACAGTGAATCAGCTTCCGGAGGTCAATGATTCCGAACACGAATATGAGCGCCACGAGGTCGAGGAGTGGGTGTTCACTGAGTTGCGTGATGCCTTCCTGAGGAAACTGGATTCTCTAGGAGAGCATGCGGAGCCGATCTCAAGTTACATCATGTTGTCAGTGATCGATGACAAGTGGAAAGATCATCTATACGATCTCGACCACCTTAAGGCCTCGATCGGGTTCAGGGGATGGGGGCAGAAGGATCCACTTGTCGAGTATAAGAAGGAAGCCTACGAGATGTTCGTGGATCTTATGGCCGACCTGAGGAAGACGGTGTCGAGCTATTTTTACCGTGCTCAGTTCGGTCAACCGCAGACCAGACGGCGTACACCACAGAGGTTGGCTTACTCCGGTCCAACTGAAGCTGCGGCAGGCGGTGGACTGGTGGACCGAGCCGCACAAGCCGCACGGCAGACGCGCGACCGACAGCCAGCGGGGACGGGTGTCGACGATCTGGGCATGTCAGCTCGGTCGAGCGCCGGAGTGCCTGGCGGTCCCGGCCCACGAGATCTGGTCACGAATCGGGACGAGGAACGGGTGCGGAAGCCGGTTACCGTTGACAAGGAACCAGGGCGGAACGACCCGTGCCCGTGCGGGAGTGGGAAGAAGTACAAGAAGTGCCATGGGCAGTGACGCAAAAATGCCCAGTGTTGTGCAGCCCTTTGGGTTGCTGCAATGTGCATCCAGTAGGACCATGTTCCCAATGACGACGAGTCAGCCGCAACCGTCTCCTTTAGGGACCAGGGCCGGGCGTGGAAAATGGAGCCGATGACGACTGCGAATTATGAAGAAAGTCCACTTAAGGTAGGCGGTGAGGATTTCTCTGTGTTAGAAGTGGCGAGCGCAATCCTTCGACGCCGGCGCACTGTCGTTGGGTGGACATTTGTGGCTTCGCTGTTTGCGCTTTACATGGCCATCACAACCCTCTCGCGTGACAACTAGCGGTACCGCCAGTTCGACGTCGCCCGTCAGGATGAGCTGAAGCTGGTCTCCCGCGCCCAGCGCATAATCCGGATCCACTGGTCCGGTCACCACAGGGTCGAATTCGGTCCTGGTACCGCCGAAGACACTTCGTCCAAAAACCGTAAGGACGGAATCCGGTATGGCCTCTAGCGCACGGGCCAGGCTGTCCCTTGCCAAGTCGGTGGTGTCACCGAGCTCAAAGCCGCCGACTTCGTTGAGGACACCCATCTGGGCAAGCGCTTGGAGGAAGTCCGCGCTCTGATCGAGGGGACCGACGGCGGAACCGTCCAGTCGATCGAAGTACGCATCGGCGATAGACGGATCGATGCCCATGGAAGTCAGCTGCGCCCTCACTTCGGCCCGGGAGAGCCCGGACGCGGCAAGCTGGCTGAGGATTTCCTCCTGGGAGACCTGCTGACCCGTGAGGCGTTAGATTTCTTGTTGCGCGGGCGTTTGGGCGCGGGCCGGGTGGGGTGAAAGGCTCACCAGAGCATGGAGCGTCATGAGGAAAGGGACGCTCAGGGCCAATCGCCTCATCCGACTCTTCATCCGGCCGATCACCTCGACGATCGGCGAAAGAGCCGGGTCACATCATTCACCGCTTCGCTCCATAAGACAGACAACTCGGCCAATTGCGGATCTTCCTTCATACGATCTGCCTCACGGTAGTTCCGGACGAACGCCAGAAACACGCCGAGGATCATCCCTGTAAAGAGGCCCACCGCGACGGTCGTGACACGTCCCCTCGGATCTCGAATGGCCGGCACCCGAGGAGACTCGATCAAAGTGATCACCGGTGTATTGCGAACCTCTTCGATGCGCGCACTCTCGTGTGCCTGCGCAAGCGAGGTCACGAGTGCCTCCCGCCTCGCTACCGCACGCTGAAGTCGCTCGAACTCTAGCTGGAGCGACGGTGAATTACCGAAAAGTCGGTTCTCCAGGGAGAAGTTCATGAGGCTGTCCTCGACCTCTCGAAGCTCACCGGTCAATTGGGTCAGTCGCTCCCCAGAAAACAGTCGCTCTGCATTCGCCTGGGACCGACGAGTCGTGAGATCGAAGTCGTTTACCAGTTCGAGAACGAGCGCTGCCATTCCCCTGGAGAGCAGGGGATCGGACGTCGTAACGGAAAACCTTACGATCCCCGTGTCACGGTCAGTCGCCACGGTCAGATCACGACTCAGGGCATAAACGGCTCGCTCGATTCGCTCTTCCTCCGTCGCCCCAACAACCTCGTAATGGGTAAAGAGGTCGACCTCGTCGGAGCCCTCCTCAGTAGGAGTCCGGGGAAAGCTACGCGTTACAACCTGTCGGAGAATTTCGTCCGAGGCCACGAGGTCGGCGTAGAACTCAGGAGAGCGCTCCCCCCCCCCGTCCCCTAGCGAAAACCCGAACTGCTGAGCAAGCGCCACCGCGCCCGACTGGGCGCCTCCCGAACCCTCCGGCAGGAACGAGGCTGACGAGGTATAGACGGAGGATGTCGTGAGTGCAAAGAACAAGCCAATAACAGTAAACACAACTACAGCGCGGAGAATGATCACTCGTTGGCGCAACAGGACGCTCATTATGTCGACGAGCGAGACCTCGTCGTCCAGATCGGAGAGGTCGGGTGCCCTTTCCGCGCCTTCCACCTGGGGGTGAGACGCGAAATCTTCCTGCTCTGGTAGCTCTTGGTCCACCATGCCTCGAGTGCCGATGATTTGATTGGACAGGGGGGGAAGCGCCTAAACTAGACCCGGGGTCGTTTTGTGTAAACTTGATCCAGGTTACGGGAACACTATTTGGCGGGGCACAAAAATGTTTTAAAAGATGCCAATGAGGGCAACAAGCCCGGTTTCCTACTCTACAGGGTACCGACGGAGACCCGTGGCCTGCAGGAGGATAAGAAACAGGAACTTGGGCACGATCTCGAAATAGCGGCGCCACAATCTACGCGGCTCCTGGAAGAGTCGGAAGAGCCATTCCAGGGACATGACCTTGATCCACTTGGGAGCGACAGTGATCGAGCCCGTGTGATAGTCGAAGGCGGCACCGACAGTACACAGCAACTTGACATCCAGACGCTCCCGGAACGCGGCGACCCACCGTTCCTGTTTCGGGGTGGAGAGGCCCACCCAGACCACGTCCGCACCACTGCCGTTGATGAGCTCGACGATCTCCGTCTCCTCATCGGGATTCAGCGGACGAAAAGGAGGACAGTAGGTCCCGGCAACCCTCAAGCCTGGAAAGGCCTCTTCCGAGATCTCGGCCAGGGTTTCCCCGACTCCCTCCTTACCGCCGTAAAAAAAGTGGCTCGTCCCCAGAGCCACTGACCGACCCAGAAGCGCCCACATGACGTCCGGCCCGAAAGCACGTTCGGCCCTCGGGTATCCCTGGAGCTGGCTGACTCGCACCAGAGGCATACCATCTGCCACATTGAAGACGGCTCCGTTGAGAATTCGACGGAAATCGGGGTCCTTCTGGGCCTCGATCACACCGTGGACGCCTGTGGGGCAGAGGTACACTGCCTCCCTGACTGGAGATTCCAGCACACCGACGACGGAGGCGAGAACCTTTTCGAATGGCTCAGACACGACGCGCACTCCAAGAACGAGCGAGCGACGGAGCGATGAGGGTGCGTTGCTGTCCAGGTTCGTCACGACAGTGGCTCTTGGTCATTTCGGAGATCGGAGTCATCGCTTACCGAGGCATCGGTCAACACGAAGACAGCCTGACACGGCTTCAAGCCGAGTGCTCGGCCCAGGAAGGAACTCATACGCAACCAAACCTCTCGGCCAACACCCGCCGACAGAAGACCGAAGCCAAGGCTGACACCTCTGGCGACCCGGTGGCGCCATCCCGAATCGTGGGCGAACAGTGGTTGAAAAGGATAGAACGTGTGGTCCGACTCGCGGTAGTCGTACAGGACCATGCCCGCCTCCCGCGTCCAGCCCTCGACGGCGGCACGATCGACCGTCTGGACATGGTGAGGATTCATGACGATCTCGTTGATGGGAACGAGGCAGACGAGTTTACCGCCCGGTGCCATGCACCGGCCCAACGCACTCAGCAGGTCTACCGGCCGGTCCATGTGCTCGAGAACATGGCTGCAAAGGATGACATCGTACTGCTTCTGCAGTAAGGGGTGTCTCTCCCAATCCGAAATGTCGATCGGCCGGAGATCCATATTCTCGAAGCCCCTGTCCCGCAGCATGGCCTCGACTTCACGAACGGTCTGGCGGTCGGTCTCGACCCCGAACAGGCTCGCTTCTCTGGGGCAGTGCCTGAAAAAGGTGCCCGCTCCGAAACCGTAATCGAGCACACGGCTCGCGCGCAGTTCCACACCGGCTCGTAGCAACGCGTCCATCGCGAGCAGAACCTTCGCGGTGCGCATGTAGGCTAGATGGTGGAGCGCGCTCTGCCTGCCCCTGTATACGTTCTCGAAGATCGCCTGCGTCTGTTCGGTACTCACGATCGTGCGCCCCCGAAAGTCAGACTGCCTGAGGTGCTCGTCACCACATGCTTGACCACTAGATGCGTTCCCCTGACCTTATCCTCAATGCGCTCAAAAGGGCGTGGCTGTCTCCAATTAACCAAGGGCGAGCGAGACTCCCGTGCGCGTACTGAAGAAACTCGAGAGGATCAAAGAAACGGAGGATTATTGGAGGAGGAATACGATCGCCACCAACTATCCGACCGTTACGGCCATCGAGTTGACCAACAAATGTAATTTTCGATGCACCTTTTGTCCTGCGTTCACCAGAAAACCCGGATTCATGGACGCGGATCTGCTGAGGCACATACTGAAGACCACGAGGTTTTCAGACAGTCTGGTTCAGCTTCACTTTCACGGCGAGTCTTTGCTTCACCCCCAACTGGGTGAGATGATTTCGCTATGCAAGGATGCGGGACTGAACGTCGGGTTGTCCACCAATGCAAGCCTGTTGGATGAGAGGCGGTCACGAATCTTGATCGAGTCGAAGCTGGACACACTCGTCCTGGCATTTGACGGCGTCTCCAAAGAAATTTTCGAAAAATACAGAAAAAACAGTAAGTACGAACGTGTGAAAGAAAATATTTTGAGGTTCCTGGACATCAAGGAATCAATGGGTGCAGTGACGCCGTTTACGGACCTGCACGTGATCAAGATAGCCGAAGCGGCGCCGCTCATAGACAGCTTCGTAGGGTTCTGGAAAGACACCCCGGTCGATCAGATTACAGTCAAGTCGTTCTCTACCAGGGCGGGACAGGTCGATGAGACCCAAGCCCTCAAAAAGGACTGGTACTTCGGAAGGAGATCAGAACGCCACCCATGTAGATGGTTCTGGAGCTCAGTGATAATTCTGTGGGATGGCAGGATCGTACCGTGCTGTCACGATATGCAGGGCAAGATCATTATCGGAAACATCAAGGACAATACTCTGGAAGAGATATGGAACAACGCGAAAATGCAGGCTCTAAGAAAAGCGGAAATCGAGGGTCGCCATGCCAGCATTTGCGAGAATTGTAGCGAATGGTATGGAACTCCCCCGGGCCTGTTCGGTTTCGTGTCCTCGGCTGTAATCGAGAGATTCAAGAGAATGGTTGGATCCGAACATTCGAATCACCCTCAGATTTTCGACGTTCGGTACAGACGGAATGGCCTCCCTACAAATACGGCCAACGTGCCCTTCAGTGCAGATTGAAGGAAGGCGCTGACCCAACTCTGTAGTCTCGAGCCAAATGGGACGCACCCGTTGAGTTCGACTATTCTGGCGCCCCTTTTGCGCCCGCTTCATCGCCACTGATTTCGCCGCTCTCGTCGCCACCCCCGAGCATCCCGTCGTCCCACGATGTGACGACGCTTCCGACCGACTGGCCCATATCGATTTTCTTCCCAAGAAGCAGCAACGGCACCGCACGGAGGTAGCCGAAATCTCTGGCCATCGTGCCCGTCAGTACGGCCCCTAGGGCCGCGATCGCACCTAGCGGTCCCTCACTCTCTACACCGCCACGCATGCTCCCGAGAATGTAGCGGGCACGGAAGGCCATGCGCCCTCCCCAGAAGGTGAGGGCCAGAACAGCAAGCAGGGGCAGATCTTGGGCCGCGAGAAGTGCGATGGGCAACGCGGCCAGAGCTCCACTCCGCACGAGGAGCTTCGCGACGATCTCCGCGCGCTTGATGTGCTCGTCGATACGGGACTCGATGACTGCGGTCATGGCGCCCTCGTAGCTCTGCTGCGACAGCCACGTGAAGAACCGATCGGGGTGTTGGTTGTGGACGACCGCATCCGGAGCACTCATCAATTTCCGCGAGGGATTCCGACCGAAGTAACGCACTCTCAGGCTCGTCTCGTCACCACGCCGGTCGAAGTAGTCGAAAAACCCGATTCCTTCGGCCTCGAATATGTGCCTGCGAAAGGCCATGTTTGCACCGGTAAGACCCGAGTCTTTCATGGCGCGCATTGCCGCTTCGAAGTGGACCTTGTGGATGAACCTAGCGAATCTCCGGTCGTCATCGAGATTGGAAACCCGGCCCGCTACTATGTCCACCGCCGGATCCGAGAAGGGTCCTGCAATGTTCTCCAACCAGGTTGGTTCTGCACGCGCGTCGGCGTCGACGAAGGCGACGATCTCACCGCGTGATTTGTCTACTCCGGTATTACGCGCCACCGAGAGTCCGCCATGGACAATCTGAAAATGGCGAACGGCTACCCCACCATTTCGTCGCGCCCAATCCACTGCGATCGTTCGCGTTCCGTCGGTGGAACCGTCATCGATGATAATGACCTCATAGGAAAGCCGGGTTTTCTGAGCAGCAAGGCTATCCAGGCAGGATGACAGATGCTCTTCTTCGTTGAACGCGCAAACCACCGCAGAGATGAGAATCTTTCTAGACCTGTCTATCGATGACCCGTCCATCGACGACCTATTCATCGATCAGCAACTCCCGGGCGACCTCGAAAACTCCTCGCAACTCCAGGGTTTCGACCTGTCGCGCAGAGATTCCGGGACCGAACACGATGCAGGTGCCGTGACTGTCGGCGTGGGAAGGGTCGTAGCCGTGCATACCGGAGATGTGTGCGTCCGGAGAGTGAAAAAAATCCGGCCACACCAGAACGCCTCTGTCCGCCCACCAGATGAGGTCGCCGTACGTCCGGTCAGCCACTGGCACGTGGAGCGACTCGGCGAGTTGGGATGTGAGTACCCGTCCCCGTGACCCCAGTACATGGCTCTCAAAGATTGCCGGCGCCAATTTCGATCGGGCGTCCGGCGTCTCGAACCAGACCCGAAGCATCGTGGAATCAAGAAAGAAGAAGAAATCCTTGCCCACTCGAAGGCCCAACTCGTTCGCTATGCGTAAGACTTCAGCTCCAGCGTCCACCCGCTCGTGAACCTGGCTCATGCCGTGGTCCCCAACGATCATGAAGCGAGCATCGGGACGCCGAGCAAGAAAGTCCTCATAGAACCGCCGGATCTGCTCGTCGACTCGGGCGAGTGCTGTTTTCATGCCTGCATGATCCGGTCCGAGTTCGTGGCCGAAGGCATCGGGAGCAGAGTGGTAGACGAGGAAGAGTTTGGTTGTCGGGCAGACGGCCGCCTTCACCGCCAGGTCCAGCCGCTCCTCGTCGCTCTTCGTGTTGAACATGCCGAGTGCAGTGAACGAGTCGTAGTGGGTGCGAAAACCATCCTCGGCGACGAGGGAAAGCAGCGACGGAACGGAAAACGCACGGGGATCACGATGATCGTAGTAGTCCTCCGTCAGACAGAACTTGTCCAGCAGACGCAGGGGGATGTAGTAGGGACCGAAACCATGGCCCTTGCGTCGCATGGACTGGCGCAAGATACGACGCAGAACCTTTCTCCATAGGGCCGAGGTGGACAGCTTTTCGAGCCCGTGTAACACGCTCAACAGTGGCTTCAGTCCAGAGTAGGGACTCTGCTCGGGGTTGTGGCCGATCGCGGTGAAGAAGCCGCTTTCCGCCGGTGACATACCCGTCAGCATCTCCGTCCTTTCACAAAATCCCGGGCTAGGGATCACGCGACGGTAGTGGCGCCCGGTCTCCGCTTGCTTCCACAGGAACGGTGTCGTTTCGGGGTCGATGTAGTCCCACCGACAAGCATCCAGTAGAAGGAGTACCAGGGGAGTCATGGGTCCAGTCGCATCTGTGCGGCGACCCATCGCAGTTGATGCCAATGGGTATCGGCATTCACCTCTGGGGCTATGCCATTGAGCAGCACCGCGGCTTTCTGGGCAAGCTGGGCGTCTATCCCGGCGGGAGAATACGCTGCAAAAAGGTACATCTGGGCCAGGTCGAGAGATCGTGACCGGCGAGTCTCCGTGCGTCCCTTAGCTAGTGTCTTGGCGGCTCGGCGCACACGGAAGCGCCAATGTCTCTCGAAGCAGTCTGCGACTTCGGGAACCGATGCCAACGGCCGACCGAGGAAGGAAGAAATGGCGGTGAGCATGTGCCGAGTGAATAGATCGCGTGTGCGATCGTAATGAGTCAGCATCGTCGGACCATCGAGGGGCGAGCCATTGGGGTGCAGTTTCTCGTTCAGGGCCCAGGAAAACCACTCCGCATCGTCCCCGCTCGTCTCAGGTAGCCGACCGATCCTTTTCACACGCTCGACGTAGCTGTGATGGTAAAGGCCGTGACGCAGGAGCACCACGTCGACGGCGGCCAGGGTGGCCTTCGCCATCTGGTTGCGAAAGAAGCGCGCCGCTTCATCGGCAAGGGGCTTTCCGAAGTCCTCCCGCATCGTGCTGCCAAGAAAGGTCCATAGCCGAGTACGAAACAACGTAAAGGCTTCCCGCATAGGTAACGTGCCAACCGGCCCTGGTCGGACCCATCTGAGCACCGTGTCGTCGCCCCTCAGCAGAGTGCTGGCGTGCTTGAGATCGTAGCTGAAGATGGAGGGCCGTAGCAAAGCCAGGCGCAGCCTGTTGGTCCAGGTGATGTCCACCCGATGAATTTTGAGGTCCCTCGCCAGGCCCGCTCGAAGTTTCCCAAGGTCTCGACGGGCAGGCTTGTCTCCACCCACCACCAAGACGTCGTAGTCGTTGTAGGGCCGCCAGGTATCACGCTCTCGTACCCAGCCGCCTTCTCCGCGCCCATAACCGCCATAGAGAATGATCGCATCGGGGCCGCGGAAGGCTTCCTCACAACTTTCCGCCAGCATGGTCTTGTGGCACTCCAAGACGCGGCTCTGCTCAGTCACAGAGCCGGCACCACCGCCCCGGCGCCTGGTCGCCACTCCCGTATGGCCTTGCGATGCACCAGGTAGGCGACCACCGCATAGGACACCAGCACGCAGAGGCAACCGACGATTGGGTGCACACCACTGCGGAGCCAATCACTCCCGCCACTGAGGAGCCATCCGGCAGACACGACGGCGGGAACCGCGACGATTCGCAGACAGAGCTGGAACACCGACAGTTCGCCCAGGACCGATCTGACTCTGTATAGGGCAAAGAGGGTAGTATACACCACGGCGATCAGAACAACGGAAGCCATTCCTTCTATTCCGTAGTACCGGGTGGCGGGAAATCCCAAGCCCACAATAACGGCCGCGTTGACGCACGACGCTTGTAAAAGGTAGTTGGACTTCTTGCGGATCAGCATGATGGGCTCCCAAAAATTGGAACCGCGCAAGAGCACTACGACCAGGAAGATCTGAATCACAGCGGTGGCGGGAAGCCACTTCTCACCGAAGAGCCATACGACGAGTGGATCGCCCATGACGATAAAGAGCGCGGCTGGAAGACCGTAGGCCAGGGCCGCGCCAGCCGTCATCAGGACGTAGCCGGTGCGCTGTTGGTCCCCGGTATCGAGCTTTGTGTACCCCGGCAGTATCACGGTCATCCACGATGCCCGAGCCTGCAAGAGGTAGTGACCCATCTGGAAGCCCAGCCAGTAGACGCCCAGGGCATCCGTTCCCAAGAGACTTTCAACGATGTAGTAATCGAAGTTCCAGTATAAGAAACCCAGCAGAGAAGTTATGACGAGCGGAAGGCCAAGTCGTGCAAAGCTCATTGCGACCCATCGATCTATTCCGATTTGGAACCGCATCGGCGCAGCTGTCCAGAGGATGACGACTTCAATCACCGGCGGCGTCGCGCGCCACACCACGAGAGCCCACACGCCCGCATCCATCAATGCTGCGGCAACTGCCAGCAGAGCACCCGAGAGCTCGGCGAGCAGCCGGGGCAATCGCGCTCGAGTGAACTCCAATCTGCGTTCGTGCAGAGCGCGAACGCGACTGAGTGGGATCGCTAGGCAGGTGAGTCCGAGAACCCGGACATAGTTTGGATCAGTCTCCGATCCAAGGAATCCGACGATCAGCGGGGCTGTGGCAAGAAGGCCCAAAGTCACGATCGTCGCTACGATCAGCTCCAATGTCACGCTGGTGGAGAACACGGTTTCGCTGTTCTCGGTCTCGACAATTATGAGCTTGTCGGCGTGCAGATTCGTAAGATTGTGGAGGAATTGGACGATCATCCACGCAAAAGCGAACAGCCCGAAATCAGCAACGCTGAGCCGGCGGGCAAGAAGTATCTGCACGAAGAAGCCGGCGGCGAAGGCAATGCCGGTGAATACGAAGACGACGCCGGCGCCCGCGATAAGCCGCCGTGTGAGAGGCTCACCGGTGGTCATCGACCGTCCGGAGCCATTCTAGGCGCTCTTCTTCTCCGCCACATCCTGGTGGAAATACGTCCACAGATTCTTCTTCAAGACATCGATGTGATACAGACGCTCGTAGCGTTCGCGATTCCTCCTGCCCCACGTGACCCATTGCTCCCGGCGGTCGAATGCATCGTCGGCGGCTGTCACGATTGTCGCCGCCAGGTCGCCCCCAATCGGGAAACAGATGCCGCCTGGCAGTTGCTCGCCCGATCCGGCCACTTCCCCATTGGCTCTCCAGTCGGTAATCACCAGCGGCAGTCCCCACATCATGGCTTCGATCAATACCAGACCGAAGGATTCAAAGGGCGCGACGGTGCTGGAGATGAAGAGATCCGCGGTTCGATAGGCCTCGTCGAGTTCCTGGCCATGGAGAAGGCCGAGGCATTCTACGGTCTCACTCAAGCCGAGGCGGCTGATAGTCTCGCGTAGCTCTTTTTCGGAGTACGGATAAAGACACTCGCCTACCAATCGCAGACGAAAACGTCGACCGCTAGCTTGAAGTTGAGCGCATGCTTCGAGAAGTGCAGGCGTACCTTTCTCTGGACAGAGCTGGCCTACGCTCAGAAGAACTGGATCCGTCTCACTTTTTCGTTCGGTGAATTGGGATGCCCGGTCTTCGACTGCATTCGGAATGACAGCAATCCTTCTGTGGCCTAGTGCTTCCGCATCCCGCCGGCCGAATTCAGTCAGAACGATTGCTCCGAAACACATCCGATGGGCTGCCTTCAGCAACCATCGTAGCGGAGCTGGGAAGTTGGGAAGTACGGTAGCTTGCCCCGCTGCTTGAAAGTGCACACAAACCCGGTCCGCTACGAGACAAGCAATTGGTAGTAAGAGGATGTCGCGCAGGTTTGGACCTAGGCAGTGCCCACCGGTCGGATAGAGTATGTAGTCGGTCCGGCCCTGCGCGCGCAGTCGCACAAGTCGCACGAGTACCCGCGCCAGCTCCGCCACTTTGGCAAAGGTTGTACGGTGAGCGCTTGCCCGTGGTGGCTTGAAGTCGAACTTCCAGTGTTCGACTCCGTACCCTTCCGTTGCTCCGAAGATATTGAAGACCCGCTCTATATTCAGATTTTGTCCCCCATAAGGCGGGGGCATCTGCCCCGCAACTACGATACGCAGAGGGGGCTCATTTTCTGTCTCCATAAATTCCCTCGAAGATCACCTAACTTCTCATAGAACTTCCCGGGGCCTGCAACCCATCACAGACGCTCCCACGGTCGATAGCATCCCGTGAGTAACTTTAAAGGTTTTCGCTTAGCCGAGTAGAGGG
>DEAM01000029.1 GCA_002347035.1 Gemmatimonadales bacterium UBA2982 | reverse complement strand
GATCAGTCTGGGCTCCCGTAGCAAAACACAATTGATGAAAATGTGCGGTCAAGTCATCTAGTGTGAGGTGCTCCCCGATCGTCACGTCTCCGAAAAAACGGAAGTTGTCACGCTGGGCGATGCGGTCGAATACCCGCGTTACGCTCTTGATCTTCTGGTGATCAGGGGCAACTCCAAAACGCACGAGTCCAAAGGGAGTCGGCAGAGCGTCGAACATGTTCACACGAACATGAATGTCATCCTGCTTCAGAAGATGCTCCGCTGTATAGAATCCCGCAGGTCCGGAGCCGATGATCGCTGTCCGGAGAGGATTTTCAGCGGTCCCAAGAGCTGCAGCTATGGTCTTATGCCTCGCTTTAATCTGTGATGGGAAGACTCGAAGGTAGCTACCTTTGGACATTCTCCATCCGTAAAGGTGCTGAGCAGAACTCTAGGATCAGTCGCTATTTATCTACAAGAATCTCAACAATATTTCAGGACCCTTAAAATTCTTGCGTTACCCCGAAATCTAAATTAGCGTTATCCGTTGGTAACCTATGTGGTTATAAGTCGTTATTAAGTGTGGAACAGCTCCGACTTAGGTTCGACTATGGTACGACCCAGATTCAAGTGGCTTTGCTTCTCGGTGCTACTCGCCTTTCAGGGGGTAGCAGCGGCAGAGGTGATGGGGTGGCAGAAATGTCATCTCCACTCAGAATTAATGGGTACCTCTTCTGAGACTTCCCATAGTCATACATCCCACGGGTTCGATGATCATTCTGAACTAAAGATCACGATCCAGGGAGTGGGGCCCTGCAACTGTTCAGGGAGCTGCACGCTCACCAGCACTTTAAGTCACATAGTCGAGAGCGATGGCTCTAAAGAGCTAGCTTCTTTCAAGAAAGCTACTGGCCAGCTTGGCCCCGTTGCTTCAGAAACCCTTCCTGAAACTCCCCGCTGTGTACTCCCCTACGCGCAGGCACCTCCCGACTTGAATCTCTCTTAGGTGAATCCGCCAGCATTTGCTGGCAATGCGTGAGTTCAATCAATCAGGGATCGTGTAAACAGGAGACCAACATGCAAATCTCGCGGGAGTTCACTGGCTATCTGGCGTTATCTCTGGTCGCAATAATCGGGATGGCTATGACCGGGGATCTGCTCTCGGCACAAACCGGACAAATCAGTGGCCGAGTTCTTGGACCAACTGGCCAAGTGATTTCGTTCGCTACAGTTCAATGGGAAGGTGCCACTGAATGGACTGCTGTCCAAGAGAATGGCACATACACCTTAGAGGCTCCGTCGGGTGACATTAACATCATAGCTCAGGCTTTCGGCTACCGTCCGAATATCCAACCTGTAATCCTTGCCAATAATGGATCGGCAACTGTCAATTTCAACCTCGAAGCCCGCCCATTCGACGTCTTAGGGATTAATGTTTCTGTTCTCCGGCCGGATATGACTTCAGTAGCTGGCCTTAGGGACCGAGAGATCGATGAAGCGAACCCTACGGACGCAGGTGATCTCTTGCGGGCAATAGAAGGTGTAGATGCGGTGAGGCGCGGCGCCTTGGGGCTTGATCCAGTCGTGCGCGGTCTTCGCGAAACACAAGTCGGCACCTACTTAGATGGCACGCGCCTATTCCCTGCGGGTCCTGCTCGAATGGACTCCCCTCTTACCCACCTTGACCCAAGTGCAGTAAGAAACATTCAAGTCGTTAAGGGACCCTACGCCTTGACTTGGGGAGCAGGGAATCTCAGCGCCATTCGCGTAGACACGCAACCTCTACCAGAGGTCGACTCAAGACAAAGTGCCGTAGCGCTCGGCTACGATACGAACCTGTCAGCTGCCGAAACTAGTGGCCGTTTTTCTGGTCGATCCGGTGGACTTTCTTATACGATTGATGGAGCCATCCGTGAGGGCCACGATTACCAATCTGGTGGTGAGCCCCTCTGGGTTCCAGCCACGTTTAGCTCCACCGACATTCGCGGGAAAATAGGGATTGACGTAGGCCAAGACGCTCAACTCATTCTTGCTGGAGGTTACCAAAATCAAGGCATGATCGACTACCCAGGTCGGCTCCTTACGGCTGAAGGATTCGAAGCTCCTAACTTCTCTACGGCTTTCGAATGGACTGGTGACGGCACCGTGACCGCCTTTCGAGCGAAAGCCTATACGAACCGGGTCACTCACGATATGTCGAACCGGGACAAGCCCACTAACCTAGACATGCCTGCCCGGATGCCCCCCTGCGCTCTTGAGATCCGGGTGGATTCAGAGATTACCGTAGTTGGAGGGAACGCATCAGCTGACTTAAGCATGGGGGGGCCGTGGACGGGAGAGGTCGGGGCAGACGTCTATAGTGCAAACCGAGATGCCACGCGCTCCATAATGCGATCCCCTGCAGCAGGCTTGGCGTGTGGAACGATGCTCGACACGCCAGGGATGCGCATGACCGACAGGATGTGGCCTGACGCCACTATCACAGACGTAGGTGGGTTTAGTCGCATAGGATGGCGCGATGGTATTGTGAGTATATCGGGCACCGTTCGGGTAGATGCTGTAAGGGCAACACCCAACGCTGAAGTGAGCGACTTCTTTGCCCTTAATAATCCCTCACCTGGACGTGGACAACTAGACTCTAATGAGACGAACCTGAGTGCTGCTGCAAGTGCGTCAGTCGACTTGAGTACGGACTGGATATTGTCTTTAGGTTTCGGTTCCGCAGTGCGAACCGCAGACGCAAGCGAGCGCTATTCTGACCGCATCCCCAGCTCCAAGGCACAGTTTGCAGCTGAGTTCTTAGGAGATCCTCAGCTGAAACCGGAACGGAGTAACCAGGGAGACATCAGCTTGGATGGGCTTTACGAGAACTTGCAAATCCATCTCGGAGCTTTCGCGCGTAAGATCAACGATTATATCACGATCCAAAGCACTTCATTTTCGAAACGGCTTCCGCTCTCTCCACCAACCGTCTTTCAGTACATTAACGGTGAAGCCACCTTTTATGGCCTCGATGGCTCTTTGGACGTGGGGCTTACTGACGAGATCACCCTCGGTGCTTCCGGCTCCTACCTATACGGTAGGGACGACGAGCTTAATGAGCCTGCTATAGGTATTAGTCCTATCAACACTTCGCTCAGCCTGAGATATGAGCACCCCAGTAGTGTCTTTTACGCTGAAGGTATCGCGCGAGCTGTTGGATCTCAGCAGAGGGTTGCGATATCTCGCAATGAAGGGTCTACAGGAGGCTACCAGACCGGAGACATCCGAACCGGATTTGGGCTTTCCAACGGCATCACTCTTCGAGCCGGCGTGCTCAACATTTGGAACACCTACTACACGAATCACCTTAATACTCTCGACCCATTCTCTGGCATCCAAATACCAGAACCGGGGCGAATCGTCTTTTTCGATATTGGAGTTGCTTTTTAGTCAAACAACTGAGACGTCTGGCTCATCCCTACTTCGTGCGAGCGCCTGCCCATAATTGTCGTTTGACTAAAGGAGGGTATGCGGTTCCATTCGTCGATCGCCCTTCGGGCGCTCATAGACAGCCCGGAGTGATAGGCTCTCTAGTGTGGAGGAGAAGAGATGAATAGGACAGTGCACACCGCTCGGACTCTTGCTTTCGGCACTGCTCTGCTCGGGCTCATGCTCTCCCCGTTGCCCATCGCGGGTCAATCCGACTTAGATACCTCCGAAGCTTCCGACTTCATGGGTGTTTGGTTGATTGCTATGGATACCGAGCTTGGTGCGTTCAATCTTGAACTGACCATTGAGGACCAAGATGGAAAAGTTGCAGCTACCATGGGCTCGCCTGATCTGGGACCAGAAACGCAGAGTATCACAGACATCACAAAGAGTGATGAGACTCTCATATTGGTCCAAGAGATTGATGCGCAGGGTCAGTTCGTCGAGATTGAAATGACCCTTGAGCGCGATGGCGATAATCTTTCCGTGTATTTGGATGTGGATGGAGGCATGTTTGCGGCAAGCGGTATCGGGACCCCCCAAGGAGGATAGCTACACGAGCTAGCCCTTGCTCTCTTAAATTCCGCCGTTCTGCCGGAGCGAGGACGCTTTCTGTAAGTTCCGCGCCTTCTCGAGATATATGCGTTGGGAAGAGCCTAGGAAACCCTCGAGAATAAGCGACATTCGGGGCTCACTTCGTCCCAGATATGTGACCCAGGCTTCGTCTGGATCTGAGCCAGTCTGAGTCTCTTGGATCGCGTCAAAAGCATCCCGCTGGAGGCCCTTCAGCGCTTCGATAAGCGCTTTCCGATTCATCGTGCCTCGCCTGCCTCAACTGTGGCCTTAGGTGCCAACGGCAGACCATGCCCAAAAACCCGCAATGTCGCCTCCCAGTTGCGAATGAGACCCGTTCTCAATCCCAGTAGAAAACTTATCTTAGATATTCACATCTGGCAACGTTTTCTTCCCGCCTTCTCAGCTCAAGTGGATCGGCCCCGAGCCGCCACTGACCATACGGCTTGCACACGATCATTACGAACGGCGTACAGCTGATCGTATAGGTTAACCACGGGATCACAGTGAGAGACAATCAACTCAACCTTATCCCCTACCCTATAGCTCCGGGAAGCACCTTCCTCGTATCTGAGGGTACCAAACTCATCTGAGCCAGAAGTGTAGGTCATTCCCGACTCGCCCTTCACAATCGGCCACGGCCGGTTGATTGTGCACGCCTTCGCCCCCGCATCAGTAGTAGCTCTACCCTCGTACTGACTGTTAATGACCGTGGTCAGGATTGTAAGCGAGGGAGCAAAGTCACTATATACTGTGGGATCGTTCTCGCCCCCGATGCCAAGGTACTGTGCATCCATGAAGACGTAGCTTCCGCACTGAACGTCAGTGAACCCAGGGGTCTCGTGGTCCACGTTATAGGTGCCTGTACCACCGCCGCTGAATATCTCCGTATTCAACCCAGACCTCTGGAGCATGGAGAACGTCTCTGCCGCAGGGCGCAGTCGTTCAAGGGTCTGTGCCCTTCGCGCCTCAAAACCTTGAACATGCTGTGAGCCACCGTCATAACAAAGCATCCCAACGAACCTCAGGCCGGGTAGAGTATCCACTAGCTGTGAAAGCTCAAGCGCTGGCCTGCCCGGGGTTATTCCGGTTCGGTGTCCCCCGGAGTCAACGTCAATCACAACATCAACTGAAATGCCTGCTGCCTCCGCAGCCTCCGAAAGATCCCTCGCGTTGGCTGGTGTATCGGTCGCCTGAACAAAGCCAGGATACCACCTACTGAGTGACATAGCTCGCTCGATCTTCACCGGTGTAACGTTAGTGGTCGTCATCAGCACGCGCTCAATTCCATGCTCGAGCATAACTTCTGCCTCGCCTACCTTGGCCGTGCAGATCCCGACCGAACCGGCCTCTACCTGCATCCGTGCAATCGCGGGACACTTATGGGTCTTAGCATGGGGGCGGCTCGCGATTCCATTCCGTGCCAATGTGTTCTGCATGTTGGCCAAATTGCCTTCGAGTGCATCTAAGTCGACGATTAGTGCTGGGGTATCCAACTCCCACTTCGAAATGTCAGCCTCAATCCCCCCCTCAATTACAAGCCGCCGCATCTCCTTGCCCGTATAGCCCTTAACTGAGGATGGAATGAAGACGGAACCGGCGCCGGCCGCTTTCAAGAAATGTCGACGGGATAGCGGGTTATTCACGAGGTACCTCCAGGGGACGACTGGCTTATGGCTAAGGGGCTACCCAAAAGTGTCATATCGAAAGCTCTATGGCAGCCTATACGCTACCAGGGATCCTGGGAAGTCTGTGTGTATGCTTCCGATCTGAACAACGACGTACTGCCTCCCCTCATGCATGTATGTCATAAGTCCATACTGGCCAGGAGCAGGCAGCGGAATACTGGAAACAATTTCGCCACTCTCCTTATCTCGAGCATGTAATTCTAGAGGTGCATCCGGCAGGTATTGGGCTTCCCCCTGACTGAGTGCCCGCGTGGTTATTAGCAGACTCCCAGTTGCAATCTGGATAGACCACCCTGCACCACCTGTGTTGGGAACATCTACCCCAGCCAACCTCGGGTGCGTGCGAATGAACTCTGGTGTCTCGCCCACTGGGACAGACCACCCACGGCGACCCGAATTTATGTTCAGTGATGTGAGCTGGTTATCCAATGGTTTATAGACCCGCAGTCCATCAATAGATTGGATGCCACCACCACCACCGGGTCTCCACGCCGCCACCGTTGTCCCTGTAGTCGGAGTGTTATTGGGAGTTGCTCCTCCAGGGCCCGGACGGGCAAACTCCGTAATCTCATCATCGACACCATTAGTCGGGACCATGAAGCCAGGCGCACTGCAGGTTCGGTTGTGTGAAACGTAAAGGACCCCAGTTGTAGGATCGGCTGCTGGCGGATGGGGGATAACATTCCCGCCGCCCTGACAGCCTACGTTATTGATGTACTCGTTTCCATTCCGAGGAGCGTGGTCCATAGGGAGGGGCGGTACATACAGCCCCCCGACGTTATAGTTACTCAGAATCTCAAGCGCTTCTGCCTTGAGTTCTGGGGTATAATCGATAACAAAATCTTCCGTTAGTCCGTCGATCACGATCGGGTCAACCGGCTCTGGAAGTGTCGGGTACGGCTGTGTCGGGGCCGTATAGTTCCCAGGGACCTGAGTCTGCATGACCGGCCGCTCTTCGATTGGCCAAAGAGGCTCACCAGTCGCCCTATTGAAGGCAAAAGTTAGACCCGCCTTCGTATGAACCACGGCTGCCGGAATCTCTTCACCATCAACCGTCACATCCATAAGCATGGGCGGATTCGGTAAATCGTAGTTCCACTGGTCGCTGTGGTGAATCTGGAAGTGCCAACGCCGCTCACCTGTCCGAACATCCAGCGCTAGCACACTTCCACCGAATAGGTTGTGTCCAGGTCGATGGCCCGCGTAGGACTGAACCGTCGAGGCATTCGTCACCATATAGACGAGACCGAGGTCGGGATCCGCTGATGCTGGCGCCCACGTGGACATATCACCCGAGAAGCGCCAAGCATCATTCTCCCAAGTGTCGTGTCCGAATTCACCTGGGCGCGGAATCATATGAAACTTCCACAAGAACTCTCCGGTGGCGGCGTCAAAGCCCATGATATCGCCCGGGACGTTCTCGATACGAGTCTGTCGGTAGCTCGGTTGATGACCGACGAGGACAACCACCACTCCATTCACAATAATGGGCGGAGCGGAAGACGTTACCATGCCAAGTTCACGTGGGACTCCGTAGTCCGCATCGTAGGTTCCGCCATCCGCAAGATACTCTTCCCAGCGTCCCCAATCACCCACGAGGTCAGGAATTAGGTCTACAACCCCTGTCTGTGAAAACCCTTCGAGAGAAACCTGCGTCCCCCAATTCTCCAGGGGCCGACCTGTCTTAGCGTCGAGTGCCCATAGGAAGTACGCTGGCGAGGTGATGTAGATGACGCCCTGCCCATTCACCTCTGCATACGCTACACCTTTACCATAGGATCGTCTGGGAGAACGTAGGAATCGAGTGGTCTCAGGTTCCCGGAATGTCCAGAGGTTCTCACCGGTCTCTGGATCGATCGCAATCACCTGCCGTCGAGGGGTCGCTACCGTGTAGAGCACACCATCTGCATAGACCGGCGTGGACCTAGTGAAGTAATCTGCGTTCGGTCCAAAGTTGTCCCCTCGCCATATCCATGCTTCCTCAAGGTCAGCAAAATTAGCTGCGTTGATCTGGGTCAGGGGTGAATATCGATTGTGTCCGACATCACCACCCAGGTATCGCCACTCGCCATTCTCTGTACCAGTTTGGGGGAGTGCAGCAGCATTACCTGCGATCGCAAAAAGGAGCACCAAGCCTAGGCCTAGGCCTAGTGATAAGGCGTGTCTGGTAAAGGGCCGACAGTCCATCGTAATCATCTCACGTTTTCCTGGGTCTCGAAGTACTTCTAGGTGGCGGTTCAGTCCAGACACGGACCGTAGACAAGGAAAGCGCTCAGCGCAACGCCAGGACGAGGATTAGTGGCTAAAGTTTAGCACTTACGCCCTAGGGAAATGTACTTAACACAGATGATGCTTCAGTGAATCAAGAGAGGCGCCGCCCGGATTCGAACCGGGGATAAAGGATTTGCAGTCCTCTGCCTTACCACTTGGCCACGGCGCCAACTGTACATATACCTCTGATGCCTTCAGAGAATCACAAAGCCAATTATCTGGTGCGAGTTGTCACCCGTATCGTGGGCTCGCTACCCCTTGGTTTGTGATCGGGAAGCCCCCCCAGGGACCGCAAGTCCTTGAGGGGCTTACCTTTCCCCATAGAGCGGGAGACCGGACTCGAACCGGCGACCCCGACCTTGGCAAGGTCGTGCTCTACCAACTGAGCTACTCCCGCACTGTGTCGCGGTACCCAAGCTAGACACATGCCCGTAGGGGGTCAACGATAATCCACAGAGTCTGGTCCGGTACCTCAAAAGCCTGCAAGCCCTTATCTTATGCGATAATTAGCGGTATCAGAAGAGTCGTGCAATTACCCCTATAACACGTCTGTCATACCTCATTTACTCCGAGATTAGCATGCGTCGAAGCCTAGCTCTCGGTCTGCTCCTCATGCTCTTTGCCGGACCCGAAGTAACGGCTCAGCTTATTGATGACGCGCTAGTCCCAAGTGGAAGAATCCGACTCCACATGTCCCCTATCCATACGAGATGGGAGTCTAGGTTTGGACTCACGGAGGCAGGGGTTGCCGAGCGTGAGGAGCTCGGTGCTGACTTAACCCGCTCTAGACCCGAGACTCTTTTTCCGGGTGCCGAAGAGCTAGCCTCTGCAATCGAGCAGCTTTCCACCCAGGACTCGGACGTCGGCTACGTACCTCTTCTAGGTGAAACCATCGGGCGAATCACACAAGATGTAACCCGCGTCGATCTAGGCGGCCATATTGGGGTTTCTGATTGGCTTACTATTGGCGGCATCATCCCTTTGGTCCGCACCCGCACAAATATCGACCCAGGCTTCCTACCTGACACTTTAAGCGGGAACCTAGGACTTAACCCTACCAAAAATGCAGCATCCGGAGTGAGCCTTTTCTTAGCCGAAGTAAAGCGTGCTGAGTTGGCGGCCCAACAAAACGCACTACAGGCCTGCAGTGCTTCATCCTTGAGCAATTCATGCACATCAGCTCAGGCTCTATCGGCTCGAGCGGCCTCATTTTTTGATTCCGCAGAAAGAGCATATTCAGCATCACCCTTCTTCCCCATTGAAGGTTCAAGCACAGCTACAGTCCTTACCCAAGCGACAACCGCGCTAGATACGGACCTTTTGGCAGCAGGCCTGACCGGCATCTCAACCCCGATGGTTTTTGCCTCTGAATGGGTTAACTCAAGTGAGTTCGCCAACATCTCAACCATGCCAGGCTTTGGCATTGAGGGGGCCCCTCTGGGTGATATCAGGAGTGGTTGGAGTGCTGGTGATGCAGAGATCTCAGCCACGATAAAGATCCTTGAGAGCGCCCCTCCAGAGTCTATTGCTGAGGTTTCGAGATTCTCCTACCGATTTCTTGGAACGCTACTTGGCCGCCTGCCGACCGGTACCGTTGATCACCCAGACTTCTTTTTGGATGTCGGAACAGGTGATGGCCAGTCTGATGTAGAGGGGCGCCTCCTCACCGAGATGATTTTCAATGGCAAATGGGGGATTACTCTTGGAGGACTTTATGGAATCCAATTCCCGAGGACGCTAGTTCGCCGTGTGGCCTCACCCGAAATCGTGATGCCTCCATTATCAACGCGGCACCTAGTTACTTGGAACCCAGGAGAGTATCTCGCTTTTGAGTTAGCGCCGATCCTACGTCTTTCAGCAGAACTCTCACTTTTTGGTGAGTACAGGATGTTCAAGAAATCAACAGATACATATGAACTTTCTGGAAGCTCGACAGGTGCTTCTGTAAATCCTGCCCTCCTAGAGCAAGAGACCAAGTTAACCGTGCATGAGTTCGGAGGCACATTGCGTTACGATACGCTCGCACGATGGCGTCAGACTGGAAACAACAGGCCGATGCAGCTGCATTTACGCGTGCGAAAAGCAATCGCCGGAAGTGGTGGGCAAGCCCCAGTCACAATGCGGGTGGAATTTGGCGTTCGTGCTTTTCAGAGGTTCTGGGGCAGCCCCTAGCTGTTTGAAGCTTGAAGGAGCTCTCGGGCGTGGTCCTGGGAAGCCTCCGACTCAGGATCCCCACCCAGCATTCTCGCAATCTCTTTGACGCGAGCCTCATCACTCAAGGTTCGAATACTCGCAGTCGTCAAATTCTCACCCTCTGCTTTTGACACCTTGAAATGATACCTGGCCCGTGACGCCACCTGTGCAAGGTGTGTTACTACAAGCACCTGGTGATCTGTGGATACCGCCTCCAGGTTGGAGGCGACCGCAGAAGCAACCACACCACCAACCCCTGAGTCGATCTCATCGAATACGAGAACCGGCACTCGGTCGACTGAAGCCAGGGTGGCCTTGATCGCTAGCATCACCCTGGAAAGTTCGCCTCCACTAGCTACTCGAGAGAGAGGCATCAGGTCAAATCCACGGTTCATGGCGACTAAGAATGCAACACTCTCCGCTCCAGCCACAGAAACCTTATCATGCCTCCTGAGGCAGGCGTTGAAGGACGCCCCGGGCAAGCCAAGTCCCGGCAGTAGTTCGCTAACAGAGTTGTTCAGCCGCTGAGCGGCTGAACAACGTAAGTCACTGAGCTCAATTGCCGCAGAACCCAGTGCCCCCTCTGTATGCTTGAGCTGCCTCTTGAGTTCATCAATATCCCTATCGCCATCTTCGAGGTCTTCTAGTTCTGCCCTTATATGTTGTGCCGTTTCTAATACATCGGCCAACTCAGGTCCGTACTTACGTTTAAGCCTGAAAAGCTTGTCCAATCTCGATCGGACTTCTTCCAGTCGTTCTGGATCGTGATCCACCGAACTTGTATAATCGCCAATTCGACGCCCTACATCTGCGGTGATCTGCAGAGCCTCATTGAGAAGCTCTACCTCTGGCCTTAGTGCCGCATCAAAAGCAGCTAACCGCTCGACTTCACGGAGAGAGGCAGCCAAGCGGTCAGCAACTGAATCATCAGAGGCATACAATGTCTCATGGAGAGTTCCCGACCCCCGAGTGAGTTCCTCAGAATGCTCGTGACGTCCCGCTTCTGACTCAAGGATTTCATCCTCACCTGGCGAGATATCAACGTCGTCAATTTCCGCGAGCTGAAATCGGAGAAAATCTCCGCGACTTTCGATGTCCCTCATACGCTCTTGCCTTCCTTCAATTTCAGCTATCAGGCTCTGTACTTTCGTATAAAGTGACGTAACCAAAGAAGCCGCCGTGCTGGCACCTCCAAACGCATCAAGGAGTTTCTGCTGGTCACGTGTCCGCAGAAGCGTCTGGTGCTCGTGTTGCCCGTGTAGGTCAACTAGGGCTTTCCCCAGTTCTCCAACGACCCCCGCGGTAGTAGGAGAACCATTCACCCAGGCTCGGTTGCGACCTTCTGCGGCGACCTCCCGCCTGAGGATAAGGAGTCCATCCTCGCACTGTAGACCCCGTCCTCGAAGGGACTCTTGAATTAGCGGAAGACCCTCTATATCAAAAACGGCCTCTACCGTCGCACGATTTGCCTTCTTCCTTACAACCGATGCAGATGCCCTTTCACCCAGGAGGAGTGCTAGTGCCCCGACTACGATCGACTTACCAGCACCAGTCTCCCCGGTCAAGACATTTAGACCTCGCCCCAGGTCGAGGGTCAGATCTTCAACTACAGCGTAGTCACGGACACGGAGTTCGAGGAGCATTTCTGAGCCTAGAAGTATCCACGACGTGGATCCAAGGAGTTACCTGGCTCTGATTTTGGGCCCGTCAACATAGTGGATTCTAAGTACGTTCCGGTGGGCGGGCCGCCCAATTAAGCTTCTTCTTCAGGGTTCCAAAGAACGTCTGCCCAGGAAGCCTTACCAGCGCTACACTCTCATCCTCTCTCGCAACTACAAGTGTCTCAGTTGCCCCCAAAACCCGTTCTACCTGTCCATCAACGGTCACCTGGTGCTCAGCTGCCGGATGGAGAGAGCGTACCCGAATCTCTCTCGCGGCGGGAATAACTAGGGGTCGCACAGCGAGTGAGTGAGGACAGATTGGTGTCACCACAATGCATTCCACGTCGGGTACCATGATCGGACCTCCGGCGGACATAGAATAGGCGGTCGATCCGGTTGGTGTCGCGACAATGACGCCGTCCGCAGCAAAGCTTCCAACTTCTTCTTGGTCGGGTCCGATTCCCACGTCTAGGGTCAAGGGTGTCACTCGAGCAGCCCCTGCCGTATGAACAACGATATCATTGAGAGCAAACAGGTCACTCGTTCTACCTCCCTCAGTCTCAATATGCGCACGAAGGGTAAACCGATGATCAAGGAGAGCATTTCCATCAAGTACCTGCATTAAACCCGTCTCTAGCTCGGCATCTGGAAAGGCTGTCAGGAACCCTAATCTTCCAAGATTCACACCAAGCACTGGAATTTCAGTCCCGATAACCGTTCTGGCGGCCCGGAGCAGCGTTCCGTCACCTCCCAGAGCAATGATCAGGTCGACCGGGTACGCCTCCAGGTCGAGTGCGGGCTCACTTTCCTCCTTTTGCTCTTCAAGCACCATCGAAATCGATCTACGTTCCAGCCAATCAGCTAGTCGATTAATGATCTCCAGCATCTCCGGGCTCTCTTCGCGGAGCACTACCCCTACTGACTGAATAGGGGCATCAAGCTTTCTCCTCTTCTTGCCTAGTGTCACACCGCCTCCAATTCCGCCTTACTGACAGTCAATTCACGAACGCGTGAGACGATCCCGCCTACATCGAGACCCAGCTCAGCCAAAATCGCCTCGCGAGACCCATGGTCAATAAACTCATCAGGGAGACCAATGGCAGAGATGCGAGGGAGGGTTTCTAGTCCGAGTGCATTAATCTCTCTCGCAATGAATGATCCAAAACCATTCACCAACTGGCCTTCTTCAAGCGTGAGCACGATGGGATGGCTTTTAACCACCTCCTCGAGAACGAGATGGTCAAAAGGTTTGAGGAACCTGCAATTAACCACCGTACACCGGACTCCATTCCCCTCTAGAACATCAGCCGCCTCAAGCGCAGGAATAACCATGGTCCCAACAGCTAGCAGAACACAATCCACTCCATTTCTGAGTATTTCCCAGGTATAAGGCGTGATGCTCTCAATCTCATTGAGGGGTGCTACTTCTTCAGGCACAGATGCCCGCGGCCAACGAACACTCCATGGACCGTCACCGATCTCGGTAGCTAATCTGACAAGGGCTAGCATCTCACTACCATCCTTGGGCGCCGTAACCGTCATGCCGGGTATGGCTAGCATGTAAGGGATGTCTAGGGCACCATGATGCGTAGGCCCGTCCTCACCAGCGATCCCCGCTCGATCCATACCAAATACGACCGGAAGATTCTGCAACGCGACATCGTGCACGATATTGTCGTAAGCGCGTTGCAGGAATGTCGAGTAGATCGCCACTACTGGCTTGATTCCCTGGGTAGCAAGTCCGGCTGCAAAAGTCACACCATGTCCCTCAGCAATCCCCACATCGAAATACCTATCAGGATGAGCTTCTTGGAACATGTCTGTTGAAGTCCCATCAGGCATTGCAGCGGTGATGGCACAGACCAGAGGGTCTGAATCCGCAAGCTGAATCAGGCCGCGACCGAATATCTTTTGGTAACGTGGAAGGCCAGACGAAATCCTTGTCCCTTTCCCGGTCACCTTGTCAAACGGCCCCGAGGCATGCCAGGTCCAAGGGTCATCCTCTGCGGGCGTGAAACCTTTGCCTTTACGAGTTAGCACATGGACTAAGATCGGTCCATTCATCTTTCGGACACGTGAGAGCGTGGAGACTAGCTGATCCACATCGTGACCGTCCAGGGGTCCAACGTACCGGAATCCTAATTCCTCAAAAATTAGCCCCGGTGTAATTAAATGCTTGGCACTCTCCTCAAGTCTCCCAGCGACCTCCTCCATGACATCGCCGAGTGCGGTAGGAGTCCTATGGAGAATCTCTTTCACGATGCCCCGTACCTTGTTGTAAGCAGGGTTGGTTATCACCCCTGTGAGATACTTATTCATGGCACCCACCGCGGGAGCGATAGACATGTCGTTGTCATTAAGCACCACAGTGAAGTCGCGGTCTGTGTGTCCTGCATTATTGAGTGCCTCATATGCCAGCCCACACCCCATGGCACCATCACCAATAACCGCGACCACTTTGAAGTCTTGTTCGGTGAGATCTCTCCCGACGGCCATCCCCCAAGCAGCAGAAATGGATGTAGCCGCATGACCTGCTCCAAACGCATCGTACTCTGATTCTTCCCGACGAAGAAATGGGGCTAGCCCCCCTTTCTTACGAATGGTCGGCATATCCTCGTTACGACCCGTTAGGATTTTGTGGATATACGCCTGATGCCCCGTGTCCCAAACAAGCTGATCAAGGGGTGTCTCGAAGACGTAATGAAGGGCAACAGTGAGCTCCGCGACACCGAGGCTGGCACCAAAATGTCCCCCTTTTTCGGAGATGACATCTATGTGCCGTTCTCTCACTTCCTCCACCAAAGCCTTCAGCATATCTGGCTTTAGCTTACGAAGGTGCTCTGGATACTCGATGCCATCTAACAGTGACAACCTAGCTCACTCCTTCTGTGAATCTTTTACTGTGATGAGGAAAAGATACCCCCCTCAGCTGCAGCGAACAGACCATTTCCCCTCTTATCTCTCCCGGTCTACTACAAAGCTAGCTAGGGCTAAAAGCATTGGGGCCTCTACCCCAGCCCTCAGCAAAGCCCCTTGGGCTCGGGCGGAGGCTTCCGCTGCCATACGTCTCGATTTCTGAATTCCATACAGAGCCACATAAGTGGCCTTGTCCAGTTCCGTATCGCTTGGATTCTTGCCTAGCGCCTCAGGCGACTGCGTGGCATCTAAAACGTCGTCAGTAATCTGGAACGCTAATCCAATGGCTTTTCCGAATTCATCAAGCGCACTCAAGGTCGAAGCAACTGCGTTGGCAGCTAGTCCACCCATGACGAGTGAGGCAGCCAAAAGAGCACCTGTTTTGCGGTTATGTAAGTCATCCAACCGTTCAGGTGGAGGGGTAGAACCTTCCGCAAGCAAGTCAAGCCATTGGCCGCCAATCATTCCCCCAGCCCCGGCTGCTTCTAGTAGTGTCTGAGTAAGGGCGATCGACCGCTCATCACTAATGCCCAAAGCTGCACAGGCACTCAGAGCCTGCATTGCGGCTGCAGGAATCAGGGCTGCGCCAGCTACAATCGTGAGCTCCTCGCCATGCTCCAGGTGTGTCGTCGGTCGGCCCCGTCTAAGGTCGGCATTGTCCATGCACGGGAGATCATCATGCATAAGGGAATACGCATGCACGAACTCAAGAGATGCCGCAAGGTCATAGGTGGCGGCAGACACGACCCCGCCACACGCTTGATACGCACTGATAAAGAGAATTGGACGAAGGCGCTTTCCGCCACTCATCAGTCCATGTTGAATCACAACTCCAATATCGGGTGAGATATCTGGTTGGAGCCTGGACATCGCTCGTTCGAGCGCCCGCTGAATCTCTGCACCCTGTGTCTCTAGGTAGGCTTCTAAGTCAATCGATTCCTTCTTTCGCTTCACTCTACTTTATCCTCAAAACTTATCACCTGGCCATCCGCCAGCAGTTCCTCTACACGAAGCTCAGCTGCTGCAAGTACCTCTCCGGCAGTCTTTACGTGCGACACCCCTTCTTCAAATAATTCAAGAGCCTCCCCTAGCCTTATCTCAGTTGATTCCATGCGTGCAAGAATTTCCTCTAACCTTCGCATTCTTTCCTCTAAGGACAGCTCACCCTCGCTCGACTTACTCATCTTTTCCGTCTCCCTCTCCTGCACCTAAGGTCTCTGCTAGTAGTTTCCCATCCGTAACCTGCAATTCAAACACCGAACCTTGAGTGAAATCGAGAGTCGACTTTAGGACACGACCGTCCATACTCCGGGCAACAGAGTAACCTCGACACAGCGTAGCTAGCGGTGATAGGGCCTCAAGGCGACCAACCAGACCTTCAAACTTCATGCGTTGGCGATTCGTTAAGTGATTTGCCCTAGCTTCAAGCTGCTTGCACGCTCGATCTAATCCTTGTCGAGCAGGAGTGAACTGGCGCTCAATAGCTACCTGAAGCCTCCGCCGACCCTCTGTGACAAAAGAGCGCTGTCCCTCACTCACCCTTCGTAAAGTCCTCCCCAATTGTCCACCAGCCTGCTCAAGCCTCTCCGCAAGGACCCTAACGTCAGGCACTGCAGCTTCAACTGCTGATGAGGGAGTCGCCGCTCGATAATCGGCTACGAGGTCCGAAATACTGACATCAATCTCATGTCCTACAGCTGATACAATCGGCACCGGCGAGGCAGCTATCGCTCGAGCCACTGGCTCCTCATTAAAAGCCCACAGATCTTCAACTGAGCCACCGCCTCGGCCTAGGATAATAACGTCTGGAAGAGCCGTATTGACCAGCTGGGTCAGTGCCTCAGCAATTTGAAGAGCAGCCCCTTCACCTTGGACCCTAGTGTCTCGTATGAGAACCTGCGTCCAAGGAGCTCGACGCCTCAGAGCTTTGAGAATGTCAGCTAGTGCAGCACCCTTCCTAGAGGTCACGATCCCCACGCAACCCGGATACCTTGGGAGTGCCCGCTTTCGATCGTCTTTGAGAAGACCCTCTATATCAAGCCTATGTCGAAGCTGCTCGAATGCTAGCCTCCAGAGCCCCTCTTCGCCCTCCGGTTCTAGCCTCCGAACCACGAGTTGATATTCCCCTCTCGCCTCATATAGAGTCACTCGACCGAATACCCGGATTTTCGTGCCTTCTTCCGGATTCGCTGGTAGTTGATCAGCTTCTCGACTGAACATGGCACAGCGGATTTGGGCACGTTCATCCTTGAGTGAAAAATAACAGTGCCCTGCTCGTGATCGCGTCCATCGACTTACTTCGCCGCTTACCCAGAGTTGATCTACACTGCTCTCTAATAGCCCGTAGACAGCCCGATTTACCTGGGATACTGACCAAACCTTAGGACTCTGCTCAGTGAGCACTTCTTCTGAAGTTTCTATCCCAGAGTCATCGAAGGGGCTCAAGCCACGGTCACTCTCAATCCGAGTCACTCTCCACCATAGCAACCGTAAGCCGTGCTGATTTGACTGTATTGGACAAGAGCATTGTGATCGTCATTGGACCTACACCGCCTGGCACTGGCGAAATTGCCCCTGCGACTTCCTTAACCTCATCAAACAATACGTCACCGCAATTACGATACCCTTTCTCCAAAGTCGAGTCTTTAACCTGATTTGTGCCAACATCGATCACGACCGCGCCTGGCTTCACCATGTCCCCTGTAATCATCTCCGCCTTTCCTATTGCCGCTACTAGGATGTCGGCAGTTCGGGTTATGCTACTAAGGTTTTCCGTTCGAGAGTGACACACTGTAACAGTGCCGTTTCCCCCTCGCTGTCTGCGCAAGAGTAAGGAAGCTAGGGGTCGACCTACCAAATTCGAGCGACCTACCACTACTATGTGTTTCCCTTCAGGATCATGGCCGGACCTCAGGAGCATCTCAACCACTCCCGCTGGAGTGCAGGGGGCAAAGTATATCCCAGTATCGGTAGCCATGCGGCCAACGTTTATTGGATGGAATCCGTCGACATCCTTAAGTGGGTCTATCGCCTCAATCACCATGCCCTCTGTGATGTGCTCCGGGAGCGGGAGCTGCACGAGGATCCCGTGAACCTCTGGGTCCGCATTCAGACCTGCCACAACCCCAAGTAGCTCAGATTCGGGAGTATCTTCAGGAAGTGTAATTTGGCGTGAATTAATTCCCATCTCCCTTGCGGCCCTATTCTTCATGCCCACATAGAGTTGCGAGGCAGGATCCTCCCCAACTAGAACAGTCGCGAGTCCCGGAGTCACGCCATAGGTACTAACCTGCTCTACCTTTTTCTTGAGTTCTGCCCGGATTTCTTGGGCGATATCACGACCCGAGATGATCTGCACGCTTATCCGTCTCCTCTAGTCGAATCCGGTTAAGGCTTTAGTGGGATGGCAAAGATAACACTCGTGTCAGCGCCTTGTTGAGCCTGACCTAGCTGCTCTTAAGGCTCCGGTCTAGCGTGCAAAATCGATGGTGCGTGTCTCACGGACGACTACAACCTTGATCTGCCCAGGATATTGCAACTCACTCTCAATTTTCCGAGCGACTTCCTCCGAAATCTGCACCATTTTCTCGTCACCCACCTTCTCCGGTGACACCATCACACGTAGCTCCCGTCCTGCCTGAATCGCGAAGCAGCGCTCTACTCCGGGTTGCTCCATAGCAAGCTCTTCGAGTTTCTCGAGCCTCTTCACATAACCCTCGAACATCTCCCGACGAGCACCAGGGCGTGACCCGCTGATAGCGTCTGCAGCCGTTACAAGAAACGTCTCTGCAAAATGATGAGGCTCCTCATCGTGATGAGCCTTGATCGCGTTGAGTACGACTTCACTCTCGTCATGTTTCTTACAAAGTCGGTATCCTAACTCCACGTGTGTGCCTTCGTGTTCGTGCGTCATCCCTTTCCCGACATCATGCAGAATTCCAGCCCTCTTTGCAGCTTGCACATCAAGACCCATTTCCGCAGCCATAGTGCCTGCTAATAGGGCTACTTCTTTAGCATGCTGTAATTGGTTTTGCCCATATGAAGTTCGGAACCGCAGACGCCCCAGGGTCTTTATAACCTCAGCATGAACATTATGAATGCCTAACTCATACAGCACTTCTTCAGCGGCTTCGAGCATCGACTTCTCTACGTCCTCAGACGCCTTTTCGACAATCTCTTCGATTCGTCCGGGGTGGATGCGCCCGTCTTCTACTAACCGTTCTAAAGCAATCCGTGCTGTCTCGCGTCGCACAGGATCAAAAGCTGACAAAACAACGGCTTCAGGAGTATCGTCAATAATCACGTCAACCCCAGTAGCCTGTTCGAAGGAACGAATATTTCTTCCTTCTCGTCCGATTATCCTTCCCTTCATCTCATCAGAGGGAAGCTGTACTACCGACACCGTCGTCTCTGCAGTCAGGTCTGCGGCCATTCTCTGGATCGATAACGCTACAATCTTGGTTGCTTCCTTATCCGCTTCTCGCTGTGCCTCCTCCTTAATCTCCCTCAAAGAATTGGCGGCTTCGGCCCTCGCTTCATCCTCCAAGTCCTCGATGAGTTCTTTCTTTGCATCCTCTGAACTCAGCCCCGCCAGACTCTCCAATTTATGCTGGACTCCAGCCCGTTCTTCTCTGACAAGCGCAGCTAGTTCTTGATTAGACTCTTCACGCTCCACGAGGGCATCAGTGTGGTCCTTCAATTCACCCTCTCGAACGTTCAGTCGCTCAGCCTGCCTGTCTAGTGTGTCCGTCCGTTCTTCCGCACGGCGCTCTGCGCGCTCAAGGTCGTCACGGCGCCGGGACTCGTCCTTCTCCCAGGCTTCACGAAGGCGGAATCCTTCCTCGCGGCCTGCGAGTTCGCCAGCCTTCTTGATATTCTCTGCTTCTTCACTAGCCCGCTGTAAGATACGGGAGGCCTCGCCCTGTGCGCCCTGTTTCTCTAGTGCTTGTCGAGCTCGCTCCCGTGCTGCCGAGACTGCAAGCGCAACCAGCGTGCCAAGGACGACTCCCACCGCCGTTGCTAGCAGGACAGGCGGGGGAATCATCTATACGCTCCAAAATCGACTGTCCAGACAGTCGAGGCTGATCTATAGACCGCTTAGCCGCACCACTCTAGTAACAAACAAGCCGGTCTGATAACAGTCTGACAATAGGGTCCAAGCAAAGCTCAACGCAAGCTAGGGAAAGACAAGACTACTCTGAGGCATTAGTGGAACCGTACGCTGCTTTATGATCCCTCAACTAAAGAACAGGTCTAGCGATTGGGTACCGCTTCCTGAATCCGCCGGGCAAGATTCTTCAACTGCTGTGATGTCTCTTCCTCTACTTCCTCGTTCCTTGCTTCGGCCTGAAGACAATCATCGGCGATTGATAGGGCGGCGAGGATGGCGGCCTTTTGTGCTTCGATCAGACCAGCCTGTAGCCGGATCTCATGGATTCGATCGTCAACCAGTTTCGCGCACTTCTTAGTGTAGGCTGGTTCAGTATTAGCTCGGATGATGTACTCTTCACCCGCGATCCGTACTGTCACCGAGGCTCCGTCCGAATTCACTAGTGGTTCTCCAAGAATTGAATCTTAGTTAGTAGTCGATCAACTCCTTCTCGTCCTCGAACCAATCGATCTCTCAACTCCGTATTTTCCGCCTCCAGCTCCCTAAACTGAGTGACTATCCGGTCTGCCTCTAGCTCGTCTCCGGTAAATTGCTCGACCAACTTCGCCAGCTCAGTATTCTTGGCCTCAATGAGGCCAATACGCTCACTCATTGTAGAAAGCTGGTCGATAGCTTGGTCAACAGCTTCCTCAAGGATAACAAACCCCTCTTGCACGGATTGACCTTCATTATCTGCGGGGTTTGACACCAAGCTCCTCCTCAAGTCGCCCTAGAATAGACCCTATAAGCTTATCCACTTCCTTGTCCTTCAGGGTTCTTTCCAATGCCCGAAAACGCAATCTGAAGCCCAGCGACCGCTCTGGAATAGATAGGTCGCCTTCCACCTCCTGGGTAACCCACCCCCCTTGGCTACTAAAGGCGACGTCAAAAACATCTAAATCCTCAAGCAACTCCCCCGCTTCCTCATAAATCAACTGGGACACTAAGGCCGAAGTGACACCCGAAGGCACAACCAGAGCCAGGTCCCATTCTATGGGTGGGTAGTTTGATACAGGGCTGTATTTAATCGGCGCTTCGACACCAGTCTCAGACGGTAGCGTGACCTCAAGGGCCCAGATATCCCCGGCCCAAGCCGGAGTGTCTACAAAATCTCCAGAAACTCTACCAGCAATCCCAATGGTATTCTTATCTGAATCTTGGACACGAAGTACACACGTAGAGTCGAAAGCCAGGTGCTGAATTCCGTCAGCAACTACAGTGGCTTCTCCATAAACGCGGTTAGTCACAGCCTCCAGAAGCGACTTGATGTCCCAAAGCTCAAACGACTCGTCACTGTAAGACCAGTGGGGAGGCAATCGACGACCACTCAGGACGGCTGCAACACGGGTCTCTTCATATGGCGACTCACCAACGCCCCGCCGCTCGAAAGATGTTCCGATTTCGAACAACCGCACATCTCTGTTCCCACGAGCAAGATTATACTCGACTCGTCTTACTAGAGCTGGCACGAGCGTGCTCCTCATATATCGTTCGGTCTTTACGAGGGGATTTGAAACCTCCACGTCCCCTTCTCCTTCAGGAGCGAAAGCCGGTGTTTGCGCCTCAAACAGTCCCCGAGTTATTAGATCTGAGCGGAGGTCATCCTGAAGCTTGAACATCGGATCGTCTGGAATAACACTTGGGACATAGGGCCGGAGCTCGCTCGGAAACTGATCGTATCCATGAGTGCGAGCAACTTCTTCAATTAGGTCAACCTCGCGGGTCACATCGTAGCTTCTATACCCTGGAATACGCACCTGAAGCGTCCCTTCTTCTTCTCCGACAAATTGGAAGCCAAGGGGTAGCAAGAGCTGCTGAACTGTATCTGCCTGAAACGGCACCCCGAGCAAATGTTCTATCCGGGCAAGTCTGAGAGAAACAATCCGCGGCTCGAAAGATACAGGCTGACAATCAAGCACGGGACTATCAGCCTCTCCACCTGCGATAGTCAGAATCAAACTTATGCAGCGCTCAATTACACTCTCCATCCCCTCAGGGTCTACTCCCCGCTCGAATCTATACGATGCGTCTGTCGACATTCCCAAAGACTTCCTCGTGCTCCTTGTCTGTTTTGGATTAAAGAGCGCACACTCGAGCAGAATGTCAGTCGTATCGTGATCTACCTCAGAGTTCTGGCCACCCATGATCCCTGCTAGACCAACCGGACCTTCAACATCACAGATCATAAGCATGTCATCTGTGAGGGATCGCTCCACATCATCAAGGGTTGTGAATGACGTCTCTCGGGCTCCAGCCCTACGCACAATGATTGTCGAATCCGCTAAGCCATTTAGATCAAATGCGTGAAGTGGGTGCCCAAGCTCAAGCATTACGTAGTTGGTCGCGTCGACCACATTATTGATGGGGCGAGACCCAGCGCCACGCAGCCGCTCTTGGAGCCACCGTGGAGAAGGGGCGACCTTAACTCCGCGAATGACTCCAGCTAGGTAACGTGAGCAGAGATCAGAGTCCTGAATTCGCACTGTGACTCCGCGCGAACGAACCTCTTGCTCGCCCTTCAGATATTCAACCTCCCCGTCTACTCCATCGGGAATTGGCGGGAGAACAATCTCCCCGTCTCCCTCAGAGACCAACTCACGCGCAATCCCAACATGCGAGAGTAAATCCCCTCGATTCGGAGTGACCTCTACATCGAGCGTTGTATCTTGCTGGAGGCCGAGGAAATCCATTAGGGTTTGGCCTGGGACGCAATCGGGCGCAAGTTCAAGTATCCCCTCATGTTCACTACCAAGTCCCAATTCTTTATTCGAACACAACATTCCCAGAGAGACCTCACCTCTTATTTTGGCCTTTCGTATTTTTAGATCCCCTGGTAAGACGGAGCCAACTGGCGCGAACGCATAGGACGCTCCAACCTCTACATTCGGAGCCCCACAAACGACGGGCACTGGAGCCCCACCTGCGTCGACAAGGCATAGGGTAAGTCTATCTGCGTTGGGATGCGGGTCAGCAGCAACAACCTTTCCAACAACAACATCTGCGAGCCCCTCACCAGTAATCACCAGTCCGTCTACGGGAGCACCTCTTCGGGCCAGGTGATCGCAGATTTCTTGGTTCGTGAGCTCAAGACCCGAGACCAAATCCAGTAGCCATCGCGCAGACACATTCATTGTGCGAACTGTCCAAGGAACCGAACATCGTTCTCGAAGAACCTCCGCAGGTCTCCGACCCCGTGCCTCATCATCGCCAGGCGCCCAGGTCCCATCCCAAAAGCCCAACCTGTGTAGCGCTCTGCATCATACCCAACATTTTCGAGCACAGCGGGATCGACCATGCCGGCGCCCATGACCTCCAACCAATCCGTTTCCTGTCTTGTGCCGTCTTCTAGACTAACAATCTGCTTCACGTCTACTTCCACACTCGGTTCTGTGAAAGGGAAAAAAGAAGGCCGGAAGCGGACTTGGGTTTCAGGACCCCAATATCGTCGTGCGAATTCACCCAGTGTGGCCTTTAGGTCGACAAAAGTGACGCCCTCGTCGATGACCAACCCTTCGACTTGAAGGAAGGCTGGAGTGTGGGTCGCGTCGTAGGTGTCTCGTCTGTATACCCATCCTGGAGCGATGACCCTGATAGGGGGATCATGAGCCTCCATAGTTCGAACTTGGACAGGGGACGTGTGACTCCGCAGGAGAACCGACTCTACTAAATAAAGAGTATCCTGCTCATCGGCCGCTGGATGGTCTAGGGGTGTATTGAGGGCCTCGAAATTGTACCACTCGGTGTCTGCTTCTGGCCCTCGCACTCGAGCGAATCCGAGGTTCCGAAAGATCTTCCATATCTCGTTGACTGCCTCTGTTACCGGATGCATCCCACCCCTCCAGGGTCCTCGTGCCGGGAGAGTGATATCTCGCTGCTCTTTAGACATTCCCTCGCTATCGTGGGCGGTTAGTTCACGACCGCGTTCTTCAATCGCACCTTTTACTACCGTTTTGACGCGATTGGCCTCCTGACCTACAGTTGGCCGCTCTCCAGGAGACAGCTCTCCAAGACCTCGAAGAATACCTGAGATGCGGCCGCCGCTCCGGCCCAGATAAGTGACTCGCAGTGATTCTAGTTCGGTCAAGGCCGACGTATTAGAAATCGCCGCCAGAGCCTCGCGCTCTAGGTCCCTGAGTGCTTTGATAAGATTCAGGTCGCTCATGAGATTTCCTGCTTGGCCTTGTCCTCTGGGTAGAACATGAGGCGAAACCCTATCTGACCCTTCCTAGCCCACGAAGAAGGGCTCCACGGATGAACCCCCCGCAGAGCCCTTGTCGATGGAGCAACACTCAAGGTCAATCTGCCTTCGCAGCAAGGCTCTCCTTGGCACGGTCGACAACGGCACTAAAAGCCTCAGGGTTACGGACCGCGAGATCAGCGAGTGCCTTGCGATCCAATTCGATCCCGGACTCCTTGAGTCCGTTAATGAACCGAGAGTAGGAGAGCCCATGCTCCCGAACCCCCGCGTTGATACGAGCAATCCACAAACGCCTGAAATTCCGCTTCTTTTTCCGGCGGTCACGGTATGCATGCTCCCAGCCCTTCTCGACCGCGTCCTTTGCGGTCTTATAGAGATTCTTTCGGCCCCCGAAGTATCCCTTCGCAGCCTTGAAAATCTTCTTTTTACGTTTGTTCCGCGGCACAGCGGCCGTCGCACGAGGCATATGTCTTCCTCCTCAAGAGCCGTAGGGCAGAAGCTGCTTTAATCGCTTCGTATCCGCAGTCGATACCAAATCCGATTTGCGCAAGCGACGCTTCCGCTTCCGCGTCATCTTTGTAAGGATGTGACTCTTGTAGGCCTTCATCCTCTTTAGTTTCCCCTTGCCGGTTTTTTTGATCCGCTTAGCAGCACCACGGTGTGTCTTCATCTTAGGCATCTATCGATCTCCATTGATCCTGAGGAAATCCACCTGGATCATTGTTACCTGATTTTTAGTGGGGCAACTACCATCGACATGATCCGCCCCTCCATGTTTGGTTGCGATTCTACCTTCCCAACGTCCACCAAATCCTCAGTAACCCGAGCCAACACCTCAAGACCAATCTCAGGGTGAGTCACCTGGCGACCTCGAAACATCATGGTCAGCTTGACCTTATTGCCCTCATCCAGAAACCGCCGAGCATGGCCAACCTTGAACTCGTAGTCATGTTCTTCAATACCCGGCCTGAACTTGACCTCTTTAACTTTGATGGTGTGTTGTTTCTTACGTGCTTCACGGGCTGCTCTAGCAGCTTCATACCTGTACTTCCCGTAATCCATCATCTTGACGACGGGCGGGCGGGCGTCCGCAGCCACCTCTACGAGATCCATCCCACGGTCTGTAGCACGTTCGCGGGCTTCGTCGATGGAAACGATTCCAATTTGTTCACCATCGTCTTGGATGAGCCGTACCGGGCTGATCCTGATCTGCTCATTAACGCGGGCTCGTCTTTCGCTGATTTCCTCTCTACCTCCTTCTTAGGTATGTGTGGCGGGCGCCAGGGCCCTATTTCACAGAAAAAGCCCGAGGAGTAGTCATCTCGGGCCGCTACTGAAAGTCAGGCAGGTTGTTCCGTCCTGCCAGGAACCTTCGCGACCCCCATGTCGACTCTTTTGAGCCCTGAAGGTGGGACCACCGGCTGAGCAGTCCACTTCCATTCTGTAAACTATTTTTGTAATGCGGGGTGAATCTGTCGGAACGATGCTAAGCGGTCAACGGTCATTGATCCATCATCGGCAATCTACTCCGCTCAAATTGCTGGAGAGCTAATGCTCTTGGTTTCTATATCTCTCAAGATCATAGATATGAAATCTGATCGGCCCATAACGTCTTGTTTCTTTCCTGCCCCTCGCTTTCTAACAGCCACCGTGTCATCACTGGCCTCTCGCTCACCCACAACACCCATGAAGGGGATTTTCATCGTTTCAGATTCCCGAATCCGATAACCCAATGTATCACGAGACGCCACCTTAACCCGAATGCCGGCCATCAGGAGTTCGTCTGCTAGGCTTTGAGTGCTCTCCACCCATTGTTTGCTAACAGGAAGAAGTCTCACCTGCTCCGGCGCAAGCCAAGTCGGGAATGCACCCCTGTAATGCTCAATCAATCCGCCAACGAAACGCTCCATCGACCCGAGGAGTGTGCGGTGGATGACAACAGCTTTATGAGGTTGATTGTCCGATCCAATATACTCAAGCCCAAACCGCTCAGGCATGAGGAAGTCAAGCTGGAAAGTTCCTCCCTGCCATTCTCGACCGATGGCGTCGACAACGTTGACATCAATCTTTGGTCCATAAAATGCCCCACCCCCTTCGTCAACTACATAGTCCATACCGCGTGCCTCTAGGACCCTCCGCAGGGTATCTGTGGCACCATCGTAAACAGTCGGATCCCCGATAGCTTTATCTGGCCGAGTCGAGAGCGCTATGTGGTACTCGTATCCGAAGACCTTAAGTAGCTCATCCGTGAGATCGAGAAGTCGATCATATTCTTCACCAATCTGGTCTGGGCGTACGAAAATATGTGCATCATCCTGAGTAAAGCAGCGCACCCTCAACATTCCATGGAGGGTACCCGAACGCTCATATCGGTAGCAGGTCCCTAATTCAGCAAAACGCAAGGGAAGATCCCGATAAGAACGTGTCTGTGTACTATAAATCATGAAATGATGCGGGCAGTTCATAGGCTTCAAGCGAAACCTAGATCCATCATCATCCATGGCTGGAAACATATTGTCTTCAAAAACCTCTAAGTGACCGGAAATCTCATAAAGCTCTTCATTCGCAATCTGTGGGGTGTAGACTAGCTCATAATCGTGAGCCAGCAGGGTCGCCTTCAGATACTCCTCGATGGTATGTCGGACAATCGCTCCCTTTGGGTGCCAGAGAACTAGTCCCTGTCCCACTTCTTCCTTGATTGAATAAAGGTCGAGTTCCTTTGCAAGAAGCCGGTGGTCACGTTTCTTGGCCTCTTCCAATCGGAGCAGATATTCCTCCATTTCCTCCTTCTTCTGAAATGCCGTTCCGTAGATCCTCTGTAGCATCTGACGGTTTTCATCACCCCTCCAATAAGCGCCGGCAGCCGAAAGAAGTTTGACGTGTCTCAAATGTCCTGTACTTGGCACATGGGGACCCTTACAGAGATCGAGAAAGGGGCCGTTCTCATAGACAGTGATTACCTCATCGTCACGAAATTCTTCGAGTCGTTCGAGCTTCAAAGGATCGTCACTGAATAGCTGCCGCGCTTCTTCCTTATTAACCCGGCGCCGCTTAAACATCTGATCTTCAGCTACAATCTCACTCATTTTGGTCTCAAAAACCTCGAGATCTTCGGGAGTGAAAGGCACTTCAACATCGAAGTCATAGTAGAAGCCGTTATCAATCGCCGGACCAAATCCTATAGCAGCCCCCGGCTGGATTTCTCGCACTGCTGTAGCAAGTACATGGGCTGCAGAATGCCGTAAGACTGGAAGTGCTTCGGGATCCTTGGCAGTTATTACTCGGATTGCAGCGTCCGTTCTAATCGGTTCCCCTAGGCTCACGGTAGCCCCATCGATTACAGCCGCTATTGCAGCCTTAGCGAGACCGGGCCCTATTGCCACCGCAACGTCTCCAGCCGTGGATCCGGGCTCCATCTGAAGCACATCTCCATTAGGCAGGGTTATCTGGAGATTTTCACTAGACATCGATGACATAGGCAATCGCCTTCACATACGCATTCAAACGGACCATCTAAAATAGACACCCTCTTGTCACATCCTAACTCTACATAGTTCTCTGCCAATCGACATCAGGCTCATCCAAAAAACACAGGGCCCGACCGCCGATGGCAGTCGGGCCCTCTAGTACGGTTGCTACTTCGTGGATCAGTACATCCCTCCCATACCACCACCACCACCTGGCATAGGTGGTGGTGGCTCATCCACGGGAATCTCGACAACCACAGCCTCTGTGGTGAGCAGAAGCCCCGCAATTGACGCGGCATTCTGAAGTGCAGTGCGCACGACCTTAGTCGGGTCAATGACGCCCACCTTCACTAGGTCTTCATATTCGTCTGACTGCGCATTGTACCCGAACCCTCCATCACCAGCGCGCACCTTATCAACTACAATACTGCCTTCGGCACCGGCATTTTCTGCGATCTGGCGAATGGGGTGCTCGAGAGCCCTATTGAGAATCTGAACGCCTATCTGCTCATCTTCATGCTCAAGGCTTAGGGTATCGAGTCCGGATTGCGCTCGTAAAAGCGCGACGCCTCCACCAGGAACGATGCCCTCTTCCACAGCAGCTCTCGTTGCATGTAGTGCGTCCTCGACTAAAGCCTTCTTTTCCTTCATTTCAGTCTCAGTCGCTGCACCTACATTGATGACTGCAACCCCGCCAGCCAGTTTGGCTAGCCTCTCTTGAAGCTTCTCGCGGTCGTAGTCGGACGTGCTCTTATCAATAGCTACACGGATTTCTTCAATCCGCCCTTTAAGCTTATCCGTGTCGCCCGCCCCGTCGATGATCGTTGTGTCGTCCTTGTCAATCACGACGCGTTTAGCACTTCCAAGATCACTGGCAACAGTATTCTCTAGCTTAAAGCCCACTTCTTCAGAAATAACCTGTCCGCCGGTAAGAACAGCGATATCCTGCAGCATCGCCTTACGCCGATCACCGAAACCAGGTGCTTTCACAGCAGCAACCTTCAGCGTGCCGCGAAGCTTATTCACGACCAGCGTGGCAAGAGCTTCACCCTCCACGTCCTCGGCAACAATGAGCAAGGGCTTACCCATTTGGGCAACCTTCTCCAGTACCGGCAGGAGATCCTTCATTGAGCTGATCTTCTTGTCGTGGATGAGGATCATGGGATCCTCGAGGATGGCCTCCATCCGCTCTGGATCAGTAACAAAATATGGAGACAGGTAGCCACGGTCGAACTGCATTCCGTCCACCGTATCCAGCGTGGTCTCTAAACCACGTGCCTCTTCAACAGTGATAACGCCATCTTTTCCGACCTTCTCCATTGCATCTGCAATTAACTCACCAATTTCAGCGTTATTATTTGCACTAATCGCGCCGATTTGGGAAATTTCTTCCTTCCCCTTTGTGTCGGTTGACATACCTGCCAAAGCACCGACAACCGAGTCAACCGCCTTATCAATACCGCGGCGGATTCCCATAGGGTTGGTACCAGCGGTCACGTTTTTGAGGCCTTCACCAAAAATTGCCTGAGCTAGAACAGTAGCTGTGGTCGTACCATCACCAGCCACGTCAGATGTTTTGGTTGCAACTTCCTTCACCATCTGTGCGCCCATATTCTCAACCGCGTCTTCTAATTCGACTTCCTTGGCCACCGATACTCCATCCTTGGTAACCGTTGGGGAACCGAATTTTCTGTCGAGGACCACATTACGGCCCTTTGGCCCGAGCGTGACCTTCACCGCTTGAGCCAGTCTGTCAACGCCACTCTTGAGGCGCGAACGCGCCTCGACGTCAAATACGAGATCTTTTGCTGACATGATTCGTATATCTCCTTAATTCGTCGATTGCTTTAGAGCTTACGGGACGATCGCGAGAATATCTGACTCCCGCAGGATCAAATATTCCTCGCCGTCGAGGGTGACATCCGTGCCGCTATACTTTCCGTATAGGACCTTGTCACCCACGCTGACGTCCATCTCCAAACGGGCACCCTCATCTGAGATCTTGCCTGGTCCCACTGCGACAATTTCACCTTGAGAAGGCTTCTCTTTCGCAGTATCAGGGATATAGAGCCCGCCTCGCATCTGCTCGGACTCGTCCAGGGGCTGGACCACGACGCGGTCTGCCAACGGCTTCACTTCTAGATTAGCCATCAGGCCTCCTCTTACGTGCTTGGGCCATGTGTGAAAGCTGGATTGTGGCTTTAGCACTCAGCTGTAACGAGTGCTAAGGGACAAGTAATGTCGCAAAGCGAAAGGACCTGTCAAGCGGCGGAACACGTTTTATCGCAAGGCTTTCGCACTTCTCCTGTCAGGATCAAGCAAGGCTCGATCCACACGTATCCCTCTTATTTACTTCACAGCGACTAAGTCTTCAATCCGGGCTACACCGTCAAGTCCTACGATAGCCTGTACGACCTGGTCTGAAAGTTGAGGGTTGAACCAAAACCCAAGATCAGCCAAGCCCACAAAAGATGCTTGGGCTTCACTATAGGCTCGCTCTAAAACCGCTTGTGCAGATTCCCTGAACAGCGAGCCGACCACAGTCTCTTCGATAGTTTCCCCTTCCCAGTATTGCCTTAAACGAGCTCGCTCCTCATCTGACCCCACATGATGTACTTGGGAAACTAGAAGGTTGTGGCTTCGTCGAGTTACATCAAACTCAAAGTCGGTTAAGTCATCCACGATCTGGAAAGCGGTACCAAGCTGAGCAACCGCTATTTCGGCAGCATGAAGAGCTAGCGATACTTCGTCGCCTTCCAAAATGGATGGGGCGACAAACGCCAAAGCGAATAGCGCGCCGCCTCTGACACGGTGGACTGATTCCAGCATTTCATCCGGCGCCGGAATCTCCTGGACTCCACCTTCTTCTGAGCCTTCGAGCATTCCGATAGCTGCCATGCGATCCAACAACCCCAACTGGATTGCGTTCCGCTGCTCAGCCCTCACTATTCCCTGTGCCTCGCCTCTGTCCAACACTTTGCGGAGTAGCCGTTCAAATGCAATCAGTTGCAGGATTGAAATGAACCGTGATCCAGAGTTTTCGGCGAGCGGCAATAAAGTCTTCGCCTGGTCATCGAAGATGTTATCTGCAGCGGTGATAGTGCCTTTGATACAAAAGTTTAGTTCGGTGTAGAGCTGCAGCCGGTCCCCATCAACTCCGACAGACTGAAATATGGATCTGAAGAGTATGAGGAAAAAATACTCTTGAAGAAAATGTAGCCCTTTTGTTGTAGTTGCCTCAGAGTCAGACGGGGTATGCGATGGCTCGCTCCGGAAATCTGGCCCAAGGATTCCTTCTAAGTCTTTATATAAAACCTGCACAGCCTCTGCTTGTGCCTTGATATCACCAGCGAGTCGCGACCATACGCCGTGATCTGCTAACAGACGGACTGCATCTTGAGATCGAAATACAGGAGATAGCGTCATGACAGCCAGAGTGCCTGAAAGTTCTAAGTCTTGTTTAACTTAGCTCAGCTGGCACCTCGCACACGAGGGTGTTCTTTCCCTAACCAGAGATGCGTTCACCTGCCATAGCCAGACCGTAAAGCGTGAGATAGGGCTGGATTTCGTCAATGGCCACCAAATGGGGCCCTATGATATCGGCAAAACCACCTGTCGCTACCACATACGCATCAGGCTTAGCCCATTCCTCTTTGATTCGCCCAACAACACCGTCAACAGCCTCAACAATTTGATAAAATACGCCACTCTGTATGCAAGTTTCAGTCCGCCGGCCTATCACTGTCTCCGGAGGTTGGAGTTCTACACGAGGGAGTTTTGCAGTGCGAGAGGCTAACCAGTCGAGCCCAGCGGATACCCCCGGTGAAATCACCCCCCCGCTGAAGACTCCTTGAGCAGTGATACAGTCGAATGTGGTGGCCGTCCCAAGATCGACAGCGATCGTATCACGTTGATACAACTGTGTAGCTGCTATCGTATTTGCGATCCGATCGGCACCAACCGTCAAAGGCTCATCGACGTCAAGGTGAATGCCGAGATCTAAAGAAGGATCCAGGGTGAACACGGGACCTTTCGTGAGTCTTCCGAGTGTATCAGCCCACACGTGGTTGAGAGATGGGACCACTGAACCAATGACCCCTCGCTCTATCACAGACTTTTGGATTGAATCGTCTTCAAGTAAGGCGCGGAGGAGCACTGTCAGTTCATCGGCCGTTCGACGGACGCTTGAGCTGATTCGCCACTCTGCAACCAATTCTGTCGTCGAACGCGCAAGTCCTACAGCCGTCTCAGTGTTGCCTATATCTACGACAAGTTGCACAACGTCCTCCCAGGTCTCCGAAAAATCTGACCGTCTAGGTCTACACCGATCTAACGCTTCCCGCTACTACGCGTATTCGCGAACCATCCGCCTGCTGCATAATCAAACTCCCATCCGATGCAATACCGCGAGCGATTCCCCTTCCGTGCTCTTCACTCTCAATGGGTTGATCAACCAAGGTATCTCGCAAGCGGAGAGCTTTTGACAACTCCGCATCTATCTCACCATGCGCCCGGTACATACGCCGTCTTAGTGCACGAGTGATGAAGCCAGCCAAAAGGCTATGTCTAACTCTCGTGGATGTTAGGGTTTCAAGTGAAGTGGCGCGCGCTTCAATCTCAACCGGCAACCCTTCAGAGAGATTACGGGTGTTAACACCAATCCCTGCCACAACATGTCCAGCAACAGTCTCACACAAGATCCCCCCAAGCTTCTTCCCACCTACCATTAGGTCATTTGGCCATTCGATGCCCACCTCGACACCGTTACATGATTCTTCGATAGCCTCAGACACTGATACTCCAATGATGAGCGGCAAGTGCAGTGGGACTCGGCCCCCAGGAAGTACTAGGGACATCCAGAGGCCTGCTCCACGGGCAGAGTGCCAAATAGCACCCCTACGTCCCCTTCCATGTGTCTGTTCTTCAGCAACAACTACTGAGAAAGAACTAGCTCCCGACCGCGCAAGTTCGAAGGCCCGGTCATTAGTGGAACTAAGTTGCTCGTAAACCTCGAGAGCAGGCACCGACCATTGGTCTCGTAACCCTAAAACTGATTCTCCCTCCCAATGACTGAGGGGCATATGCGTCAGCTAAACATCAAGTAGAACAAGAATCCTCCCCCTACAAGCCAGCAGTAGGGTGCGAACAAGAAGAAGCTGCGATTCCCAAGCATCGATACAAAGGTTCTGATTGCTAGTACGCCAGTGATCCCTGCAGCCGCAGCGCCGGTTCCTAGCAACAACCAACCTGGCCCTCCCACATCCCCTACCTGTGGAAGTTGGATGAGCGCGGCACCTATAATCGCAGGCACCGCCATTAGAAACGAAAACGCCGCCGCCTCCCTAGCCTCTATGCCTAACCAGAGAGCGGCCACAACTGTTGTCCCTGATCGAGATATTCCAGGAACTATAGCAACGGCTTGCGCGAAGCCGATCAGGAGCGCCCCACCCCAGCTGGGAATCGGATCCTTGGCAGAAGCAAGGACCCTTTGACTCGTCCACAGCACACACCCTGTTACAAGCAGTGCTACACCCACCATAATCGGTGTCTCGAACAGTGACTCGAAAAAGTTTCTCCCCAATATTCCGACTATCGCAGTTGGGATACTAGCCACAGCGAGCAAGGTCAAGTAACGGATGACTTTAGTATCCCGGTGCAAAGCTCCTGAAAAAAGCTTTCCTAGTCGACTCCGGTAAGCGAAAAGAATCGAGATAGCCGTAGCTAGATGGACCCCAACCTCAAAAACCACTCCAGGCATATCTATACCCAAGACACGTTGCCCAATGACCAGGTGCCCAGAACTTGAGACCGGTAAAAATTCCGTCAGACCTTGAACGGCCCCGAGCACAGCAGCCTCCCATAGACTCATGTGCTACTCGTCACGCTCTCGTATAGAGCCTCGTATTCGGGAATGACTATCTCCTTATCAAATCTTCTAGTTGTCGCTTCTCGGCCACCTAGCGACAGCCGTTCCTCAAGAGCCTCATCGGTGAGGATACGAATCCCAGCCTCCGCCATCTCATCGATCGCGTCACTCGGGAATAGGTAGCCTGAGACATTGTTCTGGACGAGTTCTGGAATCCCTCCTGCTGTCGAAGCAACCACAGGGACTCCACACGCCATGGCCTCCAGGGCAGCGAGTCCAAATGATTCTGAAGCTGATGGTAGTAAGAACAGGTTCGCGCACGCTAGAAGTTCTTCCACGGCAACGTGTTTCCCTAAAAATAGGACCTTGTCGCCTAGCCCGAGATCCCGTGCCCGCTGGAGCGCTCTCGGACGCTCTGGTCCATCGCCGATAAGCACTAAACGAGCCGAAGTCGCCTGAGAAATCTTAGCAAATATCTCGACTACGTGATGAACCTGTTTAACAGGGCGAAAGTTTGAAACGTGCATTACAACTTTTTCACCATGCGGGGCCAGCATAGAAAGACGATTTAAATCTGGCTCTGGCCTCCATAAGTCGGTATCTAAGAAATTAGGTATCACTTCTATCCCGTCCCTAGGAACAGAGAAGTTGCAAACGGTCTCATCTCTTAAAAAACTCGACACAGCCGATAATCCATCCGATTGAAGTATCGAAAAACGGGTAATCTCGTGGAACGATGGATGGAGGCCGAGCAGAGTTATATCCGTTCCATGCAACGTGGTAACGATCTTTAGGTCTCGACCTTCCCCTAGCATCTCACGTGCGAGAAACGCGGAAGCTGCGTGCGGGATAGCATAGTGCATGTGCACTAGATCTAGGCCTTCTCTCTTGACCGCGTCGTGTAGGGCAACTGCGAGTGCAAGTGAATACGGGGGGTGTTCGAAAAGGGGATAGTCTTCCATCTCTACTTCATGATAAAAGACCCGCTCCTTGAAGCCTGGCAGACGAAAAGGTTGATCATAAGTAATGAAATGGATTTCGTGCCCACGTTCAGCAAGCGCCAGTCCAAGCGCGGTCGCTACAGCACCGGACCCTCCATAAGTCGGATAACACGTTATACCGATCTTCAAGAAATCGTCTCCGTTCGCACTTGCTTTGACGTGAGGTGACTTCGAACGCCTGCCTCCCAAGCAGCAGTGACTAAGTCTACTTGATCTTCCAGTGGCAAAGTCGCATCCACATGAATGGTTGAGTTAGGTAGTTGGTTCCGAAACCAAGTAAGCTGCCGTCGCGAATACCGCCTGGTATTTCTACGTATCTCCTCGATAGCTTGATCTAACGATCGTTCACCTCTCAAGTAAGCTGAGACTTCACGATATCCAGTTCCAGTCATCCCAGGAGCCTCATCCCCATATCCCGCATCCATCAACGCCCGCACCTCATCAATTAACCCTCTTTCAATCATCCGTAAGACACGGTTCTCAATTCTCTTATCGATCTCTACTCGTGGAAGCTCAAGAAGCACTACGACACCCTGTAAACCGTCGGCCTCAGGGACAGAGGCTCGGTGCCACCAGGACAATCTCCTTCCAGAAAGAAGTGCGACTTCGATCGTACGAGTCATTCTCTGCGGGCCCCCCTGAATTGCCAGTGGAGCCCGATCTGGGTCGATGCACTCGACCCAACGCTCCAGCAGGTCCCGATTCTGGGTTCTTAGCCAGGCACGGAGTTCTCTTAATCGGTGAGTATCGAGCAGTGGCTCAGCAAAAATAGGGTCTAGGACAGCTTTTAAGAAAAAGCCTGTACCCCCTGCAAGAACTGGCACCCTAGTCCTTCCACGAATCTCCTTAACCCAACCGCGCACCTCACGCGCAAAACGGCCAGCAGAGTAACTCTGGTCAGGATTTACTAAATCCAAGCCGTGATGGGGCACACGCGCCTGATCTGCTGCACACACCTTATCAGTGGCAATATCCATGTTACGGTATACCTGTCGAGAATCCATGGAGATGACCTCGATCGGCATCCGCTGCCCTACAGCGATAGACAACTTTGTTTTACCTGAAGCCGTCGGTCCGGTAAGAGCCAAAAATTGGGGTGCTCCGGACATCACGACCGACCAAACTTCCGGCCTAGCTCCTCAGTAGAAAGACGCACCACTGTGGGGCGACCGTGGACATCGTGATGTGGCAACTCCGTCGCAAATAACTGATCAAAAAGCTCTTGCATCTCCAGTTCTGAGAGCTTTTGTCCAGCCTTTATAGCTGTCTTACATGCGAAAGTCATCGCTATGCGCTCATGCTGATTCCGAGCAGAACGGACAAGTTCTGAACCGTGAGTAAGCTCATGGACCATCTCACGAAATGCCCTTTCTGCGTCGAAATAGGGATGAGGATTGGGCGCTGTTCGAATAATCACAGTCTCCCCTCCGAATCCTTCTACCTCAAATCCGGTTCGTAGGAACAGGCTGGATAACTCTTCGATACACGCTAATTCCAGTTCAGTAAGGCGAATCGTCAAAGGGAAGAGAAGCCTTTGCCCCTCCTCTCCACCCGTTTCAAATGCATCCATAAGGCGCTGAAATAGAATTCTCTCGTGCGCTGAATGTTGATCAATGATCAACAGGCCATCTCTTGTTTCCGCTATAATGTAGGTGTCCAGAGCTTGCCATAATCTCTGACGGACCGAAGCGAGCTCGTGAAACCCTTCTGCTTCCTCAGCCTCAACCTCCTCGACGCCAGGAATAAGAAAGGCCATTTGAGCTTGGGGCACGCTGTCGTCCGCACTTTTTAAAGCTGAAACTGACCCTTCGGTCTTAGGGGGGGGCGTGAGCTGTGTATCGAACGTCGCGGAACTCTCTTCTGTGGAAAGAGCACTCTTGACCGCCTCTTCTATAAGTGACTCAACTCGATTTTGGTCGCGAAAACGCACCTCCGCTTTCGCAGGGTGGACGTTCACATCTACGCCTTCACCCGGTACGGTGAGATACAGAAACATCCATGGTCGCCCGCCCACTGGTATAGTAGTGCGGTAGCCTCGGTCACCTGCCCTGAGGAGACTAGTGGCTCGAAATGGGCGCCCATTAACAAATAGGTAACCCCGCCGGATACCAGATTTGACTTGGTCAGGGCGCTGCACTAGGCCCCTGAGCTCTAATCCGGCTTCTGAATTAGTCACAACTAGGAGAGAGGACGCTTTCTCGTTACCCCAGAGCTGGCCTATGCGCGTTGAGACCTCTCCTGTTGCTGCTAATTCAAGTAATACTTTCCCGTTAGAGCTAAACGAAAATGCTACATTTGGATTCGCTAGTGCTAGCCCGGTCAGCGCCTCGCTGATAACACGGGTTTCTGGGCCCACTGCCTTTAAGAACTTGGCTCTGGCAGGAGCATTGAAGAACAAGTTCCTCACTTCGACCGTCGTACCTCGCTGTCGAGGAAAGTCATCGATCGCGGTGATGCGACCAGCATCTGTCGCCACCCTAGTACCTACTCCTGATGCTTCATCAGCATCAAACGTCTCAACTGTTGTTCTAGACACCGCAACAATTGAAGAAAGAGCTTCACCCCTGAATCCTAGTGTCCCAACACCCTCCAGATCCGAAACCACAGAGATCTTACTGGTGGCATGGCGATCAAAGCAGAGCAGTGCGTCCTCCCGGCTCATTCCGGTGCCATTGTCACTAACTCTGATTCGCTGCTTGCCCCCTCGCTCAATAACTACATCCACTTGCGTAGCTAAGGCGTCAAGCGCGTTTTCCACCAATTCCTTCACTACTGAAGCTGGTCGCTCGACAGCCTCGCCGGCGGCAATTTGGTTCGCAACTGTATCCGGAAGAATGTGTATGCGTCGAGTCATCAGTAGCTTCCGGCTAGTGAATCCCGTAGAGACGACGAGCGTTATCAGTGGTCTGTTGCGCTAGCGCGTCAACATCAACAGCTAGATGCTGTGCTACAGCTTCTGCCACCTGAGCTACATAGGCCGGTTCATTTCGACGTCCGCGATATGGCACTGGTGCCAGGTAAGGCGAATCCGTCTCCACAAGCAGACGATCAAACGGCACCTCCCGGAGAAATGACACGGCTTCGAAGTTCTTGAAAGAGACGATGCCGGAGAACGATATGTACCAATCAGAACGCATCGCTTCTTCGAACGCCTGAGGTCCACCAGTAAAGCAATGCAACACCCCGGCGGTACCGGCGGGCATGAAACGTAACAACTCTGCGATCTCCTTATCAGCTTCTCTCGCATGTACCACGACCGGAAGATCTAGCTCTGCACCAAGTGTGAGATGTTTTTCAAAAAGGTCTATCTGGAGTTGACGTGGTGAGTTGTCATAATAAAAGTCGAGACCAGTCTCTCCGATGGCTACGACCTCAGGATTTTCTCGTGCGAGGTCACGTAAAAAAGGTATGTCTGACTTACTCGCATTGCTGACCTCGTGTGGGTGCACACCTACTGTGCACCACACTCTATCATACTTCTTCGCCAATTTGAGGCCCAACCCAGCATCAGTTGCACTGGATGCAATTGTGACCAGGCCTTTGACCCCTGCACTTACGGCCCTATGTAGTACCGCCTCCCGGTCGTCCCGGAAGGCGGCGGCTGTCAGATGGCAATGGCTGTCAAAATATTCGGTCACACAGTCGCCGGTTCCGGCCGCTTCTTCTTCTCACCCACTCGCCCAAGACCCCACTTTTTCTGAATCTCGATCAAGGCCGGCGAGGCAACAAAGATAGATGAGTAAGTACCGATCAGGACTCCGAGAATCAGTACAATGGTGAAGTCCCTAATGACCGCACCTCCAAGTATCAGTAGTGCGCACAATACAGCCAATGTCGTACCTGACGTAAGAACTGTCCGGGGTAGCGTCTCATTGATCGACTGATTGACGAGGTCAATTGGTTCCCGCTTCCGGGCACCTTTCATGTGCATGTTCTCACGAATACGGTCAAATACAACAATCGTATCATTCAAAGAATAGCCGAGAATCGTAAGAATGGCTGCCACAGTCGGCAGTGCGATCTCGACCCGAAATAGGGCTAGGAATCCGAGCGTGATCAGAATGTCGTGTGCGGTAGCTATAACCGCAGCGAGTCCGAACCTCAGTTCGAATCGCATAGCTATGTACATCAGTGTTAAAAGGAACGAGAACAGGATCGCGAATAACGCATCCCTCTGTAGCTCCCCTCCGACCTTAGCTCCAACCAACTCCGTCCGAACGACTTCAAAATCCAAGCCAGAAAGACCTGCATTCAATTCTGATTCTACGTTCTCCGCAACCTCTGTTATGGAAGCATCTTCTTCGATCGGGGCCCGAATTACATACTCATTTTCTTGGCCAAACCGAGTAACCTCTGGGGCGCTTACGCCTCCAAGCGCTGTCCGAATCTGCTCGTCAGTTACAGTGCTCTCGAACCTTACCTGGACGAGGGATCCACCAAGGAAATCAACTCCGTAATTCTGCCAGCTTCCTAGGCTTCCGATATTTAGGCCCATGCCAGTGATACCTGCAATGAGGACAGCCGCGGAAATGACATAAGCCTTGCGGCGCATTTCTATGAATCGGTAGCTAGCGTTATGAAAGAGCTTCATGTTGCCCTCAGATACTGATTGGATCGGAAGCCTTCTTCCTGGACAGATAGACCAAGAAGAATGAGCGTGTCACGTATAAGGCTGATACAAACGAGGCCACGATTCCGATCGACAGAGTCACGGCAAACCCGCGAACAGGCCCCGTGCCGAACTGGAATAAAATGAGCGCCGTGATCAATGTAGTGATGTTAGCGTCTACGATCGCTGAAAGTGCATGCTGAAACCCTTCATCTACTGCCGTCCGGGTCGCCCGGCCTGCTACTAGCTCTTCTCGTATTCGCTCGAAGATCAGGACGTTTGCGTCTACTGCCATTCCGATAGATAGAATCAGTCCTGCGATACCGGGGACAGTGAGCGTGGCACCAATGCCTGCGAGGCCACCAAAGACTAAAAGTACATAAAAGCTCAGTGCACCCACGGCTAATAATCCTGCTGTCCGATAGTAGGCAAGCATGATTAGGATCACGAGCAGAACCCCAACGAGGCCCGCAAGGCTACCCTGGTCGATTGAGTCTTGGCCCAGGGAAGGGCCTACAGTGCGCTCCTCGATAATGTTTATTCGTGCTGGCAAGGCCCCCGCTCTTAGAACTAAAGCTAGATCGCTAGCTTCGGTCATTGGCGTCCCCTGTCCCATATCGATCTGCCCACGGGCACCGATTCGATCACGAAGGACTGGGGCGCTCATTACCTCACCGTCTAGAACAATTGCCAAAAAGTTGCCGACGTTTGCACCACTGAACTGAGCGAACTCTCTCCCACCTGCCCGGGAAAGCTCGAATTGCACAATAGGGGTATTAAACTGCGGATCTCGCTGTGCACTCGCATTCTCTAGGCGGTCACCAGTAAGGAACGCTTCCTCGGTAAGCACATAAAGATATTGGTAATTGAGAACGCCCTGTGAGATGATATCCGAACCCCATTGCAGGGATTGGTCTCGCGGAAGCGACTGCTGAACCTCAGGCAAGTCCAGGAAGTACTGAGCTGCTGGCACGTCTTCCAAGTTGACCAGGAAAGTGCCCTCAATATCGCCGTAATTGAGAAGAGACGAGAATGGTTGTAACGCGTTCTCCTCCATCTGGAGACTATCGGCGGCCGCCTCCTCTTCCGCACTCATGCTGTCAGCACTGACAGTATCACTGCTCGACCGAAACAGAATATCCTCAACGCTTTCACCCTGGTCTATTACATCTCGGCCCATAGCACGAATAGAGTCAACGCCCAAAACTGCTACGATTCTGCGGTCTATACGATCTAAGGCGCTTTCGACGTCGCCAGTCGGAAGGACAAGCTTGAATTCTAGGAACGCGTTCCTAGTAACGATGCTTTTAGCCTGCTCCTCATCCGATATACCCGCAAGCTCGACAATAAGACGCTCGCTTCCGCTCTTTTGAATGAGTGGTTCGCTAACACCGAACTCGTCAATTCGGGTGCGGATAATCCGGTCCACCCGGTCGATCATATCAGATTTGGCTTCAGAGGTCATGGTACCCTCAGGATCGTCCACCTCGAGCACAAGGTGCATCCCGCCCTGAAGATCGAGCCCCAGTTTCAACCAGTCGCCAGTCTCCTGCTTGTGCGAATAGAGCTGCCAACCTGCTGTGCCGATCATGAAGGTGATGAAAAAGAGACGGCCCCGAACAGTCTTAAACATGTGATGCTTGGGTTCGACGAATTGAGCTAATTAGCGGTCCGCGGCTCCATCACGGGCCGCCGGGGAAAGCTGCCGCGCCCTGACGAACGTGTCAATCGGCGCTAGAAGCGAAACTCTACCAACTCACACGGAGCCCGGTTGTCCAAGAAGCTCCTGAATACCTCCCTCCGTCTAACGCACTGTCACTCATGTCCGCAAGCTTTACACCAGTTTGCAGCTTCAGAGCATGCCCGTAGAAGAAGTAATTCGTTCCGATATAAAGTTCCTTATACCTATCGCCCCAGCCGGAGATGAGGCTCTTCTCATAACGTGCCAATCGCACACCATTAATGTCCTGGCTAGCGATGTGAGTAAGTCGCGTCAATAACTGGAGCTTCGGTGTCACGCTGAGGTACGGCATGAAAGTTGTGCCCCATACGTTGCTCCGACCCAGATAACCCTGACCTTTTGATAGGTCAGTCCGCAAACCCCATCTTTCAGATTCAAGCTTGAGATTCAGCGATACTACATGTTTTAGTTGGCGGGTAAAGGTGTTGCCTAAATTCGGGTTTTGGTAAACGTAATTACCCCTCACGAGGGCTTCCTCCACCCCTAGGCTCTCGCCTAGATCATAGCCAATCGAAACAAGCGTGAAAGCACTCGCACTAAAATTTCCAAACTCGCGGTTCCGCTCACCTGCCGAATAGATACCCGTCTGATATACCCACTCTCCTTGTTGCCCAGATAGCGAAATACCAGGCATGTACTCCTGCGGGAACCACATGTTATTGGCAAGATTACTTCTGTCGATTGTGAGAAGTTCTTTAGAAGACGTAGAGCCATCAATCGTGAACGGGACTCCCTGCTTTCCCACGGTAATGGCTAGGGATGAGCCCCGGCTCCACTCTAGGTTGAAATCCGTGAGCCGCTTATATAAGGGGTCACGTTCCTGGGGATTAAATCCAGCCTCAAGATGTAAGGTGAACTGATGGAATAATTCCCATTCTGCACCGAACCGAGTACGCCTGAGGTTCCATTCATCATAAGTCAGACCGCCATCCTCAACCCGTCCGTACTCGTATTGGACACGCCCACTAAGCGCCATGCTCTGGACAATGGGGTTGTCATCGTTGTTGTACCATTCAGCGAATTGCCAAATCCGGTCGAATGTGGTGTCTTGCTCCTGGGCCGCTAGTCTGCCTGATAGGGCGATGGTTACGAAAAGAAATACCGAAAGGGAAACCCAATATTTTG
>DEAM01000032.1:2688-12663 GCA_002347035.1 Gemmatimonadales bacterium UBA2982 | reverse complement strand
ACGTATCCGAAAGCTTCTCGTGCAGCTCCGTGTACTTGAGGCATACACCTAAGCGAGTACGCGTCCTGTACACGGGGATCATCTTCTTGATGTGATGCACGGATCTCAGAATCAGCCAAGAGCGTGCGCAATCTTGAAGCCGAGACCCCCTGCCCTTTGTGTGGGCGCGCTTCATGAATCTCTTTTCGAAATGGCTCCGGGGTACCCAAGAGTGCCTCTAGCGACATCGCCCCGGCGATCTCTGCAACCTCGACTGCACGTTCAGCTGCACTCAGGGCCAACACACCGAGGCCGGTCGTTGCCTGCGTTCCATTGATCAGGGCCAACCCTTCTTTCGGTCCTAGCGTAAGTGGAGCAATCCCTTCTGTCCCCATAGCTGTTTCGACTGATTGTTCATCTCCCGAATATTCCGCTAGACCTTCCCCCAATAATCCGAGCGCCACATGGGCCAAAGGACCCAAGTCTCCAGAGGCACCAACAGAACCGAATTCGGGAACACGTGGATGGATTCCAGCATTCAATAACTCCAAGAGCTGTTCGACAACCAACACTCGGCAGCCTGAGCTCCCTCTAGCAAGTGCATTCGCTCGTAGCAGCATCAATGTCCGTACCGAAGCTCGATCCATTGGGGACCCGACTCCAGAGGCGTGACTCCTCACAAGATTCCTTTGAAGGGCCTCTCTCTCATCAGGAGCAACTGCGATGTCCGCAAGCCGCCCAAAGCCGGTGGTTACACCATAGACGGGCCCACCAGCATCAACCAACTCCTCGATAAACTTCTGTGAAGCGAGCATCCGTTCAGCCGCCTCATCACTTAAACGAACACGGATAGATGGATCCAAAGCCACGCGCTCGACGTCTTCGAGACGTAGTGAAAGTCCATCGAGGACTACCTCACCCATGGTCGACAATTCCTACTCTGTCTCCATCAAGCGCGAATCGAATTCTTCTCGAGTCATCGTAAATTCTTCTGCCTCCCAATAATTCTCTAGCTCTACTCCAAGGCCGTCTGCCAGCCGGTTTACATAGTTGTAGTAAGAGACAACCTGGCAAAGGTCCAGTATCGCGGTTTCGTCGAACCCAGATGAACTCAGAGTGGAGATATCCACTTCCGTTATGTCGTGGGGTGTAAGCGTAAGTTTTACAGCATAATCCAGCATTGCTCGATCTTCGGGGGCTAACTCCGCCGTTGTATAATCCCGAGCCAGTGCACGCGGGATATCGGCCGACCCAAGCAGCGTACGGAGGCCCGCTCCGTGGTGGTTGATTCAGTAAAAGCAACCATTCACTGCGCTCACTGTGACTGCAACCATTTCACGTTGGGTCCGGCTCAAAGGAGAAGGACCCCTCATTAGATGCGAATAAAGCTCAATATGATCGTTCATCGAGCGAGGATTCAGTGAATGAATCCTGATGATGTTATCCAACATCCCATCACTATCCCGAAATCTTTCGTACAGCTCAGCGAGGAGACCCTCAGCTTCGTCATACGGCACGTAGGGTATATGGGCCATGGAGGGCTAAGGTGAGAGTTACGGTTCGGAGGTACGCCAGGAGCGGTGGCAACATGCCAGAGAATCGCTCAAGCGGGCAAGCCGCACACCGGACTTAGAACATCTTACTAGTCTTAGGCCGTCACCCCGGCTATCGCGTCGATTACGTAGTCGACATCCGCGAGCGTGTTATAGATGTGGGGTGAAAGTCGAATTCCATCGAACTCTCCCCCTCGGCCGGCTCCAGCTACACGGTGTTCAGAATAGAGGGCCTGATAGGCTGCACTCATGTCGGCACCTGGCACCCGAAACACCATAACTCCAGAACTTGTTTGATCCCCCATCGGCGTGTGGAATTCAACCCTTGGTATCCGCTCCCTAAGTCCGACCTTGAGAGCCCGTGTGATCTCTAAGAGCCGAGCTTCGATCACATCAGCACCGATTCTCTCGTGGAACACAACCGCCTTTTCGATCGCCGCTACACAGGCATCGTCTCTTTGGCCCAAAGATTCATATTTCCTCGCGCCGCCCTCTAGGGCACGTGACCAGCCTACGCCAACATCTGAAGCCCGCAGACGATCAATCGTTTCTGCTCGGACATAAAGAATCCCAGCCTCTTTGGGTCCCATCAGCCATTTATGGCTGCTTGCCGTGTAGAAGTCACACCCTATCGCGTGCATATCCATATTCAAGGCCCCACACGATTGAGCACCATCGAGAAGAGTTAAGATGCCTCGAGAACGAGCCAAACCACACAGCTCTGCAGCTGGAATACGAACACCGGTCGCGTTAGATACATGACTGAAGGCAAGTACCTTTGTCCTACTCGTCATTGCACTCCGAAATGCATCGATTAGTTCTCCAGGAGATTCTGACGCGGGTGGTGTTGAAATCCGGCGAACTTCAAATCCCTCTACGCTAGCCTGTTCGTCCCAAGAGGTTGAGTTCGTAGGGTGGTTCTGGTCCCAGAGTACGACTTCATCACCAGCCGTCAGATTGAGCCCCGATACCACGGTATTATTTCCCTCGGAAGTGTTCCGTGTTAGTGCGATTTCTTCCACGTCGGCACCGATATGGCGTGCTACCGCTTCTCGGCTTGCTTCTTGTAGGGATGAGAACTTTGCGCGGTTCTGAAACGAAGCATCGGCGTCCACATCCCGGGTCCATTCAAAAACCGCCTCCTGAACCACAAACGGAGAAGGACACAGGTTCGCCGCGTTCATTAACACGAGACCAGGGCTAAGTGGGAAACTTTCCTTGACCAAACCCCAATAGGCTTCATCTAATACCGCCCCATGACCTTTGGGTGGTATAGCCACCCTACCTGGCGTCATAGCGTTGGCAGGAGCCGCGGCAAATAAGGCGCCTGCACCGAACGCGTGACTAATAAACGTGCGGCGGTCAGGGTGTATCATGATGCAGGCCCCGTTTTATGAGTAATCCGTCATGTACTTCTGGATACTATATGCTAGTCCCCGATTCGTGCTGAGAATCCAGGAGAAGCAAACGTAATCTCGGAAATCGCCTTGATGCTGCGTGCACCATACCTGAACGGAATGACCAACCGGATCGGTGCTCCATTGACCGGCGGAAGAGGCTCGTCGTTCATCATCCAAGCAAGCATAACTTGAGGATGGCGCAGCGTTGGCATCTCCTCATCTATGTAGTAGCCATCATGCGAGATCAAACGACAGTAGTGAGCAGGTTCGCCTACGCCAATCATGTCGGCAAAATCACTGAACCTCACCCCAGTCCATTTGACGATACCCGTTGGCTGAGGGGCGCCACACTGAAGAAGCGTGACCATCGAATGACGAGGTAGCGCTTCTAGATCACTGAATTTCAGAGTACCACTCATCTTTGCTAAGCCGCGTGAATCAAGCCTGATCCGAAGGTTGTTATAATCGTAATCAATATCCGCTGGGGGCTGCCGTCTATCAGATGAAAAACGCCAAATCGTTCCGATTAGCTCTCCGGCGGCACTCTCCGGGTGCTCCGGCGCAGAACCATCCGGGTTGAGAGGCAATTCAGCCCGGATTCTGAGGTCTCCCTCGACGAGTTGATCTGGCCATTCCTGTTCGGGTGCGGCTTGGCCCAAAACATTCTCGGGATTCACCACGCCCATCGACAAACCTGCTACAGCTGAACCAGAAACCTTGATCGCATCTCGTCGCGACAGCGTCATACTGCTACCCCCTTATCAATGAGCCTTACCTCTCCCTCCACGGTAGTAAAGGGAACCCTTCCTGTTACTTACTCGTTTGGACAGGCTGGGTACATAATCGTTTGGCCGAAACTAATCCAATCACCGCATCGTTCTCCCAGCTTCCAATTCCCACGCTCCGCCAACCATCCACGTACCCAATACGCTTCATAGGGCCCATCCCATTCACCTTCTCGGTAGGTGCCCTTATCCGCTAATTGTTCATTCTTAAAATACGTCTCCGTGAGACCCTCAAGAATCCCTGAATTATAGGTCTCAAGCATCCTGATACGGCCACTGAGATAGAAGTACTCGTAGCGACCTTCCTTTTTCCCATTCTCAAGGACCCCACTTTCGCTAATCATCCCCTCTTCGAATCTCGCAAAAACTGCACCGGTGTAGGGCTCCCGGGTTTCAGGATCTAGGTAGACGTCTCCACGTCGCATCAAGTCACCAAGATCCGTCGATGACTGAGCATACAGGTCTGCGGCTCCCATTAAGCTGATGCTTATCAGAAACAACGCCATTCTCTTCATTAGATTGCCTTACGGTGCAAGTCTATATTCGCGAGCCAGATCCATTATAGATGCCTCCCTAGGTCGAGGGTCAAGCCCTTTCTGACAGATTCAACCACCTTAGTTCGGCCAGACCACGCCTTGATCTCCTTCCCTGCCTATATCAAGTCCTCGGAAGACAAACTTCTGTAGCCTTTTTCCCTCATAGGTCTCTGTCGTATAAATGTTGCCCTCAGAATCGGTTGCGATGCTGTGCACACCAATAAATTGGCCAGGTTGGCGGCCACCGTCTCCGAACGTGCTCAGCACCTCAAGCGTTTCTCTATCGAGGATATGAACCTTCTTGTTCGAGCCATCTGCTAGATAGAGGAACCGCTGCTCTGGATCTCGGGAAAATGCGAGATCCCAGGCTGACCCGGACCCAAGTGTTTCGATCGCTACAAAAGCCTCTTTTAAGAAGGCACCATCTCGCTCGAATACCTGAATCCGATTGCTGGCACGGTCACACACATAAACCAGATCGTCGTCCGATATCTCAGCGCAGTGTACCGGGCTCCGAAACTGCTGTGCAGGAGGATCTTCAGGGCGGTAGGGAGGGACAGGTGCATCATCAGGCCTGTTCCCGTAGGCGCCCCAATAGCGTTTCAGTGCACCAGTCTGGATATCAAGTACCGCAACACGCCTGTTACCGTAGCCATCTGCGACGAAGACTTCATCCCCGCCTAGATCAACTGAGACTTCAGCAACTCTACTAAAATTTTCCGGATCATTGCTGCCGGTGCCAACACCCGGCCGACCAAGTTGCAGTAAGAAGTTTCCGTCACGCGTGAATTTCAGAATGTGTCCGTCATCGGGACCATTACCCCCGATCCATACGTTGTCCATGTGATCGACCGTGATCCCGTGGTTCGAGGATGGCCAATCATATCCGTCACCCGGCCCACCCCACGAGCCCACCAGATTGCCTTCCGGATCAAACTCCAAAACAGGAGGGGCCGGAGAGCAGCACTCTGCCGAAGCTGGTTCGTGGAGCACGTTGAGTTCAGTGCGCTCATCAATCGTAGACTGTCGATGAATGACAAAAACATGGTCTCGAGAATCTACAGATACACCGATCGTTGATCCGATAACCCAATGATTTGGGAGTGGTTTGGGCCATAACGGATTCACCTCAAAGACTGGGATTTGGACCCCGCTGGATTCTTGTTCACTAACTTGATCAGCGCACGCGGCCAAGAATCCCAGGACCCCCAAGAGAAGGGCCCCACCCATAATACCGTACCGTCTATACATGAGAAGCTCCTTGCCTCATCGCTGACACGAGAAACGTACTTCCTGCCGATACTACCTCACTCCAGACGTTACCCACAGCATCTACAGTGACAACTTTCAAAATACCTTATCCGACTCTTCTTTCTTGCGAGTGCTGACGCCGGCTCGAAGCGTGTGCTATATTTTTCGCTAACTGAGAGACAGACTCAATAGAATGAAAAGTGCGGAACAGGACCGCATAAGCAAGCATTAGCTGAATCCAACGCTAGCCCAGAGTGTATTACAGTCTGACATGTTTCAGTTACAGTCTTTCTCAGCACCAACTAGAACGCGGGAGCTATCGTGAGTCCTGCGGCCACATGGATGAGTCCCCGTGAACGCCTCGACGGCATCCTACCGGACATTGAGATTGCGGCGCTAGCACCGGTAATTCAGGAAATCGAGGAGCTTAAAGAGTCCCGCAATGCTGTCGTGTTGGCTCACAACTATATGACGCCAGACATCTATCACGGTGTTGCAGACATGAAGGGTGATTCTCTCGCACTTGCTCGGCTGGCCAAAAAAACCGATGCGGAAGTGATCTTAATGGCTGGTGTGCATTTCATGGCTGAAACTGCAAAGATCGTCAATCAACGCAAAACGGTGCTCATCCCTGATATGGACGCCGGTTGCTCACTGGCAGATGCGATCACTGGTGCCGATGTCCGTTTGCTTCGTGAAAGATATCCAGGCGTTCCGGTCGTCACATACGTAAACACCTCCGCCGAGGTAAAGGCAGAGGCTGATATCTGCTGCACTTCAGGCAACGCAGTCCAGGTCGTTGAATCTTTGGGCACTGACCGCGTCATCTTCTTACCTGACCAATTCCTCGGCCAATGGGTCGCCGGCCAAACCGATATAGACATCATACTCTGGGAAGGCTCGTGTATGGTGCATGAGCGGTTTACCGGCGAAGAGCTTCGTGTCTACCGAGACATGCACCCGGGCATTCAAATCATCGCCCACCCCGAGTGCCCCTCAGATGTGCTCGAAGAAGCAGATTTCGTTGGATCGACAGCGGGGATGATTAAGTGGGTGAAGACCGAGCAGCCAAGACAAGTCGTCATGGTTACCGAATGCTCGATGAGCGATAACGTTGCTGCTGAATCCCCAGAGACTGAATTTACTCAGCCCTGTAACCTGTGTCCGCATATGAAACGCATCACGCTCACAGGTATCAGAGACAGTCTGCGCGACATGAAGCATGAGGTCATTGTAGATCCGACCGTAGCTGAACAAGCAAGTGCTTCGGTCGAGCGGATGTTGGAGGTCCGCGCCTGACCGACAACACGAACGCGGATCGCTTCCTTCGGTTAGCTCTTGAGGAAGATCTAGGAAACTCTGGAGACATCACCTCGAGCGCAGTCATCCCAGAGGGAACAACAGCACAGGCACATGTCGTAGCTCGAACAGCTGGAATCATCGCCGGGCTGGAAGTAATGCTTCGCACGTTTACCATCGTCGATCCTGAACTTCATACTGAATCACTTGTTGAAGATGGGACCCTCGTTGAGCCAGGCGCCCTCCTTGCGATCGTAACGGGCTCAGCGCGCTCATTGCTCGCCGCAGAGCGAGTCGCCCTAAACCTGTTAGGACAACTCAGCGGGGTTGCGACAGCTACACGAGAACTTGTTGATCAAATTTCAGGTACAAGTGCCGACCTAGTGGATACAAGGAAAACAGTTCCAGGGCTTAGAGAACTACAAAAAGCGGCAGTTCTAGCTGGTGGAGGGCAAAACCATCGAATGGGGCTTTATGATGCGGTATTGATCAAAGACAACCACATTGCTCTAGCTGGATCAACTGAAGCAGCTGTTCAGCAAGCTCGAGCTTCGGTTGGGCCCAGCGCCACTATCGAGATCGAAGTCGAATCACTAGGACAACTCGAGTCTGCAATCGCTTCAGGAGCAGATATCGTCATGCTCGATAATATGAGCATAGACGAGATGCGAGAGGCGGTAGTCCTAGCCGATGGGCGGTGTCGGACAGAGGCTTCAGGAGGAATCACGATCGCGACCATACGCGAAGTCGCTAAAACCGGTGTAGACATGATTTCTGTGGGCTGGATTACTCACTCGGCCCCAGCGCTCGATGTGGCGCTGGACCTTGAATATCTCGGACCTGAGTCCATATAGAGGGTAGACGGGCTCGACCTCTCTTCAGCGAAAGTGTTTGCAGTGCAGCAAGTCCGTCCGATGTTAGCCTTATGCGATCCCCGCCCCACACACGCACTCTAGTGAGTCGATCCGTGCTTGTCGCCGTGCTGTCACTAACAGCATGCGACTTGCTCACGGCCCCGTCTGTCGCCACTACAATCAGGTTATCTCCCTCGGAAGTCGCGTTCGATGCATTAGGTGAGGAGCTCCGCGTGACCGCGACGGTCGTAGATCAAAATGGTAGAGTAATGAGCAACGATACGATCACATGGACCGCGGCAGACCGGGGAATCGTGACAGTCTCATCTTCGGGGCTTGTAACCGCGGTCGGTCCCGGGACATCGACAGTCACAGCTTCGGCCAGCTCGGCGAGCGGAACAGCAAGCGTGACGGTCATCCAAACCCCCACAAGCCTCGAGCTCTCGGATACAGTCGTGCACTTTTACAGTCTTGGTGATACGGCCCGAGTCATAGCGACCGTGCGTGACAAGAACCAAAACGCGATAAATAACAGCCCTGTCGTATGGACTACCTCAGATGCCAGTGTCGCTGGGGTTTCTTCTGGTGGCCTGATTCAGGCATACGGAGTCGGATCTGCGACGATTACAGTGGCTGTAGAAGCTCTAAAGGCTGAGGGCAGGGTCACGATTGCGCTCTGGGAATCGATCACGGTGGGTCAAATTCATTCCTGTGGCCTTATGGTCACTGGGACAGCCTACTGCTGGGGAAGTAATAGTTGGGGGCAACTCGGTGACGGCACGGGTAGTGATCGGTCAGTTCCGACGGCAGTCGATGGTGGGCATACATGGAGATCGATCTCTGCTGGAGAAATCCATACCTGCGGGGTAACCACTTCCGATGAGGCACTCTGTTGGGGTCGGAATCTTTTTGGTCGACTCGGTGACGGTACAGAAACCGACCGCCCACTGCCGACCTTGCTTAGCAGCCAGCCTGGTTGGCAATCGATTTCTGCAGGTGGCCATCATACATGTGCTCTCTCGAATGCAAATGGCGTATTCTGTTGGGGAGAGAACACAAACGGCGAGATCGGTAACGGCACTACTTTAAATCAACTCACACCAACGTCTGTGGCCTCAGCACAAAGTTGGGAGTCAATTTCTGCAGGAGGGAGTCATGCCTGTGCGCTGACTGCATCTTCCGAGGCTTATTGCTGGGGCAAGAACCTGTACGGCCAAATTGGGGATGATGCGAACAGCAATCGCTTAACCCCGACGTCAGTCAGTGGTGGACATACATGGCAATCGATTTCCGGTGGAGAAAACCACACATGCGCTGTTACAACCTCAGAGCAAGCCTACTGCTGGGGATCGAACGCGAATAGAAGACTGGGAAACGCAACAAGCACAGATCAGCCTGTTCCGATGCTCGTGAGTGGTTCACTGAATTGGAACTCGCTCTCAGGTGGTAACGAACACACGTGCGGTGTGAGTAGCTCGAGTGCAGGCTATTGCTGGGGATTCAATGACTCCGGGCGCCTGGGTGACGGCACGATAACCCAGCGGCGGGAACCGCAGACCATCATCGACGCACACGTCTGGCGCTCAATCTCTGCTGGAGGCTACCACACGTGCGGTGTCACGACTTCAAATACGGCATACTGCTGGGGGCTAGGTTCGTATGGTCAGCTAGGAAACAGGATTTCTGCTGCCAGCTCGACGCCTATCCAGGTTAGCAATCCCGGATAGCTCTGCTATGTGCTGGCGTAGATACTGGCACGGTATACATCTTGAGCCCTCGCAGTGGATCGTTGCTTGGGAGGAAACATTGGCCGAGAGCTATAACAAACAGATCACGAGAAAGAACTTCCTGCAGGGTGCCGGGGCCGCGTTTGCTGGACTCGCTACGGGACAACTGCCTGCAGTCTCTCAAGCCATGCTTAACAGTCAGGAACCTCTCCGTATCGGGATCATCGGTTCGGGGCGCATCGGTGGCGCTGTAGGACTAAAGTGGGCCGAAGCGGGGCATCATATCTTTTTCTCATCTCGCCACCCTGAAGAACTCACCGACCTCGTTGCCTCGGCAGGTGAACACGCTCAAGCAGGCCTGCCCGATGCAGCAGCAAGGTTCGGAGACGTGATCTTAATCGCGGTCCCGTATGCTGCCTTACCCCAAGTCGGCCGAGATTATTCACGGCTCATGCAAGGCAAGATCGTCATCGACTGCGGTAACCCGCGCGCAGACCGTGACGGGCCAATGGCAGACGCGGCGATCGCGCTCGGTACCGGAGTTGCTTCAGCAAACTTCCTGCCCGGTGTGCGTCTCGTACGTTCATTCAG
>DEAM01000032.1:2484-2604 GCA_002347035.1 Gemmatimonadales bacterium UBA2982 | reverse complement strand
GCCCGATGCAGCAGCAAGGTTCGGTGACGTGATCTTAATCGCTGTACCCTACGCAGCACTGCCTCAGGTGGGACGTGATTATTCACAGCTCATGCAAGGCAAGATCGTGATCGACTGCGG
>DEAM01000032.1:580-2396 GCA_002347035.1 Gemmatimonadales bacterium UBA2982 | reverse complement strand
TGTGCGTCTCGTACGTTCATTCAGCTGCGTCAGCTGGCTACAAGTCCAGCAGGCTCCTCGAAACCCAGAACGGATCGGTATTCCGATTGCTGCTGATGATGAAGAGGCAGCGCGCGTGACAGCCAGGCTTGTAGAGGATACCGGCTTCGATCCGGTATTTGTTGGTGGCCTGGAGCGCGCCCGCGAATTCGATCGAGGCACCTCGGTCTACGTTCGCGGAATGTCTGCAGCAGAGCTTCGGGAGGCTCTGGGACTCTAGCTTCACCAATCCGAAGTAAATCCACAGAAAAAGAAGGGGTGGCGGAAAGCGTATAAGCTACAGCATCTTATACGCTGTACCTTTGGCCGAGGAGGAGTAACAGTGAACCTACGAACGAGCAAACAGGTTCCGGCAAATACTCCGTGTATTCGGGAAATCGTTCGACGGGATGATCTAGCACGGACCGAACGTTCGTTTCATTCTGCTTGAGCGAGGATAAGATGTCTGCGGCACTTAAGTGTTCCTGGAGACATGCCGGGCTCTTGGTAGCTTTGTTAATCACTTCTTGCGTCGACTCAACTGCGCCGGTCCTTGATCATGCTCCGGCGTCCATCGAAATCTCGGGTTCTTCTGAGGTTCAGGTCGGATCGCAAGTGAAGCTCACTGCAACAATCAAGGACGGACTGGGCTCGGCTGTGTCGAGATACGAGGTTGTGTGGTCTTCCAGTAATCCTGGAGTTGCTTCGGTCACCAGTTGGGGTACGGTGTATGGCCAATCCGTTGGATCCGCGGAGATCTCCGCTCGCGTGGACGGCTTCCCTGCCGTGGTGGCGAGCGCTCAGATCACCGTCATCCCCCCCCCGGTAGCAAGCGTCGAGATAAGCCCTCCCGGTGGAACGATAGCCATGGGTGGCACCGTTCAGCTGACTGCCATCACGAGGGATGCTTCCGGAAACACGCTCACCAATCGGGCTGTGACGTGGTCCTCCTCCGACAACACTGTCGCTTCAGTGTCAGCTTCCGGCCTAGTCAGAGGAGTATCTGCCGGCTCGGTGACGATCACGGCAACGAGCGAGGGCAAGTCTGGCACTGCCTCTTTTATGATCGTCGCCGGATCCGGTTCCTTTAACATCGCGATCACTGCCCTAGTCCAAAGCTTCGGTTGGAACGCGTCAGACCAAAAGTGGGAGTGCAGCTATGTTCTTACCGCTTCCGCCACCGGAGGACAGGCCGGTGAATCCGCTACCTGGCTCCCCGGTGAACTCGAGTGGACGCTCCCCTCCGGCTACAAGGCCACTACCGATGTCTCAGCCAACTGGTGGGGCGACATGAGGATCGAGACTGGTCAAACCCAGTCGTCAGGACGACTCGCTTCGTGGAGCGGGCAAACCAGCGGCTATAACCTTACTTACCGATTCAACTGGTCAGGCCCTGACGGAAGTCAGAGGCTCTCGACCGTGTTCGTGGGATGTAGGTGACCCATGATCCTCGGAGCGTCCACAATGACTAGTGCGACATTACCTTCGGACAAGGACGACTAACAGTGCACCCGCAAACGAGCAGACAGGTTGAGGTAGGCACGCCGTGTATACGCGAAATCGGTCGAGGGGATGTCCAGCCACGGTTAGCCGAGCCAGCACGGACCGCACGGCCTCGGTCTATGTGGCGGGCATACGCGGGAGCGCTGGCCCTAGCGGCTTATACGTCGAGCTCCCTTGTCGCTCAGACAGCTTCGATCGTAGAGTTGTCACCGAACTCACTGGATCTCACATCGATCGGTGATACGGTGACGTTGACAGCGACCGTGAAGGACGCTGCCGGTACGGTGATGTCGGG
>DEAM01000032.1:0-288 GCA_002347035.1 Gemmatimonadales bacterium UBA2982 | reverse complement strand
CGCTGCCGGTACGGTGATGTCGGGCGCGACGGTGACGTGGATCTCAACCGCACAGGGCGTGGCCACGGTATCGTCCGAGGGTCTGGTAACCTCGGTCGGCAATGGCACGGCCACGATCATGGCGGTCTCGAGCTCTGTCAACACAACGGCCACGGTCTTGGTGTCCCAGGTCCAATCGAGCGTAGAGTTGTCACTGAACTCACTGGATGTCACATCGATCGGTGATACGGCGACATTGACAGCGACTGTGAAGGACGCGGTAGGGTCCGCCATCCCAGGTGTCACGGT
>DEAM01000018.1 GCA_002347035.1 Gemmatimonadales bacterium UBA2982 | reverse complement strand
AAGTAGTCACCCGATGAGAGCAGAGGCTGAGCATAAATCTGCAGCGATAGACTTGGGGTGAAGGTCCAGTCCACCCTCGTCTCCATCGCAAAGGTCCTCTGCTCTAGGTCGGCAAAGAGATAGCGCGTACCGTAGGTGGGATTGTATGGAAGTACGCTAGTGGCCGTCACATACTGATCTCCTGAACTAGAGACGTCGAACTTCGGTCCTCCAGAAAAAGAGATGTTGTCGGACGGCTGAACCTGGATGTCCATCCCGGCGTTCTGAGAGCCCCCAGATCCAATACGGTCGTCACTCAACCCGTAAAAGGCCCCTACGCTAAGGGTCTTTCTTCGGTCTGTGCTGACATTCAGGTTACCGCGAACTGAGGCTGGTCCGACCATCATTGGCCCTCCTCGCGTGGCGGTGCGGCTCATCTGCTGAGGGTTATAAGAAGCACTGGTCCTAACGCTCCAGTAGTTCAGGAACTGGCCTCTAACATTAAGGCTGTATCTCCCTTGCTTGCGAGCGTTCTGCCATGAATCGATGGACCATACTTCATCCAAAGCCTCGTGACTCCAGTTGTGGAAGTTAGAGACGCTGATGTCGTAGTTGCGGAAAACTTTACCTGGTCGGATTTCGCGATAACCGAGTCGTGCACCCGCGTCCAAGACCTCAGAACGGGTGGAGTAGCCTATGTCGTTAACCTCGAAGCCAGGTGTCAGCTGCGAAGCCCAGAAGGAGTAGGTCCAGTGCTCAGCATTCTGCCGTTCCAACTGAAGCCGCCAATCTATGCCACTGATCGAGTTTGCATTCGGATCCAGGTCCAGTCTCGTAGCGTCTGGGCGTTGGTAATAGTGGTTGCTTGCTCGTTGAATACGAGTAATTGCCTGATCCTCTCCGCGAACGTGACTTCCCGCCAAGAAGCCCCAGAACCTCCAATCTCGATCATTCCACTGGTGCTCGAATCGCAGGCCTGCATTGAAGGCAGATGATGGAAGCCAATCGAATAGTCCGTCCGAAGAAAGGTCCCGTCGCATGAGAGTACCAATACCCTTAACGAGTGATGCGCCACCGTTGAAATCCTTGGCAAGGCTGAGGATCCCGAATTCTGTGCGTGGCTCTGCTAGAAAATTACTCCTCGACCCATCGCCTAACACTGCCTCACCAAACTCATTCCCCGTCACGGCAGCGAGCGCACCGATCGAGAGTCCGCTAGATGTTCTCCCCGCCAACTTGGCCGCTCCAAGTATGGTCGCATTATCAGGGACATCAGAGAAAAGTGAGCCCAGAGGAGCCCCGCCATGTGGAGACCGACCTAGCCGACGGCTATAAAACAACTGGCTCCGGCCACCATTTACAGAGAAATCGAAGATGCGAGCATCCTCGACGAAGAAGGGGCGTCTCTCCTCGAAGAATGTTTCAAAAGCGCTGAGGTTAATTACAGCAGGGTCCGCTTCCACCTGACCAAAGTCAGGGTTGATCGTCGCATCTAGCGTGAACGCCGCGCCGAGGCCATAGCTCATGTCCATTCCAAACCGACCATTCGCAGCCGAACCATCAAAGAACGGGTCACCATCTGTTGGCCTCGCCCTATGTAAACTACTCACTGCATAGGGAAGCACTTCGAACCGCGTAGAGGGGTTAGCAACCTGAACCTCTTCGATTCGGCCCATCTGGCTTACCATGCCACGGCGGAGCTTTGATACTAGGGCATAGAAGCTGCGCTCATTGTTAGCTACTCGAAAACGGGCGAAATTCGCGCCCCAGATCTGCAGTTCATCCGATGCTTCATATCGGAATTGAGACAGGGGCACACGAAACTCTGCCGTCCACCCTGACTCGTCGACCGCCACTGCCGAAGACCACACTGCGTCCCACGCCTGGTCAACACTGGTGTCGTTGAAGAAGTAGAAGTCACTCTGGACATTGGCTGCGCTCACGCGAAAACCATAACCGGTGAGCCCGTCCAGGTTCGGATCCAGCATGATGCCGAACGAATCGAACATTCCAAAAGCGTCCCGTCGGCCCAACCTTACGTCGATATCTTCAGGATGATCGTCCCACATCCGTGCGCCAATCCAAATGGACCCGTCACCAAATAGCACCCGCACCTCGGTATCATACTCTGCAGGATTTCCCTCCACGGGCTCTTGTTGTGTGAAACCCGTGAAGACTCTCGCATCCGCCCACGCGTCATCATCGAGAATCCCGTCGACCTCAATTATCAGGTCCAGGCTAGCGTCTAGGACATTAGTCGCTGGCATTAGAGGAGAAGTGACCTCCTCGCGTATCACTAGGCTCTCGGGGTCACTTGAGTCGCTAGGGACCTGGGCACCCAACGCCGTAACTATTATAAACCCAGGCGTAATCGACACACTCAGGCCCATACTGTAGATGAGCCATTTATATGAGAACATCACTGTCCTTCGTGTGGTGCCGTCGAGTACATGATGCCGCCGAGCTACCCATCCCTGCGAGGCAAGACACAGAGGGTTGGGTGAGCCTGCCTGACGTTATTCACTGTACGAGTACGTACTAATTGGTGCAATGTTTTCTTTAACGGTGCCCTAGCTTCCGGGTTATGTAGCACGAATGCCTGCTGGCCCTCGTCTAGAGGCTAGAACGTACCCAATAGCAACGATTGCCCCGATACTCCCCACTAAAGGCGAAGGGTGGAAAGCCGAACTGGCACAAAGTAACAAAAGCAAACGACCACCTGTCGGCACTGGGCGCAGTGCATGGGCTTCTAAGGCGGAGGCGAAGGAAGCAAGTGCGACCATAGCCAAGGCCGCCTTCCCGAGCACCATCAAAATAGACCCCCCGAGTACTAGTTCTGGGTGCACAACCATAAGCAAAGGTATGAGGTAAAGGCCTTTAGCGTACTTCCATGCATGGAAGCCAGTCCGCATGGGGTCTGATTCCGCCACTCCAGCCGCTGCGTAGGCTGCCAGGCAGACCGGTGGAGTGACGTTAGAGTCTTGAGAGAACCAGAATACGATCATATGTGCTGTGAGCACCGGTAGTCCGAAATCATTTACGAGAGCGGGACCGGCGAGGATGATCAGAACGATGTAGCTCGCTGTTACGGGCAGACCCATTCCAAGTACAAGACTCGCGAGCAAAAGTAAAAGCAGAGCAAGGATAAGGTTTCCTTGCGAGAAGGAGAGCATGATTGCCGAGAACTTGAGACCTAGCCCAGTAAGGCCAACAGTGCCAACTATGATCCCCGCGATAGCGCAAGCCAGGCTTACTGGTAGGGTGTTTCGGCCGGCCAGAATAAAGCTATTTCTTAGGCGAATAAGCCCGCCACTGACCCACTCACCCGTAGAAGGTGGCCAACCCCCTTTAGTGCGATCCCAAGCAGCACGTGTAGCGGCCAGCACAGCAACTGAGATGCATGCCAAGAACCCTACTCTTGCAACTGATAGATCCAAGAGCAGGGCCCCCAAAAGCACGGCCAGAGAAAGAAGGAAGTGCCATCCTCTTGCCATGGTAGAACCGAAACGTGGGAGCTCCGCTGCCGGTAGTCCATGGAGGCCCCGCGACGTGGCCACAAGGTGGACGAACACGAAAACGGTGCCCATGTAGAGCAGAGCAGGAACCAGACCGGCTCTGACCACTTCTAGATACGGAAGGCCAGTGTACTCGGCCATCAGGAAAGCACCCGCCCCCATAATCGGCGGCAGGACCTGCCCGCCGGTGCTAGCCGCCGCCTCGATTCCTCCCGCCTCTTCAGGACGGTACCCCACCCTTTTCATGAGCGGAATGGTGAATGCCCCGCTCGTGACAACATTCGCAATCGCGCTCCCCGAGACAGAACCCATAGCTGCCGAGGCAACAACGGCCGCTTTCGCGGGTCCGCCTGATTGCCTCCCGGTCATTGAGTACGCTAGGTCCATGAAGTACTGACCTGCCCCAGTAACTTCCAGAAGCGCCCCGAAGAGAATGAAGACGAAGACGAAGGTGGCGGCCACACCTAGTGGAATGCCGTAAATACCTTCTTGTCCCAGATAAAGCTGACCGACGATCCTTCCCGTCCCGTAACCCCCATGCCGAAGGAGGCCGGGCAAGAAGGGTCCCAGGTAAGCGTACGCTACGAATACTATCGCAATAACGGATATAGCCCACCCGAGTGCGCGCCGACCGGCTTCGAGCAAAGTGACGACGGCCGCCGCACCCATCGCAATGTCCCAACCACTTGGAATTCCAGCCCGCCCAACAATCGAGTCCAGGTTGATCGTGAGGTAGAGCGAAGTGGCTATCGACACCGCGATAAGGGCTCCATCCAAGACCCAGGCAGTTACTAACCGTAGACCATTCTTGTTTCGCCCAGGACAAGGAAACAGGAGAAAAGCGAGCACCTCAACCGCTGCTAGGTGGAATCCTCGCTGGTAGAAGAGCCCTACTGGTCGAACCCCAGCGGTGAAGAGCTGGTACAGTGACAGCGCAATGGCTACTGCGATGAACGCAACTGCTACAGTAACAGGAAGCCCCAACTCCGACCTTGAACTCTTGGTCAGTGAAGGAGAATCCTGGACGGGACTCTCACTCAAGAGAAGATCTTCTTGACGATCACGGAGTCGCGATTAGGCGGGTTGGCACCTCATGTCCATACTCCTCCATGTATCTCACGACCCCTGGGTGCAACGGAATTGGTGACGCTTCCAACGTGTACTCCACTGAGATCTGCCGGGCGACTGGATGTACAGCTTCGAGTTCCTCTTGTGCATCTAGAATGGCTTCAATCAATGCATAAGCCAGCTCATCCGCCATATCTGCCCGAACCACAAGCACGTTAGGGGTGCTTAGTGTCGTTATTTGACTTGCCTGCCCACGATAGGCATCCGCCGGAATGATATCAGAACGGACCGTCGGATCGATTGAGGCGGTCTGCTCAATCTCTGCCTGTGTGAGCGAGATAAGTCTAATCGGCCTAGCCGTAGCAAGGTCCATGATTGAGCTGGTGGGTGGACCCGCACTCCAGAACCCTGCATCGACGGTACCATCCCGCAGGGCATTAGCTGTCTCATTGAAGTTTAGACGCTGAGGCTCAAAGTCCTCATAGTCGATGCCATTTGCGGCCAACAGGTTACGAGCGCCTACCTCTGTTCCGCTACCGGGCGCACCAACAGATACACGCCTGCCAGCCAAATCACTCAGCGTAGTTACCCCGCTTCCTTCGCGACTCGCTAGCTGGAGTACATTCGCGTATAGAGCAACTAACGTTCGTACTTCTCCTAGACCCTCTCCCTGAAATGATCCCGACCCAGCATGTGCTTCTAAAGCGTTCGTCCCCATGGAGAACACTACTTCAACCTGATCAGCCAGCAGTAGGCTCAAGTTTTCAACGGAGCCTCCAGTCACCTCAGCAACCGCGATCTGATTCGGCAAATCTCTGCTCCAAATCTCTGCGATTGAGCCACCCAGTAGATAGTAGACCCCCCCTGTCCCCGCTGTAGCCAGGGCTAGAAAGTCTGGACGATCCCCAGAAGTGCAGCGGGTGAGACCGAACACGCAGAGTAACCCGGCGATGAGAATGGAGACTCTTCTGCCCATAAAGCCAGCTTCCTGTAGGTGCTTGGGATTTAATTGGAAATAAAGCGAGCGATGACCAAAGCCAGTGCAGCCAGCAGCCCCAGTAGTACTATCGCCGCGCTTATGAAAGTGCGACGACTATCAATGGCACTAACCCCTCCGGCGACGATGAGCATAGACCATATCTGCGTAAGGTCCATGACCCGGAAGAAATTCAACCAATACCCCTCCGGCATGAAAACCAAAAAGCTCGCGATGCTTAGGTGGAACTGCGGATCAACCGTAGCGATCCTTAGAGGCGTATAAAATAGACCCATAATCGCAGGCACGAACGAGGCGTGAACCACTATTGCCAGATACTGACGGTACGATCCCGAATCGCCTAGAACGAAACCAAATACTACGCTGTACAATCCAGCAGCCAAGAAGGAAGTCGCGATCAACCTTAACATTGCTGCTATTGGGACCACGATACGAAGAATCTCTGCCCCCATCGCTACTCGGAATTGTACCGGCCCCTCCTGCAATGCTACTCGCCTCTGGGCCTCCGCCAGTATATCTGCGGGAATCAGGGCGGCAGCTGAACCGATAAGTACGGTTGAAATCAGAAGAGCCCCGATCCAAGTCGGATACTCGGCAACTGCAGCTGTCATCCTCCCAGGACTGAAGACGGTGTAAAGCAGGCGCTTTGTTAGAGACGGGCCAACCCGCAACTGTTTAATCTCCTCAGGCACCGGAAATCCCACCATCTTACGCTACCGAAGAAACGGTGAGATCGATGATAATCTCTACGTAGATTCGCATTCTCTTCTAGTCTTACGGGGCAGAGAGGTAGATCCCAGAAAGGATTTCCAGGGTTTATCAAGCCGAACCGAGAGTCTAGCCTACCTGAACCCGTAGCGGAATCTTACCAACCAGAGCCCCTTGGCCGACGAATGGCTACCTGGTATCCTCAGAGCCCTGTTGCCGTTCTAGCCTAACCGCGACCAGACAACGCAATTCTAACCAGGTGCACAATGAGTTACCGGACTAACCCCGACCGCATACTCGAAAATATCGATCGTGCCAGAAACCGTGACGCCGAGAATGCGGGGTTATACGTCGAGCGTCAGGCCATGGGCAGAGACCTCGACACAGAGATTCCGGACATTGACGCCACAACCACCGAGCGGCTTAAGCGGATTTTCGGAGTCCTTGAAAGCGCCTACACCAAAGCAGCAGGGCGATCAGAACTTGGTCGTTTAGCGTCGCGTTTCCAGGCCGTCGGTGACATACATCACCATCACGCGCGTGGGGATGTGAGTATTTCGATTCAGTATCTTGATCATGACCGCTTTGATGACGTAGGTGTCTCACCCTTTGAGATCAGAGCCTATCATGTCGTAGATGCAAAGAAGGAAACCAAAACTAGCCGCGCTGATGTCAATGCGCTCAAGGTTCTTCGCAAGGAGCTTCGCGAGGGTATCCTCGCTGCCTACCAGAAGCTTGAGCCCCGTGTCCGTGATGCACTGAGGGACCGCGCTGACATGGGCCATATCCAAGTCCAAGTAACAGTGGATTTGCGTCCAGCGGAGTAGCGTTCTCCAACGAACCAAACCAGGGCAATAGTACTTCAGTCCTGCTACGCGACCAGGGTCGCTTGTCGTACCGTAAGCGCCTCAATACGTCCGACATCGATTTCCACACCAATCCCAGGCGCCGATGGTACTACCATTAACCCGTCGATGATTTCGAATTCGGGCGCTACGATATCCTTCTCCCAGTACCGACGGCTTGCGGATATATCCCCAGGAAGTGTAAAGCCTGGTAGTGAGGCCAGCGCGAGATTATGAGCTCGCCCAATGCCTGACTCCAGCATCCCTCCGCACCAGACGGGCAGGCCTTTTGCCCGCATCAGCTCATGTATTCGTCGACTCTCTTCAAAGCCACCCACACGACCAGGCTTAATGTTGATCGTTCGGCAACTCCCAAGCTCCAAAGCAAGGACTGCGTCCTGAGCAGAAGAGATAGACTCGTCTAAACATATGCGTGTTCCAATTTCCCTCTGCAGGTTCGCATGACCTAGAAAATCATCTCTGGCAAAAGGCTGTTCAATCATCTCAAGATGCAGCCCATCCAAATCCTTGAAGCGAGGAAGGTCTGCGAGCGTGTAGGCAGAATTCGCGTCCGCCATCAATGCGACTCCGGGAAACCTCTCTCGCACCAGAGAAAGCATTTCAATATCCCGACCCGGCTTAATTTTAATCTTAGCTCTCAGGTAACCCTCTTCCAGGTAATCTGTGATCGCCCCAAGGAGGGCTTCATCCGTGTCTTTTAGACCTACGCTTACTCCTACTGGAACCATATCCTGAGCACCTCCCAGTTTCTTTGAAAGCGAGACGCCTTCGGCACGTGCAGTAAGGTCCCAAAATGCCATCTCAACTGAGGCAACCGCCATGCGATGACCCCGTATCCAATGCACCGGTTCGAGGAAATCTGCTGGATCGGCTGATTCTCTACCGACTACAGTCGGGAGGATGAATTCAGTAAGTACATGCCATGCTGTGTCCACTGTCTCATCCGAGTATGACGGATCCGCCAAGGCTACACATTCGCCCCAACCTTCGAGGCCCTCGCTGAACAGAGTCAATAACAGGACACGCTTATCCTGAACTCCCCCGCCGCTGCTCTCAAAAGCTTCTCGCAGCCTAAGGGGGATTTCGCGAATGACCGCCCGTTCGATCTTCACTGGATCATTGTTTACGAGATGAAGCTATCGGTGCCATCAACAGCTCTGCTAATAGTGCCGCACGCTCAACCATACTCTCAATTACGATACCCTCGTGCGGCGCATGCGCCCCATCCCCAATTGCTCCTAGGCCATCTAGGGTAGCGGTGAATTGACTCGTCGTGTTTCCATCGGAACCACCGCCAGACGTGACCTCCTTAAGCTCGATCCCCAAGCGCTGGCCAACTACCAAGGCCTCTTCCCAGAGGACTCGATTACGGCCTTTGTTTTCTACGGGAGGAACCGTGACCAAATGGTCAATCTCAATCTTAGTCCCCTCAGTTCGTGGCTTAAGATCAAAAATTACTTCTGACAATCTCTCCAAATCATTACTTGTACAGGCGCGGACGTCGACCTCACATGAAGCACTGGCTGCAACCACGTTAGACCGTGTACCTCCCTTGATAGTGCCCACGTTGGCCGTAGTACCCAGACGCTGATCCGTTAGGGCATGGATCTGAAGGATGACCTGAGACAGCTCCTCAATAGCTGAAGCACCCGCTGTCGGATCAAGTCCTGAGTGAGCGGCAATACCTTTTACGTTCACCTTAAATCTCGCGAAGCCCTTTCTCGCTGTCTTAAGCCTGCCTTCAAGTCCGAAAGCTGGCTCTAAGACAAAGGCGCGCTCTACGTGTCGCGAGATCATACGGACCCAACGCTGCGACTCTGGGCTACCAATCTCTTCGTCAGAATTGATGATCCAAACGGGGGTGGCAGGAGGCTCAAGCTTGAGCGCGTTCAGTGCCTCAAGGGCAAAAATACCTTGAACCAGACCCGCCTTCATATCAAACGTACCTGGTCCACAGATACGATAATCATCAACCAGGATAGGCATGCTTTGAAGTGTGCCAACAGGCCATACCGTGTCAGAATGCCCTACCAGAAGCTGACCTGGACGGCCCTTTTTTCTCTCCCGTGGCCGGGCATATAGATGGCCGCCGGTTTGTCTTCCTGAAATTCTCCGAACAAGAAAGCCGCGTTCCTCAAGAGCTTCTGTCAGGTATGCCTGGACCGGGTATTGAGTTTCGGGCTTGTCTGTTGGCGATTCTAATGACGCAATCGCGACCAGAAGATCCACCATGTGTTCACGACGACCACGAAGGAAGTCAAGGACTGCCTCCGCTCGTTCGCAACTCGCAATCAAAGTCGACCGACTGCTCCTTCATAGTAGCCAGCTCGGCGATAACTGATATCTAATAACTCTACGGGGTGCAGAACTCCTTCCCTGGCTCCCCGCAGTCGCAGGCCGGCCCCAATTTGCATCATACATCCGGGGTTTGCAGTCGCTACGGCATCAGCACTCGTTCGACAAACTGCATCGACCTTATCGCTACCAATCCGACCCCCAAGATCCGGATGCGTAATACCGTAAATACCCGCACCTCCGCAGCACTCTTCAGCCCCTTCAACTATACGTACGTCCACTCCAGGCACTGCCTCAAGCACCCTAAGGGGCCCTGACTCCACCTGCTGTGCATGCAGAAGGTGACATGGATGATCGTATGCGACTGTGCACGCTACTGGGGCCCCGGAGCGAGGTCCAACCTCTGACAAAAGCTCAGTCACATCTCGGACGCGCTCGCTAAACTTCACCGCCGCCTCAGCATAATCCGGGTCCCTACTGAGCAGCGTAGTGTAATCCTTCATCGCTGCACCACACCCGGCCGCGTTTACTGCAACGTAGTCGACTTGGGCATTACTGAAAGCATCAACATTTCGACGGGCTAACCCACGAGCTGCCTCGAGGTCTCCACCGTGAGCATGCAGGGCCCCACAACAGTCCTGGGCAGCCACAGCAACAATCTCATATCCGTTGGCTTCGAGTGTCCTTGCCGTAGCTTTATTGATGCGTGAGTACAGCCCTTCCTGCACGCAACCCATGAGTATCCCGATTCTTTTTGTGCTGTGTTTTGTTTGACCACCCCTCCCTGCTTCAGGTGCCGAAGCAGTTGTCTGAACCTGCGGGTGCCACGGAATACTAGAAGCCAACATCGCCATACCGAACCGCATGTTCCTTAAGAATCCGATGCTCGGCAGGATCTTGGTGCCCAACTCAGCAATGCCACTGTGACGTAATATGCGAGCGAGAAAGAATGCGCCTCGGCGAAGGGTTGGAGAATGAATAACGAATAAAAGCGTACGTGTGAGAAAATCCTGCGGAACGTGCTGAGCGGCAGTATGCCGGGCTAGCTCGAGTAGCGTCCCATACTCTACTCCCGAGGGACATACTGGCTCGCAAGCGCGGCAACCCAGGCAGCGATCAATGTGCGTTCGGAAGGCCTCCGATCCAGGATCGAGCCGACCCTCCACCACCGCCTTCATTAGGTGAAGTCGACCTCTAGGAGAGTCAGCCTCGTCGCCAAGGCGCGTATAGGTCGGACATGCAGGCAAACAAAAACCGCAATGGACGCAAGGCAAGAGCCGTTCGCGCTGTTCCTCGAATGCGACCTCGAGTCCGCTAACCTCTCCCGTTACAAGCGTTGTCGCCACATGACTCCCTTCGGATCAAAGACACGTTCTAAGCGTGACCCGAGCGCTTCAACCACATCTGACTTGCGAGTTGACAACACGGTTTCATGAGCCCCTTCCGCTGCCCATACCGTCAGTGATCCCCCTAAAGCTTCGACTGTCTTACGCAGCGCATACAGCTCCTCCAAGCTAACATCCCCCGCGCTGAATCGAGCTCTGCCTGCGTATGTGTCGACTGCAATCCCAGCGTGGCTAATCTGCCCCAAAGCAGAGACAACCTCAGGTATCTGAGTGGGCAGCGCGGAAGCAATCAGCCTTGTCTTACCTTCTGCCGCATGATTCTGAATCGACTCTAGAAGGCCATGACTCGTCGCCAGATCAAATGATACTCCAGCGTAGTGTTCAAGAGTGCGCTGATCCGCCTCAACGGTGGGTTTAGCACCGTGTAATCGAACAATTAGAGCAGCGGGTGCGTCCAGGAGCTTGGCGGGGGTAATGAGTACTGAAGAAACTGGCATCACCGGTGCCATACGAATGGACCTGGCTGGCTTCCAAAGCTCTGATACTGAATCCGCCCTTAGTACCAGAACCCTTTCAACCGCTGGTACCGGAAAGGCCCGAATACTGACAGAGGTGACGACACCGAACCTGCCGTGACTCCCAACAATCGGCTTGAGGAGATCGAAGCCTGCGACATTCTTCATAACCCGACCTCCGAGTTTCAGGAGGCGTCCATCACCAGAGACAATCGTCATGCCTAAAACATGATTGCGAAGTTCTCCGTAGCCCATCCAGAGCGGTCCTGACTGGCCCGTAGCAACGAACCCCCCGAGCGTGCGGTCTAATAGCCTGGGGGGATCAAACGGAAGCCACTGACTGTGGCTGCGCAGTTCTGCATCAATGTCTGCCAGACTCGTTCCAGACCTCGCCGTCAGAGTAAGATCAGCTGGCTCATAGATCTCAATACCATTAAGCCGAGCAGTGGAGAGCACGACAAAACGCCCCTCTTGCCAAAGTGCAGGAAGGTGCCGCCCTGACCCTACTACAATAATCCTTACGCCACTTTCACCCGCCCAGCGGAGTGCGGCCGACACCTCTTCAATAGACTCTGGGTGCACGACAGCTTCAGGCTCTATACCGACCCTTTGCCAAGGGCCGACCACCCTCTCGCCAGAAATAGCAGTCGACGGCAAAACGTCCGTCAATGCAGTCGCGACACTCACGAATGCTCTGCCTTCATCTCGGGCAAGACCTTGCCGGGGTTGAACAAGGCTTGAGGGTCAAACACGCGCTTTACGCCTGCCATAGCTGCCACCTCATTTTCGCCGTTCACTAGTGACATGTAGTCTCGCTTATCCACACCCACGCCGTGCTCACCAGTGATCGTCCCTCCAACCTCAACGCACAAAGCCATAATCATCTTGGAAGCCTCCTCAACACGCATGAGCTCTTCGCGATCATTCCTGTCGAAGAGAATGTTCGGGTGGAGATTCCCGTCACCAGCGTGGAAGACATTTGCAACCCTAAGGTCGTAGCGCTCACCGATTTCAGTGATTCCGGCAAGCACCTCCGGCAGCCGGGTTCTCGGAACAGTTGCGTCCTGCACCAAGAGATCCGGCGCAATGCGTCCCATTGCACCGAAGGCCTTCTTACGACCATTCCAGAGTGCAGCCCTCTCACTCAACTCTGTCGCCCTTCTGACCTCCCGCGCCCCAGCTTTATGACAGCATGCCTCAGCTTGATCAGCCTCGGCATCGAGCCCGGCTTCAGTGCCATCGAACTCAATCACCAACGCGGCACCGGCATCGATCGGGTAGCCACCCGCGTAAACACTGGCTTCAACGGCCTGGATGGTTGCTGCATCTATGATCTCGACCGCAGCTGGCATTAGGCCCGATCCAATGATTGCGGTTACTGCATGCCCAGCTGCTTCCATCGTATCAAAGATCCCTAATAATGTCCTCACGCCCTCAGCTACTGGTAGTAATCGGACTTCGATTTCTGTTGCAATCCCGAAGCAACCCTCCGATCCGACGAAGAGCCCTACTAAGTCAAGGTCATATTCAGTGGCTCGTCCGGCACCCCCAAGTTCGACCAGGTCACCACCCGCCAGCACTACTTTCAGTCCAGTGACGTAGCGTGTAGTGACGCCGTATTTGAGACAGTGTGGACCACCTGAGTTCTCAGCGATGTTCCCACCCAACGTACACGTGCTTTGTGAGGATGGATCAGGTGCGTAGTAAAGGCCGTACCGACTGGCTGCGACTGTCAAATGTCCGTTGACAACGCCAGGCTGAACGCGCGCCAACCGGTTTTCGGGATCGATTTCGAGTATCTGGCTCATGCGTGCGGTGCCCAGCACGACTCCGTCAGGCGTGGGTAAGGCTCCACCAGACAAGCCTGTGCCTGCTCCTCGAGGCACAATCTCAATGTCCGAGCTGTGCAACAAGCGCACGGCCTCGACGACTTCCTTAGTCGAGCCCGGAAGTACTACAGCACGTGGGCGAACCCGGTACGACGTCAACCCGTCAGACTCATAAACCACCAGTCGATCCGGATCCGTGATGACATGAGTGGGCCCAACAATATCTGCGAGTCCTCGCTCGATATCGCGTGGTAATGGACCAGTCATATCTGAGAATACTCCATGAGTTTACCGGGATCCAATGCTTCTATTCATCTGTTCTCTGCTTCCACATGCTCCTTGAGCGCCACTAGCGACATTTTAGCCGCTCGTTGTGCTAGCTCCGGGAGCTTATAACCGTGCATCATAGAGAGGAGCTGATCAACCGTGGCACCGGGGTGCCTGGCAAGCATCATTCCCATCTGCTCAATCCGATTACGCCTGTGACCCTCAAACCGGTTTATTGCTTCCATAGGGTCTGTCAGTGGATCACCATGAGCAGGGTATATTACCTCAAGCTCAAGACGTCGAAGTCGGTTAAGCGATGTCAGGTAATCAGCGACGCAGCCCGGGTACTCCCCCACCCAAGTTGTATCACCCTCTCCTAGCAGCAGATCCCCCGCAAAAAGTGCCCGGTAGTCAGGCCAGTGGAAGGAGACGTGGTGACGCGCGTGCCCAGCAGTGTGAAGCGCCACCAGATGCCCCTCGTCTGTAGGCACTTCCTCGCCATCTTCGAGCTCGTTGTCTACAACCGAGATCCCAGAAGGGCCCCAAACTTCGGTTCCAAGTCCCTCAGCTAACCGTCGTGCTGCAGCCGCATGGTCCGCGTGCCCGTGAGTCAAAACAACCGCAACCCCTTCAGCTCCCGCCAACTCTGAGACCAGCCTACCTACATGCTCATCTAGATCCGGCCCAGGATCAATGACTGCGACTTGCTTAACCCCTACCATATAGGTGCGTGTGCCGTCGAGTGTGAACGGCCCTGGGTTGCCAGCAGTAACGTATCGGGGCTGTCCGCTCAGGAGCCCTCCTGCACCGTTGCTTTTAGCGGCGCTCGGCTGCGAGCTGCTCGGCGAGCTTGTCTGCGATACTGATGAGAGCGATCTCGTCTTCCTCGTTGAAGGCAGCCAACTGATCGGAGTCAATGTCGATCTGCCCATAGATCTCCTCTCCGGCACGGATCAGGATGACTAGTTCCGCCTGTGTATCTGGAGAGCACGCAAGGTAATTCTCCTCCTTGCTAACATCCGCGATGTTGAGGTTAGTCCTCTCTGCCACCGCACGCCCACAAACACCTGTCCCTATTGGGATCTTAGCATGTTCGGTGGGCTCACCGACGTAGTTGTGCAACCACAACTCCTCGTCCTTCCCAACCAAATAGACACCGACCCAGTCGTAGCGGTCATCAGCCACCGAAATGGAACGGACCGCCTTCCTCAAGATTGCGTCAGCAAGGAATCCCCCATCACGCATCTCCTGAATTTCCTTCACGACCGTACCTGCATCTACCATGTATGCCGCTTCCGTTTTCTGAAGTTCATGGGGCACGAAGGGTAGATGCACCCCAAACGACCGTCAACGTGTCGCCAGAAGCTAACGTGGCGTGAAGTCTGTATCGGAGTTGAGATCACGGATGAAAGCGGCGATGAGTCTAGCTGAGTTATTTACGTCTTCAAGGCTCACAACTTCATTGGGTGAGTGCATGTAACGGTTTGGAACTGACACTAGGCCAGTCGGCACTCCATGCCTCGTGAGAAAGATGCCATCAGCATCAGTACGTGTCGCCTTCGGCGCTGCCTGTATCGTGTAGGGGATACCTTCCTTTTCGGCAACTTGAGACAGCATCTTAAAGACTTCGTTTGATGAAGACGAGCCACGACTTAGCACCGGACCACCACCTAGCTTATGCTCCCCCAGCTCCTTCTTCTCAATATCGGGCACGTCCGTGCTGAACGTTACGTCAACCACTATTGCTACGTCGGGAACAAGTGAATACGCGCTTGTTCGAGCTCCGCCGCCCGTATAGCCAATCTCTTCCTGTACAGTCGCCACAGCTGTAGCAGCCGCAACCGGCGGGTTATCCGACAGCAAACGCATAGCCTCGAGCACGACAAAGGCGCCGATCCGATCATCTATGGCCCTACTTGCTATGCGATCCCCTGCAAGGGACAACATCCCCTGATCGATCACCATCGGATCACCCACCCGAATTCCCAGTTCGGCAACCTCTTTATTGTCTTTAGCCCCAACGTCGATCCAGAGGCTTTTCGTTTTGGACGCCCTAGACCGCTCCTCAATCTCGATTAGATGAATTGCCTTCTTTCCCACAACCCCCGCCACCTCACCATCGCTTCCGAGAATAGTGACCCGTTGCCCAACGATGACCTGCGGGTCCCACCCTCCAATCTCAGCGATGTATAAGTAGCCTTCATCGTCAATGTGGGTGATTTGTAGGCCAATTTCGTCGATGTGGCCCGCTAACATCACCCGTGGAGACCCTCCCTGGTTGATAGTCGCGAAAGAGTTGCCAGTAACGTCAACCCGGACTTCCTCAGCAAACCTCTCAGCTTCTTCGCGCCAAACACGAGCGGCCTGTACCTCGAAGCCCGACGGCCCTACCGCGTCGAGGAGGTTCTTTAGAAATGTTATGTCTTGGCTCATATGCAAAAGCTACTTGGAGAATGCCCAAGCAGCCAAGCGATTTTCAGAGATCACTTGGCTAGAAGCCAAATTTCTACTTGCCCTGTTTCTTATCGGGCTCGATCACAATACCCTTGGTGGGATCGAGCTCAGAGCTGGTGCCCGGTCCAGGGTCCTGGTACTCATCACCTCGCCAGCCATGGATGTCACCCTGAGACATCGTGACCACGTGGATCGTGCCATCGGTAACTTTCTTTTTCATCCACGCCTTTGCGTAGCGTTGCAACCAACGTCGGGAAAATGGAAAGAGGAGCGCAAAGCCCACTAAGTCCGTAAAGATGCCCGGCGTCAGCAAGAATGCCCCGCCGATCAGCACAGAAACACCATCCAGCATCGCCTGACCCGGTAGCCGCCCTGATCCCATTTCGATCTGGAACTGAAAAAAGACCCTAAGCCCTTCCAGGCGGGCCATGGTGGCACCAGTAATGCCCGTGACGATTACCAGTGCCAATGTTGGTAACAGGCCAATGCGTCGACCCAACTCTACAAGCAGGATGAGCTCGATGAGAGGAACGACAATGAATAAGAGGGCTAAGCGCCCTAGCAGGCTCATAACGTGCTATACCCTCACTTGTGCGACTGGGGTTCCTGCCTCTATACCAGCCAGATAACTTTCCGGTCGAGCAACCCACTGCTTCTAACGCTGTGACAATCGAGCAAACATACTTCCGCAAGGGATTCGGGCTCAAAAAAGAGCTTAGGCCTCTCATCGACGCCGAGTACCAGTCGGCGTTAGTCGAGCATATCCGTGCACGTGGCTACACAGACGACTTCGGTGATGTCACTGTCCGACTCGCCGAAGAATTCGGCTTTTGTTACGGAGTTGATCGGGCAGTCGACTATGCTTACGAGACTGTACACAAGTTTCCGGACAAGCAAATCCACCTTGTCGGAGAGATTATCCACAATCCCCATGTAAACCAGCGAATGATCGATATGGGGATCTTGTTTATTTATCCGGACACTACAGGGACCTTTGAGTTCTCCCAACTAACAGAACAAGATGTTGTTATCCTGCCAGCATTTGGGGTGACTATCCATGACTTTGAAGCCCTCAAAGAAATAGGGTGCATCCTTGTCGACACCACATGTGGCTCTGTGCTGCATGTCTGGAAACGTGTAGAAAGCTACGCACGAGATGGATTCACGGCCGTAATTCACGGGAAGTATACACACGAGGAATCGAGAGCCACGGCGTCTCAGGTAAACAAGTATCCAAATGGTAAATACATCATCGTTAGAGACATGGAAGAGGGGCTTTTGGTCTGCGACTACATTGCCAAAAGGTCAGGCTGCATGACCCGTCAAGAGTTCATTACCCACTTTGAGTCCAAATCCTCTCCGGGATTCGACCCCGCCATTGATTTGGAATTCACAGGTGTCGCGAACCAGACCACAATGCTTGCTAACGAGTCGATGGCCATTGGCATCAAACTCCATGAAGCGATGGTAGAACGCTTCGGCAGCCCGGAGGCTTCCAACCATTATCGATCTTTCGGCACGATCTGCTCCGCGACCCAAGAGCGGCAAGATGCGATTGAAGCGATGATGGAAAGGGCCCCCGATGTGATGTTAGTGATCGGGGGCTATAACTCTTCAAACACCAATCACCTAGCTCATCTGTGCAGGCAACACACCCGCACGTATCACGTCGCAGACGCAAACTGTATAGACCTGGATACTGGTTTTATCAGACACAAACCAGAATTGGATCCAGATACCCAAGAGGTTCTCGAGGGTGACTGGTTACCTGAGGGACCGTTTGAGTTAGGGATCACCGCAGGCGCTTCCACACCCAACAACAAAATTGGTGAGGCCCTCCTGCGGGTTTTAAGCATTCGCGGAATCCAACCTGAGCTAGCAACCTCCGGTAACCAATCGACCTAGGATCGCACTACACGAGGCATTGTAGGATCGATACTTCCGCCTACAACCGTTTAGATGTGAATCGGCCTCCCCAACGCCGCGAGAGCAGCTTCAGATACACCTTCTGATAGCGTAGGGTGGGGGTGCATCGCTTTCTCAAGCTCTTCGACGGTTGACTCCAAGTGTCTCCCGATCACGAATTCGGCAATCAGTTCGGTAGCATGCGGACCAACTATATGGGCCCCAAGAACCTCAGAGTACTTCTTGTCTCGAATCACCTTTATGAACCCTTCCGTGTGACCGGCGGCTACAGCTCGTCCCACGCCAATCCAGGGAAATTTACCTATTTCCACGTCGTGACCCTGGTCCCTGGCTTCTTCCTCTGTAAGTCCGACAGAGGCGACTTCTGGATGGCAGTAGGTACAGTTTGGAACATTGCTATAATCGACCGCTCCATGGCCTTGCCCGGCGATGTGCTCGACACAAACAATGCCCTCGTGAGTTGCTTTATGTGCTAAGAGTTGGTTTCCCGCCACATCCCCAATGGCCCAGATGCCCGGGACGCTCGTCCTCATAACCTCATCCACCGATATGAAGCCATGGCTGTCGACCTCCACACCCGCAGCCTCAAGGCCTATGTCTTCTGCATTTGGTACCCGACCGACAGCGGAGAGCACGTAGTCTACCACTCGCGTGTGCAATTCACCCTTCTTATCGGTAAAGGCCACTTCTACGCTATTCGACCCCACCGTAGCATTCTGAAAACGCGCTCCGGTACGGATTTCCATACCACGTTTCGAGTAAATCCTCTCCATGAGTTGAGAGACTTCAGCATCTTCGAGCGGCAAAATCCGATCTAACGCCTCGATTATGGTTACTTCGGTCCCGAACGACGCGTACACATCCGCGAACTCCATCCCAATCGCACCCGCGCCAACAATGAGAAGCGTCTGCGGAGCCGTAGCCTGCATAAGCGCTCCTGTCGAGGACCAGACACGATCTTCGTCGATCTCGAGCCCTGGTAGATCTCGGGGTCGCGAACCTGTAGCCACAATAATGTGGCTAGCCTCTATGGTCCTCTTGTTGCCTTTGGCTTCTTCGACTTCGACCTTGCCCTCACCTTTAAGCCGACCAAAACCCTCTACGTGGGTCACTTTGTTCTTCTTGAAAAGATGGCCAACTCCCTTACGCATCTGATCAGCAACCTCTCGACTACGCACCTGCGCCGGCCCAAGGTCGAAAGTGATATCCTTCGATATAATCCCGTGCTTCTCGCCGTCCTGTACCTCGTTGACAATCAACGCGCTCGTAAGAAGTGCCTTGGTAGGTATGCAGCCGACGTTCAGGCACACGCCCCCCAAAGCCTCAGCCTCCACGCACGCCACGCTCAGGCCGAGTTGCGCTGCCCGAATTGCGGCTACGTAGCCACCGGGGCCACTACCAACGATGATCAGGTCAAAGCGTTTGTCGCTCTTTCCCCCCAACCCTCACCTCACTTTATGAAAAGAGCCCGGACGGCTCCCGATAGACATGGAGAACTTTGAGAATACGAAGGTAGAATAGCTACAAATGGTAAGAAAGGTTGACCAGTCAGATATCGATACCCCGCGAGCCTGTCCAAACGTGCGTCTGCAGTTTCAGGTCTCATGAGCCGTCTACGAGTTGCATTCGTAGTTCAAGGGGAAGGCCGAGGCCATATGACTCAGGCCTTAGCTCTCGCCCCACTCTTACGCGACGCGGGACATGAGGTCGATTCTGTCCTAGTTGGCCAAAGTCCATTCAGGTCGGTGCCGGATTACTTCGTGAAAGGAATCAAAGCCCCAGTTGAGACATTTCCAGCCCCCACGCAGGTTCCTGGGCGAATGCGCCAAGGAGTTTCGGTACTTAAGACCCTTGGAGACGCTACCCGACGGATGCCCCAATTCATCAGTAGTGGTTTTCAGATCCACAACGCTACCCGGAGTGTGGATGTTGTCGTCAACTTCATGGACCTTATTTGCGGTTTATCCCGAATTATCCTTAGGTCCCGAGTCCCCGCGGTAGCAGTAGCACACAACTATCTATTCCTACATCCCGAACTGACTCATCACCAAACAGGACCTAACTTCGGGACGTTTGTCATGGGATACACGAAGGGAACAGCTGGACGCTCTATGGCCAAAGTCGCACTCTCCTTCGACGCTCTTGCTAACTACGATCGTGACGGCTTGGTGGTTATGCCACCGTTGCTCCGTCCTGGTCTTCGTGACATGCAACCCAGTGATAATGGGTACCTCCTGGCGTATGCGCTGAACCCTGGATACGGGTACCGCCTGGCAGAGTGGCAAAGCCGTCACCCGGAAGTGACAGTCCATTTTTACGTTGACGGCGGGTCGGCCGCCTTCGACCCAAACACGGACGCAAGCTTCCATGTTCACGCTCTAAATGATCAAAACTTTATAAGGCACCTAGCAGGCTGCAGAGCCTATATAGGCTCTGCCGGCTTCGAGTCAATATGCGAAGCATTTCACTTCGGTAAACCTATCCTGGCAGTGCCTACTGAAGGACAACACGAACAGATTCTCAATGCTTGGGATGCGGAAAGAGTTGGAGCAGCGCAGGCAGGTACCTACGCTGACCTAGACTCATTTTGGGACAACCTACCAAGACCGTCGGAACAGGCTGTAGAGACCTTCCGCAGATGGGTTGAAAAGGCGCCGCCCAGGATTGTGGAGGTGATTGAAAGAGCTGCCCGGCAAGGCGAGGGCTAGGGATTGTCTCTCCAAATAGAACAAGTGGAGGGCCATTCAGGTCTATCCCGTTTTATAAACACTGCCTGGCTCGTCCAGGGTGGCCTGAATACGCCCTGGGTCCCACCTCTTCGAGTAATGGTACGGGATAGCCTCTCAGAGCAGAGAAATCCGTTCTATCAGGATGCCGAGCGCTCTCTTTACGTTGCCCGACGGGGAAAACAGATCGTTGGCCGCATTGCTGCTATAGAGAACCGTCGGCACAATTCCCACCACAAAGACCGGGTTGGCTTTTTCGGCTTCTTCGAGTGCTTGGAAGACCCGGAAGCCGCCGCCGAGCTTTTTGCCACGGCTGAACACTGGCTAAAGGAACGTGGCCTGAACGTATCCCGGGGTCCAGTCAGCCCATCTATGAATCATGAATGTGGCTTGCTGGTTGCCGGATTCGGGGCACCCCCCGTGATCATGACGCCCTGGAATCCGCCATACTACGCCGATTTGATCAAGGGTGCAGGGTACGCCAAGATCCAAGACCTCCTGGGTTACTACATCCCTGCAGGCGATGAGCTTGCGGTGTCGGATAGGGTCCGTCACCTAGCCGAACGCACCCGACGCAGGCTGGGAATTACCTTCCGCCGCCTCGATGCCAGCACCCTGAGGAGGGAGGCCAGACAAATTCACACGCTCTACAAGGAAGCCTGGCATGGGAATTGGGGTTTTGTACCCCCTTCCTGGGATGAATTCTGGCACATCGCAAACGATATGAAGTCTGTACTGGCAGTGGACTTTTCGTTCGTAGCCGAAATCGATGACGAAATCATCGGGTTTATGTTGATCGTGCGAGACGTGAACCGACTACTCTCTGCGATCCCTTCAGGTCGACTCTGGCCCTGGAACGCCGTAAAACTTCTCTTCAAAACTCAAGACATCCTCAGTGGTCGCGTCGTGCTCTTAGGCCTTAAGACCAAACATCGCCACCGGGGCCTTTTTCCCCTCTTTGCATATGAAGCGGCAAGGAGGGCCTTAGAAATACAAGCAGAAGGCGCTGAGGCTTCTTGGATATTAGAAGACAATAATTCGATTGTAGCCCCATTAGAAGCCATGGGACTCCAGCCCTACAAGCGTTGGCGAATCTATGAAAAGGGACTCAACGACTGACCTAGAATGTATATTCTAGTATTACTGGAATGGTCTTTATATAAAGCACAAAGCGGCCCCTGCCTTGTTCGTCAGAGGCCGCCACCGGATTCCCTAAACGCATAATATTAGTTCCCACCACCCTCCATCTCCTGGAAGCGAGCACCGCGCAACACTCCTTCGAGAGCGTAGTTCCCTTCATGGCAAGAATATTCAAGTACCTGGTCATCAAATCGGTTGAAGGGTAGCTGCCCACCCCAGATTGCAGTGTAGTTGACTGGATCGTCAATTGTGAATTCGTAAAGGATTTCATCCTCTGAAACGGGGGTAAAACGCTCGATAATCCTTCCTTCTATAGACTGAGGAACCCCCCGGAAGCTGTGATCCGGATGAATGTTTGTGGTCTCGACTACAAGTGTATTTCCTTCCCAGTAGCCCCATGAGTCGCCGAAGTACGGCTTCAGGTGGTCTGGCAGTGGGCTCTGCTCACCGAGCCGAATGATCCGGACATCGTGGACCATTTCAGCCAGTATCACCACATGATCTCTATTCTGCACAATCGTATAGTTGTTGTTGTACCAGTAATTCGGAAGCATCGGTGGTCCTGCACTCGATCCAAAGGACACGATACAGCGCTCGGCCAAAGGCCTGTTTTCAGGGTTGTCATAAGCACCAAAATGACGACTGGACTGCGTTGCCTCCGTAAGCCAATCACGGGCTGCAGGAGTAAACGCCGGAACCCGCCCATCCTCGGGAATGGTGATCAGAGAACTCCTTGGCTCCCCGTTAACAACTGCAACACGTTCCCCAGGATCTCTGTAAACGTCGTTGTAGCAAGTCGTCGCAGCATCAATACACACAGGATTTGAGCCGCCCGGAGGAAGTGGCCGGTTCGGATCACTCGGTGCAGCTGCTTCACGGACAAACTCAGCCTGCCCGGACTCAATCTCCGCTACTTCTTCGGTTGTGAGAACCAAGCCTGTATCTCGCGAGCGCGTTAGGGGTGTGAGTGTAGCATTGCTCCAGTTACCCTGAAGGTCCGGATCACCCCAGGCCGTCCGAGAAGGCTCCCACTGAGGCATAGCCGGAGCAGCAGTAACCGCAAGTAAGACGGCCGCTAAAGGGACGGTGCTTGTAAATTGCTTGAGCAGCATAAGTGGCCCCCCGGATCAATGTTCCTTCCAGAACCTATGACGATCCATCCCTTTTGACGGAAGTGTCCCTTGAATATGCGCAGCTCGACTCCGCAGAACCAGGCTGTGGCGATGAGATAAAAGGGACCTAGTAGGTCACCCAAAGACTAGCTGCGTGGATTATGACTGTTATCGGGCAAAACTGCCGAGGGGCTTTGGGCCCCACACCCTATTGTAAGGCCCATTAGACCAAAATTGTGGTCGGTTCTTCAAGCATCGATTTAAGTGTCTGCAAGAAGCGAGCTCCCTGAGCACCGTCGATCACTCGGTGATCGCAACTCATCGTTATGCGCATGCGTGGTCGCATTACAATCTCACCGCTCATCACAACGGGAGCATCTTCAATTCCACCCACGGCCAAGATAGCCGCTTCAGGGGGATTGATGATAGCAGTGAACTCTTGGATCCCGAACATCCCAAGATTGGATACTGAGAAGGTCGCACCAGTGTATTCATCTGGCTGCAATCTCTTCTCGCGCGCACGGCCAGCCAGCTCACGCACCTCAGATCCAATACGAGCTATACCCTTTGAATGCGCATTCTTGATAACAGGGGTAATCAGTCCGTCATCTACCGCTACTGCGACGCCGAGATGTACCGCATTGAAACGCCTAACAAATCCCTCATGCCACTGTGCATTACAGTTTGGATGACGCCGGAGAGCTGCTGCCACCGCCTTAAGGACGACATCATTGATTGATATCTTCATTCCCTTGGGCTCCAGCATGGTATTTATACTGCTCTTTGCTTGAATAACCCTCTCCATGTCAACATCGACAGTGAGATAGAATGTGGGGACTGGCCCGATGGACGTGACTAAGCGCTTAGCAATGGTTTTGCGCATTTGTGACGTTGGCACATCTTCGTACTCTGACTCCTCAAGTGTCCACGAAGCGGCCTCTTCCGCACTATCATTGCTAGCTATTGCTGCTTCAATATCCCTCTTGACCACCCGCCCACCAGGACCTGAGCCCTGCACATTTGCCAGGTCCACACCCATTTCTTCAGCAAGGCGCCGTGCAAGCGGTGACGCCTTCACACGTCCAGGCATTGGGGGAATCTTGCCATCTACAACCGCTAAATTCTCGTGTGCAGGAGGGGGGGGCACCTCCGCAGGCGGTACTGGAGGCGTCTGCGCTTGAGTATCAGGTGGCGGGGCGGGAGAAACAGTACCTCCTGTTGTGCCCTGAATCCCTGAAATATCCTCATCCCCGCCAGCTATAACTGCAATGACCGCTCCTACCTCCGCGGTTCCCCCAGCGCTGAGAAAAATCTTCCGTAGGATGCCATCCCCACGAGCAACAAGCTCCATCGTAGCCTTGTCGGTCTCAATCTCAGCCACGATGTCACCAGTTGAGATCTCATCACCTTCTGACTTCAACCACTGGACAAGCTGACCCTCCTCCATGGTGGGAGAAAGCGCCTCCATGTGGATCTTGGTGGCCATTCGTTACTCCGCCTGGGCGGCTTGGGGGTCCACGAACATATAGATCACCTGTAAAGAACCTGCCTACAAGCTTTGAGAACACTCTCTGCAGAAGGCTTGGCAGCGCCCTCTAACCCTTTCGCATAAGGCATCGGCACGTCAGCCTGCGTGACTCTAAGTACCGGCGCGTCCAAATGGTCAAAGGCCTCTTCCTGAATCATCGTGACGATCTGTGATCCAGTGCCGGCGTACGGCCAACCCTCCTCTACGTAGACGACTCTGTTTGTTTTCGCGACAGTTTCCAAAATCGCATCCATATCGAGGGGTCTAATTGTCCGCAAATCGAGGACATCAGCCTCAACACCTTCCTTTTCGAGCTTGGATGCAGCCTGAAGCGCAACATGAATCATCTTTCCATGGGTGACGATTGAAATATCGGAGCCTTCTCGCTTAAGATCAGCAACGCCAAGCGGAATCACGAAATCGTCGTCATCCGGAACTTCATCACTGAAATTGTAGAGAAGTTCGCCCTCCATGAACGCGACTGGATCATTGTCCCTAATTGCTGCCTTCAAAAGCCCTTTTGCATCCGCAGGCGTCCCTGGCGTAACGACTTTGCATCCGGGGGCATGCGAATAATAAGTCTCGCAAGCTTGTGAGTGCTGAGCTGCGAGCTGGAGGGCTGCTCCACTTGGACCGCGAAAGACAATCGGCACCCTAAATTGGCCGTTAGACATATAATGCAGTTTGGACGCGTTATTGATGATCTGATCGAGCGCCAGGAAAGCGAAATTGAACGTCATAAACTCAATCACAGGTCTTAGGCCCACCATCGCCGCCCCAACCCCTAGGCCTGCGAAACCAAGTTCGCTGATTGGGGAATCAACGACACGTTGCTCACCAAACTGATCAAGAAGCCCCTTACTAACCTTGTAAGCACCGTCGTACTCAGCCACCTCTTCACCCATCAGAAATACATCCGGGTCCCTTTCCATTTCCTCTTTCAACGCCTCGTTCAGAGCATCCCGATATGTCATGACGGACATTAGTCTTGCTCCTTCCAACCGTCGAAGAAGAGCCGTCCATTCAAATTCTTATCCGCCCAAACATGCTTATACAATGAGTCCAGATCTGGTACCGGTGAAGCATCAGCGAAGTCAGAAGCATCAGCAGCAATCTGCCGCGCCTCAGCATCCATCTCTTCAAGCATTCCCTGATCAAGAACCCCAGCAGAAAAGAGTTTATCCCGGAGAATCGCTATCGGATCTTCTTTTTCCTTTCGGTGCTCCACCTCCTCAGTAGACCGGTAAGTACCCGATACTGGGTCTGACATCGAATGACCTCGGAAACGGTAAGTCTCGAGGTTCACGAAGTGCGGACCCGGTCTTTCTCGCACATCTTGCACTAGCTGCCGGAAGAGCGTGTAAGTAGCTAGCACATCTTGGCCATCCACTGTAATCCCCTTCACACCATGCGGGGCTGACTTCTCTTCCATATTGGTTGTGGACACTCGATTGAAGGCAGTGCCCATCCCGTACTCGTTATTCTCTACAACGTAAATTACTGGAAGCTCCCAAACCGCGGCCATATTGAGTGATTCGTGGAAAGCCCCCTGGTTCACAGCTGCGTCACCCATGAAGCAAAGGACCACATTTTTCTCCCTGCGATACTTTATTTTCCACGAAATTCCCGTTGCCAATGGTACTTGGGCAGCGACAATCCCATGCCCACCCATGAAGTTCACATCAGCACCAAATATGTGCATAGAGCCACCTTTCCCACCCGACGAACCGTCGACGCGACCGTATAATTCAGCCATCACCGCGTCCGGAGACACGCCCTTAGCTATAGCCTGCGTATGCGATCGATACGCACTAATCACGTAGTCATCTTCCCCGAGTGCCTTTATGCTGCCTGCAGCTGCGCCTTCTTGTCCTATATGGAGATGGCAGAAGCCGCCAATCTTCCCAATCGCATAAGCCTCTTCAGCCTTTTCCTCAAAACGACGGCATAAAAGCATGTCTCGCATAAGGTCGATTGCGAGTTCGGTGCTCACACCATATGCCTCAAAAACGTCGCTGGCTTCCGAGCCCTTCATCTTCGTCTGAGCCACTGTGTCAAACTCCGTTCTGTGTGCTCGGTCGGCCCAGCTCAACTTGAACAAGCTGGGGGAGCGCTTCTGCCGGCGCCGGCACGTCTACTTCAAGTACTTCCCGAATAATTCCAGGACCTCCTGCCTCAACTTCTCGTGCCTGCTCTTTAGCATGGTAGCTGGACCGGACAAGTGGGCCAGATTCCACATGCTTAAACCCAAACTCGTCCTCGCCCACCTGTTTCCAAGTAGCGAACTCTTCGGGACTAACCCAACGCACCACAGGAATATGCATCGGCGATGGCCTCAGGTATTGACCGAGAGTCAGGATATCCACAGCGGCCTTTCGTAAATCCGCCATAGCTTGCCGAATTTCCTCAGGCTTTTCTCCCATCCCTAAGATTATACCAGTCTTGGTAAGCATCCTAGGATCAATTCGTTTAACAGCCCCAAGATATGAAATTGAGCGCCAGTACCTCCCCCCTGGACGTACTTCAGGATGCAAGCGTTCAACTGTCTCAAGATTGTGCCCAAGAATCGCAGGGCCTGCTTCAATCACTGTCTTTAGCGCTACCTCATCACCCTTGAAATCCGGAATTAGTACTTCCACAGAGCACCCCGGCACGGACTTGATGATCCTGTCGATCGTCTCTGCGTAAATCGAAGCCCCTCCGTCTAAGAGTTCATCTCGATTCACACTTGTAATAACAACGTGCTCGAGATCCATCTTTTTTACGGTTTGTGCCACCCGTCGTGGCTCATCCCGATCCAGCTCGGTAGGGAGTCCATGGGCAACGCCGCAGTACTTGCAAGCCCGAGTGCAGACATCACCCAATATCATGAACGTGGCGGTACCCGCCTCCCAACATTCACCGATATTTGGGCAGGCAGCCTCCTCACACACGGTATGGAGAGACCTGGCGCGCATCATCTTCTTTAGACGCAGATAGTTCGGTCCTCCCGGTGAAAGCACCTTGAGCCATGATGGCTTTCGCGAGCCAGGCTCAAGGGTCACGACACCCTCGTGCGCCCGAATTTGGGATTTCCCTTTGGGTTTCACCACGCCGGTATCCTTGTCGGCTGGTGCGTACCCATAGGCTGTAATGACGTCTGAGTCCACTAAAACACGTCTAAAAGAAGGTGGAAGAAGAAGAACAATACCAGTTCCTAGAGCTATGAAAAAAAAACTATGAGAGGTAGCTCACAACCCTGCCTGATTATAAGAGAAGCTGATCCCCCTCCTTCCGGGTCGACTTTCCCTTACATATAGCAATGTATACGCAGCCACCTTAATTGCATCTCACTTCAGCTACATGGCGTCACAGTTTACTGAAATACGGTCTCTTACTTACATGCCGTCGTCACTAAATTTAGCCAAAATACACCTTGAACACCGTCAGCCTAACTAAACACCACAATGGTTTAAAACCTTCCGGATCACCTCTAGTGAGTCATAGGGTGCTGGGCCAACCAACGACCCGTCCGTTCAAGCGCTGGACGGTGTTCATAAGCAGGCGACCATCGCAGCTCATCCCGTATGAGGCCGGAAGGGTAGGGGTTCTCGCTCAAGACAAGCTTTGTTAAACGGTTGATGGGAAGATGTTTGGCCCCTGGTGTTTTTACGCCAAGCCTCGCCAGAACACCTCCTCCAGATTTCACCAATGGGCCGGGAATAGTGACGAACCGTGGATCAATTCCGAACCCAGCACCTAAATATTCGAATAACTCCCGCTGTGTGAGCGCATGATCCAAACCCACGTTGTACGTCTTACTCACTTGAGCAGCTTCGACTGCCAATCGCGTGGCAACTGCCACGTTTCCCGCATAAACAACCGGGAGTGCATTTTTCCCGGGGCCGAAAATCGGCACTAAGGGTAGCCGGAGAATATCAACTAGGGCCGGACCCATCAGTCGATCTCTTTCACCGTACACGGCAGACGGCCGTATGATTGTAACTGGAAAGTTCCGCTGTTCCTCAATCTCCCGGGCCACCTTCTCCGCCTCTCTCTTCGAACGAGCATATAGGTCTTCAGGAGGAAGATCTGAATCCGTCAGCTTTGTCTCGTCCACAGGCCCGGGACTGTCACCGTAAACAGCTACAGACGAGAGATGCACCGCGTGCTGAACCCCTGCTACGTGAGCCGCGGTTAGCACATTGCGGGTCCCATCGACATTGACTGCACGAACTTGGGGCCATGACCCGCCAGCGTAAACCAGCGCCGCACCGTGCACCACGTGCGAACATCCTTTCATCATTGTAGCGAGAACAGCAACGTCATCCCGGACGTCACCTTGAACTAGATCGCACTCGTTCTCTTCTAGAAAAAGGGTTTTCGAATCGCGGCGATGAAGTGCTACGACCTCACACTCATGTTTCCGGAGTTCATGAGCAAGGTGGGAACCCAGCAACCCCGTTCCACCGGTCAGGAAGACACGCATAGAGCTTACGGTACCTGGTCAGCGACCTCAGCGGTCGGCCAAAAAGTCCTCTGCTATATTTCTCAGATCGTTCGTGATTCCACTGTGGTCCAAGTATTCTGGTTTTTGGGTCGCCATCTCCACGTCGTAAACCTCAACTAGGGTGCGGTAATACGCCTCAGCCTCGTCTAGCCGTCCAAGTTCAGTGGCTGCTTGAGCAGCAGCAGCAAGGGCGAGTAAGTGATCAGAATCCTGTGCCAAAACCTCAGCCGCATTCGCAATTGACTCCTCAAGGTTCATGGCCACCCTATTGAGCACTGAAAGATGATAGAGGCCGTCATGATCAAGCGGGCGAGCTCTTTCATACGCGGCAAGTGCCATAGGCATGAACTGCTGTGCCTGCCCTATATCTCCACTTGATTCTGCTGTCATCACTCGATTGAAAAGACGGTCCGCAGCCTCCCGCGGGGACATGGAAGAGAGGTCGGGTGGGCTTCCGGTGGCAGTGCCACCAACTGGATCTCCAACCGGCGGAGCTGGGGGGGGGATTGTCGCTCCTGGTTGGACCGCGTTCACGCCGACAACAATGATCAATACAAACATCGCCGCACCAGCAATCCACCATGGAAGATTATTACCCCCCACTACTGCAGCGGCTGCAGCCTTCCTTCTTCCTGGCCCACCTACTGAAGCACCACATTTATTACAGAAACTTGCATCCAGAGCGACTTCCACACCGCACTGGTTACAGAAATTTCCTCCTAACTGTGCTCCACACTCCTGGCAGAAATTGCCTGTAGCCGGCTTCCCACAATCTGTGCAGCGACTTGTCTTGTCTCCGGTACTCATTTGCTCATCGCGTTGAAGAGAAGTGGTCATGCACCGATGGCCTGTGCCTAATCGTCCAAAAAGCGGCTAGGGCCACTAGAAGCCAACGGTGCATCACAATCCCTCTTGATTTGCCGGCGGACGGGGAAACTTTGCTCGCCTGCCGTCAACTCAATTGATAGAGATGGTACCCAAGCCGATTGGAAGCGGCAACGGACCTTATAGGGCTCGCGATCCACATACCCGCTTGGCGGTTGAGCATCCTTGGTCTACTCTTGCCGATTATCGAAACTGCTTCCCCCGATATTGAATTGGCACGCCCCTTCATTCCGCTCTTCTTTCTTTCTCTCGGATTTGCCGGGTGTGAGCCAAGCAACCGCATTGAAGTGCCTCACATCTCCGCCGCCGAGATCGAGGAACACATGCGTGTTCTATCATCCGATTTGTTCATGGGCAGGGGCCCGGGACATCCCGGTGGGGGTATGGCTGCGCAGTATATTGCCCACCAATTCGAGAGCATGGGGCTTGAAGCGCCGCATGGTTCCTACTTTCAGAGGGTGCCAATAATAGGCACGGCTCCCATTCCTGAATCTGTATCCCTTAGTTTCGCTAGTACGACCGGTGTCATAAGGCCGTCTTATCTTGACGACTTTGTTTTAAGTAGTGGTCATACCGAGACTGATAACGTTGAAGGTGAAGCGGAACTCGTCTTTGTGGGTTACGGAATCCAGGCACCGGAAAATGACTGGGACGATTTTGCCGGTCTCGATGTCTCGGGCAAATACATCCTCATCCTTGTGAATGACCCCCCTCCACCTGCAAGTGACCCAGATCTCTTTGATGGCGTTGCAATGACCTACTATGGCCGTTGGACCTATAAATATGAGGAGGCAGCTCGTCAGGGTGCCTTGGGGGCATTCATCGTTCATGAGACTGAGCCCGCAGGTTACCCATGGAGCGTAGTGCGTGGCGGCTTTTCGGGTGAACAGTTTTCTCTGCCGCTAACCCCGGACGGGCCGCAGCCAGCCACAATCCTAGGCTGGGTCTCTAGCAGCCTCGCTCAAGAGATCCTGGCTCTTGGCGGGCATGACTATGACGAGCTTAGAACCCTTGCAGCGAACCGTGGATTCTCACCACTAGAGACTGGCGTTACGGTGAGAGCCGGTCTTAGCAGTAGCACGAGGGAAGTAGAAACCTCAAACGTCCTGGGTTTATTACCGGGTGCTGAGCGACCTGATGAATACATTACGGTGACATCACACTATGACCACTTCGGAATAGGTGAGGTGATCGACGGAGACTCTATATACAATGGAGCCTATGACAATGCCTCGGGAACCGCGCTTATCCTAGCGATGGGCCGCGCTCTAGCGGAGATGAGGACACCCTTAGAACGTTCGGTACTTTTTATTGCTACCGGAGCCGAGGAGCAGGGCTTGCTCGGCGCTGAGTGGTATGTCCAATCGCCACTTTATCCACTGGAACAGACCGTAGCAGAGTTCAATTTTGATGGAGCCAACCTCTGGGGTCTTACGACCGATGCCACAGTATTCGGTGAAGAAAGAAGCGAGCTTGGGGCGTTTGCCCGCGCCAGTGCAGCTCAGTTAGGCCTCACCCTTATGCCAGACCCTGAGCCCCAAGTAGGTACCTTTTTCCGGTCGGACCACTTTCCATTTGCGAAAGCAGGTGTCCCGTCCTTATACGTCGAGCACGGCTGGACTTTCTCCGACTATCCTCCACGCCGAGGTCATGAGATTAGACAGAATTACACAGCAAATCACTATCACGCTCCATCCGACGAATTTACTGAAGATTTTGTGTTTGACGGTGCAGTCCAGCATGGTCTGCTCGGCCTTCTCACAATCCTCGAAATTGCTGACGACGACGGGTGGCCAAATTGGCATGAAGGACAAGAGTTCAGGGCAGCTCGGGTCAGGATGATGTCCGGACGCTAGCTAAACCTTGCCAGATCAGAGTCCTGTTGGTTGGTCGATAAACTCTGAGCGGAGACTAAAGCGCTCACCTAGGTGGGTCGCTAACGCCTTAACACCGAAGGTTTCCGTCGCATAGTGACCGCCGAAAAGCACGTGGATCCCAAGCTCCATGGCATCGAAGTGGGTGTGGTGTGGACCTTCACCCGTTACAAAAACATCTAACCCGAGTTCGACTGCCTCCTCTAGTGCAGAAGTGCCGGCCCCAGTTACAACCCCGACCCGCTCTATAAGCGCTGGCCCACCCGTGATCACATGTGGGGAACCACCCAGAACCTCCGCCGCACGTGCCCTAAACCCCTCAATTTCAAGGAATTCAGTAAGGTGCCCGTGCCACCCAATCTCCCTCCCCCCTACCTGACCGAAGCGCCCGTCAAGATGCACACCAAGCTGCCGGCCAAGCACGGCAGCATTCCCCACCTCACTGTGCGAGTCTAACGGCAAGTGGCAACTAAAAAGTGCGACATTATTGTCGATAAGCGGCTTCACCCGCCGCAAATGTCTGCCGGTTAGTGGCTGTATCCCAGCCCAAAACAGTCCATGGTGCACAATCATAAGGTCTGCACCTCGAGCGACTGCCTCCATTATAGATGCCTCCGAAGCATCTACTGCCCCCACGATATGCTCTACGTCCTCTGGCCCCCCAACCTGCAGACCGTTAACGGCCCTTGGGTCATCCACATACCCTGTAATATCTAAGTAGCCTTCCATATATTGGAGGATAGATTCTAATTTCACTGGCTGGCCTGCCCCCTCACCGCTGTGGAAAGTTTGTGGAAATAGCAACTCGCGCGAAATAACGACCCCGACGAGGCGCATATACATCGAGGTAAGTCACTTATCCACAACATGTTACGTGGTATAGCGCCACTCATACTAAGCACCCCGAGATCCCTGAGGCGCTGTGGGAAACATGTGAATCACCGTTTCGGAGCACCCGCCATAGGCTGGTGCCACGATCCGGCATCGATCGGAAGTTGCTCTTCCTGGGAACCAGACCCTCCCTCATCCCTTGAGGCAGAAGCATCAGTCTCTCCGGTATATACTGGCCCGTTGAGAACAGCTCCTTCTTCGACCTGGATTCGAAGGGCGTAAACCTCGCCTTCAATATGCGAAGTGCCTTGAAGCTCGAGACGCGACCCTATCATCAAGTTTCCAATGACTTGGCCAGCAATGACAGCATCTTGCGTTGTAATATCTCCAATGACCCGTCCTGCTTCTCCTACGGCTACCGCCTTACCTGCGCGGATCGAACCTTCTACCGAACCTTCCACCTTAAGCGTCCCTTCTGTTTCACAGTCACCCCCTACCAACATTCCAGGAGCAATGATCGATATCACAGTTTCAGGGGCTGCGTTGGTTTTGTGCCGCGCCATGGGCGTGCTCCCCTTTTCTTGAGAAGTATCGAGGTGATTTATTTTTCGAGGCATTTCCGGACATCAAGTTGCTAGTTTGGTTGCTGAACTAGGGTTAATGGGTCGACATGCTTCCCATCGACCAGGACCTCAAAGTGCAGATGTGGCCCTGTAGAGCGCCCAGTCGAACCGCTGAGTGCGATTACCTCACGTTCGCGGACCTGTTGGCCAAGCCCCACTAGGGTTACCGAAGCGTGGCCGTAGAGTGTTGAGTACCCCTGTCCGTGATCGATAACAACAAAATGCCCGTATACGACATCTTCCCCAACATCAGAAACTGTTCCCCCGCCGGAGGCTCGGATGTAAGAGTTGCTTGCTACGGCTACATCTAGTCCTGGGTGCTCACCTTCTAGCCCTTCATGCAGCCCCTGTGTAACAAAACCCCGACCGGTTAGAGGCCAAACTGAAGGCAGTGTTGGGCCATCCTTTGCTCGAACACCTCTAGTCCCGGCCCTTCTGGCCCCAGTCGGGGGTGGAAGCCAAACATTAGATAATTCATCTGACGATGCATAACCTAAAAGGTCCCGCATCCTTCCGTATTGTTCTTCAATGATCTCTAGGCGTTGACCCAATATCTCCAGGCGGACACGGTCACCAGCCATCGCTTCTACCTCGGCTTCAAGTGACGTTGCCCGCAAGGCCCTTGCAGCAAAATATGACCAGCTGCCTACCACAATGACTAACCCGATCACCATCACCACGCTGATGGCAGCCAGCGCGCTAAGGGCTCCGTAGGACACATAGAAAGTCCGGCTCTCTCTCGGGCCATCTGGAATGATCATCAGTCCGAGCTTCCGTTCGCGATTCGACTTTTTCAACCGACCACAGTCCCTACAGAACGCCCGGTGACAATCTCAAAAAGACGCTCAAAATCTTCCGGGCTGTGATACTTGATCTCTATAGTGCCCTTGCCACCTCGCCGATCCCTTACTTCGACTCGGGTCATGAGCTTATCTTCAAGTGCTTCCTCCAGGGCACGAACAACGGGAGTCTTGTTCTTACCTTGTCGTTTCAGCTTCCTGCCACCCCTGGCTACCCGTCTCTCCAGGTCGCGGACTGACCAGCCTTCTTTGGCAGCTCTTCGGGCCATTTCGCCGGCCTGAACTGGATCCTCTAAAGAGAGGAGCGCTCGCGCGTGACCCTGCCTCAGGACCCCCTCCTCTAGAAGCTTCCTGACGGATAGTGGGAGGCCGAGAAGGCGTATTATATTCGATACCGTTGACCGATCTTTCCCCACGGCGCGGGCTATGGTCGCATCAGTTAGCTCAAACTTCTCGCGAAGGACAACGTAACCTTCCGCTTCTTCCAATGGATTCAGAGCTTCTCTCTGAAGGTTCTCAACCAGAGCGAGGACAAGGAGTGTTTCGTCTGTCGCCTCTCTAACGACGACAGGTACGTCTTCCCAGTCAAGTCGAGTGACTGCCCTAAGGCGACGTTCGCCCACCACCAATTCGAACTGGTCCAGTGCCCCCGGAGCAGGCCTAACAACAATGGGCTGTAGCAATCCATTCTCTCGAATAGATGAACTTAGCTGCTCGAGCTCTGATTCATCAAATACTCGCCTCGGCTGCAGTGGGTTCGGCACAATGGCCGAAAGGGGTATTCGTCGTGTTTCTGCCAATCCCTCTTCTGGCTCCAAATACTCACCCAGCAGCGCCCCAAGCCCCCTTCCCAACCGGTCTTTAGTCATTCTGTAGCTCCTTTGCGGCTTACTTGATCCCGTTAGCTCGTTCGATAACCTCTTGGGCCAGCGCGAGATAGGCTTGTGCCCCACTTGATGCGGCGTCATACAGCACGATCGGCTGACCAAAACTAGGTGCCTCTGCCAGACGAACATTTCTTGGAATAGCCGCACTGTAGACTTTCGGGCCAAAATATTCCCGGGCTTCGGCAGCAACCTGCCTTGAGAGATTCAATCGCCGATCGAACATCGTCAGAAGTACGCCTTCGATACCCAAACCTGGATTCAGGCCCCTTTGAACCAGTCGTACGGTATTCAGGAGCTGGCTAAGGCCCTCAAGTGCATAGAATTCACATTGTATCGGGATTAGCACTGAATTTGCCGCAGTCAGGGTATTTAGCGTCAAGAGCCCAAGAGAGGGCGGACAGTCTACCAGAACAAAGTCATAGGAGCTCTGGATAGCCGACAGCGCGTTTTGGAGCACTGATTCGCGCTTTTCTGCAGACACTAGCTCAATCTCTGCGCCCACCAGATCTCTGTTAGAGGGCACAACATCAAGATGGCGAAAATGCACCTCTGGAATAATAGCTTCTTCCAAGGAGCTATTACCAATCAAGGCGTCGTACACGGTAGGCCTAGAGCCTCCATCCCTGACCCCCAGGCCACTTGTCGCGTTACCCTGAGGGTCAATATCCAGGATAAGTGTACGCTTCTCCGCTACAGCCAGAGAAGCGCCGAGGTTAATGGCGGTCGTCGTCTTCCCGACTCCGCCTTTTTGGCTAACAATTGCTATGACATGGGTCATTCGGGCGCCAAGCATCAGGTTGAAGGCCCGGAAAGTGGTGGCAATATATCCACCGTTCTTATGCGCAGGAAAGTACGAGAACTGCCGTTGGCTCGCTGGAGGCCGTGATTTCGGCGTTACTGCAACATAATTATAGGACACGAACGACCAACTTACTCTAGTGTTTCACGTGAAACACCATAACAAGTCCTAGTCCTAAGACGCTAATGTGGAACCCTGAGAGGACTTCAACCGGCGCACTTCCAGTATAAGATTCTGTAGGTCTGCCGGAGAAACACCCGGGATACGGGCAGCCTGGGCGAGGGTCGCTGGCCGCACTCCGGCTAGTTTTTCTCTTGCTTCATGTGATAAACTCAGAAATTCCAAATAAGGAAGATCTTCTGATAACACAAACCCAGCCTGCTCCCGAAGCCTCTGTGCGCGTTCTCTTTCTCGGCGAACGTAACCCTCATATTTCAGTTCGACCTCAACAGCAATAAGGGCTTCTTCCGCCAGCTGCCCCTGAACACTTTTCCCCATCGCTGAAAGCAGTTCACGGCCATCCACCCTCGGGCGCCTAAGCAACTCGCTTGCTCGAACGGGCTGATGCAACGCACCCGAGTCAGCATCGCTCAACAACTCTTCCACCCTAGCCGGCTCTATATTTGTCTCACGGAACCAATGCAGTAAACGGTTCTCTTCCTCAAGGCGCTCCCTCAAGGCTTCGTCCTGTTGCAGTGTCAAAAGGCCTCTGTTCTTGGCCAATAACCCCAATCGCCGTGGAGCGTTATCCTGCCGCAGTAGTAGCCGGAACTCAGCCCGGGATGTAAATAACCGGTAGGGTTCATCCACTCCCTTTGTGACCAAATCGTCAATGAGCACCCCAAGGTACGCTTCGTCACGACCAAGTACGAACGATTTTTCTCCCCGCACCTTCAAGGCAGCATTAATTCCCGCAACAATGCCCTGTCCAGCAGCTTCCTCATATCCCGTAGTGCCGTTTATCTGACCAGCAAAGTAAAGGCCTTCAATCTGCTTGAGTTCCAGCGTCTGCCGGAGTTGGTGAGGAGGGAAGTAGTCGTACTCGATGGCATACCCAACTTTTGTCATTACCACTTCCTCTAACCCGGGGATTGTCCTCATAATTTCAAGCTGGACATCGGGAGGAAGTGAGGTAGAAAGGCCATTCACATAGAGTTCTGTCGTTTCAAGCCCCTCAGGCTCAAGAAAAACTTGGTGTCGGGGTGCATCAGGAAAACGGACAATCTTGTCCTCAATAGACGGACAGTAGCGGGGCCCCTGGCCTGAAATGTGACCACCGTAGAGTGCGCTCCGCTCGAGGTTCTCTAAAACAACGCTCTTCAGGTCTTTTCCTGCCCATGTAATCCAGCATGGCCGCTGCTCTGGGATCGGCTCTCGTGCATAAGCCGAAAACCTGTAGTTACTTACGTCTCCATCCTGACGCTCCACTTTCTGAAAGTCGACTGTGCGTCCGTCGATCCGGGGGGGCGTTCCTGTCTTAAACCGAGCCACCTCGAGGCCCAAGCCTTCTAACCCCTCCGCCAAATCCAACGACGGTGCCTCACCAGCTCGTCCGGCATCCATTCCCTGCTCTCCCCCGATATGAATGCGCCCCCGAAGAAAGGTCCCAGTCGTCACTACAACCGTCTCTGCACCGAATACTAGCCCACCGGGAGTGCGTACCCCCCTTACTCGACCCTTATCCACAATCAGGTCACTCACCATGTCCTGAAAGAGGTCAAGAAGCTCTAGTCTCTCGAGTACTCGCCGAACAGCTAAAGGGTAAAGAGCCCGGTCACACTGCGCACGTGGACCCCATACCGCCGGACCCTTCGAACGATTAAGCATGCGAAACTGAATGCGTGAGGCATCAGTTGCCTGGCCCATAAGTCCGCCCAGCGCATCCACTTCCCGCGCAACCACTCCTTTAGCGACCCCTCCGATAGCCGGATTACAGCTCATTTGCCCAATTCTTGATAGGTCAGGCGTAATCAACAACGTGCGCACTCCTGCGCGGGCCGAAGCTGATGCAGCTTCCGCTCCGGCATGTCCGCCCCCGACTACAATCACACCGTAAAAGTTCCGCACCTTATCCGCTCCGCACCTTATCCGCTAGTTTACGGCTCAATTCTAAACACATCACTTGGGGACTCTGGGTCCGGCTTAATTGATTCCAGAACGTCTACCCTCGCACCAAGGGGCCCATGCCTCAAGAACTCTTCAAATCGCCCAAGCTCATTAACTCCACCCGTAACATGAACCTCCACTGAACCATCTGTAAGGTTACGCACCGACCCATAAAGGCTGAGTTGCTCTGCTGTTCGACGAGTCCACCAACGAAAACCCACCCCTTGCACACGCCCGACAATCCGGTACGCCCGCCAGGCCGCACTGCCTATGTCAATTCGCATCATTTCCCCACACAAAACTCTGCGAACACAGCGTCCAAAACGTCGTCGACAGAAATCACACCAAGGATCTCTTCCAGGGCAGTCGCAGCTGCACGAAGATGGGTGGAGGCCACTTCGGCCGGAAGGCCGTCAGCCAAGGCTTCTGTAAAGTCGCTGACCTCGCTCAAAGCAACCTCTAGAGCCAGAGCATGCCTACGTCTTGTTAGCACAGGAACTTCCTCCTTAGCACTCACAACCGCAGAGTATACCAATTCAGGCAGAAGCTGCTTAACCTGGTCGAGACCCTCCCCGGTCATAGCGGAGACCCGTAGGTGACCAGCCAGCTTCTCCCTCATATCAACGGGAAGACCCAGTCCCCCGTAGTCAACATCTCTCTTAGCAAGCAGGTCGATCTTGGTTTCTACTAAGACGACTGGGGAATCAGTTGCTTCGGAAAGAAAGGCTAACTCACCCACCGATAGACGATCTATCGCAGAAACACAAAGCAATACCAAGTCAGCACTGTCCAAGTATCTCCTTGCAACCTCGATTCCTAGCTGTTCAATCCGCTCTCCACCGTCCCGTAGTCCAGCGGTGTCCACAAGGCGGAAAGGAAAGCCACCCAGCTGCACAGCGACCTCTAGTGCATCCCTTGTGGTACCGGGCTCTTCTGTGACAATGGCCCGTTCTTCGCCCACAAGTGCGTTGTAGAGAGACGACTTCCCGACATTCGGCTGTCCCGCGAGAACGGTCAGGGCTCCTTCCCGTAAGAGTTGTCCTTCAGGGGCAGTGCGCAGCATCTTCGCAATCTCTTTAATGATCCAACTTGCTTCATCTACAATCCGGGTCACTGGGACTGGGGGGTCGTCTTCCTCTGGGAAGTCGATGTGGTGCACGAGCATTGCTTCCAGGCCTACAATTCCTTCTCTGAGCTTTGTAATCCTCCTGGATAGGCCACGCTCGAGGTGACCTAACGCGGCTCGATGCATCGCTCGGCTCCGAGCTTCCACAAGATCAGCGACCGCCTCCACCTGAACGAGATCCAATTTCCCTCTCAGGTATGCCCTTTTTGTAAACTCACCTGGGGTAGCTTGCCGACCACCCGCACGCATGAGTGCATCTGCGATCAGGCTAGGTACCAAGCGACCACCATGGCACGTAAGCTCGACAAGATTTTCTCCCGTATAGCTAGCAGGCCCCTGATAAAACGTCACGACAGCTCTATCCAGCGAGCTACCATCGTCCGGATCCTGGAGCTTTACTAGAGTGGCTCTGCGTGGCTCAGGAACCTCTGCTAAATCCGATGCCAAGCGACACAGCAAAACACCCGCGTCCGGTCCCGAGACCCGAACCATTGCAATCGCTCCTAGACCAGGAGCCGTCGACACTGAGATGATTGTGTCGCCGTCCACAGTTCCTCGCGGTTTAGTCGCTTCGAAGTTTGAGTGGAGCCTGACCCCTCATCTTCTTCCGTTCTCTGGCAATCCAAATCTGCTGCGGAATCGTCGCTACATTCGCCGTGGCGTAGTAGAGATTCAGACCGCTAGCCAGATTCATGAAGATGAAGAGCATAAAAGGCGGCATCATCCACATCATCATTTTCATTTGTGGGTTTGGCTGGTCAAGTGACCGAAGGCTGACCCACTGCATCAGAAACATCGAGATCGCCAATAGAACTGGCAGAATATATACCGGATCCTTAGCTGATAAGTCGGCTAGCCAGAGGAAGGGGACGCCCCTGAGCTCGATCGTGTTCTGAAAAACGAAAAACAAGGCGATAAGCATAGGAAATGGCAGAAGCATGGGCAGACACCCGGCAAGCGGATTGAACCCATGCTCTTTATAAAGTCGCATCATCTCCTTTTGAAGCTTCTCTGGATTGTCCTTGTACTTCTTTTGGATCTCTTGGACGAGAGGCTGCACAGACATGTTGCGAAGCTGAGCCTTCATTGCCCTATGGTTAAGCGGGAAAAGCACAATCCGCATTGCAACGCCAAAAACGATCAAGACCCAACCGTAGCCAATGGCAAGGTTTGTGTGAAGAAATACGAGGATAGCCATTATCACGGAGACGAACGGCCGTATGATGGGACGAAAAAACCTCCAGCCGTAGGGGTTCACTTCCTCCATGCCTTGGCCCAGCGAGGAAAGCCGAGTGTACTCCTGCGGTCCTAAGAAAAGGCGGTAAGCAAAGCGGCCGTCGTTCCCTACGCTCTGGGCAGTTTCAACTTTAACCCGCTCGGGCAGGCTGCCTTCGCTAACGATCAGTCCACCCAGATAATCTCTGTCGGTCGTGAGGTCCTCACTTAACCCCTCCACGCCTTCACCTGCCAAAAGGGCTGTCACAAAAAATTTGTTCCGGAAAGCTGCCCACAGCAGTGGGCCTTCCACGATCTCTGCTTCAGCTCCTTCCAAGATCGTGGATTGAATTCCCTCATCTAGGTGGTTATGCACGTAGGCCATCGTGCGTGCTTCTTGGGCCGAGTCAGCTTCAGCGAAAGCCACACCTTCACCTAGGTCGGTGAGCAGGGCCGGTCTCTCGGACAACCCCGACAGTTCCCCACTTACTCCTACTGAGTACGTATCTGGACTGAAGTTGTAGGATATGGTGAAACTGAAGTCACTTGTCGGGTGTTGATATGTAAACCTAAGGATTCCAGCCTCATCAGAGGCAGAGAGTGACAGGCCCCCCTCTGGCTCGACGCTGTATGGTACCCCACTCAAGTCCAGTGTGTCTGACCCGATAATCAGTCTCTGACTCAAGTACCCGTCGATTCCTTCTGGAATCAGGTCGACAAGGCCTTCTCGATTGAGCGCCTGGAACTGAGTCAGCTCAGCGGAGATCAAACGGGCACCGTAACTAGAAAAACTGAAGCGATAGAGGGGGGTCTCCACAGTCACCTGCCGCTCGGGCACCCCTTCTTCAGGAGTGTCCCCCGAGGGCACATCGGGAGCATTATCTACCACCTCTGGCAAGCTGGGCAGCTCAGATCTGCTGCTTGCATCCCGCCCCTCATTATCCTCTGTAACCACACCACCCTCTGAATCTGCGACAGAGCTGTCGGGACTTAGTGTCGTCTCAGGAACGACTGGAGGGAAAAGGCGGTTTGTCGCCATTAGAACAAGAAACATCAGGCCAACCGCTAACACGAACCGGAATTCCGTTCTCATTGAGCAATCACCGACCCTGATCCTGCCTCAGGCACCTCTCTGGCGCCCATGTCCACAGTCAAAGAGTCCCGGCGCGGCACTGGATCGTAACCGACCCTTCCCCATGGGTGGCACGAAATTATTCGCCTAAATGCCAACCAAGGGCCCCGGACCACCCCGTACTCCTCGATCGCTTCAATCGCGTAGGCCGAACAAGTCGGATGGAACCGACAACTTGCTGGCCTCCAAGAGGAAAACGCTAACTGGTATAACTTCACCAAACTGATCAGAAATCGCTCAAACACAGAACCTCTACCGCCTCCTTGGCTTCCTTCGCTAGCTTGTCAAATTCCACGTCGTATGCTCGTCTGTTTGCCCGAATCAAAACATCTGCCTTC
>DEAM01000027.1 GCA_002347035.1 Gemmatimonadales bacterium UBA2982 | reverse complement strand
CACATTTTGTGGCCACTGAAAGCATAGCAGTCTACACCCAGTTCCTGGACGTCAACCTTTGTATGCACGGCGCCCTGAGCCCCATCGGCCACGACTAACGCTCCTACTTGCTTTGCCGCAGCCGAAATATCTTTGAGTCGATTCACGGTCCCGAGCGCGTTAGACACGTGGGAAATCGCTACAATTTTAGTTCGATTCGTAAGAAGTGCTGAGAGGTTGTCCAGTATCAGGCGACCCTGGTCGTCTACCTCAATGTATTTGAGCTTGGCTCCTGTACGGCGTGCTAGGAGTTGCCAAGGGATGATGTTCGAATGGTGCTCGAGAACGGAGGTGAGGATCTCATCGCCTGCGCTGAGGTTGTCGGTTCCCCACGCTACCGAGACTAGATTAATGGCTTCTGTAGTGCCTCGCGTCCAGACAATCTCGGCAGGCTCGGCAGCGTTGACCCACTGAGCAACCTTACCCCGTGCCTCCTCAAACGCGATGGTCGCCCGACGCGATAGCTCATGGATGCCCCGGTGGACATTCGCGTTGTCACGCTCATAGTAAGATGCCAGTACTTCAAGTACAGCTTGTGGTTTTTGAGATGTAGCTGCGCTGTCCAGATAAACGAGTCTCTTCCCATTTACTTCTTGGTGAAGCGTAGGGAATTCCTCGCGAATGCGGACTGGATCGAAATTAGTTGGCACTTGAGGCTCTTTATGTGACGTCGACGTAGATATCACCTTCCCTGACTTCGATCGGGAAGGACTTTATAGGCAATACCGCAGGCAACGTTTTTCGGGCTCCAGTGCAGGCGTTGAAACGGGCACCGTGATAAACACAGACGATTTCGTCACCATCCAGTTCGCCGTCCGAGAGCGGATACTCCTCGTGGGAACACTGGTCTCTCAATGCGTAGATAGTCCCCTCTACGTTTGCGAGCACGATATGCTGACCTTCCGCTACGACGCCCCTGAGCTCCCCTTCAGGGCACTCTGATACTGATGACACCTGTAGCCAATTAGCCATGATTAAAAATATCCAGAGAGACACTCTCGACTAATGAGACATCGCTTTTGGAAACTAGTTTGACAACAAGAGCTGATAAGCGCGATGGCTCAACGGCAAAGATATCTTCAAGGAATCGAACTGAGCTGCTACCGAAGCTGGGGGGCGGTGTAACCAAAACCCCATCACACATGCTGCGCCAGTTTCTCCTCTATCACGCGTGTCACCTTTTCGCCTACACCACCTAAGGGTAGTCGGGCCAAGACCTCTCCGAGGAAGCCGAGTACGACGAGTCGCTCTGCCTGTACTCGGTCTAGCCCACGCGACATGAGGTAGAATTTCGCATCTGCATCTAGTTCGCCGACTGTAGCACCATGTGAGCACTTCACATCGTCCGCTTCGATTTCGAGGTTTGGAAGCGAGTCTGCGCGCGCGTCATTTGAGAGAAGGAGGTTGCGATTCGTTTGATAGGCATCTGTTCGCTGCGCGCCTTCATGGACCCGGATGATACCTCGGAAGACTGACCTGCTTGCCCCGTCAAGTGCACCCTTGTAGAGGAGGTCGCTTGACGTATTGGGGACGGTATGATCCTGACTCGTGTTGAAGTCGAAGTGTTGTGAACCATCGCCGAAGTAAAGACCCAGCATATCTGAAGTTGCACCTGGGCCAAGAAGTTTTGCATTCAGATCAACCCGGGTGACTGATGCCCCGAGACCAACGTTTAGCGTATCGAGTGTTGCGTCTCGATTGGCCAGCGTGCGTTGCACCGAGTGGTAAAAGGAGCCTCGTCCTAATCGTTGAACAGATACGAACTGGACTTGCGCGCCATCCTTAGCAATGACTTCTGCTGCAGTAGACGTGAACATCTGTGTGGTGAAGTCGTTGGATACTACCTCGTCAACATAAGAAACCTGACTGTGGTTCTCAGCCACGATAAGCACTCGGCTCATGTAGGCTGTGCCAGCCTCACTAAGCCAACGGGTTACACGGATAGGAAGCTCCAACTGCACGCCCTTGGGAACGAAGAGAAAGATCCCGTCTACCCAGAGTGCCGCGTTAAGGCTGGCAAACTTGCCCTCTTCAGGCGGCAAAGCCTCTGTAGCTAGGTGCTCCTGAACTAGTTCGGCATGGGAATCTACCGCCTCGTGAAGAGACTTGAGTACCACACCCTGTGATGCGAGATCTGAATCCAAATCCGCGTGCACGACATGGCCATCTATGAAGACAATGTGGCCAGAAGCCGCATGGTCCTCATCCATCGTAGCCCGAAGGCGTGCGGGCCAGGCTGACGGATCATCCGGTGCAGTCTCAGCTTCTGATAGAGAAAGTGTTTCTAGGTCCAGCTTCTTGCTCAGATCGGTATAGCGCCACTCCTCTAGCTTGGTCGTGGGCATTGGCGTGGCTTCGTAAACTGACCAGGCGTGTGAGCGGCGCTCCTTGAGCCATGTTGGCTCGTCCCGCGAGACACGCTCAAGTGACTCCACACTCAAAGCTCTTGCTACACTGTCGGTTACCAGGGCGTCAGACATTTAGCCGACCGACCCTTCCATTTCTAATTCAATCAATCTATTGAGCTCAACGGCGTACTCCAGTGGAAGCTCCTTGGCAATGGGCTCGATGAAGCCCCGCACGATCATGGCCATTGCTTCTTCTTCGGGAATCCCTCGACTGGTCAGGTAGAAAAGCTGCTCTTCGCCGATCCTCGAGACTGAAGCTTCATGCCCAACGTTAGCGTCATTCTCCTCAATCTCGATATACGGATAGGTGTCAGTCCTTGAGGTCTCGTTGATCAACAGCGCATCGCACTCAACGTTTGAGCGTGCGTGATGGGCTCCCTCATGGACCTTACAGAGACCACGGTACGTCGAACGCCCGTGGCCCTTCGAAATCGACTTAGAGACAATCGAAGAAGTGGTGTGTGGCGCAACGTGAACCACCTTGCCACCGGTGTCCTGATGCTGTCCATCACCTGAATAAGCGATGGATAGGATCTCACCGTGTGCACCCTCACCCATTAAATAACAAGACGGGTACTTCATCGTCAGCTTGGACCCTAGGTTCCCGTCGAGCCATTCCATATGCCCGCCTTCATCTACCAGTGCCCGCTGCGTGACGAGATTGTACATGTTGTTCGACCAATTCTGGATCGTGGTGTAACGGAAGCGCGCGTTCTTCTTCACGACGATCTCAATCACACCAGAGTGGAAAGACTCTGTTGAATAGACCGGGGCAGTACAGCCTTCGATATAATGTGCTTGAGCGCCTTCATCGACGATGATCAGTGTGCGTTCAAACTGACCCATCCGCTCTTGATTCACTCGGAAGTAAGCTTGTAGCGGGGTCTCAAGGGACACGCCCGGGGGGATGTATACGAATGAACCGCCCGACCACACGGCAGAGTTCATTGCCGCAAACTTGTTATCTTGCGTCGGTACAACAGTGCCGAAGTGTTCTCGAAATAACTCTGGATGATTCTTAAGGCCGTCCTCAATAGAATCAAAAATCACCCCCTGCTTCTCCCACTCTTCACGCAGCGAGTGGTAGACCATTTCAGACTCGTACTGAGCTCCGACACCGGCGAGAACTTTACGCTCTGCTTCTGGGATCCCTAGCTTCTCGAAAGTGTCTTTGATCTCCTCGGGGACGTCTTCCCAGGAATGCTCCATACGATCTTGGGGACGGACGTAGAAGTAGATTTCATCGAGGACATCCTCGAGGCCGGTCAGGTCCCCACCCCATTTCGGCATGGGCTTAGACTCGTAGATCTCAAGTGCCTTCAGGCGAAGATCGAGCATCCATTCAGCTTCTTCCTTATGCGCTGAAATCTGCCGTACGATCTTCTCTGAGAGCCCTTTCTCGGCACGAAAGACGGGTTCGGCATCAGTGACAAAGTCGTACTTGTACTCGTCTAAGCCGAGATCCTGGATGGTTTCGTTTTCAGGCATGGAAAGGTCTCCGTGTAGTCAAGCAGTAGTAACGGGGCTGTTGCCGTTAGCCGAGGACTCGAAACCTTCATACATCTTGTAACCCTCAGCCTCGAGGTCCAGGGCTACTTCTGGTCCGCCAGAGCGTACGATCTGTCCGGCCACCATCACGTGTACAAAATGCGGTTTGATATAGTCTAGTAGTCGCTGATAGTGCGTGATCAGGAGGATCGACATCGTAGGATCTTCTTCAACAAGGGCATTCACGCCATTGGCAACAATCTTTAACGCATCAATATCAAGGCCTGAATCGGTTTCATCCATCACGGCAAGTTTAGGCTTTAACATTGCCATCTGCAGGATTTCATTCCGTTTCTTCTCTCCCCCGCTGAAGCCATCATTCACATGGCGCTCAGCGAAGGAAATATCCATGTCGAGCATCTCCATTCGCTCAGTTAGTTGATCCGAGAACTCAAAAATGTCGAGCTCATCACCGTCGGTTAGCCGCGACTGCACAGCAGTCCTGAGGAAGTTTGCAATGGATACTCCGGGGATCTCAACCGGGTACTGGAAGGCCAAAAAAAGTCCCGCCTGTGACCTTTCGTCAGCTTCGAGTTCAAGTAAGTCTTCACCCTGAAAGACAACCGACCCGGCGGTCGCCTCATAGCCCGGGTGTCCAGCTAACACCTTGGCCAGCGTACTCTTGCCAGAGGCGTTAGGTCCCATGATCGCATGGATCTCCCCTGGTTTAATTTCGAGGTCTAAACCCGTCAGTATCCTCAACTCATCCTCCGCCACTTTGGCCTGGAGGTTCTTGATCTTCAAAACCGGGGTGTCGCTCATGAGTCCCTTAGACAGTAAAGCGGAGTGCACAGACTCCGCTTATTAAGAATGATTCTCCATTTCAGCATCGAAAAACTAGACCTGCCTAAATAGGGGGTCAAGTGCATACTCATCAGTGTGAAAAAGCCCATGTTGAAAGGGTTTATCAGGACTCGAAAGAGTGTTTTCGGTTAGTTGCTAGACCTCTTGAGATTGCTGGCGGGGGATTCCCTACGCGAGTCAGTCTAACTTTAGCGTATCCAGAACCTTTCTGGCTGAATCCGCCAAAGAAATCGGGGATTGGAAGACATCTTTCGTGTATCCTTTCATAGCCGGTTTCTTATTATTGGATGGTACAATGGCATGGATGAAGGTAGGACCGGTCAGGGACAAAATTTCTGGGACACTCTGAGCGTACTCGTGCGCATCCTCGACTCGGAAGACCTGTTCAACCCCCGCTGTTTCAGCCAAGGCTGAGGGGTTGACAAAGCTGGGTGCGAACGAGGGGCCACCTGGAATCAAAGGATGTCGGCCATCGATCAGGATAAGTGTGAGATTCGTCACACAAGCAGAGAGTATCGTCGAAAGGCCGCCGGGAGTGCTGGGCCTATTATCATCACCAATAAGGCAGATTACATCGCGGTCTGGACGGGCAAGTGCTATACCCAGTGCGAGGCCCGTTACGTGGTCCATCTTGCTGTCGGGCAAGGCAAGGTCGAGCGCGTGCTGTGAGAGTCGTGTCCATGGGTGGACCAAGCTCATGGATGCGACTACGACTTCATTAGTTCGGTACCTACAAAGTGGTTCTAGAAGTTGAGCTATGGTAAGCATGGCTCAGATTAGGGCAGGGAGCGGGCCATGATCACAGCGCCAGCACATTGGTCCGCCTGAGCGTCATTGATTGTTTGCGAAATCGCTGCTACCGGATCGTCTTCCACTCCACATCGCGAGAATGGAATACCCCATGCTGCGAGCGTCGGCTCCGTGAGCACGGCTGCTGAGTCAACATCTGATCTGCTCAGTAGCTCCATAGTTGGGAGATCTTCAGGTGTGATGCTGGCCTCTGTCATTTTGTCGTGCCCACAGCCAGTTACGAGCATAGGAATCGGGGTTGCCATTCGAAGTACTGTTGCACGAATAACTTCACCCGACTCTAGAAGTCCTGTATTTCGGATGACCACGAACGGTGATGCGCCGCCGATCCATAGGCCGGCTGCTATTGCGAACGCCTCACTGTCTTGTGTGACGGTTATCAGCTTTATGGAAGGGTGTTTCGTTGCGACCTGAAAAAGTGGCTCTGATATTCGATCCGTCAGACCCACTAGGTGGGTGATCCCGCAGGAAACTAGAGTTCGGAGTGTCTCGGAGGGCTTGAGCAAGGTGCTAGTCGTCGCCTATCACTACGGCGATGAGCCTAGCAGGCCCATGTACCCCCTTTACCATGACTTGGCCAATGTCGGCCGATTTAGAGGGTCCAGAGTGAAGTCCGATAGCGGAAGGAAGGTCGTCACGAGCTTTACTGAGAGCTTCGTGAAACGTGGCATAGACGTCACGCGCGTGCACGAACACAACATGCGTTGGGGCAAGCAGCTGACTCCGACGCCCGTCTCGGGCATTCATCATCAGAGATCCAGTTTCAGCTATCGCACTGCTGGCCATGGATACCCCCAAAGGGGCAATCTCGGGAGGGGAGCTTTCCAGGCCAGGGACAAGCTTGCTCGGCACGGTCTTTCCGACAGTAGCCGTATCAAAGTTGGTGGTGAATTCTGTAAGCCATGCGGCAGCGGCATCGATGTTCGGTTGGCGCACAACCTCTCCCCCGGCTGCCTCAAGCAGTAGGGCAAAACCGTCCACGGGTGTATCTGCTGGTTGTTCGGGCCGCCAAGCCTGAAAGGGACCAGGGAGTTCCGTGGCTTGCCGGTCCTTAAGCGCAGCTCTGACACGGTCCAGAATCTGTTGGCGAGCACTCACTTGATCCCGTCCTTCCACATGGATTGGAAGCTCCTAGAACTAGGATCAGGGGCGTCCCGCTCCTGCGTCCATCCACTCAGTACTGGGAGGGCCCGTCCTCCACGCTGCCAAGGGAGCTTTCGGAGCAATGACCCTCCAATGCTGAAAAGTTGCGGATGTTCGGCCAGTGCCGTGTATGCGCGAAGGCCCAACTCTTCCGTTTTAGGTGCTAACCCTTCTTCAACGGCCCGTTCACGCCAGTGTAGCAGTAATTCTGGGATCGGAATACGGACTGGACAGACGTCTGTACACGCACCGCACAAGCTCGAAGCATAAGGGAGGGGCATTGCCTCCTTGAGCCCGAGGATGCCTGGTGCGATGATCGCTCCAATGGGTCCAGAATAAGCCCAGCCGTAAGGGTGTCCACCTGTCTGTCGGTACACCGGGCATATGTTAAGGCATGCACCACAACGAACGCAGCGCAGTGCTTCCCATGCTTCTTCGTCTGCCAGGAGATTAGTGCGCCCATTATCGACGAAGACGACGTGGACTTCCTCGGGTCCGTCCACCTCATCTCGGTGCTGTGGTCCCTGAATTAAAGAGATGTAATTACCGATGGGCTGACCTGTTGCCGCTCGGGTAGTAAGCTGTACGAATCCTGCTAAGTCCTCCAGGCGTGGGACAATCTTTTCAATGCCCACAAAGGCTACATGAACGCGCGGTAAAGAGGTGCTCAGCCGTATGTTTCCTTCGTTCTCTATCAGGGCGAGTGTCCCCGTGTCAGCTGCCAGGAAATTACCACCGGTGATTCCTAGGTCGGCGGCTAGAAATTCCGCCCGCAGTGCCTCACGCGCAGCCTGAGCAAGTGTGTCGGGGTCGCCATCTAACGGTGTGCCAAACTTTTCATGGAAGAGTTGTTGACAGTCCTCAAGGCTCTTATGGATTGCCGGCCCGACGATATGGCTTGGCGGTTCACCTAGGAGTTGAATGATGTATTCCCCCAAATCAGCTTCCCGGACGTGCACGCCAAGCTCCTCAAGGTAGGCATTAACACCGAGTTCTTCGCTCAACATGCTTTTGCCTTTTACGACTGACTTTAGATCATGTTCACTGACGACTTCACGGATTGCGGCGAGTGCGTCAGCTGATGTGTTAGCCCAATGGACGTGTACACCATTGGCAGTCAGACTCTTTTCGGCCTGCTCTAGATAGTGATCAAGATTAGTGAGTGTGTGGGTTTTGACATCTCGAGCCCAGTTACGCCAACGGTCAGTGTCTATTTCCCCGTATGCACGCAACCTATTGTGGTTGAAGTTGTCTGTAGCAGATGTGACTGATGTTCTAACCTTGGGGAGGTCACGAAGTGTCCGAGCAGCTTCGCTCCGATACTGGTTGGGTACCGTGTGACTCATTGGCCTAATCCTTCCCACAGTACACTGGCAAGATGTCGGAACTGAGGTCCGCCACCCTGACGGGTAGCACGTGTTGAGAGTTGGAGCAGGCATCCGCCGTCGGTTGATGTGACTGTATCAACTTCCGGTAGCGTTTCTAGTTTGCGATCAGCCATGCCTGCCGAGACTTCAGGGAGTTTTGCGCTGAACAACCCGCCAAAGCCACAACATTCTTCCTCGGCCACCCACTCTATAATCTCCGCCCCTGAGCCACGAAGAAGCTCAAGGGGAGCATCACGAACGCCGAGCTCCCTAAGTGCGTGACAGCTGTGATGGTATGCGATGCGTCTCCCCGACAGCCCCGACCCTAGCCTGGTGACCCCAATGACATCTACGAGAAATTGCGATAATTCGTACGTGCGAGTCGTAAGAGCCTTGACTCGCGCATCATCACCCAAGAGACGCCCATAAAAGCAACGCATCATTCCAGCGCAGCTACCTGATGGCAGGACAACATACTCAGCGTCTACAAAGGTGTCGGCGGTGTGCCGAGCCATGCGTTCCGCTTCCCTGCGTAGGCCAGCGTTGTATGCTGGTTGACCACAGCAAGTTTGACCGAAAGGCACATCGACCTGCACATCATGGTAGCGCAAAAGCCGAACGGCATCTGCGCAGGCATCTGCATAAAACTGATCACCTAGGCAGGTGGCAAAGAGTGATACGCGCATATTCAGTTGCTCAGTTACCCCGAGTCATATCGGGCCTGAACCGCCATGCGTGTTCTGCCTCAAGGGCCATGTTTATAGTCAATTCGCAATCCCATTCAGTGAAATTGATCATCGCAACATGCCAGCGACACGAGGCACGCTGCAAGAAAGCCTACCATACCACTCCAGCTGCTGCTGTCTACACAAGTAAACCGTGCGATGAGTCTGGGTATAGCTGAAGTAGCGACATTTGTTGTAAGGTGAGAGCTTGCCGGTAGCCCTCATGTTCAGTTAAGGGTTATGTAGATGCCGGTCTGTGATAGTCCCCATATAGGGGTCGCGAGACAGGAGGTAGCAAAGATGAGACTTCATAAAACAGTTGGTGCCATTCGCATGCATGCTCTAATCGGAGCAGTCTTTGTCGTGGCCTGCGGAGAGCCAGCTCAGGAACCGGCAAACACATCGACTGGTCAGGCTTCGATGACCTCCGCCCCCAGTGTAACAGTGACCGAAATCGAAGATCTCGGTGTGCGCAATGGGACGATTCTAGCGGACAATCTCTTAGCAGCAGGTCAGGTAACCGAATTACAGTTCGAAGAACTCGTCGACATGGGTTACACCAACTTCATTAGTCTGCGACCCACGTCCGAAAACGGTGCGGGCTGGGAAGAGACACACGTCGTGGATGATGACGTGATGTTCACGAGGATCCCCGTGGCTGGCGCAGGAGGCCTCACACGGGAGAACGTGATGGCTTTGAACGAAATACTTGAAGAGGCCGAGGCCTCTTCCGAGAACACGGTCCTGTACTGCGCTAGTAGTAATCGTGTCGGTGGCCTCCTTGCATTAAAGGCTTACTGGTTGGACGGAATTGCGCCAGATGACGCTCTAGAGATTGGTCGGCAGGCGGGGCTTACCGGGCTTGAGTCGGCTGTTCAGGAGTTGCTGAGCCAGCCCAGGTAATGCTTCGCGGCATACAAACATGGCGAGCGAGCGCAAGTAGCTACTCTAGCGACTGTTTCAGCGGTAGGAATGGTTCTTTTTCAACAGTGGCTCTGAGTTGGTCCAACGGGGCGAGCAGATCTGGCCCAGGTTTGGGTCAGCCAGATCTGCTCGCCGGAGTGATTATGGCCTAAGGATCTATTTCATTCTAGAAAAGTCGGTTGGGTCGAGCCAAATCCGCTCAACGCCGCCTGGTACTATGATGCGCCCATCACGCTGTGATTCTTCAGACACCCGCTGCCATTCAGGATCCTGACCGAAGTTGCGCCACGACTCTTCGCCAGCAGCGCGTGAGTCGTGCGAGAGAAGGTAGATCAGGGTGTTTTCCTGTTCCTGGGGTAGCCAGTACCCGTGGTTGGTCATCCCATGCGTCTCAAAGATATCCATTGTGTGATCGCGGAAGCGCGCTAAGAGATTATCAAGTTTGCCATCAGGCGCCGTATAGGTTCTCAACTCATAGGTCTTATTAGCCTGGAGAAGCACAACCGGGGTTGCTTCCGCTTCAGCTACCAGATTTGGCGCTCCAGTCTTCCCTAACATGTAGCCTGCACCGAACAGGGTTGTCATCAACCCAAGGATTAGAAATCGTTTCGCAGCCATGAGTCACTCCGTTTCGTGTGGGTTCTGCTCTGCGGAGATACACCCAATGCCCAGGTCCAAGCAAGGTGGGGAGAGTTGGCCGGCCTGGGATAATGATTTAGTCAGTCAGTCCCCTGTCACCTTGCCAGGATACGAACGAGGTCATCAATCCTTTCACGAACCGTTAGTGGATTAAGGCCTGCTCCATTTGAAAGGATTGAGAAGATCAAGGGATTGCCCTTTCCAGTGACAAGATATCCAGATAAAGAGTTTACATTGGAAATTGAGCCAGTCTTGGCAAAAACCTGACCTTCAAGCCCTGATAGACGGTGCTCCAGAGTAGATCCCTTTTCTCCTGGTTCAGCCATTGCCATTCGGTAAGTATCTCCGCCGGGCCCGGTATACATGTACCGAAGGACACGAGCGATAGCCCTGGGGGTTACTAGGTTGTAAGCCGATAGTCCTGAGCCGTCTCGAGCGGAGACGTCTTGGGGGTCTATGCCGACCTCATCTACAAGGAATGATTCGAGTACTGCAATTCCCTCTTCCCAGCTACCATGATCACCGAGTTCCGCACCAAGTGCATGGACAAACTGTTCCGAGATCCAGTTTTGGCTTGGTTCCAAGGTGCCTGCGGTGAGTTCTGAGAGTGGTGGGGAGATTAGGGATCCGACCAAGTGAGCATCAGGGCATACTGCTACTGTTCCGGTCTGACACGAGCGGCCAACTCGGTCCCCGCGTTTCCAGCGCACGCTCCAGCTGTGGGCAAGATCCACGTCAGCCTGAGCGAGTGCAGCAGCAAGCGCAGCGGTTGCCTGCCGGACAGGATCGCGCTGTGCGATCCAAAGCGTATCAACTGTTCCGTACTCCGCATTGCCCCGTAGAACGATTTGGCGGGTCTCAGGCAGGTAGTGGGGGACGACACTCGTAACCCTACCTGCGGGAGATGTTGTCACCAAAGACTGAACATACCCTGATGTGCCGACAGGAGACCAACGAACACGGCCAGGCCCTCCAATTGACGGTCCGCCGCTAACGATGACCTCGAACTCACCTTCATCAATTGCAAACGCCCCCCCGGTCGAGCCGAACCTGAATCGTAGGTCCTGGACTTCTCGTGTGGGAGCGACCGTTGTCGAGTCCCACACTGATGCATCGACGATTAGTGATCCAGTCACCTGTCGGATCCCAGCCGCGCGGACCTTTTGGGCGAGAGTATCGAGTGCTGCTGAACCCGATTCCCAATAGCGACTAGAAAGGGAGGGGTCACCGGAACCAACTAAAACCAAGTCACCCTCTAAGGTGTTTCCTTGCACCAGGCCGGCTGCCCACAACTCAGTTCGGAACTCGTGGTCTGGCCCTAGAAGAGACCAAGCGGCAGCGGTAACCAGGATCTTTTGGTTAGATGCGGGAACGAACCACTGGTGGGCGTTATGGTCTAGAAGGATCTGTCCTGTGATGGCATCTGTGGCTGTTATGCCGAGGTGCACTTGGTTGATCGGGGAACTTGTCAGGAGAGCATCGACCGCGCGGCCGTCTATGCGGTTTACCCCAGTGCCCGACGAAGCACATCCTGTAGTGAATGCGAGGAGTGTGAGAATCCATCTGACTCCTAGTCTCGTGTACCGCAGCGTTCTCCAAATAGCGTAGAGAGCTTTTTGAGTTGAAGGTCCGTTCACAAGCTAAGAATCTCATAAAGAGCGTCGATCAAAAGGTCTAAATCCGATTCTAAGTTGTAGTAGTGCGGGGAGATACGGAGCGCTCCATCCACACCCTTTGTATCGTAGTCGATCACCGCATCAATTCGGGTTTGGGATGATGTGTTGATTCCCCGCATCCTCAGTTGGTTTGTCAGGTCTACTGAAGACCATCCGGTCACGGAGGTGGTTACGGTAGCTCCGAGTTCAGGGCCTACGTCAAGCACCCTCACTCCATCCAGGTCAGCCAAGTTCTCACGTAGTACGGTCGCCAGAGAGCGAGCACGATCACGTATTGGCCCAAGACCGATTTTGGTGGCATATCTAGCGGCTGCCCCAGTTCCCAGCACCAGGGCCCAAGCAAATTCCCATGTTTCAAAACGCCGGGCATCAGGGGCGGGCTGATAGATAGAATCTGCGATCCAATCCGCACCGCGCATGTCCAAGAATAGAGGCTCTAGGCCGGTGTCTAAGACCCGATCAGATATAAAGAGGAAGCCTGCGCCTCTGGGCCCTCTGAGGTATTTACGAGAGGTTCCAGAAAAGAAATCACAGCCGATTTGCTCGACGTCCACGGGCATCTGTCCCACGGATTGACAACCGTCGACCAAATAGAGGACATCCCGAGCCCGACACATTGTGCCTATGCTTGCTACATCTTGAATTAGACCCGAGTTGGAAGGGGCGTGCGTGACAGTAACGAGCCTGGGGCGTCTGCGGTGGATGACCTCCTCCATTGCTGCTAGGTCAACACCGCCCTCAGGCGCGTCAGGGACCCTTAGGACTTGAACGCCGAGACGATGCGAAAGAGACAGGTAGGCAATTTGGTTCGAGGCGTAGTCTGCGCGTGTCGTGGCGATCAGATCTCCAGTCTGGAAATCTACGGCGGATAACGCAGCCACGAATGATGCGGTTGCATGTTCTGTAAATGCTACCCGATCTGTAGGTGCACCTAACAGCTGTGCCAGGCTTGAGCGTGACCCTTCAATCGCATCAGCAGCTTCGGCCTCTGCTTCGTATCCACCGATGTCCGCTTCGAGCAGGAGATGGTTGGTAATCGCATCTAACACTGGCTGGGGCATGAGACCTGCACCAGCATTGTTGAGGTGGATGCGCTGCTCGCATCCAGGCGTGTCCGCTCTCAGTTTGTTGATATTCACGTAAGAAACCTTGGGGCTCACATAGCCTTACGCCAAGAGGCGTAGCTTGTGCCATATTTAAGACGCCATATTTGCATTTTATGTTTCTACCTCTGACCCCTCCGGAGTGCTTTGACAACATCCCATTCCGCCGCTGATGCTTCAGGGGAGAAGGCTCCCCCGGAGGTTGTACGTGAAGCCGAAGAACTTCGTTTAGAGCTAAACCGGCACGGCCGTCTCTACTACGTGGAGGCTCGCCCAGAGATTACTGACCTAGAATATGACGAACTCTTCCGCAGGCTAGTCGATCTGGAACTACGGTTTCCCGACCTAGCTTCGCTGGATTCACCTACTCAGAGAGTGGGGGCAGAGCCACAGGACAAGTTTGAAACTGTCCCTCATGTAGCGCCAATGTTGTCCTTGGACTCCACCCAAGAATTGGATGTGGTCCATCGTTTTCACGATCGCGTGAGTAAAGCCTTGGGCGCAGGAAACGAGCCGTCGTATCTCCTCGAACCGAAGCTTGATGGTGCATCGATCGAACTCGTCTACGAGGACGGTCTGTTCACTCGAGCAGTCACCCGCGGGAATGGTCAAGAGGGTGAAAGGGTGACGGAAAATATTCGAACGATCTCATCGGTGCCGCTTCGTCTGCGTACTGATGTGCGTCCCGCACCCAGGATGTTGGCTATTCGAGGGGAAGTGATAATGAGTATCTCTAACTTCCAAGACCTCAACGCCGGTTTGATAGAAAAGGGAGCTGAGCCATACGCATCGCCACGCAACTCTGCCGCAGGCGCAATTCGTCAGCTTGATCCCAGTGTGGCTGCTTCAAGAAAGCTCGATGTCTTTGTTTACGACGTCCTTGCCCTTGAGGGTCACTCGGTCATAACCGACAGTGCGGGGGTTGATGCTCTGCGGGATTGGGGACTCAAGGTTCCTGAGCGGGTTGAGTTTGCGCGTTCCGTTCAGGACATCGCTTCTTATCATCAACACTTTGTCACAGCGCGCGACCGTATGGACTACGAGATCGATGGAGTTGTTATAAAGCTTGATGATCTGGCTGCCCGTGCAGCTATGGGCTCTACGTCTCATCACCCTCGATGGGCTCTGGCATTTAAGTTTCCGCCTCGCCAAGAGATTACCCGGATAGACAAGATAGACATCCAAGTCGGCCGTACGGGGGTGCTGACACCAGTGGCATTTCTCAGGCCCGTTGTCGTAGGGGGGGTAAGAGTCGCTAGGGCCTCTCTACACAATCGGGACGAGCTAAAGCGCAAAGACCTTCGTGAGGGTGATAACGTCCTCATTCAGCGGGCCGGTGACGTCATTCCGCAGGTCGTCAAAGTTCTAGAGCGGGTCGAGGGTCGATCGCCCGCCTTCAGTATGCCCGCCGAGTGCCCTGTTTGCGGGACGTCGGTTTATGAAGAGGGGCCACGCACAATCTGCCCGAACCGGTTCGGGTGCCGGGCTCAACTCAAGGGTCGTATTACTCACTTTGCCGCCAGGGCGGCACTCGATATCGAGGGGTTAGGGGAGGAGACTGCACACGTGCTGGTGGAGACCGGGCTAGTCTCTGGGTTGGCCCAACTGTTCGACATTACTGCCGAGCAGTTGGTGCAACTCGACGGATTTGCTGAGAAGTCCGCCACTGGACTTGTTTCGGCAATCCAAGCGAAAAAAACTCCGGAACTGAGACGTTTCCTGGTCGCACTTGGGATCCCAGAGGTGGGAGTCAACGTGGCACGCCAGTTGGCAGCCCACTTCGGAGATTTCTCGCTTATAAGGTCAGCAAGACGTGAGGACCTGGAGGCAATTCCCGGGGTCGGGCCTCTAATGAGTAAGGCTATCACGAACTTTTTCGACGAAGATCGTAATACAGTAACCTTGGACGCCTTGTTGGAGCGCGGTGTGAAGGCCAGGGTCACCGACCCAGCTGACACTGCTCTTGCTGACCTTGGCGCAGTGGTCTTCACCGGGACAATTCCTGTTCCACGCGTGGTCGCAGAAAGCGCATGGCGTAATATCGGTGGTTCGGTCACCGGATCCGTGTCCAAGAAGACTACATTCGTGGTGGCTGGTGAGAATGCAGGATCTAAGTTGGGAAAGGCGGAGAAACTCGGTGTCCAGGTGCTCAATTTTGAGGAGTTCGTTGAGAGGTTGCGTGGTCTGGGTGGGGACATCAAAGTTTGAAGGAGAGCCTTGACGTCATCCAAAACCTCAGTCTCCTTCTACGCCCACAAGACGTACTCAATTCGCTTTCCGCCAGGCACCTGAAGAGCTGTTTGTCGCGGCGAGACTAGTGAGGAAGGTGGCTTGGCCGGTATAGCACTCGATCTTTCGCTGCTCGTCGTCGGCATCACGGTGCTCTACTTCGGAGCAGAGTGGCTAGTCCGCGGTTCAGTACGTCTCGCCAGCTCCATTGGAGTGAGTCCGATCGTAGTAGGTCTCACTGTCGTTTCTTTAGGAACTTCGGCTCCCGAGCTCGTGGTCTGTGTTGTCGCTGCGTTGGGTGGGAATTCAGATCTAGCGATCGGTAATGTTATGGGTTCCAATATGGCTAATATTGGACTGATTTTAGGGCTTACTGCTTTAGTTCGGCCGATTGTTGTGCAGTCCCGTGTCGTACATCGCGAAGTGCCGATTATGCTCCTGGTAACGTTTAGCGTATTCCCTCTTTTCTTCGATGGTCTACTGAGCAGAGTCGACGGTGTCCTGCTTCTGGCTTTTCTTTTGGCTTATCTCGTCTTCGCCTTCCGGTCCGTTAGCAACGAAGCTTCGCCTCCCACACCGCAGCACTTGGGATTAGCGAAGGAGTCCGCCAAAGTGTCAGTTGCCGTGCAGCTCCAGGACGTACTCCTCGTTTTTTCTGGATCCGGTTTCCTTGTCCTGGGGGGCTACTTCATTGTTGAAGCGGCCGTGGGGGTGGCGTCCGCCCTTGGGATCTCACAGGTCGTGATTGGTCTGACTGTGGTTGCTGTAGGAACCTCGCTGCCTGAACTCGCGACTTCGATAGTTGCGGCTGCCCGGCGCCAGGCCGACATCGCCGTGGGCAACGTCATTGGTTCGAACATCTTTAATATTGCCGCCATTCTTGGTACCACATCCTTGGTTAGACCCATCTCGATACCGGAATCAGTTCTCCGTCAGGAATTACCCGCGGTGGTTTTCATTTCAGTGCTCCTATTGCCGTTGCTCCGGAGCGGATGGAAGCTAAGAAGATGGGAGGGCGCTCTCCTCGTCGCCGTGTATGTTGGGATTGGCTTTGTCCTTCTAGGTCCAATGAGTTAGGGAGTGATTAGCGAGAGCGGCTAATAGAGGTCGGGCCATGATTATCCTACCGGGGTAGGCGACCGCATCTACCCCGAATAGCTTTCGAGTTCACTTAACCACGGAGCCTACCCAAATGCTGCCGATCGACCTAACGGGGAAGCGCGCTTTCGTCGCGGGAGTGGCGGATGACAAAGGGTACGGCTGGGCGATCGTGCGGGCTCTTGCTCAAGCAGGCGCATCTGTGTGTGTCGGCACCTGGCCCCCAACCCTACGCATCTTCACTAAGAGCCTGGAGCGGGGGAAGCTAGACATGTCGCTTCCCAGTGGTGGGGAAATCGAGCTAGAGAAGATTTATCCACTCGATGCCGTGTTCGATTCACTAGACGACGTGCCTGAGGATGTGCGTAATGATAAGCGTTACATCGAGCTTTCAGGGTATGGAATCCAGGAAGTCGCAGACCAGCTGCGATCTGACTTTGGTGACCCCTGCCTAGATGTCATCGTGCACTCACTAGCCAATGGGCCGGAGGTACGGAAGGACCTGCTTGAGACGAGTCGCGCAGGATATCTTGCTGCCCTTAGTGCCAGTTCGTACTCAATGGTCAGTATGCTTCAACGACTGGGGCCACTAACCCGATCAGGTGGTGCGCTCGTCTCTCTATCGTATCTCGCGGCAGAGCGTGTAGTGCCGGGGTACGGTGGCGGCATGAGTTCAGCAAAGGCAGCCCTAGAGGGTGATACCCGGACACTGGCTTATGAAGCAGGTCGGAAGTGGGGCCTGCGCGTGAACACGATTAGCGCTGGACCATTGGCAAGTCGCGCTGCTAAGGCCGTTGGCACGATCGATAAGATGGTCGAATACTATCGGGCTAACGCGGCCTTGCCTGAGGTGGCTACCGCAGAGGAAATAGGTACTGCTGCTGCTTTTCTGTGCTCTCCTCTTGCCTCAGGTATCACGGGCGAAACGCTGCACGTAGATAAGGGCTACCATGCTATGGGGATGCCGGCGGATCCGCAGCTATCGACGGAATGAAGCGGACGCTCCCGTGAGCGCAACTACGGCCTTTGGGTCCCGTCTTCCAGAACTGGTCACGTCCGCACCAGGGCCGGCGTCGCGAGCATTCACAGATCGCTTGCGGGGCGTTGAATCCAGGAACGTGACCTTTGTCGGTGACGGCTGGCCTCTGTTTTGGGAAGAGGCATCTGGCTCGAATGTGCGTGATGCGGATAACAACACTTATGTAGATATGACTTCTGCTTTCGGTGTTGCGCTGCTGGGTCATTCCCATCCCGCCGTGACCGCAGCTATTACAAAACAGGCGAACCTACTGATTCATGGTATGGGTGACGTTCATCCCCCTACGGCAAAGCTCGAGCTCTTGGAGCGACTGGCTCGACTGGCTCCCTGGGACTCCGCACAGGCGGTTCTTGCAACAACCGGTTCGGAGGCTGTTGAAATTGCATTGAAAACGGCGCAGTTGGCCACTGGAAAGCCTGGCGTACTCGCCTTTGAAGGGGGCTACCACGGGCTGACGCTCGGTTCGCTTGCGGTTACATCTCGAGCGGACTTTCGGGAACCGTTTGCTGATCGGACCTACGGTGGCGTTTCCTTCGCACCCTTTCCCGAGCACTGGCGTGAAGGTGACCGGAGCGCTGAAGAGTCATTAGCTAGTGTTCGTGACTCTCTAAGGTTAGGAGCACCAAACGGAGATCCGATTGGTGCCGTGATCGTGGAGCCAGTTCAAGGGAGGGGGGGTGCGCGACTTGCTCCTGATGGCTTCATGGCGGAGCTGTCAGTCGCAGCTGCCGATGCAGGAGCACTTGTGATTGCTGATGAAATTATGACTGGACTCGGGCGGTGTGGTGCCATGCTCGCAGCAGAGACAGTGGGCCTTGTGCCCGACCTCATATGCATCGGTAAGGCTCTCGGTGCTGGAATGCCAGTCGCGGCTTGCCTTGGTCCGAAATCACTCATCGATTCGTGGCCGCTGAGTGAGGGAGAGGCTCTTCACACGAGCACCTTTCTTGGGCATCCCCTTTCGTGTGTGGCTGCTTCCACCGCTCTTGATCTAACCATGGACGAAGGCGTCCCGAAACGTGCCACGGAGATGGGGCACGATCTTCTAGTGTCTTTGTCCCAGAGACTCTCAGGCTTGCCCAGCGTGGGTAATATTCGAGGGCTCGGCTTATTGCTCGGTATCGAGCTCGTGGGACCAGATGGGATCACCCCACTTTTGGGAGGTGCAGCTCGGGTAGCAAGCTCGGCTATGAAAGCTGGCGTGTTGGTGCTTCCGGCCGGAGACCTAGGGCAAGTCGTGGAGTTAGCCCCTCCGGTGGTCCTGAAAGCAGATCAGGAGATGTATGCTCTGGAGGTCCTAGAGAATGTGATAAGAAGCTTCTCGTGACAGCCCTCCGGGAATGGCAGGGCGTTTTTTTTGACTTAGACGGTACTCTCGCCGATACAGTCGAACTCATCCTCTGTAGCTACAGGCACACGATGAAGGTTCACCTCGGTGAGGCTTTGCCCGACCAGCGTTGGTTGTCTACGATCGGAACGCCTCTCGTTTCTCAACTCCGCGGCTTCGCGCGGAACGAGGCAGAGGTGGAACGAATGCTCGAGACTTTTACGGTTTTCCAGCGTGGGTTGCACGACGATATGGTCCGCCCCTTTCCGGGTGCCGGGGCGTTATTGGATACGCTTCGGGCCGGTGGTGTACGTTTGGCTGTAATCACCAGCAAACGCCGTGCAGTTGCTAGTCAAACCTTAGAGGTATGTGGCCTCCGGAATTCAATAGATTTGCTTGTGACGGTTGAGGATGTGGATCATGGTAAGCCGGACCCTGAGTCAGTAGAAAAAGCCCTGTCTGCACTAGGTCTCACAGATTGCCGAGAGGAAGTCTTGTTTGTGGGTGACTCGCCCTTCGACTTACAGGCTGGGAGGGCGGCTGGAACGCGTACTGCCGGAGTGTCTTGGGGTCCCTTCGAGCGACGGACCTTGGAGGCTGAACACCCCGACTATTTCCTAGAGACGTTCGAGGACCTACTTAGACTCCGGTAGACTCTGCTTAATTGCCGGAGGAGGCGAAATCGATTTGTTCCGCGAGATCTAGGTCTTTTTCAGTAATGCCACCAGCATCGTGGGTAGATAAGGTGAGTGTGACCGTTGAGTAGCAGACCTCGATGTCGGGGTGATGATCGTGAGTGTCGGCGAGAGTTGCTACCCGATTAACGAACACAATCGAGTCGCGGAAGGATTCGAACTGGAACTCCTTGATGATCTTGTTTGAGCGCCGAGTCCAGCCTTTACGAGAACTCAACCATCCCCTGATGGACTCTGTATTCAGTTTTGCCAAAGCGCTTACTCCATTAATCACCACAAACCCATGTGCACAAGTTAGATAGACGAACTGGTTTGGCTAGTCGCTGATCGAAGAGGAGAGCTATGATGCCCCACCTGAACGCATTCAAATTCAATGCTCCGAAGAGGCTTGACGCTCGTCACATGCGATCTTACACATTTGGGCCCTTCGCCGTATGAGAACGGTGACGCCCCCATCGTCTAGTGGCCTAGGATATCGCCCTCTCACGGCGAAGACCGGGGTTCGAGTCCCCGTGGGGGTATTAAAGTGCGAGGTCCAGTGTGTAAGCCCAGGGCCTCGCACACGTCGTCGCGGCACGGTATAGGTCGCTTAGCTCAGCTGGTAGAGCACCACGTTCACATCGTGGGGGTCGCAGGTTCAAGTCCTGCAGCGACCATGCGAAAAGATCCGCACTTGAATGAGGAACTAGGGCAGAGGGGGGGGCTGAAGCCGAGGGTCAAATATGGCCCATGTCAGCCCTGCTCAAGCCCATCAGGCTCCATCATCCATTCGTGATGTGGGCTTCACACTCGCGCGAAGCGCAGGTACACCCCCTATTCCCTGGAAACAAGACCGTCAGTTCGGAGGAGTGATCCCAGATGAAGGTCCGTCCCTTTGCACTCGTCGCTGTTGGAATTTTAGCGGTCACGCCCGATGGTGGTGTCACACAGGAGCAGGTCACCTATTTAGAAGCTCAGGCGGCAAATGGGGGTGCTGCGTACAATCGGAATTGCGCCGAGTGCCACCAGGAGGACATGGGTGGTTCTTTCGAAGCACCGGAACTGGCTGGCCCCAACTTCAGGAATTTTTGGAGTGGTCGGCCAGTCAATGAGCTGATTGAGATGGTGGCTTTCATGCCTCCGGACGAAGAGGGCACCCTTGGCGAAGGTGTATACACGAACATTGCGGCTTACATCCTCTCACGTAACGGGATCCCGTCAAGTGACCAGGCGCTCGCATATAATTCGACTGGCCTCATGGATGGTGCTACAGGCGTGCCGGTTGATATTGGTGCTGTCGATGGTTCGGGTCCGGGCGGTTTCGGGAGTGGTGGAGGAGGTACGGAGACGATCACTCCAGTAGCTGATTTTGAGCCAGTAACTACTGCCGAGCTTACAAATCCAGATCCTGGCGACTGGTTGATGTACCGTCGGACACTGGATGGACAGGGTTACAGCCCTCTTGACCAGATAGATCGCGGTAACGTGGATGACCTCCGTCTCGCCTGGGTTTGGTCATTGGATCCCGGTACTAGCCAGCCTACCCCTCTTGTTCATGACGGGGTGCTGTATATGACGAACCCCATGAACACGATCCAGGCGTTAGACGCTGAAACTGGAGAGTTGATGTGGGAGTACCGGCGCGAGTTCCCAGAAGGCTTCCGTGCTGGATTTTCGCAGCTTCGCTCGATCGCGATCTACAACGACAAGATCTTTGTGCCTACTAAGGACGCCTGGATGGTTGCGCTCGATGCCAGGACCGGAGACGTCGTGTGGGAAACAGAGGTTGCAGACCACGAAATCGGTTTTACGAATGTTGCAGGCCCTCTGATTGCAAGGGGCAAGGTGATTAATGGTATCAACGGATGCACGCGGTTTCATGAAGACTCGTGCTTCATCACTGCGCATGATGCCGAAACAGGGGAAGAACTTTGGCGCACCTACACCATTGCCAGGCCTGGTGAGCCGGGTGGTGATACTTGGGGTGACCTACCTCTTGAGTTACGCGGAGGAGGGGATGCTTGGATTACAGGAAGCTACGATCCTGAGTTGGATCTCATTTACTGGGGTACGGCCCAGGCGAAACCATGGGTTCCGGCAAGTCGCGGCCTGACGACGAATGAGGCCGCTCTTTACACTAACTCAACGCTCGCACTAGATCCCGATGATGGCCGCATAGTTTGGTATAAGCAGCATGTTCCGGCAGAGGCTCTAGATCTCGATGAGGTATTCGAGCGTGTCTTGATCGATAGTGGTGATGGGAAATTTGTGTTCTCCATAGGAAAGCATGGAATTCTTTGGAAGCTGGACCGGGCCACCGGTGAGTTTTTCGGTTATAAGGAGACAGTATACCAGAACGTCTTTGACGAAATCGACCCTAACACAGGTGAAGTCACTTACCGTCAGGACATCCAAGATGCAGGGATTGGTGACTGGGTGCAGGTGTGCCCAAGTACAGCGGGTGGTCACAATTGGCCAGCTATGGGCTTTAGTCCCGAGGCGAATGCACTCGTGATACCACTCAGCCAGAGTTGCCTTGGGATTTCAGGTCGTGAGATTGCGCTTGAGCGCATGTCTGGGGGGACCGGAGCAAACCGAACCTTCCATGAAATGCCGGGAACCAACGGTAACCTTGGAAAGCTGGCTGCCTACGATATCGACACGATGGAAGAGCTTTGGAGCTTTGAGCAGCCTGCCTCCTTCCTGACCGCTGCACTGACGACAGGGGGAGAAATTGTTTTTGCAGGTGATCTGAACCGCTACTTCCGAGCTCATGATGTTTATACGGGAGAGGTCTTGTGGCAGACGAGGTTGGGGACATCGGTGCAGGGCTTCCCGGTTTCATTTAGTGTAGGCGATGATCAGTACATCGCTGTCACTTCGGGAATAGGTGGTGGTAGCCCTCGGGGCGTCCCGCGAGCCGTGACGCCTCAGGTTCGCCACCCTAACCATGGGAATGCTTTGTACGTGTTCAAGCTGCCCTAGAATCGATCTCTTCTGTGAGGTTTTGCCCGCGACTATACCCCTCGTAAAGGTGGTAATTTATGAGTCGCGGATAACCCATGAAAACACTTGCGCCGCAGGGTATCGGCATGTATCGTCGGCGTAACAATAAGGTTTTTATCTGAGGACAACTGGTAAGCGGTCTCCGGCAGTTATGGGGATGGCGGACTTTTTGTCTTCGGCCTATCCACCAACGGGAGGGAGGCAGATGGGGAACTACATCTGTTCGCGCTTCGCACGAGTTTTGGGGGTTCTGGCAGCGGCAACGTTGATCAGCGCACCCGGCCTCGTGGCTCAGACCGGTTCTGTGACTGGTCGGGTAACTGATGGCCAAACAGGTCAATCAATCGCGGCTGCCCAGGTCTTTATTGCTAACCTGGATATTGGCGTCTTAAGTCAGCAGAACGGTTCATATTTGCTGCTTAACGTGCCTGCAGGGTCGCATACATTGACGGTGCAGCGAATCGGTTACCGCGAGGCTACACAAACTGTGACCGTCGCCTCTGGTGAAACAGTCGCTCTGGATTTCCAGATCACTGAAGAAGCCCTGCAGCTCGACGAGATCATCATTACGGGAACGCCAGGTGGTACGCAGCGTCGCGCGCTGGGCAACACAGTGGCGACTGTCGACGTGGGTGACATTACCCAGGACGTCGCGATCACGAACATGCAGGATCTGATCAGCGGGCGTACTCCGGGTCTGCAGTTCACACGCCTGAGCGGTAATGTTGGTACTGGCTCCCCAATGACGATTCGGGGTGTTGGCAGCTTCAACTTCAGCCGGAACCAGCCGCTAGTTTACGTGGACGGAGTCCGTGTAAACAACGACTCAGAAGCTGGCCCGAACCTCGGTGGTGGTGACAACGTAAACGTCATCGATGACTTCAACCCCGAAGACATCGAGAGTATTGAGATCATCAAGGGTCCGGCGGCTGCTAGCCTCTACGGTACGGAAGCTTCTGCCGGCGTGATCCAGATTATCACGAAGAGGGGCAATGAGGGTGCGCCGGAGTTCAACCTTTCGGTGCGCCAGGGTCAGAACTGGATGACGGATCCCGCGGGTCGCCTTGGCGGTATGTGGACGTGCCCGTCCGATCCAGGCCCAGGCCCAACGGACTGTCAGAATGAGTCAGACCTTGTTAGCTACAATATGTATGATGAGGCGAACCGGTACATCAGTGATGGCTACTTCCCGTGGCCGACAGAACGTTTGTACCGAGAAGGACACACTCAGTCCTATAACCTCGATGTCCGTGGTGGCTCGCAGGCCGTTCGCTACTTCCTCTCAGGTAACTATGAGAACGAGGAAGGCATCATCTGGTACAACCATGATGAAACTTTCCGCCTGCGTGGTAACGTCGGTATCGTCTTCAACGATAATTTCTCACTAGACGTTTCGACGGGTTATGTAGACGGATATACCCGGTTTATGGGTCCGACCCGCTCCGATGGTGGTGTGTGGCAGGATCTACTTTGGTCCAACGGCCATTATCTAGACCGTGTGAATGCATTCGATGGGAGCGGGCCTGGTACCAGCAACGTGCGACTAGGCGGCTTCCAGGAGCACCTGCCTTCAGACGTTGGTGAGGTCGAGGCCACGCGCGACTACTCGCGTTTCACTGGCTCAGCCACACTGAACTATACGTCGGGCGAGCTCGATTTGGCTGGAATCCCGACCACGATCACGCAACGTGCGGTCGTCGGCGTCGACAAGGCTTGGGATGTGGATCGTCAGATGTTCCCGCTCGAGGACGGCCAGGTGCCTTCAAACCTGACGGACTATGCAACCAGCTGGGCGGCCGTCTATTCAGAGACGGTTGACGGCCAGATGTTCTACGAGCGGCCGATTCAAGGGAACATGAGCTTCGACTACGCAGCAACGATCGGCATGGACGTGGCTGACGCGTTTTCCTTCAACACCGCAGTCGGTGCTCAGTACTACAGTGACACAAGTGACTATTTTGCTAACGACGGAACGGGCTTCGCGTCGACATTATCGACGACGATCAACCAGCTGTCGCAGTCGACGGTGAGTACGGACTACTCCTTCGTCGAGAATAAATCGCTTGGTTTCTATATCCAGGAAGAAATCGGCTATCAGGATCGCCTGTTCCTGACAGGTGCCCTGCGCTTCGATGACAACTCAACGTTCGGTGTCGATGCCCCTGCTCAGAAGTACCCGAAATTCTCAGGTACATGGGTAATTTCCGAGGAGAGCTTCTGGAACGTTGGCCCCGTCAATTCACTTCGGTTACGTGGTGCCTGGGGTAAGGCAGGACGTCAACCTTCGGCCACAGCTGGTTCGAACATCTACGTGGCGATGACGGGTCCTGGAGGGCAAGCGGCCGTGAGGCCTTCGAGTCCCGGTAACCCATTGATCGGGCCAGAAGTCTCAACGGAGCTCGAAGTGGGTGCGGACATTGCACTTTTCGATGACCGTATCTCTGGTGAGTTCACGATGTACCAGCGTCAGGACCGTGACGCTCTGCTAAGCATCCCGCTTTTCGACAGCTTCGGGTTCCCGGGTTCAGTCGCATCAAACCTCGGCGATATCGATAACTGGGGCTGGGAAGCACAGATGAGCACCCGGGTTTGGGAAGGCGGCGGGATGGCATTGGATCTCGATGTTTCTGCCGACTACACGAACAACAAGATCGTGGATCTCGGCGATTACAATACTTCCGATGCGAACATTCGTATCGGTTGGCCATACCCGAATCACACCGAAGGTGACATCGTGACGCGCGCGGAGTTCAATCACCCCGACGCTGATCAGAACAATGCTTTCGGTGTGCCGATTGCTGGGTGGTGCGACGCTGGTTTGTTCCAGGGTCCGCACGGCAGCTATGACCTGACTACAGGTCAATTAGATCAGACTGGCCTGACGCAGGATCAGCTTGAGGTCAATAACCGTTACGGCTACCTGCCAGGTGGTCCTGAGGTTCTATGTGGAACGGTCCCCAACCGGAACATCATGCACGCGCGTGCTTTCTTCACGAACACGTTCAGCATCGCTCCACGTTTGAGCCTACTTGATAACCAGCTTCAACTTTTTGCGTTGGCTGAGGGCATGCATGGCAAGACCCATACTGAGAATGGTATGCAGTGGGGTCACGTGTATAACAACTCGAAGAACTCCAGGCTCGAGAACGACCCAATCTGGACGTACAGCGACAAGGTCAACCCGGGTGGTTCATTTACCAGGACGAAGACTTTCTTTGACGCGTCCTTCTGGAAGCTTCGTGAGCTCGGCATGCGCTACAACATTCCTTCAGAGTGGATTGCAGCTACGGGTGCTTCGCGCGCCTCGTTAGCCGTTTCCGCACGGAATCTGTTCACGCTCTGGCGTGCACAGGAGTGGGTGTACGGTGCTCACGTGTCCGACCCTGAGTACGGCCGGGTCGCAGGTGGGGCCGGCTTGGAAGGCGGCCGCAGTAACTATTGGGAGACGCCGCCTCTCGCGAGCCTAAACGCTACTCTGCGTGTCACGTTCTAAAGGATAACTACTTATGCGACAGATAAATCTCAGAAGCTGGGGCAGGAGGGGCGTTCAAGCCCTTATCCTCGGCGTGTCGCTCGGCGCGTTGACAGCGTGCGACGACTTGCTAGAGGTTGAGCTGCCTCACTTGCTCACGGATGCTGCAATTGAAGGATCGGGCACAGCTGAGTTGCAGGTAATGTCAGCTGTTGCGCTCTTCGAGTGTGGCTATACTGCCTTCGGCCTTATGGCCTTAGGTGGTGAGGACACCATGGAGTCCATTGCGGGTGTTTACGGCGGTGGGCACGTCTACGACCATACGCCTGATACGGGCTCATGTGACGGCAGTTCGACGAGTGACTCTTGGTTTGACCAGATCATGGGTGCTAGAGCGATGATCAGTACTGATCCAGCGCTTTTAGTTAGCACCGCCACAGGCCAAGGGCGTGGCGTGTATGACCGGATCGCAAATGACTGGGACCTAGGCACTCTGGAGCCCCGACTTCAGGGGATCGGTGCCATCTATATGGCGATGTCAATTGCTCATTTAGGTGAGTTCCTATGTGAGAACGCTTTCGATGGAAGCGACATGATGACGCCCACTCAGACGATGGGCCTTGCCTCGCAGTGGATTGATAGAGGGATCGCGCACACGGGGTCAGACTTCGCACTACCAAACTCAGCGGCGCCGAGTGCGGCCAATGCAGCGAAGGCTATCCGGGCACGGATCCGTTGGGCCCAGCGTGACTTTGCGGGTGCGGCAAGTGACGCCAGCGCAGTTCTTGCTGCTGATCCAGATTTTGTTCATTGGATCACGCGTGAAGCTGGCGCGACGAGGCGTAACAAGATTTGGCACAACGCGACGGAAGTGGGTTTCTCTGCTATGCAGGGAAGGGTTGATTGGTGGGATCCATCCATCCGGTTAGCAAACCCGTCCTATCCGCAGAGCTCTACTTATGCAGGAGCCTGGCCAAACCCTATTCCCTTCACGGGCTACCTCTTCCTCGGTATTGGAACCGAAGGTCAGACACTCAACTCGTTAACCTGGGGGTCTGATTTAGGTCCGGTCGTATACGCTGCGGAAGACCGGGATGGGTCAGGTGATCCAGTTTTAATCTCCGGATTTGCGGGAACCCACGACACACGGATTACGCACCACCAGCAGCCGATTCAGGGTCCAACTCCTGAGGACGTGCCGGATAGGTATAGCGGTCTGGATGACGATATTCCTTATATGAGCTGGCAGGAACTTCAGCTCATCATTGCTAAGAACGAGTTGGAGCAAGGCAACCTTGCCAACGTCATTACCCGTATCAATGCGGTGCGTGATGGTTCTAGCTTGCAGAATATCACTGGTGCGTATGCGACGTCCCTCGATACGGCAGAAGAGCTACGGTTTGTGCTTCATGAAGAGCGTAAGCGAGAGTTCTTTGCCGAGGGCGGCCGTTACTGGTCAACCAAGATTCAAAATGCTGACATCTCTTGGTTCCCCAGGGCCCAGGGTGCAACACCATTCCAAGGTTATTCTTATGCCGGTGGTGTGCGTCAGTTGTTCGCGGGCAGCGAGTATCAGGCAAATCCCTACTTCATAGCAGCAGGTGGTTTGGATGCGCGCGCGAGCGGTTGTGTGAATGAGTGGCCTGGTGGAGGTGCTCAGGCCCCGAAGATAATTGGGTTAAACTAAGGGTACCTCAATTTGAGGAGCCTGTTAATCGGGCCCGGGGCAATGCCCCGGGCCCGATTCTCTTTCCCCTAGTTATCCTCACTAGCTTCTTTTGGAATAGCCAATCCCAGATCAGCTAATCGATCAGTTGACGAGCTCGTACCGATAAGCCGATGCTCTGTTCAAGTGCTGAACTTGGAATTGCGTGCCCTCACCTGTCGGAGGGGTTTCCAGGATTTGTATCGGTGAGCCGACTAGGGCGCCAGCGTCGTCATAAAAGAAGAACTGCAAGGTAATTGGGGTCTCAGGTTCGCTAGTATTACCGATCAGCCGACCAACAACGGTTGTGACACCGCCCGAACTTTGCATTTGAAGTTGATCAACAAAGACCGGTAACTGCTCAGTCTGTTCTAGGAATTTCAGGGCCCCTTCGCGGTCCTCCATCTCTAGGTGTGCCCTCGCGACGATTAACCCCGTGTTTTCTCCTAGTGGGTCAAACTCAAGCAACCTTTCACCACTTTCTATGAGTTGTTCCCAAAATTCTCCCGCGAAGAGTGAATTAGCTAAGTTAAACCACGCATCACGCGAGTTTGGTTGCAGGTCAGTGAGTCTCCGAAATGCGTCGGTCGCCCGAGCATAGTCTCCAGATCGAAAGAGCCCGACCCCCAGATTAAAGACTTGGGCTGTTTCGAGTGATTCTTCTGAAAGGAGCGCTCCGTATATCGCCCCTGCTTCCGCATTTCGTCCTAATCCATTCAGTGCTGCAGCCAAGTCTGATCGGACTTGGGGGTTGTCTGGATTCCGTTCTAGTCGGCGCCTCAGCAGTGGCTCGGCTTCCGCGAACTGATCTGTAAGAAGAAGCAGCTGTGCGAGTGCTTCCTCAAGTTCAGTTTTAACTTGCTTGCGTGTAGTGAGTTCGTCGCTTCCCAAAAGGCGTGTGACCGGCACCTTTCTTAATCCGAATAAGGCCTTTTCGTAGACGTCAATAGCCTCAGGGTATTGTCCCTCGACTGTAAGTAATCCTGCTAGATTACGGTGGACTTCAGGTCGTAGGTCGTAGATGCCGGTGGCCGTATTCCAGACCATTATTGCACCTTCAACGTCCCCGTTCTCGTATGCTTCAAGGCCCTGGTTAAAGGCAGATCCCCAGGCGGCTTCTCGTTCGGGTTCGATCTCTAGCTCGTACGCTGGATATATCCGTTGAGCTATCCTGAACATGGAGTCTGAGCTGGCATAGTGGCGGAGTCGCGCGTGAGCAACACCTGCTAAGAAGTAGTGAATCGAGTTAGTGCTGTCTTCTTGGATTCCTTCAAGCGCAAGTTCTAGGGCGCGGTCCACACGATTCTGTCGTAGGAATAAGGTGGCTGTCTGCGAGTTACGCGTCTCGACCGGGGGTGTCCCAAGTTCATAGACGATACCGGTTGGTGAAATAACTGGCTGGGGTGTGGAAGTAGCACAGGCAGAGAGTACTAGCAGTGGCGAACAACGTCCTAAGATCGTTAGGGGCTTCAAGCGACGCTTACCAAGGGAACTGGACGAGGAGTGTGACAGATCTAGAGATAGTCACTCCACGCTCCCGGGCAGGCCGAAACTCTGCCACTTCATTAAACAATTCGAGTGCGTACTCATCGAGGTCACGTGTGCCACTGGACTCAACTACCTCCGCCCATTCGACTGAGCCACCCCGGTCAATCCATAAAGTGACACTCACTGTTCCATGAATTGATGGATCCAGTGACCCTTCTCGGTATCCGCGACCCATGAAGTTTTCCACCTCAATAGGATTACGAATTAACACCCACGCAGATGCGGCCATGAAAGCCAAGTCGGGACGCAGTGCTGAAAGCCGGTCCAAGCGGAGAGAGTCCTGCAGTTCAGTGATTATAAGATCAGTCGTAGAAGCATGTCTGCCACCGATCTCAGTGTGGCCGCCATTTACAACTCCACTGTTGTCCTGTTCAGAAACAGTATCTTCTGAAGCTGACTCCTCCGCAGGTTCTATGTCAGGCTCAGCTATTGAGGGTGTTAGGCGCCCACCACTCTTGAGTCTTTCGCCGACTGCGTCCCATAGGTCGCCACGGTCGAGGCTGGTTGCTGTCGACCCCTCTTGAGTGATGGGTTCGGTCTGGTCTTCGTCTGCACCCTGCGCGAGTGACAAAGGAGTAGCGGGAGCTTGCCTGAGGCTAGGGGCTTGTCCAAAGAACGGGAGCGCAAGAAGACGGCTGCCTTCCCAGGACGCCGGTATCTCTTCCTCGATCTCTGTATTCCAAGTAGGAGAGAGGGCGAACATCGCCAAGTGAGCAACGATGGCTACGGCGGTTGACCACCCCCAATAAGCCTCCCATTTCCTGTGAAATTGCTCGTTCGCACTGGGTGACGGCATTAGAGATAAATTCTCTGCCTCAGGTCCCTTCATCGGAGCGTTAGGCTAGATGCGTACTGACCCATGGCAGGTGACTCCCAAGCGGATGATGGGACCTTGGTCCAGCTGAGTGTATAGCATACTTGGGTGGTCCTGACTGACACAACCAGGTAGAGCAGCCTTCTTGAGGTCTATCACTGGTACTTAGCAGAAGATACGTTTCGATCTTCGCGGGGCACCCGTGCCGTGTGGAAGGAGGCAAGCACTTTGTCGACCCGATTACTAATGAACGGGACAATTCTGTCTCTCATTGTTTCTGCGGGGTGGAGTGTTCCTGGAGCTATAGCTCAGGGTCCCGAAGGAGCTTCACTGGTCCCCTGTACGGCACCGCTTTCATGGAGGATCGCCAGGATTGATCGGGAGTTCGGGTTTACAGTTCCAGAAGCTGTGCAAGCTGTTCAGCGTGCCGTTGATCTTTGGGAGGACGTTTCCGGCCGTGAACTGTTCAGGTTAGATGAGAGCGATGGATTTCCAATTCGATTTATTTTCGATGAAAGGCAGGAGCGCACTCAAGAAAGAGTCCGACGTCAGGAGGAAATCGCTCATGAGAGGAGTGGACTGATAGTTCGAGATTCCGAGATATCAAGCCAATTAGAGAGACTACGAGAAGAGCAGTTACAGCACTCCGAGCAGACTAGAGAATACGAGGAGCAGGTTAAAGTCCATAATGCTGAGGTTCGCCGCTGGAATCAGCGTGGAGGAGCACCTTCAGGAGTAGAACGTGAGTTAGGCATGGCTGCCGAAGCACTCCAGACCAAGCTTAGGCAACTGGAATCTCAGAAGCGTGCGCAGGAAGAAGAGATGCTGATCGTCCAGGAGGGGGCGCAGCGACTCAACCGGGATTTTCGCGAGCATGAGCGTCGGGTTGAAGCGATCGCACGGGACTTTCCTCCGGTTGCAGTTGAGTCTGGCGTATATAGGGAGGCAGTACACAGGGGAGCTGCAGGGGTCATTTCTGTGAGCCGGGAGGTCAGGGTCTATCGTTTCGAAGATACAGAGGAACTTCAACTTGTCCTGGCGCATGAGTTGGGCCATGCATTGGGTCTGCCTCACGGCCCTAACCCGTCAGCGGTGATGAATAGTTCACATGGCGAAGGATCGGTTGACACGCGCACGGTGCACTCTCATGACGTTGATCTTCTCGCAAAAACGTGTCCAAACCTAGTTATGAGTCGGCGTTAAGTGTCCCGTGTAGGGAGGGCTCTATTCAGAGGCTCCTAAGGGGCTATTGGGGGTAGAGGTAATACGTGCATCTGCGTTTAGGGGTTGAGTTGGCAATGGTTTATCTACCCAGAATAGAGGCCACACTAATCATCCTGTTAGTCGCTGTCTTTTTCAGTTCTTGTCAAACTGGACAAAACGAGGGAGTGGAAGATCCCTTTGTGGCCTCCGGGCCAGAGCAGAGTGAAGAGGTTCTTCTCACAGTCGAGAACAACGACTTTCGGGATGCTAACATCTTTGCGTTCTGGGACGGCGTGAGGGACCGTGTCGGTTTTGTGACCGGGAAGACATCGAGAACATTCCGCATGAAATGGCGGTCAGAGCGTGTGCAGATTGGTGTCGACTTTGTGGGTAGAGGGGGACAGCGCTCGGGTAATGTCGATGTCTGGCCTGGAGATCACCTGAACTATGTCATTATGATTGGACGCTGACATGCGACGTGATGAATTTCTCTAGATCTCAACGTGTGGGTGAGCTTTTTTGTGCCACAGCTGCAGCACTCGCACTGGGAGCTACATCTCTAGTTGCTCAAGACACCGGCTTCCTGACCGGTATAGTAGTGGACGCTACCCTAGGAGGGCCGCTAGAAGGCGCAAAGGTAAGTGTGCCAGCTTATGGGATAGAGGTGGTCACCTCCGACACCGGCCAATTTTTATTAGAAGAGGTGCCATTGGGTGGTCTGGCAGTGAAATTCGAAGCTGACGGCTACGTAGGTGTGGTCGAAGACCTGCAGCTTCTCGCTGCCGACTTCCTTCAAGTTCGACTTGATCGGGTTGAGGCCGTGCTTGATGAGATCCTCGTTATCGCGGGAAGGCGACCGCGCCCAGCAGCTTCCTCTGGTGGTGATGTAGCACTTACTGGAGAAGAGGAATCCTGGAGGAGCGTAATGGATCTAATTGAAGATCAGGTTCCGGGTGTTATCGTGACGAGAGGTGGAGCTTTGGGGACCGGTGCGACCCTTCATATTCGGGGATCTAGCTCGTTTCAGTCGGATCAGGCTCCAGATGTGTATCTTGACGGAGTGCGGATATCCGGTGTAAATGCGTCGCCTCGTCTTAGGATGCTATCTAGGGGAAGCTCCAGGGGTCTTCATGTTCTTGATCTTCTACCTGCAGAGTCCGTCGAGCGTGTTCGTGTACTCAAGGGAGCAGCAGCCGTGACAGCTTTTCCGATGGCAGCAAACGGAGTGATTCTCGTCGAGACAAGTCGAGGGAAGGCACCCGTTGGGCGGTAAGCTTCCGTAGTCAGGGGAGAGTAAGTCAGCTTCGCTCGGGGCTGCGTGAGCGCTGGCGCTAGCTGGAAGTGCAGGCGAGAATAACCGGTCCCGTTAGAGCATGCCGCATGCTGGAGAGACCCGCTATGAGATTTACGTTTCCTACCCTGTTTCTTCTTCTTGCCATTACTCCAGTGACGGGCTGGTCGCAGAACTTTGACCAAATACAAATCCGCACATTTCCAGTTACGGATAATATGTACATGCTGCAAGGAAGTGGCGGTAATATCGGCGTCTCTATAGGTGACGACGGTACGTTTCTTGTAGACGACCAGTTTGCCCCTTTGACGGACAAGATTGTCGCTGCGATCGCGAGTTTAACTGACAAGCCTGTCTCGTTCGTCGCGAATAGCCATTTCCACTACGACCACACGGATGGGAATGAGAACTTCGGTAGGCAGGGCGCCCTGATTGTGGCACACAACAACGCTCGTATGCGGATGGCGACACATCAAGTTTTATCGGGGAGTAACCGCCCACAGCCCCCCTATCAAGAGGTCGGGCTTCCGAAGATTACATTTGATGAGTCAATGCAGTTCCACTACAACGGAAATACCATTGACCTTCTGCACCTGGGACCAGCTCACACAGATGGTGACGCAGTCTATTACTTCCGTGATGCAAATGTAGTGCACACCGGTGACATGTTCGTGCGTTATGGGCTCCCTTATATAGACGTTGGTAACGGAGGGTCACACGACGGCATGATCGATGCGTGTTGGGAGCTTGCTGGACTCATCGACGAAGAGACGATCATTATTCCTGGACATGGCCAACTTTCTACACGAACTGACTTGCTAGAGTATCGTGCGATGCTAATGACAATACGTGACCGGGTGAAGAATCTGATTGCAGAAGGGCGTACCATCGATCAGATCATCGCCTCTAACCCAGCAAGGGGATTTGCTGAGCCTGGGCCAGACACCGAAGAATGGCTGCGTGTTGCTCACGAGCAATGGAAATGAGCAACCGTTATTACCACAAAGTCCTGAGCTGCGATTCCAGTCACGTGCGCTAATCGCCCAACTTCTTCCTGCTCTTTTGGGCGAACTCTTATTTGGACTCGCCTTGCTAGCGTAGTCTATATGGTAGCGCGACCCTACTCCTGCATAGTTGCCTGAACACAGGAATAGGGTAAGTAAGGCCTAGACCATCATAGCTTTTTCAAGACGGCAGGCGATACTGTCAGTGTGGCAGGATACGGGCCTCGTAAGGTTTTGCAATCATTCATTTTGTTAGCATTTCACGTTCTTCTCAGTGGTACAGTGATTACGTCCCCTGGGGGTAGTAACGTCAAACCAAGGGAGGCAGCAGATGAAAAGTCGTGAAGTACAGTTAATAAGTCGGCCGGATGGGATGCCGTCGCGTGATGATTTCAAGATCGTAGAGACTGAGACAGGGGATCCTAGATCAGGTGAGGTCGTGATTCGTAATCTGTTCATGAGTGTCGATCCGTATATGCGCGGCCGGATGCGGGATGGGAAATCCTATGTGCCTCCATTTCAAATCGGTAAGACCATGGATGGAGGCGCCGTTGGGCAAGTAGTGGTCTCGGAATCTGAAGACCTTTCCGAGGGCGACTACGTGCTGAGCAGTTTCGGGTGGCGTGAGGCATTTTGTTGTGCTGGCGACCGAGTGAAGCCACTGGGTGAGCTTGAAGCTCCACCTTCGGCCTACCTAGGTGTGATGGGAATGCCGGGTATGACGGCATATACCGGTCTACTCGGGGTAGTGAGCCTTCGAGAAGGGGAGACCGTGTTCGTGTCGGGTGCAGCAGGGGCCGTGGGAAGTGCTGCTGGTCAAATCGCGAAGATTAAAGGTTGCCGTGTGATCGGGTGTGCAGGCAGCGCAGCGAAGGTAGCCTATCTGAAAGATGACCTTGGCTTCGACTATGCGTTCGATTACCACGATGGAGATCTGCGCGGACACTTACGTGAGGGGGCTTTTGAGGGGCTGGACGTGTACTTCGACAATGTCGGTGGAGTGCTGCTACAAGCAGCTATCAGCTCAATGCGTGAGTTCGGGCGCATTGCACTTTGTGGGGCCATCTCAATGTACAATGCATCCGAACCCACTCCCGGTCCCACAAATCTACCTCGAGCCATCGGGCTGGGGTTAAGTATCCGAGGCTTTCTTGTTAGCCATTACGGCGATATGCAAGAAGACTTTATGCGCGACATGTCTTCGTGGCTTGCAAGTGGGCGCTTGACGTACCGGGAGACAGTCATGGAAGGAATAGAGTCGTCCCCTGACGCGCTCATCGGCCTCTTCACTGGGGCGAACACGGGTAAGATGGTAGTTCGGCTCAGCGAAGTTTGAAGATGGCCGAGTACGAGCGACAAATGATCTCTGTGCTCGATTCTGAGATGGCGTATATCGACGTCGGAAGTGGCGATCCCATCCTATTCCTTCACGGTAACCCAACGTCGTCTTACCTGTGGCGGAACGTGATTCCACACGTCCAGGAACTTGGACGCTGCCTGGCCCCCGATTTAATCGGAATGGGCTGGTCGGGACCATCACCAGACGGTCGATACGAATTCGAGGATCATCGGAGGTACCTCGACGAGTGGCTCGAGACAGTGGGGGTGAACGGTCGTCTTACGATAGTGGCACATGATTGGGGATCAGGACTGGGCTTTGACTGGGCGCGTCGCAATCCCAATGCAATAAAGGGAATCGCTTATATGGAGGCCATTGTGAGACCCGTTACATGGATGGAGTGGCCGGAAGCCGCCCGTAACATTTTTCAAGCTATGCGCTCAAAAGCGGGTGAAGAGATAGTACTCACTAAGAATGTCTTCGTAGAACGGATTCTTCCGAGTGCAATCATTCGAGATCTCACAAGCGAAGAAATGGAAGAGTACCGGCGGCCCTACGTAAAACCAGGGGAGTCACGACGCCCAATTCTCACTTGGCCACGTCAAATTCCTATCGAAGGGGAGCCACCGCATATGGTTGAGACTGTTCAGGGGTATGCGGATTGGCTTTCAGAGAGTGAGGTGCCAAAGCTGTTCATCAATGCTGATCCTGGCTCCATCCTAACGGGTTCTCAACGAGAGTTCGCGCGGAGTTGGCCAAACCAAAAGGAAGTTACAGTTGCAGGTAGGCATTTTATTCAAGAAGACTCGCCCAATGAAATAGGTAGGGCGATCCATGATTGGCTGAATTCTCTCTAGATCGGAGCACTGCAACAGAGGTGGCCATTTACTAGGGGATAGTTTTGCTAGGGTTCAAGGTAGCTTGGAGGAACCGGGGCCGTACCTTATCGGAGCCGTGCTGTCACAACGCATAGCTCTGAACAGGCCAGGCAGAAATGAACAGCTCAACAATAGAGACGGTCCGGACGTCGAATCCCGTACTTCCGCTAGAACGGGAGGTGTCCGAACGAGAGGCAAGAAAGGTTGCCGAGGCTGCGCGTGAGAAGGAATGGAAGCTGCCTAGCTTCGTGCGCGAACTTTTCTTAGGTCGCCTCAGAATGGATTTAATCAACCCTCTCCCGGAACCTAAGCAGGATGACGGAGAACGGGGTGAAGATTTCCTTCGTAGGCTTGAAGACTACCTCCGTACCGTAGATGGAGACGAGCTAGACAGGGTGCCCGGGATGCCAGCGGAAGTACATGATGCTCTTTCGGAGCTAGGCGCGTTCGGCATGAAGATTCCTCAGGAGTTCGGGGGCCTCGGATTTTCTCAGCGTACGTATACCCGAGCTCTCGCACTGTGCGGCACGCACAGTTCGACGATATCCGTGACTCTTTCAGCACATCAGTCAATCGGAGTACCGCAACCGTTGGTGCTATTCGGCACGGATGAACAAAAGGAAAAATATCTGCCGCGTTTAGCTAAGGGAGCGATTTCTGGATTTGCACTGACAGAGACTGATGTGGGTAGCGACCCAGCTCGTATGCAATGCGAAGCCGTTCTCAGTGACGATGGTTGTACGTACGTGCTTAATGGGTCTAAGCTGTGGTGCACGAATGCGCCGCTTGCCGAACTGCTCGTCGTGATGGCTCGCGTGCCAGGCGAAGAAGGTGGGCCCGGGGGCATCACGGCTTTCATTGTGGATATGGCTACAGAGGGCGTCGAAGTCACAAATCGCTGTTCCTTTATGGGCCTTCCCGGGATTGAGAACGGGGTCGTACAGTTTAAGAATGTGAGTATTCCTGTCGAAAACCGGCTTTTGGAAGAGGGCCGTGGACTAAAACTGGCCCTCGTCACTCTCAATACCGGACGCCTCGGGATACCTGTGAGCTGCGCCGCTACTGGAAAGTGGTGTTTGCAAGTTGTGCGTGAGTGGGCCTCAGTCCGGGCCCAGTGGGGAGCTCCAATAGGTAAGCATGAGGCAGTAGCGCACATGGTTGCCACAATCGCCTCGGAAACCTTTGCTATGGAAGCGGTCGCGGACCTAGGGGTCGCGCTTGCAGATTCTGGTAAGTTCGATATTCGTCTTGAGGCGGCGATGGGCAAGCTATTGAACTCAGAGACCGGGTGGAGGGTCGTAGACCGCACGATGCAGGTTCGTGGGGGGAGGGGCTACGAAACTGCCGAGTCGCTTGAGGCCCGAGGTGAGGCGCCGATTCCGGTTGAGCAAGTGATGCGCTCGATGCGTATCAACCGGATCTTTGAGGGCTCTTCCGAGATCATGCGCCTATTCATCGCTAGAGAGGCTGTGGACCCTCATTTGCGTAAGGCAGGCTCAGTTGCCGATCCTGACTCAAGGCTGGATGCCAAGGTGAAAGATGCCTTCGGATTAGGGTTCCATATGGCTAACTGGGTTGGGCGTAACCTCGTTGGATGGAGTCGTAAACCTTCCTACAGACATTTTGGTGAACTCGCAGGCCATGTTGCCTTCGTAGACCGCTCAGCCCGTCGCTTAGCTCGCAGCACAGCCTTAGCGATGGCCTGGTATGGCCCAAAGCTTGAGCGTCATCAGGCGGTACTGTTTCGGCTCGTGGACATCGCAGCCGAACTCTACGCGATGAGCGCTTCCTGCATCCAGGCAAAGGGGAAACTTGACATAGCTCCCGAAGACGAGACTCCTGTACAACTGGCTGACTTGTTCTGCAGTCAGTCTCGGCAGCGGGTAGATAGCCTATTTAGGGGACTTTTTGATGCTACTGATGCAGACGCCTACCGGCTCGCTCAAGGCGTGTTGGATGGAGATTATCGTTGGCTTGAGCAAGGCATTCTCGAGCCAACTGCTCCCAATGGAATTAATCGATAGACCAAGCGTCAGGTCTCATACGATCAAGTGAAGTGGCGCGTGATACCTAAAGGTCGACTGAAAAGGGGAGGGATCTGTGGCGAATACCCTTGGAGCTCTGGTTGTTCTTGCGCAGGTAGGCTTAAGTCCAATTCCGGCGGTCGATGTGACGGCCGCCGATATTGAAAACACTCTAGAGACAACGGCAGAGATTGCGCCGGGCATCATCGATACGCCAATCCGGACTATCGACGTGGGTGCTTATGATGTCAGTGTGGCGATAGTCTCGCGCGGTCCTGCAGAGAACGTGGTCGGTGGCACGATTCATACGGAGGTTACCGAGGTTTACACGATCCTTGAAGGTTCCGGCACGATCGTCACTGGTGGGCAACTGATTGATCCGCGACCGCGTGGGGGTGGGGGGACAGCTCGTCGACGGGGGACATCAGGGCCGAGTGTGACCGGAACAGGTATGGAAGGTGCCGTGACCAGGCAGGTTGTCGAAGGTGACATGATCATCATTCCCGCAGGAACTCCGCACTACTTTTCGGAGATCCCGGGATCACTCGTTTATACGATTGTGCGTGTCGACCCCGGCGGAGCCTGATGCCGGTCTTCAAGTTTCCTTTGTTTAGGGGGAGACATTCGAGAAACTAGGGCTGCCTCTGGTTCTGTCAGAGACTCCAAAAGGAGGTCAGCTTACCACTGCCTGGTAGACAAGGCGCTTGAACTGCTGCCGGAATCCGATGTCTCGGTTTGGACGGATCTGGATCATGAAGACTCCAATCAGGTCTTCTTCAGGATCCACCCAGAAGGAGGTCCCTGCAATGCCCATCCAAAAATAGTTTCCCACCGAGTCAGAGTTGCCATCAAGGGCTGGTTGATTCTTCATCGTGAACCCGAGTCCAAACCCCCAGCCTGCCTGGAGGAAGCTTGCTCCGTCATCTCCAAGATGGTCGGTTGTCATCAGTTCGATTGTCTTCCGCCCAAGAATCTGAGCTCCGTCCAAGTGGCCTCCGTTCAGTAGCATCTGGGCGAGTCGGGCATAATCCTGGGCGGTCGAGACCAACCCACTACCGCCGGAAAAAAATGTATCCGCAGGACTGTAGTCACCTGAGCCTCCACGCAGCTCAAGTGCCCGATCACTCCGCGAATGCCCATAGAGTTGTGTAAAACGGTCCCGTTTAGAGTCCGGCACAAAGAATGCCGTGTCATCCATGCTCAGTGGCTCGAAAATACGTTCATGTAGAAAGACATCGAATGCCTGTCCGGAAATGACTTCGACGAGTCGACCTAAGACATCGGTAGCTGCACTATAGCGCCAACCGGTTCCGGGCTGCTGAGCGAGAGGAAGCTTTCCCAGCTCGGTCACCATTTCTGCTAATGTCGTTTGGCCAGTTGGATTGGCGCGGGCGAACGCCTGGTCGGCAGCCGTACGTCCAAATGTAAGGCCATAACTTAGACCCGACGTGTGCCGAAGGAGGTCGCGGATTGTAATCTGGCGTTCGGCAGGCACTGTCACGATGCCATCTGGACTGGTCGATCTCTCAAGGTCCGCCACTACCATATTGCCGAGTTCGGGAAGGTAGCGTCCAATACGGTCATCGAGCCGGAAGTGACCTTCTTCCCAGAGCATCATCACCGCTACACTGGTGATTGGTTTGGTCATGGAGAAGATGCGAAAGATGTCGTCTATTTCCATCGGATCACCTGCCGCGAGGTCTCGCATACCCCAAGCTTTTGCCCACGCGAGCTTTCCATGTCTAGCAACCAGACCAACTGCGCCCGCGATACGGCCATCATCAGCGTAGCCTTCAAAGGCTTCGCTTACACGTGCTAACCGCTCAGAAGAGAGCCCGACTTCTTCGGGCGTTACAGTTGGGAATTGTCCCCAGACTGGGGTTGTTCCAAAACTAAAGAGAGAAAGGCCAACGGTGGCAAGAAAAGCTGGCGCAATCCTAGGAAACACTCGGATCCCCCCATTTAGTACCATGCCACTTTGTCCTAAAGCAGCAGCCTATGAGCAGTTACCCATACTACGATGTAGGTCGACGGCGTGCGAGCGAAAAGCTGAGTTAGTACCGGAACAGGTACTGGAACTTCATGAAGATCGCCCGGTTTGTGCGCTGTAACTGCTTCGTCCAATAGAGCTGCTCAAGGAAGCCGTCACTGTTGGTATCACCCCTAAGCAAGTCGCCCTGCTGGTAGTGGTCATCATATCCAACATAAAACACGGTTCCGGCGTTAACCGTGTAATTGAACAGCATATTGAAGTCGAACGTCCGGTCCTCGGTGTTCCATTCCGTGATATTTCGAAGCCCGAGTCGATCCGTGAACTGGAACGTACTCTGCGCGCGGATGATTTTGACGTCGAACTTAACTTCGTCGTTATTCGTTGGATCCGTGAACCGTCGGTGACTGAAGTTGAGGTTGGTCTGCAACGCATCGGTAGGACGCACGGAACCGTTAACACTCCAGTTAACCTGGTGCCCGAGGAACGCCTCTGAGTAGAAGATCTCATTGCCTACTGAGAAGTTGCCACCGAATGAGTAACTGCGGCTCGGGTTAGCCCTGCCTCCGATCCCGAAGCGCGACTTTTGAAAGTCGATCTGACTCCAGCGCTCCATGTCGTAATTGACATTTCCGTACAGGCTTATGCTACGGGCGAATGAGAAGCTCATCCGAGCGCTCTTCGTCTCATCTTGTAGGATTCCATCAAAATCATAGTTGCGGCCGTAACTAACCGAAGGACCCCAGTTGATCAACTGGCCTTCTGGCCAAAACCGGTAGCCAATATTTGCCTGAGTATTCCGTTGGTCACGGCGTCTGACGAATCCGACGTCGGTATGGAAATCAGGCGAGATTTGATATGCTAAAACGGATGCGTTCAGGTTGCGGCCGCTTGAGCTGAGGAACGTACCTAGGAAATTGCCAGTGTCCTCGGAGCTTCCAGGTTGTTGCCGGTTGGTTCCGAACGCGTTGACCGCCAATCTTGTCACTGACCCAAGTCGGAAATTGCTGTCGAGGCCTGCCAGCCGGCTATAGCCGTCGAGAAACTCACGGTCGGTGACCATAGCTCCGATATGGGACTCGGAGTACAGGTCGAACTTTGCCCGACCGATGAATGTTTTCGCTGTCTGTCCGAACGCCGAGCTGGTCTGGTCATCCACTCGGCCAGGTGCTCGATCATTCGCACCGAGCGCGCCGAGAGTGAAACGTCCTACCTGGCCGGTGAGTTTCGCTCCGTAGTCGGGGTCGACCATCGTGCGAGTGTGCACCAGAGTGACGGGAGCAGTCACATTGAAAATCTCGGAACCTTCAACGAAGAACGGGCGCAATTCGCTGAAGAAAAGTGGGTACCGCTGGTTCACTTCGATCTGCGGCCGGTCGGATTCGATCTGGGAAAAGTCAGGATTGACAGTGAAGTCGGCTGTCAGATTGGATGTGAGTCCGTACTTTAGATTGACGCCCGCATCCGGGTCAGGGTTTTGGTTTGTAAATATGGGTTGTGTGGTATCGAGCTCTCCATATTGGATCGTCGTGAAAGTCGGTAAGATCTCGATGTTGCGGCTTGTGGAAAGGTCGATCATGCCTTCGATCAAACCCATTTGAGCGAAAAAGCTTGCCTCGTCGCGTGACATCGGTGCCCAAACTTGGTTTTCCTCGTTCTTACTCTTTACCTCGCGTACGATCTGAAAACCCCAACGGTGCGGCTCTCCTTCAGGAGGAGTCGGGTAGCGCAAACTTTTAAAGGGAATGGCCATCTCGGCTGTGTAGCCGTCCTCTACGATTTGAGCGCCCGTATCGAAAAGTGCGTCCCAGGAACGATCTGCAAACGGAATGGCCGCTGCCGGACGCCCGCTATTTCTTCCTCCTCTCCCGCCCGTGACGGTCATGACTCCATCACCTTGCACGCCATAGCCGTTAACATCGAAGTCGTATCCGCGCTGTTGATCGAGAAAGGTGTCGAAGTAGATCGTCATCAGATCATCCATCGACGCACGATCCCTTTCCACTCGGTTTGCCCGCATGATCGAGGGGTCTTCGTAGTGCGCGTAGAAGCCGAAATAGATGTTGTCTGAGTCGTAGGCGATGTAAACGTCCGTATCTTCTGTGGCAGGTGCCCCATCCAGAGGTGACTGCTGGGTAAACTCAGTAAGGTGGGCTGCTGTCAGCCATACTTCGTCGTCGAGGATGCCATCAATTACGGGTGGGTTAGTAGTGCGTGTGGGAGTGACGCGCGGCCGGCCTTCTAATAGTCCGAAGCTCTCAGGATTCGGTTGGCTAGCAATGCTTGCACTCCCACCGGTCTGCGCCTCCAAGGCTGAGTGTTCGCAAATTAATAGCAAGCCCAGCAGGGAAGCTGGCGCAATGATATTTAACGGTTTCAGGATGTCGTCTGTGTTCAGAGGGATTGGGAAAAATCGCGAATGCGATCAAGGGGTGGGTAATGTGCGACCCTAAGCTAATGCGAATAGGGTGACTTGGAGTAGGAATCTTTCATTCTCAATTCCATATCACCCCAAGGTTGCCTAATTGCAGGGTGATATTCTATGAGGCGATTAAGGTGTTAGTAGCGCAGCAGGTACTGGAATTTGGCGAATATTGCGCGGTTTGTTCGCTTGAGCCCTTGAGTGTAGTAGAGTTGTTCGAGAAAGCCGTCGTCATCGATGTCCCCCTCGATAAGGTCAGCTTGTTGATAGTGGTCGTCGTACCCCAGGTACAGCACCGTGCCAGCATTTACCCGGTAATTCAAAAGTATGTTGAGATCAAACGTCTCATCCGCAGTATTGAACTCGGTGATATTTCTCAGGCCAAGCCGCTCTGTAAATTGAAAATACGTTTGTGCTCGAACGATATTGACGGAAAAGAGCTCTCTATTGTTATCGGTTGGATTTCTGAGTTTGCGGGATTGAAGACTGAGGCTTGTTTCCCAAGCGTCGGTCGGTCGCACGGTCCCGTTGACGCTCCAGTTGACCTGGCGCCCAAGAAGTGGGGCTGAATAGAAGATTTGCTCTCCCCTTGAGAAGTTTCCACCAAAGGAATAACTGCGGCTCATATTTACATTGCCGCCTAAAGAAAAACCCTGCCGCAGAAAATCGATTCCCTGCCAACGTTCTAAGTTCCAGTTGTAGTTACCGTTAAGGTTGATATTGCGTGCAAATTGCACGTTCATCCGGAGGCTTCTGCTTTCATCTTGGAGGATGCCAGCGAAGTCGTAGTTTCGACGGTAGCTGACGCTAGGTCCCCAGTTGATCACCCAGCTCTCAGGCCAGAATCGATAGGACGCGGTTGAGCCTATGTTGCGTTGATCGCGCCGTCGGACGAATCCAACCTGGGTTTGAAAGTCGGGAGATATCTGGTATCCAAATAAAGTCCATCCGAGATTGCGGCCGGTTTGGGCAACGCGTGTGGATGTCATGTGCCCTTGTCGTTGCTCTAGTCCAGGCTCTTTGTTCCAGGATCGAACAGAGGTTAGATCACCGATGATTGTCGGACTGACCCGGAAGTAGCTGCTCAGGCCACCAACGCGGCTGTGGCCATCCAAAAATGCCCTGTCAGTGAATATTGCCCCAACATTCGACTCGCCCCAGAGGTCATAGCGTAATCGACCGATGAACGTTTGTGCCCGTTGGTCGAATGCCGGATCACTAGAGTTATCCATTTTGCCAGGTGCCCGGTCGTTAGCTGCAAGCACACCTGCTGAAAATGCGCCTATCTGCCCTGATATCTTCGCTCCATAGTCGGGATCGACAATCGTTCGGGTATGCACGAGCGTGACCGGTGCAATAATGCTGAAGATCTCAGCACCCTCTACGAAAAAGGGCCGCAGCTCAGAGAAAAATAGGGGGTCTCTTTGGTTGACTTCGATCTGAGGTAGGTCCGACTCAATCTGTGAGAAGTCTGGATTGACAGTGAAGTCAGCGATGATGTTCGATGTTATCCCGTACTTAAGGTTTACTCCGGCATCCCGATTTGCGCCTTGGTTATCGAAGGCTGGCCCCCCCGGAAGGCTGGGATTGATCTCGCCGTATCTAATTGTCGTGAAAGTCGGAAGGACCTCGAGATTGCGGCTGGTAGAAAGTTCGGTGAGCCCTTCGAGCAGCCCCATCTGGGCGAAGAAGCTAGTCTCGTCGCGAGTCATAGGTGCCCAGACCTGGTTCTCTTGGTCCCTACCCTTCACCTCGCGGACAATCTGGAAGCCCCATCGATGGGGCTCGCCCTCAGCTGGTTGAGGGTAACGTAGGCTCTTGAATGGAATTGCCATTTCAGCAGTGAAACCATCTTCCACAATCTGGCCACCCGTTTCGAAGAGGGCATTCCAAGAACGATCAGCCCGTGGAATAGGATCAGAACTCGGCCCGCCTCTGCCACTCCCGCCACCTGCGGAGATAATGCCATCCCCCTGCACACCATGTCCGTTTACGTCAAAGTCATAACCTCTTTGTTGGTCTAAGAAGGTGTCGAAATAGACTGTCATGAGATCATCTGACCACATTCGGTCTCGCTCACCAAGGTTCGATCGCATGATCGAGGGGTCCTCGTAGTGGGCGTGGAACCCGAAGTAGATATGGTCAGAATCGTAGGCGATGTAGACCTCCGTCGCCTCAGTGGCGGGGGCTCCATCGAGTGGCTGCTGCTGGGTGAATTCGGTGATATGAGCGGCAGTGATCCATACCTCGTCGTCCAGGACGCCATCGATGACAGGTGCTGTGTCTGTCCTTGTAGGGGTGACTCGAGGTCGATTCGGAAGAAGACCGAAGGATTCCGTGGGCAGTAGGGTGTCTTGAGATGTTCCTTCATTCAGCAAACGACCTGAATTCACTTGTGCTGCTGCTTGAGGCCCGACAGCAAGGGCAGTCGCAAATATAAAAAACGACGTACCAAACCCAGATCTTCGAGAGAGTCTTACCGGGTCAGCTTGACGGTGACATCTCCGAACCGACGGGTCAGCTGAAGTCCGCACCAAAAAAGAATACCGCGACGATGATTGCGGTAACGGCTAGAGGTGCTACGAAGCGGATGAAAAGACGCCAGGCCCCGTACCTGAACCAACGCGGCTCCGTGCCGTCTACGAGTTCGGACTCCGTCGATTGTCTAGTCATGAACCAACCAGCTGCGAGTGTCACAGCAAGGCCGCCAGTGGGCAGCATCCAATTTGACACAAAGTGATCGGCAGTTTCGAACCAACCCGTCTTTCCATCGAAGAGAGCTAGGGTAGAGAAGAACGGAACATTGCCGAAAGAAATTGCTGCGAAGATCGTGAATATAAAGACAGTGGCTCCGCATGCGATTGTAGCTATTTGACGTTGGACACCATGCTCATCGATCACATAGCTCGTCACGACTTCCAGTAGGGACATGGTCGACGTGAGGGCAGCTAGTGCGACTAGAACATAGAAAAGTGGGCCTAGCACCGTGCCGAACGGCACTTCGTTGTAGAAGAGCTCAGGTAACGATATGAAGAGCATGCCCACCGTGGACCCTCCTACCTGTTCAGCCATCCCCGCGACTGAGAAGATGACCGAGAACATGATTATGCTTGCTATTAGGGCAATAACTGTATCAAGCAAGACGATCATCGCCGAGGCTTTTACGATTGATTGGCTCCTGCTGATGTAGGAGCCGTATGTCACCATCGCTCCCATACCAAGCGAAAGGGTGAAAAATGAGTGGCCGAGAGCCTCTAAAACGCCTTCCGGCTCAAGCTCTGAAAAGCTGGGACGGAAGATGAAGGCTAGTGCTTCACCTGATCCGCTCATACCGAGAGCGCTTACGAGAAGGAGCACTAAAATACCAAAAAGTACCGGGAGGAAGAGTCGGGCAATGCGCTCGATGCCCCTCTGCACGCCGAAGTACACAACCGACACAGTGGCCACGCTAAACAGCAGGGAAAGTCCGAATTGCAGTGGGCTATTTGCAACTTGCTGACCGAAGAGATCCCCAATAGCGAGTCCTTCGGGTACACCGCCCAGAGTCCAGCCAGCCGTCTGTGTAAAGTAGAAGAGTGACCAGCCTGCAATGACTGTGTAGTAGCTAAGGAGTATGAAGCCGCACAGCACTCCCCAGAGGCCTACGATTCCCCACGCTGGGCCAACGGCCTCTTTTAGAGCGCCCACTACGCTTTTCTGCGTCTTTCGGCCGATAAGCAGCTCTGCCATCATGATTGGGAGACCGACGGCAGCGATACAGAGCAGATAGACGAGGACGAAGGCTCCCCCGTTGTTTTCCCAGGTGATGAAGGGGAATTTCCAGAGGTTGCCTAGGCCGATTGCACTACCCGTTGCTGCGAGGACGAAGCCGGTGCTGGAACTCCAGTGGGCCCGCTGCTCTTCCATTAAATGCGCTCCGGCAAGTTACCAGTGAAAGTGGCTCTATAGAGTGGCATAAGCGTGCCCAAGATATTCCGAGCTTTGGGCTCCCAACAGGCAGTGATCTAGACTATCACCCTAGCAGGGGCAGGCTCCGGGATAGGCACCTGTATAAGTTCATCTGTTCCCCCAGCAGGTCCTAGGTCTATCTTTTGCTTCCGCGTTCAGGAAAGCGTGGCAAAATGAGACTGGAATGCATATGAGGCTCAGAGGATTTCATCGATTCTTCGTGACCCTGTTAATAGGGCTGGTGCTTAGTAGTCCGTTAGCCGCTCAATCGATGGAGGGCAACGGTGCAGTTGCTACGGGACTCCTTCTCCGGCAGCTAGATGGTGTGAAGCGTGTTCTTATGATCGGGGCGCATCCGGACGACGAGGATACGGGCCTCTTAACTACCTTGGCACGTGGCTGGGGTGTCGAGACCGCCTATCTCTCTCTGACAAGAGGTGGTGGCGGGCAGAACCTTATTGGGCCAGAGCTATTCGAGGGTCTGGGGGTCATCCGCTCGGGCGAACTCGTGGCTTCCCGGAGTCTGGATGGTGGTGCCCAGTTCTTCACGCGAGCGTTTGACTACGGCTACTCGAAAAGCGCGGATGAAGCTTTGTCGTTATGGCCAAATGAAGAGCTTCTTTCTGATGTGGTATGGGTTATCCGTCAATTTCGGCCTCATGTAGTCGTCTCGGTTTTCAGTGGCACCCCACGGGACGGGCACGGACAGCACCAGGCAGCGGGTATTATGGCCAGGCAGGCTTTTTCAGCTGCTGGAGATCCGAGTCGCTTTTCGGATCAGCTTTCGCGGGGCGTAGAGGCCTGGGCTCCGGCAAAACTATACGAATCAGCCCGTGGCTTTTTTCGGAGTGGTGGTGATCCTCCAGCTGATGCGATCCAGATCCAGATGGGGTCCCGGGACCCCTTACTGGGGCGCTCACTGTATCAACTATCCCGCGAGAGTCGGAGCCAGCATCGTTCTCAAGATATGGGTGCAATCCAGGCACCTGGACTTCGAGCAACTGGCGTCCGCTTTATTGAGAGTCGAGTGGGAGGGGAAGACGGAGGGATGTTTGAGGGTGTCGATACGACGCTAGTTGGTCTTACAGCGGTCTTGCCCATGGCAGAGGCGGCTGCGACCCGGAGGCACCTCGAATCTTATCGCACCTCGGTTCGCCGGGCTGTGGAGGGATTTGGCTTGAACCCATCTGTCATCGCCGGTGACTTAGGTGAGGCGGTCAGGCATCTTCAACAGGCTTTGGCGGCTTCGGATGGCGAAGGTGACACAGAACTATATGCGGCACTCGGACGGAAGATCGAACTAGTAACTCAAGCCTTTATGGCTGCTTCCGGTCTCAGTTTCGACCTCATAGTGGATGATGAGTTAGTCGTTCCAGGTCAGGTGGCGACTGTGATGGCCCGCCTATGGAATGCAAGTGACTTCAGTCTTGTCGAACCTGCTATTGATCTCGATGTGGCTTATGGCTGGGATGTCTCGGAGGTGTCTGTTGAGGGTCTTGAGCTTGATGGCTCCGTCATACCTGGTTCGCTTGTGACCTGGACGTATCACGTCAATGTGCCTTCTGATGCAGACCTGTCAAAGCTCTACTACCTGCGGGAAAATCGCGACGGCGCTTGGTATCGTTGGCCTGACGAACCAGATCTCTGGGGCCTGCCTCGTGATCCTGAACCCGTGGGTGCTTCGGTGTCATTCGAAGCACAGCTCGGTGGTCAGTCCGCGGCTCCGCGAGTCTCTACATCCGCTTCATGGCGTTATGTGGGTGTTGACCCCGGCCTGGGCCAGTTCGAGGAGCCAGTACTTATCGTACCAAGTGTATCGGTGGAGGTAATGCCTCGGGGGGTCGTATGGCCGGCTAGCCGCTCCGAGCCAGCGTCAGTGTCGGTTGTATTGAGGAACGAGGCAGAGGGAGGTAGTCGTGGCCACTTGTCTCTGCAGATCCCAAGCGGCTGGTCAGCTACCCCCAATTCTCACGCGTTCGATCTTCCGGAGGCTGGGTCAGAGCGCACATTGACTTTCCGTATCACTCCATTTGGCAGTGCCATGGCTGGAGAGCACGTGTTTCAGGTCCAAGCGAGGACGGATGAGGGTAATTCGTATTCGGAAGGGTACTCTCTCATTGATTACGATCACGTTGAGCGTGCTGCTCTATTCTCTCCGGCTGAGGTGACGGTGACAGTCGTGCCAGTGTCGGTCGCAGAAGGTCTGCACGTAGGATATGTGATGGGTTCAGGGGACAGTGGGCCAGAGGCAATTCGTCAGCTAGGAGTTGGAGTCGAAGTACTTAACGACGATCAGCTTCGTGCTGGTGACTTTGCTACTTTCGACGCAATTGTACTTGGAGTCAGGTCTTATGAGACGCGTGAGGCTCTTCAGGCTGCGAGTGACCAATTGCTTGATTTCGCTCGTGCAGGGGGGACGATAGTAGCTCAGTACAACCGCGGCCCATTTGGAAGCCTGGCTCCGAGGCCCTTGCGGACTGGCAGGGGCTCGCCACGTGTGGCTGACGAGACAGCACCAATTCGTATGCTAGACCCAGAAGCTCCCATCCTCATGTCTCCCAACCGTATCGGGGAGGATGATTTTGAGGGGTGGGTGCAGGAGCGTGGGCTGTACTTCGCGTCAGACTGGGATGACTCATACGAGCCTATTTTGGAGCTTAATGACCCTGGGGAAGAGCCACGCCATGGTTCCTTGCTTGTAACCCAAGTCGGTGAGGGCATCTTCGTGTTTACGGCCCTCTCGTTCTTCCGACAATGGTCAGCCCGCGTGCCAGGAGCGTACCGGCTTTTTGCGAATTTGATTTCAGTGGATGCTGCTGATTGGAGGGCCTACGCGGCGCGACAGTAGCATCCCTAAGCTTCGCTCTTACTCTTTTCTCCAAAGCTGCCAAGTGCGATGCCGACCGCGAGCACTACTGCGGCGCCGATAAGATTTTGCCATAGATACGCAACGTCGGTTCTGAAGTTGAAATATCCCACGGTTGTCATACCTGAAATAAGGCCGAGAAAGGCACCCCATCCTTTGGCCCGAGGGATCATTGCCAGTAGAAAAACGCCAAGGATTGAGCCATAGAAAAATGATCCGAAGCGGTTTACAACCTCTATGAGAGATCCGAGCGTGGCAGCATAAGTGGCAACCACACAAGCAAAGATCCCCCAAAACGCGGTTGCACCTTTAGAGACTCTGAGTAGATGAGAATCTAGGGCGTCAGGATTCACCCAACGTCGGTAAAAGTCGATGACGCTAGCAGTGGCGAGCGCGTTCAGTTCGGCCGCAATAGACGACATCGCCGCCGCCAGCACTCCCGCGATGAAAAGTCCCGCTAAGCCGATTGGCAACTCCGATAACACGAAGCGGGGGACGATGTAATTTACGTCACTGGTTGCCTCATCCGTGACTTCGCCTGCAAGTGCGAGTGCTTCAGCTCGAAGAGATTCGATCTCACCGTCTCTCTCAAGAAAAGTCGCTATAGCATCAGCTCGAAGAGTGTCTTCGTCAGCATCCGCAACTGCGAGCGCTGCAGACTCCCGAAGGGTAAAGGCATCAGAATAACGACGCTCGAGGGCAGAGTAGGCTGAACCGCGATCCGCTACTACCGCTGCTTCATGGGCAGGGTTGTAGAGCAACGGAGGGCGCACAAACTGGTAGTAGACGAACACTCCAATTCCCACCACCAGCACCAGCCCTTGTAATGGGATCTTCCAGTAGGCACTCATAAGAAGCGAGTTCTTGGCTTCGTTGACAGACCGGGCTGTGAGAAAGCGCTGAACCTGACTCTGGTCGGTACCAAAATATGAGAGCATCAGGAATGTCCCACCGATGACACCCGACCAAAACGTGTATGTCTCATTGATATTGAATGAGAAATCGAAAGCCTGGAGTCTTCCGGTAGAGCCAGCAATCCGGAGAGCATCATTCGGACTAACCGGCATCTGAATCACAAGCACGACCATGACTGCAAGCAGAGCTACAATGATCAGGACCATCTGCTTGACATCCGCCCAAGCAACAGCTTGAACGCCTCCTATCATGGTGTAAATCACGGTTGGAATGCCAATCAGTGCTACGCTCCATACAAGTGGAAGGCCGAAGATGGCACTGAAAACGACTGCTGGTGCAGCGAGAATCGTGCCGCATGACATCCCGCGGGACAGTAGAAAGAGCAAGGCAGTAAACGACCGAGTTTTCGCATCGAATCTACGCTCCAAATACTCGTATGCCGTGTAAACTCCAGAGCCATGGAGCATTGGGACGATAGTCACGCCTAGGATCACCATTGCCAGGGGTAGCCCAAAGTAGATCTGGACAAAGCGGATCCCGTCTGTGGCACCCTGTCCCGTTGTGCCAATCATCGTGACGGCAGAGAGTTGGGTGGCCATTACACTTAGGCCAACGACCCACCAAGCAAGACTTTTGTTAGCTACGAAATAGCCTGATATGGTATCCGTGTCCTTCGACTTTCGGACCCCGTCAACTATGACATAGGCGAGGTAAACAACCACAATCAACCAGTTGATCCAGTGCATATTCAGCTAGGCGGCGTAGAACATCTGGAGGAAGCCAAGAATTACGAGAACCACGACCTGAACAATCAGGACATTTATGAGCGTGCGTTGGAATTTTGGCTGAGTGTCTTCCCGGTGGGGTCCTTCATGTAACATGCTATTTGCTCTCCTCAGGTTAGCGCCAAGCTCCAGCGAAGGACGGGATGACGCAACCGTTAGTCAGGTCTCAACCCGCTTAGTCTTTGGACTAGCGATGAAGTGCTGGCATGATGTTGGTGGGCATTGATCCAATCAACAACAGGGGGAGCAAGCTTCTAATATGGGATCGTCTATCCTGAATCAATGTGAATTATCTCCATGGCTCTAGGATCTTGGGCAACCAAGAGTGTTCTTGCTCCATCTCACCGGGAGATCTATCTGTATGCTCTTTCTGGCCTTCCTTTTCTTACTAAGGGTGGACGGTTGGCTGATTCGCCACGGCTTGCTGTAGAGTCAATCGCAGGGCGAAGACCATACCAAGAGGATTCGGTTTTTGCAGAGAACCTCTCAGATGGACGAACCCTTGTTGCTGTAGCGGACGGGATGGGTGGACATGCAGCAGGGGAAGTGGCTAGTGATCTCGCACTGGAAACGTTGGTCTCAGCACTGGAAGATGGAGAGGGACTCGCCGCTGCCTTTCGGTTAGCAAATGAGCGCGTCCACAGCGGCGGTACTGAACCTGGCCAGGAAGGCATGGGAACTACCCTCGTTGCCCTGCTCCTGGATGGTGACGAATACATGATCGCCAACGTGGGGGACAGCCGTGGTTATCAGATCTCTTCTGATGAGATTCAACAACTGACTGAGGATCATTCGTTCATGGCGGAAGCGATCAAGCAAGGCCAGTCTGAGGATGAGGCGATGCGTACTCCATGGAAGGACGTCCTAACTCGCGCTATTGGCACGCAAGAAGAAGTAGAGGTCGATGTTCTCGGTCCCTCTCTGATTGAGCAAGATACCGCTTTCCTAATTTGTTCAGATGGGTTGTATAAGGTGCTTCGTGATCAACAACTAAGGGATCTGTTCACTAAGTCACTAGCTCCTCAGGATGCAGTGAAGTCATTAGTTATAGAAGCCTTTGAAGGTGGAAGTGATGACAACATCTCCGTTGCTATAGCCGAGTACGGTCAGGTCCCTCGAGCTACTCCACCCTCCAAGGAAATCCTTTCATACAGCCCTGAAGCCGATTCTGAGCATTTCAGTGAAGTGGCACTTCAGGCGGAAGATTTGGAAGAAGAGCCTCTACCTATCGTTGAGAGTGCCAAAGAAGCTGTCTCGGATGGCAGCTACGGGGCGAACTCTATCGTCGGGATCATCTTGGCAGTGCTTGTGGCACTAGCTGTGGTGGTCATTCTTCTGGTGGGCTAGCTAAGGGTCTGCCAGACGAGGGGATAATCGTTTGGTTTGTTTTAGCTGTTTGCCAATCTTATAAAAAATGACGGCCCCACCCTTCCAGGGCGGGGCCGTCTAATTTCTGCAGCGGGACTTAGCCTAGTTGAACCGCCATCCGTATTCTCCGCTCTTACGGTCTGCAGGCCATGCTGGACCAATGTCTCCACCGGGGTTCGGGCCCATTCCCATGTTCACAAATTTCTGGAGCCGTGACCCTTCGTAGGTTTCGGTGGTGTAGATGTTGCCATCCGTGTCGACCGCAATGGAGTGCGGCGCAAAGAACAATCCAGGCTGGCGGCCACCGTCCCCGAAGCTATAGAGCACTTCAAGAGACTCACGGTCCATCACATAGACCTTCATGTTCTGACCGTCAGCCATGTACATGAACTGCTGTCCGGGGTCCGGTGAGAAGTCCACATCCCATGTTGAACCCTGAGACAGAGTTGCTGGAGCGATGATTGATTCCTTGACGAATTCACCCTCAGTCGTAAACACCGATATCCGGTTGGACGGGCGGTCACATACGTAAACCATGCCGTCGTTGGCCCGGTCTGCGCAGTGGACAGGAGTCCGGAAGTCCTGCGGCGGTGTCTCACCTGGGACATATGCTGGTGGACGCTCGTCGGTAGGCCTGTTCCCGTATGCTCCCCAGTAGCGTTTCATGTCCCCACTCGTAGCATCAAGAACAGCAACTCGCTGATTGGCGTATCCGTCGGCTACATAGATTTCATTGTTCTCCTCGTCGAAGGAGACCTTAGCAACCATGCCGAAATTGGTGTCGCTGTTGCTGTCGATCGCTGCTCCGGGTTCACCAAACTGGCCGAGAAACTCGCCGCTGCTGGTGAACTTAAGGATGTGGCGGTCCTGGCCGCCATTTCCGCCGATCCAGACATTACCCATGTTGTCCACGGTGATTCCGTGGTTTGACTCTGGCCATGTATAGTCGCCGGTTTCCGTTCCAGGACCTCCCCACGCGTCAACGAGGTTTCCGTCCTGATCAAAGCGCATGACCGGGAATCCTGGTTGGCAGCAGGAGGCTAGCGGTGGATCTTGGGCTAGGCCGATCTCGGTACGGGCTGCAAACTGATTCTCCGTATTCCTATGGACGATCCATATATGGTCATTGGAATCAACGTCCACACCGATGGTGGGGCCGATAAGCCAGTTCTGTGGTAACGGCTTTGGCCAGAATGGGTCTACCTGGAACAGCGGTACGTCTCCTGGTGCCGCGGCAGCCATGTCATCCATTGCCTCAGCGGCGCACGCGACGACCGTGATCAGGGCTACAAGAGCCACACCGTAGGTCAAGTTGCGCTTCTGCATCGATCCATCTCCCTGCAAGAAAAGAGCAGGGCCAATTTGGCCCGGACGGGAAGCCTACACTCTCAGAAGCGTTCCGGCAATCATTTTATAGGTTAATATGATGAGGTAGCCTAAGCAGGTTCGATTCTGGTAGCTTCACCTCTATGTCTGACTCCATTCGTTTTCGACGCATCGCCGCGCTTATCGTGGGCCTTGTGCTTCTATTGCCGACATGGTCGGGCGAAGCCCATGAAATACCGGCTGATGTCACCCTGCAGGCCTTTGTGGCCCCCGAGGGTGACGTCATCAGGGCTCTCGTCCGAGTGCCACTCCCTTCGATGCGCGACTACATTTTTCCAGTTCGCGATCCTGGCTATCTCGAGATCGAAGAGGCCACAGAGCTCAGCCAGGAAGCTGCGGTTCAGTGGGTAAGGAATTACGTAGTGATGTTTGAGGGTGATACGTCGCTCGGCCTTCCTGAAGTCACTGAGGTACGGATTGCCTTCCCCGGTGACCGAGCATTTGAGAGCTATGAGACTGCCTTAGCCAATGTCCGGTCAGCTCAGTTGCCTCCGACTACCGAGCTTCCACTTCAGCAGGCAATGCTAGATGTGCTCCTGGAGTGGCCGATCATGTCTGAGGAATCAGAATTTACGATCGATGCAAGGTGGGCCCATCTCGGGATCCGGACACTCACTGTCCTTCGCTTTTTGCCGGCGGGTGGCGCTGAGCGTGCGTTCCAGTACACCGGCAACCTCGGCCTCTTCCGGCTAGATCCGCGTTGGCACCAGGCTGCGTGGCGGTTCATAGTTCTAGGTTTTGATCACATCCTCGACGGGATCGACCATCTACTCTTTCTGTTCTGCCTAGTCGTTCCATTCAGGAGTTTTTGGGCGTTAGTACCGATTGTGACCTCCTTTACGATCGCGCATTCGATCACGTTAATTGCCTCGGCTCTTGGTCTGGCGCCTAACGTTCTCTGGTTTCCACCATTGATCGAAACGCTGATCGCGCTCTCAATAGTCTTCATGGCGTTTGAGAATATTATTGGCGCGAAGTTGCACAGACGCTGGATGATCGCTTTTGGGTTTGGGCTTATCCACGGGTTTGGCTTCTCATTCGCGCTTTCTGAGTCGTTGCAGTTTGCTGGCGCCCATCTACTGACCTCGCTCCTATCCTTCAACGTGGGAGTGGAACTGGGCCAGCTATTTGTGCTTGCTCTAACGATCCCCGTGCTGAATTTCCTATTTAGTCGTTGGTTGCCTGAGGTGATGGGTACCATCGTGCTCTCGGCTTTTTTGGCGCATACGGGCTGGCACTGGATGACTGAGCGAGGAAGTGAACTGATTCTTTATGACTTTAGTGCGCCCGTGATGGACGTGAGCTTCACCGCGACGCTGCTGCGTTGGACAATGTTGGGACTAATCATTGTCGGGACAGTCTGGATTTTGAGAGGTGTATTTAGGGCGCTACCCAAAGGTCTCAACCCAGATGCACCGAGTGCTACGGATCCGGCGGGCGGACTAGCAGTGTCCGGCGGAGAGGAGGGACAGGTATAAGCCGTGCATTCCCCGGAAACGCTGATAGCAACCGGAGGGGAATCACGGTGCCAGCAGTCGTTTGCACCACAATATGACGCTAGTCGATCTAATCGGAGCTGAACCGGATGGCAGTCACTGAAAAAGACGTACGTAATGCCCTCAAGGGAGTAAAAGACCCCGAGTTGGGTTTGGACCTCGTTGTACTGGGGCTGGTCTATGACATCGAGGTTATTGGAGGGAAAGTAGAGACGACAATCTCTCTCACTTCACCGCTTTGCCCTGTGGCTGGACAGATCGTTGAAGACGCTAAAACAGCGATTGAGGGTGTGGAGGGTGTGGAGGGTGCCGAAGTTAAGCTTACCTTTGATCCCCCATGGACACCTGATCGCATTAGTCCACTGATCCGTGCATCGCTTGGACTTTGAGAGACGGCCCCCTCTAGCAGGGGGAAGGCCTCTCTAGGCTTCTACTAGCTCTACATCTCCAAGGAAATCCCTGAGCGGGTTAGCGACCGCAACCGCTCGCTCGGTGATCGCTTCGATCAGGTTAGTGCGGTTCGTGTCACCTACGAGGTATCGGGATACCAGTTGTCCCAGTCGGTCATCTGATTCCGCGGCCGCCTGATGGTACTCAGCATAGCGAGTGCTCACCCGTTGCTCAAACATAGGCAGCTGACTGCTGGGTGTTCCATTTTCAAGCATGTCCTCAAACACAGCCTGGTGAAGAGCGTTGAGTCCATTTCGAACTAGCTCGTCAGGCGCACGACCCATGAAAGCGAGCTGCGCACCCCTTGTATGTACCCAAAGAAAAAAAACAAGCGTCTCTTCCACTGTGCGATTCCATCGCTCTTCGTGCTCATGTAGAGCATCTATATTCGGGAGCGGGGTTTCAGCATCTCCCTGTGCAAGGAAATCAGAAAAGCTTTCCCAGACGAGTTGGGCTAGACTATCGCCAAGCTCGGCAGGTGTCATTGTCCGAGGTGCGTGAAACTCGCGCACGTCATTAGTTAAAGTGGTTTCCACGACTAGATTCCCTAAGATTTCCGGTTACTGTAACATCAATTCCGACCACGGACTCCAGAGTGTCAAGGCTGACGATTTTTTATCCATTAGGCGCGCTTTCGTCGGAGGGGCTTCCCGCACATTCGAATGGCGGAAAAAAACCTGTGCCTATTGGATTTATAGCTCTATTGGTTCTCGTAGGTGCTTGTGCGGCCTCTGAAGCCACGATCCCGCCTCCGCGGTCGGTCGTCATCTATTCGGGCGCTCGACTGCGCGTAGAACACGAGAGGATGCTTGAGGTCAGCCAGTGGGTCAATGAAGAGCAGACAAATATAGTCGAGGATCCCTCTTTTCTAGTCGTGTCCGAGCCAGGGGTGGGAGATGTGTACCCCTGGAATGACTTGCGTATTGAAGCTGATACAGTCTGGGTGAGGACCCCTATGGGTATGCAGGATCCTCAGCTCGTTTATCAGATTTACGGTCACCTTCACCTTATGGTAACCATGGGTCGCCAAGTAGAGTGGCTACCAGAGGCACCAGATGCGACCGGATTCGCACTAGAGCGAGCGATTCTTAGTCGGGCCGCCGATGCGTGGATCCTTGGGCGCACAGTATACGGAACAAGTCCATACGGTCCGCTCGATGAACTGGCTTACACGCATGAAGCAGGACTATTAGAACCCTTTATCTTTACGGCGAGGCCAGATGAGTTTGCAACGACCAGGACTGAGTGGGCTCGTGCCAATCCAGGCGAGATGGAACGATATCGCGACTGGTTTCTGGATACCTTCAGCCGTGAGCCACCAGGTCTGCGACCTAGCTGAGGCCCTGATCTCTTTGGTAGAGATCTACCTAAGCGGGTGTGACCTGCCAACGCAGGCCAACTGGGCCTCCGTCGTCTAGTTCCTCTATATGCACGTCGAGGCGGCCAGTTCGCTGTAGCCTTTCATCACTGGGCTTTCCACCGAACAGAGCGAAGCCTTCAATTCTAATGCGACACTCACGCCCCCCAGGCGAGATTGCCTTCATCTCTGAACCCTTGAGAGATCCGATTGAAGTGCTAGTTGCCGATTGGAGTCGAAGACGTAGAATGCGGCCCGAATGGGGGGCGTCCATCGCGTCTAGGACAAGGAACGTCAGTGCCTTATCAATGGTCTTGTCTTTAGACATGAAGGAAAGGGTACCGCGATGACCTCGCCTACGGAAGGCGAAAGACGCAGTGAACTAGAACTGTCAACTGATGAAATGCTTTCTCTCGCCCGTCGGGCTGCTGAGTTGATAGTTGATCGTCTTGAACGGTTGCCAGACGAGCCAGCTTGGTTGGGTGGCACTCGATCCGAACTCGAAGAGCTCTTCCGAGAAGGCGCTCCAGAAATAGGGCGACCAGCGGTGGAAGTTCTTGAACGGGCTGCGCGTGAGATTCTCCCAATAGCAGGTCGTGTGGACCACCCTCGATTTTTTGCTTTTGTTCCCTCTTCTTCTACCTGGCCCGCGGTTCTGGCTGATTTCCTAAGTGCTGGCCATAACACATTTCAGGGCACGTGGCTTGGAGGTAGCGGACCTAGTCAAATTGAGCTTGTCGTACTTGACTGGATTCGGGATTGGATCGGCTATCCGGAGTCCGCTGGCGGGTTGTTCACGAGCGGTGGTTCGGCAGCGAGTATCGACGCCTTTGTAGCCGCCCGAGAGGCGGCAGGCGCGCCTGAGCGGCCAACCGTTTACATGAGTGATCAAAGCCACACAGCTCTTGTGAGAGCTGCGACAATCGTTGGAGTCCGTAGAGAGCACGTGCGTATGGTTAGAAGCGATGGGCAATTTCAGATGGATATACGAGGTCTCGGCCAAGCAGTAACTGAGGATAGGGCGGCCGGCCTGAACCCAATAGCCGTTTGTGCCAATGGTGGGGCGACGAATACCGGTGCAGTGGATCCCATGATTGAAATTGCTGATTTCTGCGAGGCCGAAGGGCTCTGGCTGCATGTTGATGCTGCATACGGAGGCTTTGCCGTGCTTACAGAGAAGGGGAGAGCCGCCCTCAAGGGGATGGAGAGGGCGGATTCCATTTCCTTAGATGCTCACAAGTGGCTTTTCCAGCCGTTTGAGACGGGCTGCTTGATGGTTAAGGATGTGGCATTCCTGGAAAAAGCATTTTCCGTGGAGCCCGAGTACCTACAAGACGCTCGATGGGGTGGTGATCACCCAAACTTCAGCGATCGAGGCCTGCAGCTCAGCCGCTCCTTTCGGGCACTAAAGGTTTGGATGTCAATTCAAACTTTCGGCGTCGAAGCTTTTCGAAAGTCAGTGGCAAAGGGCATTGATTTAGCAGAACGTGCGGAGGAGTATGTGCGAGGGTCCGATGTCTTGGAGATCAGAAACTCGGCCTCACTTGGGGTAGTCTGTTTCCGATTCTTCCCTCGGGGGTCTAATTATGACGAAGCACATATAGAGCAAACCAACCGGGCGATCCAAAGTCGGATCATTGAGACCGGGATCGCGATGATGTCATCCACACGCCTTCGTGGGCTGTATTCTCTTCGATTCTGTATCCTCAACCACCACACTACCTGGGAGGACGTGAGGGGCACGCTGCAGGCGATCGAGCGATTTGGGAAGCAAGAGATCAGTGCTTGAGATTGGCTCAGCCTAGACTTTCAATTTGCGCAGATCCACTCTAGCCGGGTTGGCATTGATCTCTTTCCTGCACCTGACGCTCATGACCGTCGCTGGAATGCCACTGATAGACACCATTTTATTGGCGGTTCTTTTAGTTGGACTGCCCGCGTTAGCGATCGTCCAGGCGCAGCTCATCGGTGAATCCGCAATCGAGCGAATCGAGGCCTATTGGATGTCGATAGTTTTCCTGTCGATTCTTGGTTTGGTGTGTTGGTTGATTGGAGTTCGAAACGGAGGTATGGTCGGGATCGCCATCGTCTGGCTCCCACTCAGTTTGATGGGCCTATGGAGTCTTGGCCTGACGGTTGGCTGTCTCTTCACAGTCTTTCTTTTTCGTCACATTGCTGCGAGGACTGGATTTACCGAGAGTACTACAGTGCGCCAGCTGTTTCCGCAGACATGCGAGGAGAAAGTGCTATTTGTGGTCTTGTCTGCAGCAGCCGGTTTTGGTGAGGAGATAGCATATCGCGGATACGCCATTGGTATGTTGGTCCCGCTCGTGGGACTTGGGAGTGCAGTATTAGTCACGTCAGTGGCATTTGGCGCGTCTCATGTTTATCAGGGCTGGCTAGGCATGATCCGAGCTGGGCTAGTGGGAGGCTTGCTAGCGTTTGGAGTTATAGCTTCAGGAAGTGTCTGGCCTTCCGTTGTTGCTCACGCACTAGTCAATGTTGTATTGGGGCTCGTGCTTGCTGAAAAGTTTTTGGCACCTGACAATTCCCTCGGTGGACGGGAGCAACCCGAACTTCAATCTTGAGGAATCTGATCTGTGATGACGTGGAAATAGACCTCGCCCTGCTAGCCGACGCGGCTACTATCGATGGCTCCGGAAAGCTGAATATTTTAGGTATCTTCGATCGATTAACCACAGCGTCATTCCCGACAAGGCATCCGCATCTGAGCCTGGTCTTGAGGTTCTCAGCTGGTATCCAAGAGGTCGGAAGACATGATGTCGGTATCTTGCTCAAGGCACCGGACGGGAATGAAGTGGTCCGTATCGACGGTGAGATCAACCTTGCTCCTGGGCCAAGCGATTCGGGTGGTGCGGTGCTTGTACCCCATGTGCTGAATATGGATGGATTGGTTTTTCCTCTGCCAGGGCAGTACGCTTTTGATGTTCGGGTCGATGGCGAGCATCTGGCATCTATCCCGCTGACAGTTCACGGGTCTGAGGGCTCAGCTCAAGCCTGAGTAGCTCCTAGGAAATCGCTTGGATTTCTATCAGCTAACCTTGCAAAAAAGCGGTCAGCCTCCGATAAGTAAGAGTGACACTGCAAGGCACGGAGAGGTTGTGGTTCTCTACTTTAGCTACGAGGAGCTTCAGGCCCTAAGGGCGGGTGCTAGTGCACTACTGGACGGAAGAGTAGTAGCAGCAGCACCAGCAGTCGTCATGACTACACCAGAAAATCTGGTGCAAGTAGAGCAGATCCTGCCCCTACTGCAGGGAGATATGTCCGTTGCCACACTTGTGGATATGCGAAATGTCCAAAGCGCTGTGTCCACCATTGTTGATTATTTGCGGATTGAAATGGAGTCCACTGTTCTAGAGACCCACGCGGCCGACGAAGCCGCAGTATCAGCTTATTTTGACTTTGCTTATGGTCTAGCTGTAGCCAATCGGATCCACGAGATGGCTGCGGAGATGGAGGGGGTCATAGAGCTAGCAACTGGTGCACGCTCATCTGTCAAAACAGCAGAGACATTCCAGTTTCCAGACTAGGCTGGCGTCGAAGCTTGTCGCCGTAGCGTTCCTTTTAAAGCAGGCCTTCCCCGTTGGATTGAATTCTTCGATTCTTTTTATGCACTTTTGGTTTGTGGAGCAAACAAAGGAGGTGAGTCGATGGACCCTTCCTTCGCTACTTCTGCAGTTGATTAATACAGCCGATCCTTAGGTTTTGCTCGCTAAGTTCATCGTCGCGTGGCTACCAAGCCCACATGTTCGGGCAGTGCACAGCTTGCGACCGATATCGTAAGGTGAGAAGCTTCGCGCGCGGGTACGCGCTGCCCGTGTGCCTCAGTCAATCGGCATCCCCTGAAGACAGTTTACGGAGACGGAATGACCACGGCCTCCAAGCGGGAACGGATTCTCCCTCGGCTGCTCGAGGAAGAGATGCGAGAGTCTTTCCTCGACTATTCGATGAGCGTCATTGTGCAGCGGGCACTGCCTGATGTGCGGGATGGCCTCAAGCCGGTGCACCGGCGCATTCTGTATGCAATGTACGAGATGGGTCTAAATCCAGACCGTCCGTACAAGAAGAGCGCTGCAGTTGTAGGCGATGTCCTAGGCAAGTTTCATCCACATGGTGATTCTGCAGTCTACGATGCTCTCGTGCGTATGGTACAAGACTTTTCGATGCGCATGCCGCTTGTGGACGGGCAAGGGAACTTTGGTTCTATCGATGGAGATCCAGCAGCTGCTTACAGGTATACGGAAGCCCGGCTTGGCTCAATTGCAGTCGAGCTACTCGACGACATAGAAAAAGAGACAGTCAACTTTCAACCCAACTTTGATGGTCAGCGCCAAGAGCCCATCGTACTGCCTGCTCGGTATCCCAACCTTCTAGTTAACGGTTCTTCAGGAATAGCAGTTGGGATGAGTACAAATATCCCCCCCCACAATCTGCAAGAAGTGGCTGCAGGGGTGCGGCAGTTAGTCGTAGACCCTGACTGTACGGTCAACGATCTCATGAGGCATATTTCTGGTCCCGACTTCCCTACCGGTGGCTTTGTAATTGGCCGCGACGGGATCGAGAAGATGTACCGACAGGGTAGGGGTAGGGTTGTTATGCGTGGTCGGGTGATGAAAGAAGAACGGAGAGGGGGTCGGGAACGACTTATTGTCACGGAGCTCCCATACACCGTGTCAAAGACCAAGGTCATTGAGCAAATAGCTGGGCTAGCAAAGAAGGGAAGGGCTGAGGACGTTTCCGACATACGTGATGAAACAGACCGTGACGGCATGCGCCTCGTAATTGAGCTAAAGCGAGGAGCAGATGCAGCTAACGTCCTCGAGCTTCTCTACCGCGGAACTAGCCTGCAAACGACGTTCGGCGCGCACCTCCTGGCCTTAGACGGTGGGCAGCCGCGCGACTTTGACCTCAAGCAGCTGCTCGAGCAGTTCCGAGATCACCGACTTGAGGTGATCCGACATCGAAGCCGCCACGATCTAGAGAAGGCGGAAGCTGAGCGTCATATCGTTGAAGGACTTCTTGCAGCCCTCGAGCACATCGCTGAAGTCATTGACATCATTAGGGCATCTAAGGACCGAAAAGAAGCTTCTAGTCGCCTTCAGGATCAATTCGGCCTGAGCGAGATACAGGCAGATGCCATTCTAAATATGCGGCTCGCGAGACTCACCGCACTTGAGAGATCTCAGCTTCGCGTCCGTCTAGAGGAGCTTCAGGGCATGATCGCAGAGCTTCGCGAGGTTCTGGATTCTGAGGAGCTACAGCTTCAGATCATGCTCGACGAGTTGGCTGATGTCGTGAAAAGATTTGGGGATGATCGTCGGACCATCCTTGTCCAAGAGAACGAGCCTGAGGTCGAAGCACCATTACTCGAAGGCCAGGTTGCCGATGAAGACGTAGTGGTCACACTCTCCCATCAAGGGTTTGTAAAGCGCATTCCCATGCACCTTTATCAAAGACGCATAGGATCTGGGAAGGCTTTAGCTGGAATGGAGCGGTACGAGGACGACTATCTAGAGAGAATATTTGTGGCCCGCTCACAGGGGTGGATCCTGGTACTCACAGAGAGTGGGCACTGTCATTTCCTGCAGGTGCTCGACGTGCCCGAAAGTGCTCGTGCTTCCCGTGGGCAGTCCGTTTATGCCTTGATCGATGGCGCCGAACGCAGAGACAGAATCATTGCAATGATTCCAGTGGATGACCTGGAAACCAAGGGTCGCTTCTTAGTGTTTCTATCCAGAAAAGGGGTGATCAAGCGCACAGACCTCGGTGAATTTAGCCATCCCAGAGTGGGAGGAATTAAGGGGGCTGGCGTGAGAAAAGGGGACGAAATCCTTGATGTTGTGGTGTCGGATGGTTCTGCGGAAATCATGCTTTTATCACGTGGCGGGAGAGCGATCCGGTTTCCCGAGGAGGAAGTTAGTGTAGTGGGCCGCGCTGCTCAGGGGGTCAGGGGCATGGAGCTAAGGGGGGATGATGAAGTCGTGGGGATGCTGCTGATCAGACGAGACTCGACTGTGCTTACCGTTAGTGAGGACGGGCTCGGCAAACGGACCACGGTCATGGATTTCCCTCTCCAAAAGCGTGGTGGGTTGGGCACAATGGCCGTGCCGAGCGGTGAGGGAGCCGCACCCGTTGTCAGTGCACTTGAGGTCTTGGAAGCAGATGAGGTCATGATCGTGACCGCTAGAGGGAAGGTGACTCGAGTGGCGGCGGATTCAGTGCCCGTCCAGGGAAGGCGCACGCAAGGCAAACAAATGACAGATGTAGACGCAGGTGATCGCGTTGTAGAGGTCACCAGGGCCCAGGGCCGAGGGGGTGTGCCTGCCCGAGATCCAGTCACTACAATGAGTGATGATCAACAGGAGCTAGATCTTCTAGAATAATGCGCCCACGAGAACGCCGAGAGAGGGATCCAGTCCAGGGTGGTTAGATGGGTCCTTGTTGAGGGCAGACGAGCACTACCTCTGTTAGTCTGGCGTTTTAGCCTGGTGAGGTACACGTGGATCTGAAGAGTTCTAGCGTTCGCCCAATACGGCTGTCACCGTTACTCGTTCCCCGTCCCGCTCCACCACGATACTGACCTCGTCGCCCGGACTTCTTGCCTGGAGTGCATAAGTGTAGGCGTAAATATCTGTTATTTCATTGCCGTCGAACTCAACGACGACATCACCACCTCGCAGTCCTGCTTCATCTGCTGGACTCCCTTCCCTAACGCCCGTGAGACGAAGGCCAAAGTCACGAGGGGTCATGTCTGGGATAGAGCCTAGATAAGGCCCGTATCCGCTAGTGGACGAAGAGGCCTGCCCAGGAGGGGGAGGTCGGTCCTGTTCTAGTGGAGTCAGGGCAACCAGGTCAGAACCATTGCCTGCGAGCTTGATCAAGATATCCACTGTTAGCTCTATGACACGTTCCAGGCCTTCGTAATTGATCTTATCGAAGTCGTCGGAAGGTCGGTGATAATCCTCGTGCAGATTCGATAGAAAGTGGAGTACTGGAATCCCTTCACCGTAGAATGAGGAATGGTCTGAAGGACCAAATCCATCTGGTGATTTGGCGATACTAAGAGGGTCTGACATCTCACCCGCGGCCATATCTACAATTTCATCCCATTCGGCCGCTGTTCCAAAACCTAAAATCGTGAGCTGATCATCCACGACGCGGCCTACCATATCTAGGTTCAGCATGGCTACGGCTCTTTCTAGTTCAACGGTGGGCTCGCGAACAAAGTGGGCTGAACCCCAGAGGCCCTTCTCTTCTCCAGTAAACGCTATGAATAGGACACTACGCTCCAGAGGAGGACCTGCGGCGAGCGAGCGCGCGGCCTCAATAACTGCCGCGGTTCCACTTGCATTGTCGTCCGCTCCGTTGTGCACTTCGGTCGACTCGGGTGCCAGCGAGCCTTCTCCTCCGTGACCGAGGTGGTCATAGTGTGCCCCGATGACAACCGTCTCACGCATGCGTTCAGGGTTTGATCCCGGAAGCAGCGCTACAACGTTGCGAGCGTCAGCGGTCGTGGCCTGAACATCTGTATGGAGTTGGGCGTTTCCTCCCCCTATCAGGGCCTCTCGAACGGTTTCTGCGATGGCACCGTTTACTATTCCCACAGGGATGGAAAGCGTTGCCCTAGTCTCGTCTTCAAGGCTGGGCCTGCCCATGCCCTCTGGAGCCAGGACTATAATGCCACTCGCGTCGCGCCCAGCTGCAACGGTAGCCTTATAATGAGGGTCACCACGCACAGAGATACCGTGCGGAGCATCTGGGTCACCCCACTCGACGACTACGATCTTGCCGGAGATGTCGAGGCTGGCGAATTCATCGCCAGGATCTTCAGGATTGTCCAGGAGGTGTCCGCCGTAGACGATCTCTCGATTTATATTAGCGCTGGCGGAATAGCCGGCGGGCACCCAGTCTGTTCCTACTCCATACGTCCGTCCTGAAATGACTAAGCGGTTTTGGGGACCCAGCTCGGCACCTTTACGGATGGAAAATGTCTGAAAGTAACTACCTTGGGATCCAGCGGGCTCAAGTTCGAGAGCGGAGAATTGGGCAGCGATATAGTCGCCAGCGCAGTGCGCGCCGTTGGTGCCCACCTCGCGGCCTTCGAGACGATCGTCGGCAAGGAAACGAACGTGCGCTCTTGCTCCGGTCAGCTCGGCGGTCAGGTTAGCCGCTTCTGGACAAACCTGGGCAGTCGTATTGGCGACAGTAAAGAGAAATAGGGCCGAAGTGCCCCAGACAGATCTAAACGAGGTTTTAAAGTGCGTATTCATCAATGGCTCTCAGTAATTACCCTTTCCATAGTATCCCTCTCAGGTTGTTTGCCGGAAGTATCGGAACAACCAACCGCGGATCCTCCAGTGAACCTAGCAGCTGGCGTTGAGCTAGGTATGCCAGATGAGGTCCACCTAAGAAACATACGGCAACTTACGGTTGGAGGAGAGAATGCAGAGGCATATTGGGCTTTTGATGGTTCGATGCTCATCTACCAAGGAAACAAACCTGATGCTGGCTGCGACCAGATTTTTACACTCGACCCCCAAACAGCTGAATCGACGAGGGTGAGTAACGGCGAAGGCCGTACTACCTGCGCATACTTCTATCCATCAGGGGACGAGATACTCTATTCGTCCACACACCATCACAATGCGGAGTGCCCACCCGTACCAGATTTCTCTATGGGTTACGTGTGGCCAATTTATGAGACTTACGACGTGTTTGTATCGAATGCTGATGGGTCGAACCTGAGACAGCTCACCACGGAAGATGGCTACGATGCCGAAGCCACCTTCTCGCCAGCAGGTGACCGGATCGTATTCACGAGCACACGTGACGGGGACCTTGAACTCTATTCGATGGCCCCGGATGGTTCCGATGTAATTCGGCTTACTGATCGACCTGGGTACGACGGCGGTGCGTTTTACTCTCCGGACGGTTCAAAGATCATTTGGCGCGCGGATTACCCTGAAGAAGGGCCTGAGTTAGATGACTACATGAGACTGCTCGCTGAGGGTCTTATCCGGCCGGGCGAATTGGAGATACTGGTCATGGATGCCGACGGATCCAATCAACGCCAGGTGACCAACGTCGGCGGTGCTAACTTCGCACCATATTGGCACCCCTCAGGTGAGAAGATCATCTTCAGTTCTAACCACCATGATCCCGATGGTCGGGACTTCGAACTCTACATGATCAATCTTGATGGGACAGGGCTCACCCAAATCACTTATTCGGAGGGGTTCGACGGTTTCCCAGTGTTCAGTCCCGATGGGCGCTACCTGGTATTCGGCTCTAACCGCAATAACGGTGACTCGAATGACACAAATGTCTTCATCGCCGAGTGGGTGGATTAAGGATCTATAACTTCAGACCGTCCAGCATGTCGCTTGTGAGAAGGTCAAAGAACTGAGATAAGATTCTGTAGGTGAGTCCCCACACGTGCTCGTCTTCTATTGAAAAGCACGGAAACTCTCTTGGGCCCCCAGGAAGGGCGATTTCTACGGTGCAGTGGTTCTTAGGGCTCATTAAGTCTTCGATTCGAACCCAGAAGATTTGTCCGATCTCCGAACTCGCCACATGTGCATCTCTATCACCAGTCACACCGAAAACGAAGGGTGAAATCGATAACGTAGGGAGGCGTTGTGTGGACGGGCTCGTCTCATCAAGCCTTCCTAGGAGTGGTGCAGATTGGTCGAGGTCGACCCCAACTTCCTCCATTGTCTCACGTTTAGCCGTGCTGAGGAGGTCCGAATCCGATTTGTCGTGCCGACCTCCCGGCAGAGCCATATGCCCAGACCATGGGTCGCTTTCCGATGTTGCTCGCTTCACTAGCAGAAGCTCGAGAGGATCACGAGCTCGCAGCACTAGAGCAACCGCAGCCCTCAGGATGGTCATGTCCGGAATAAGTGGACTACTGCTTCGGTGTCCGCAGGAGGCCAGTGCGTTCTTAAGGACCCGGAAGCGTCCGTCCGATTCTAGGGGGTTGCTGAGCATCTTCTAAAGCTAGAAAGAGTTTTAGTCAGACTCCCTGGCGGTCAGGTTCCCAGATCAGTTTGTGCATTTGGATCTGGAGACGAACTGGTAGTCGGTCTTCGAGGATCCATGTGCTCAAAGATTCTAGGTCAATGGCTTCCCAGACCGGAGAGATTAGTAGTGCGCGCAAAGAGCCTTCTTCAACCCGTTGGTCGAGCTCTCGTTGTCTTATGACATTACGGGCCCATTGGTAGTCCGTACGATCTTGAATGACAAATTTAATTTCGTCTCGTTCAGTGAGGTGGTTGAGGTTTTCCCAACGGTTACGGTCGCTTTCCATGGAGCCAGGACACTTCAGGTCCATGATTTTGTGCACGCGTGGATCCAGTCGTGACACGTCAAGAGCTCCCGATGTTTCAAGGAGTACGATATAGCCTTCTGACAGAAGTCGGTCTGCTAGCGGAAATACCCCCTTCTGAGCGAGTGGCTCTCCACCCGTGATCTCTACAGTTTTGCACGAGTGGCTAGCAATCTCAGCTACCACTTCATCCAGGCCCATCTCACTCCCGCCGTGAAACGCGTACTCGGTATCACACCAGGAACAGCGAAGAGGACAACCAGTAAGGCGCACGAACGTGCAGGGTGCTCCAGCCCATGTGGACTCCCCCTGGATAGAGTAGAAAATTTCGGTAACAGAAAGCTTCTGATTCAATATTAGTCTGCCGTATCAGTCGGTTCGCGCTGCTTTAATGCATCGACGAGAAGGTGCTGTACCTCTATGAGGGTTAGTGCATTTAATCCAGCTACGACCTCCTCCGAGGTTACGCACTCAATCAGTGTCCTAGTCTCGACGTGCCCTACTATGCCTACGCCTGTCTCTGCCCAGCGAGGGAATACCAGGTAACCCGCGTACGGGGTGCGAAGATTACCAGTTTTTTCAACTTCGAGTGATACCGTATACGGATGCCCGTCTGACCCTTCATAGGCAGGAGGACGGTTATGCACGTGGAAGTATCCACCTAAGGTGGTGTCATCCTTTCCGGAGTCAGTACCAGCGGTAGATAGGTCTTCAGACATAAGGTGACAATCTAGCGAGAAACTTTTTGCGCGTGGTGCTATGCTCAGTTGTGACTGTCTTGAAGGATCTCTAGACTTTGGTCTGTCACAATGGTAGCAAAAGGGGTGACTACATGCCCAAGATGATGCGCGCTGCGATTTTCTCCGAGTTTGGGGGTCCTGATGTCATCGAGATTCGAGAAGTCCCAATTCCTGAACCAGGCCCCGGGGAAGTCCGGATTCAAGTAGGCGCAGCTGCGATGAATCATCTCGACCTCTGGGTGCGGCGGGGGCTCCCTATCCAAACCACTATGCCTCACATAGGAGGATCCGATCTCGCCGGTGAAGTAGATGCGGTAGGCCCCGGTGCAGACTCTGTTCCTCTAGGAACGCGGGTCGTGGTCGACCCGTCTCTGGGATACCAATGGTATGAGGGTCAGGGTCGCGGCAAATCTTTTCACGAGTCTCCATTTCGTCTGATCGGGGAACATACTCAAGGTGGCTTTGCGGAGTATGCAGTGGTGCCTTCTGATAACCTACTAGAGGTTCCAGACGGCGTTTCTTTTGTGGATGCAGCTGCTGCCGGTTTGGTTTTCACAACCGCCTGGAGGGCACTAGTTACTAGGGCCCAGGTCCAGGCCGGCGAGCGAGTATTGATTACAGGAGCATCCGGCGGGGTCGGAACAGCTGCAATCCAGGTAGCGGAGCGGGCTGGAGCCAGGGTTTATGCGGTAACTTCAGGACCTGAGAAGGTCCACTTGGCCCGGCAGTTGGGAGCCCACGTGGTGTATGATCGACAGAAGGTAGATTTCTCCAGGGAGGTGTGGCGCGACACACGAAAGGAAGGAGTTCACGTAGTGTTTGATACAGTTGGTGAGATGGTCTGGCAGCAGTGTCTTATGGCGCTAGCTCCATGTGGGCGTCTTGTGACTTCTGGTGCTACTACAGGCTCGCGCGGGGTCACGGAGATTCGGCGAGTTTTTTGGAAGCAGCTTTCCATCATGGGGAGTACTATGGGGACACCTGCTGAATTTCGTCGGGTAATGCGTCTGGTGTTCGGGGGGTCACTCCAACCGATGATCCATCAGGTCATGCCTTTAGAAGATGCTGGTCTGGCCCATCAGATACTCGAGGACGGCAAAGTCTTCGGGAAGGTCGTGCTCGAACCGTGAGATTGAGCGAAGCACAGAAGGCAGTGCACACTTGGATCTCACAATTCGAGGAAGGTTATTGGCCTCCTTTATCTAACCTCGCTCGATTGACTGAAGAGGTCGGCGAGCTTGCTCGAGAGATGAACCATCGATTTGGAAACAAGACCAAGCGCTCGGATGAGGCTGAAAAGGACCTCGCTCTTGAATTGGGGGATGTGCTCTTTGTGCTACTGGTGATCGCGAATCAACAGGGCATTGATCTTGAGCAGGCTCTTAATCAGGTCTTGGACAAGTACCGGAGCCGCGACGCAGACCGATGGAAACGCCTGGACTAGTTTGACACGACGTGCCACGTGTTTTGACTGATGACTGCCCGTCTATTCGCTGAACCTCGGGTGCGTTCTGCCCTCCTTCTATCAGATGGTCCGTGAGGTTGTGACTACCGACCAGCGTGCTATCCTGACGGAGCAGCTAAAGCAGCGGGCCCTTGGATTAGGGTTCTCGCTCGCCGGTGTTACAGGGGTAGATGCGAGTGAGCACATGAGCTTCTATGGCTCATGGGTTGCCAAAGGGAATCACGGGGAAATGAGCTATCTTTCTCGTACAGACGCGGTGGCAAGGCGCGCTGACCTGAAAAAGACCCTAAAGAAAGCCCAGTCGGTCCTGGTGGTCGCGCACGAGTATCATGTGTTGGATCCAGAGGGGGTCCCAGATGAGCCCCAACGTGCTGTCATAGCTAGGTATGCTCGTGGGGACGACTATCATGAGGTAGTTCTAGCTAAACTTCGGGTCCTTCTGGCCTGGCTTCGAGAGATAGTCCCAGGTGATGTGCAAGGCCGTGCTTATGTCGACACAGGACCAATTCTAGAACGGGAACTGGCAAACCGAGCCGGATTGGGCTGGTTCGGACGAAATACCATGCTTATCAACCCTAAAAGAGGGTCTTATTTCTTTATCGGCGCCCTCCTTTTGGACCTTGGTTTGCCTCCAGACACTCCGTTCCTAGACGACCGCTGTGGATCGTGTACGGCATGTCTAGATGCGTGCCCTACGGGTGCCCTGTTGGGGCGGGATGAAGACGGTGCACCAGTCATGGACGCGCGACGCTGTATCTCCTACTTGACGATTGAATTGCGGGGCGCGATTCCGAAGGATCTCCGCTCTGGTATTGGCAACCGCGTCTTCGGTTGCGACATCTGTCAGGAGGTCTGTCCCTGGAACGAGCAGTTTGCGCGCCCTACACAAGAGGAAGCTTATCGGCCTAAAGCCGAACTAAACGGACCCGACCTCCGCCAATTGACAGAAAAATTACTTTCACTCGACGAAGCAGGATTTCGGAAGATCTTCCACGGTTCCCCACTTCGTCGATCCAAACGAGAGGGCTTGCTACGCAACCTCTGCGTTGCGCTAGGGAACTGGGGGGATGCGGAGGCTGTTCCCGCACTAGTCAAGGCGCTCTCAGACGAGAGTGCACTAGTTCGGCAGCATGCTGCTTGGGCCCTAGGTCAGACGCGAACTCCGGAAGCTTTCCGGGCACTCTCAGCCAGGCAATTAGTTGAAGGTATCCCAGGTGTCCAGGAGGAATTGGATGCAGCTATAGGTGGCCATAGGGCTTCAGGTTAAAGATCGAAATTGGGCAGTTCCGATTGATGTCGGACAATTCAGAGTTCCTACTTATGGTTCCCGCTCCAATGTGATAGGTTGACAACCCTTGTAAGTAGGGTCAGCACCCTGCTTAGGAGAGGATGAACTCGGCGGACAGCACGCTGTCCGTCATACTCACGTGGCTTTACTGGAGTAGGCTATGGGACGCATCACAAGACTAACATTGGCTCTCGCGACACTCGCAGTTTTCGCGAGCCCCGCTCTTATCAATGCTCAGGCAATGTCTTCGGACGTGCCATTTAAAGTGGGGACTTTTGGGATCGACGGTGAGCCTACGGTAGGGCTCGTTCTTAGGGACGCCTTGATCATCGATGTCGCGGCAGCGAATACGGCTCTAGAAGTTGATCCTATGTATCCGCACATTGATGCACCTGAGGATATGCTTGAGCTGATTGGCCAGTACGAGTATGGCCTTAAGTACCGCCTCTATGAGATCGTTAATAATGTGGTGCGCAACGACCTTAGTGGTGCGGCCTATGTTCACCGTGTCGACGATGTGGATATCCTTGCTCCGATCCAGTATCCGAGCAAGATCATGAATGCCGCAGTCAATTTTTATACGCACGCGTGCGAGGGCTGCAGCGCCGAGGATTTAGCAGCCAGGACTCAGCAGAGACAGGAGGATCGCGGAGTACCGTACCTCTTCCTCAAGCCCACTCGTGGCGCGGTCATCGGTAGCGGGGAAGATATTGTGATGCCTTACGGCCGTGACCGAATCGAATGGGAAGTCGAGATGGCGATCGTGATTGGTCGCGCAGGCAAGTACGTTTCCGCGCCGCGTGCTTACGACCATGTATTTGGCTACATGGTCGGCATGGATATATCTGATCGTGGTGGGCGTCCTCCGGGCGGCTACGGTTCCGGTTCAGATTGGTTCGTCGGTAAAGGCCATGACACTTTTGCTCCTCAGGGGCCATGGATCGTTCCAAAAGAGTTCTATGGGGATCCGATGGAGCAGCTGCACCAGACTCTGGTTATCGACGGTGTGACCGTTCAGGAGGCCAGGGCAGGTGATATGATCCACAATATTCCGGAGCTTATCGAATACGCTTCCTCGCTCATTACGTTATTCCCCGGTGATGTTCTGCAAAGTGGGACATCGGGTGGAACGGGTGCTGGTCGTGTCGAGCGTGCAACGGGTTCCGGGTACTTGCAGGCTGGTGAGACTATCAGAGCTACCATTGAGGGTATTGGTACCCTGGTGCACACCGTTGTCGCTGAGGAAGGTATTCCGGAAGATCTTACCGGTGCTCAGCTGCCTCCGACCGCATCGTACCGGGGGCCAGCTCCGCGCTAGTTTTACTGGGCCTAAGTAAGGCAGGGCTATTAGGAAGAAGCGCCGGCCGGGAGCACCCCGGTCGGCGCTTCTTCTGTTCCAGGGGTGTATTCACGCTACCTGTCTCTGTGTGGGCTTGCGCCGCGCTCACTTGTAAAAGCGAAGACCGAGTGGGAGGTCTCTAATGGACATAGCCCAGGCTAGTGTTTCTTCTAGAAGTAACGCTGAGGGCCTACGTATCGTCCATTACTAGTACGGCAAGTTTGGATCCAGAAGATTCATGAACATGGAGTCTAGATAATTCAGGAGGGGACGCACCGTGAAGAAGTGTATTGAGTTAACGACTTTGTGGGCGCTGTTCGGCGTCATGTTGAGTGCGGGCACAGAAGCTTCGGGGCAAGATGTTGGGGAGGGTAGCTATGAGGTTGGGACTGCAATGCCGCCAGAGAATCTTGAGCGTGAGCTTGTTGATTTTACGCTCCAGGAGGCTATCAACCTGGCACTCGAATCAAACCTGAACATTCAGACAGCACGATTGAGTCCTCGTATGCAGGCTTTCTCGCTTCAGGTAGCGCGTGCGGCATTCACACCTACGCTCGGAAGCACATTTGGTTATAACAACTCGACGAATCAGTCGACAAGTCAACTGGACGGGGGAGCACGTACAAGCACTGATCGACAGACTTTTAACACGTCCCTTTCTCAGAGTGTCCCCTGGTACGGCGGACGGCTGAGTGCGGACTTCAATAACAGTCGTATCTCGACTGATAACTCATTCGCGACCCTGAATCCGAGTTACCGGTCCACCGTGGCCCTCAACTATACTCAGCCGCTGCTGGCCGGTCTCAGGACGGATCCTCAGCGCTCAGCGCTCGAGACTGAAGCAATCCAAGGACAGATCACGGAGATTCAACTCAGCAGCAGCATCGAGAACATCATCGAGCAGGTTCGGGCTGCGTACTGGCTGTTGCGGGGTGCGCTCGAGCAGATTGAGATCCAGCGACTGAGCTTGCGCCAAGCCGAACTGCTTCTCGCCGATAACCAAGTGAGGGTGGATCTGGGGACGATGCCTCAGATCCAGGTAGTACAGGCTGAGGCGCAGGTAGCGAATGCCGAACAGGCTCTTCTCAATGCTGAAGTGCAGTGGAGGAATCAGGAACTAGTACTCAAGAGCTTACTGATCAGTGGGGCAGACGACCCTCTTTTGTACCAAACGATTAACCCGTTGGATTTGCCCACTTTCCAGGAACAAGACGTAGATATCCAGGCGGCTATCGACATCGCCCTTGAAGAGCGGACCGATATCCGTCAGTTGCGTCAGGAGCGAAACATTGCAGAACTCGACCTGGATGTAACAAGGGATAATCGGTTGCCCGACCTGAACCTCACGGCTTCATACTCATTGTTGGGCGTCGGAGGGACAGAGTTTAGCCGCGCTGGCTTGGGAGGAGCACCCCAGCTCTTGCGGGAAGGCAACTATCTCGACGGACTCAACTCGATCACAGGCTTTGACACTCCGACGTGGAACCTCTCAATGAGTTTTTCATACCCGATTGGAATGCGCTCTGCCAAGGCAAATTCTGAGCGTGCAGAACTGCAAATGGAGCAGCGTGATCTCGCCATCCAGAGTCAGGAACTCGCGATTGTTACACAAGTTACAAACGCGGGACTAAATGTTACGGATACGCGTCTCCAGCTTGACGCGGCAGCTCGCAGTCGCGCCCTAGCAGAAGAGAGTGCCACAGTTGCTGTCACCAGGTTCAATGCCGGAGTCGCAACCAATTTTGAGGTTGTGACCGAGCAAGACGCCCTGACTTCTGCCAGACTTTCAGAATTGAATGCCATCATCCGGCATATCAACGCGATAGCTGAGTTCGAGCGGGTGCAGAGAGTTGGTAACTAGCCTAGTTTGGCTATGCAGCAGAGCACCGAGTGCCACTACCCTGCTTTGGGTGATGGCATATCTAATATGGAGGTGACGATGGCAGCGCGCGTGCATCAAAAGTTTAGTCTTTCGTTATCCGTATCCGTTACGTCCATAGCGGTTCTGCTGACTCTTGGTGCGTGTGATTCGGCCCCGACCAATTTCGACGAGTTGGCCCAAGCACATCTCCCACAGGTCGAAGGGACCATAGAACTGCCAGGCCTTCACAATGAGGTTGAAGTTCTTCGAGATCTCTGGGGTGTGCCGCACATCTATGCAAATAACTTAGATGACCTGTTCTATGCTCAAGGCTTTGTGCAGGCACAGGATCGTCTATGGCAGATGGACATGTATCGCCGGGCAGGTGAGGGGCGTCTAGCGGAAATTCTCGGAACGGATGCATTAGAGCATGATCGTGCAGCCCGGCTCTTGAAGTACCGAGGCCCTTGGAACAACGAGGAGTTCAGTAGCTATCATCCTGAAGCTCGACGGATCTTGGAGGCTTTCTCAGCGGGCGTGAACGCATACATCGATTATGCCGAAGCTGCTAGTGAGCTGCCGGTCGAGTACGAGTTGACTGGCCTTGAGCCTCTTCGTTGGCAGGCGCACACTCCGCTTTTACGGATCGCAACCGCGATGCCTACCGGAGATGCACGCCGTGAGCTGAGTCTGGCTCAAGATGTAGCCTCTATGGGTGCTGTGGAGGCCAATCTACGGGCAAATCCAACTCCGTACCGTGACTTGTCTGTTCCAAGTGGCGTCGACTATTCGGTTATCGGTCGCGAGGTCCAGCAAGGTCTGAGCGGGTTCCGGGGCACCATCGTGCGGCCACCATTGATCGCACCCTACGATGCCTGGGAAGGTGCTGCTTTATCCCTGAACCTTGGGGCCCAAGAGAACTCTCCTGGGAGTAATAACTGGGCGATTAGTGGTGAGCTGACAGCTTCCGGAAAGGTAATTGTGGCCAATGATCCACACAGGGGGGTTACCAATCCTTCGCTGCGTTATTTAGTCCACTTAGATGCACCGGACTGGAAGGCAATCGGTTCGACCGAGCCTGTTTTGCCAGGTGTGGCTATAGGCCATAACGGGCGAGTGGCGTGGGGCCTAACGATTGTCGGAACCGACCAGTCCGATGTCTATATTGAGACTGTGAATCCCGATAACCCGAACGAAGTGTTCTTTGAGGGTAACTGGGAGCCTCTGCGCATCGAATACGATACTGTAGGGGTACTAGGAGCAGACCCTGAGGTCATCGAGCTCAAATTCTCTCGGCATGGGCCCATCTTTTATGAGGACAGGCAGAACAACCTTGCGTATTCGATGCGCTCGACCATGCATGAGCCGGGGACTACTGGATACTTGGCTGGACTCCGACTCAATGTTGCCGAGGATTGTCCAGAAGTACTCCGGGAGCTGGCCTACTGGAAGGCGCCAACCGAGAACATGGTCTGTGGAGACTTAGACGGAAACATTTCGTGGCAGGCCTCGGCGTTATCTCCACAAAGAGAGGGGTGGTACGGGCGCCTTCCGGTGCCTGGAACAGGCTTATACGAGTGGTCTGGTTTTCGCGATGATCTACCCCAGGAACTAAACCCAGAGCGAGGATGGGTAGGCACTGCCAACCACGACATCCACATCCACGCATCGGATGACTTCGAGCCGCCACTTTTCTTCAAACGGGCTGGAGCCTTCGCACGCTATGTTCGCGTAGCGTCAGTCCTTTCTAGTAGCAGCAACTTCACAGTTCAGGATTCGAAAGATCTGCAGCACGACGCTTACTCAGCATCTGCAGCAACTCGCGTGGAGGATTTCCGCGACTGGACATCACAGGATCCCGAAATCGAGACATATCGTCAGGAGCTCGCGTTGTGGGATGGTATCTACGACCGTGACGAGCGCGCTCCGGCTGTTTTTAGCCATGTGAATAGGTTACTCGGAGATAGAGAGCCCGAGGCAGCACTTGCGGCTGGTCTACAGACGCTTCGTACTCAGCAGGGCGAGGATCCGAGTCAGTGGCGCTGGGGGCGCATCCACCGGAGTGAATTTCCGCATGAGCTCGTCTCGGCGTACAATTTGCCAACTGCAGAGCGGTTGGGTGGTGCGGGGACAGTAGCTGCTACTGGTGCCACGTTCCGAGAGATCATTGATTTCTCTAACCTTGATGGGTCATTGGCAACGAATGCGCCGGGGCAATCAGGTCGTCCAGGTAGCCCGTTCTACGGTAATTTGACTGAGAATTGGGCGAACCAGGAATACTTCCCACTTTCCTTTAGCCGAGAGGCCGTGGATGAGAATACTCAACACCGGCTTCTCTTACGCCCCACAGGTTGACGGTCCGCTAAATGGACAGACGTGAGTTCTTACGCCTGAAGACTGAGGGTCGTCAGAGTATAGCCAGCCTTTCCTGTGAGATGCTCTACATGAGATCTATTGATGTACTCTTATCATCGGATGCCAGGGTTATTTCAGATTTCAATCCAGTCGAAGGTGGCGAACCACCCGCCGATGTCAGCGGGCAGACCATGGGGCAGTTCTATCACAGCCTAGAGGAAGAGCTTTCCAGCGCTGATGTTTTGCGGGTGACGGATACTCAGTGGCTGACCTCTTTGGATAAGGAATGGAGGCACGGCTTGGATGTTGTGTTGGATCGAATCCGTAGCTGCGGGAAAAGGGTTGAATTGACCCGGACATCGACCGCTAGTGTTTCTGGTCAGCGGGCCTAGAATACCTGTGTATTGTAATCGACGGACATTTCTCCGCAGGGCAGGGCTAGTCGCTCTATCCATACCTACACTGCCAGCGTTGGGTTGCGTCCCCGACCGACCGCGACAGTTGGGAAGAGGTTTCGAGTTCGGGTCAGGTGCGATTACTAGGCCTGTCTTGCTGCCCTGGTCAGTTGACGCAGTGCGCATTGTGACTCCACCCCCTGAATTGCCAGTTACATATGTGTCGATGGGCCGCAGGGAGATCTATATCGACTTCGACTTCCGCGAGCAGGTGTACTGGGAGCTCAGGGCGCATATCTCAGTGAGCACCGGGGTGTGGCGGATTCCTCTTCCGGGGGATCCAGAGAATCGTCCCATTCAACCGGGGGACGAACTCCGAGAATTTGAAGAGCTTTCAATTCGACACTGGGACGCTAGCAGGGAGCCCACTGTTGGCGACATAAGGATTTTACGTGGCGACTTAGGAAATGTGACGGTGGCCTTCGACTGTGCACCAATCTCAGGAGGTGGGGCATGGTTCTCAGCTGGTCCGATCAACATTTTGCAGTGTCCGGGTGCTGCTGACGGTTTATGTCGCGAAGACTTTATGAGTATCGGGACCGCCAGGCGTCATCCAGAACGTGAGTGCTCTGGGCAGGGACAGCCAGTCGAACTACTGACTTGGGCGGGCTCGCAAACTGAAGCCTGAGAGAGTTCAGGTTGTTGGGACGATATACTTCAATTTATGGTCTGGGATGGCAGTGTTGTAAGTCCAGGGGTGATTCATTACCGATAGTTGTTGGTGCCCGCACTACCATCTGGGTCCTGTGGCACCAAGGCGTTGGCGCCGCAGTGAACGACCCTCGAGCGCTAGTAACTTCCGGATCATCATCGCGGCGTCGAGGTGTCCCAGTCCTAAAATCTCGTCTGCTTCCAATGTAGATAGCGGCTCTAAATCATCCGACTGGGCGAGTGCCTCATCTTCTCCTTCGTCCGGCCCATCTTGGGCCCCATCATCATCATCAATTTCACGCAGCTCTTCCGAAAGGACCAATTCGTCCGTGTCTGCTTGTCCATCGACCGATTCTTCTCCTGCACGTCCATCATCAGCGTCGAGCGAGTCAAGCATCCGCTGAGCCAGAGAGAGATTCCAGCGCGCATTGAGTCGGCCAGGTTCAATGCGGAGTGCGCCTTTATTTGCTTCTACCGAGTTCGAAGCGTGAGCGCGCACGGAGTCCGTTACCTCTGTCTCAATAGCCTGCATGAGGCTCCAAAGACCTAGATTGTATAATGCCCTACTTCTCAACTCTTCATTTTCGCTACTAGCAGTTGAGGCAAGCTCAGACGGAGCTGAAGGACTCTGTAAGCTCAATAAGGTTGTGCCAAGATTATAGTGAAGTCGCGCAACCATTGAGTCGGTCTGGATATGTGATCCGTAGATAATCGCTGCGTTTGAGAGCGCCCCCTCGCGATATAGGCGATTGGCTCGCTCTTCGCTGCCTCGTTCTGAGGCTATACTGACAATTATCCCGACCAGCGAAAGTATGCTCAGCAGCCCAAGACCCCACAGTCGCTCACTGGTTAACCCAATCACTGAGCCAGTTCCTCACGGCGCCAGGGACTCCACCGCCACTTCCCAGCATCTAGTGCCGCCTCGAAAAGCATTAGAGGAATAGCAAGAAGTGTTAGCCAGAAACTCATTTTCGTTGAGTTTGTATCCCTTTGTTCGATCTCCCCGCTCAAGGTTCTTAGTTCTGATAGCAGCGTATTGAGTCCCCCGTCCTCGGTCACATCCTCGTATTGTCCGCCCCCAGCCTCTGCCACTGATCGGAGCAAGCTCTCATTTAGCGTTGCGCGCACTGGTCTGCCACCTGCATCAATTACAGGAGCATTTCCGCTCATAAGCTCAGTGCCACGTCCAGTGCCGATACCTGCGCTCCATATCTGCACTCCTGCTGATGAGATGTTTGTCACAACGCTCATTATCTCTCTGGAATCCTCATGAACGTCACCATCTGACAGCACAAGGATGGCTTGCTTTGAGCCAGGACGAGGCCGGGCGTTGAGTGCCTCCTGGGCATGTACTAGGGTGGTGGACAGCGAGGTGCCCTGGTCACGTCCTTCGAGCAAGTCAGCTTGAAGAGATTGGGCAAAGTACCGCACTACCGCAGGGTCATCTGTAGGGGGCACGAGCGTGTATGGCCAACCCGCGAACACAACAAGCAAGACCCTCGCTGAGGGTAATTCCTCAGTCAGTTGGGCGATGACTTCCTGCGCACGCTGAATCCGAGTAGGGTCGGTGTCGGAAGCGTTCATTGAAAGTGACACGTCAACCGCTACTGCAATGTCCAGAGGAGCCGCAGTATCAGTATCATCAGATATAAAAAAGACTGGCTCTGCGATAGCTAATGCTACTGTCAATCCAGCGCTAACCAAGAACAAAAGCCGAGCCAGAGGGAAGCGGGACAGACTAACGGGGACAAGCCGTTCGAGTGCGGCGGAGCTACTATAAAACCTGGTTAGGCTCTTCAGGCGCCTCCACTGACCCATCAGGGTCAACCCGAGTAATAACACCACGAGTGGAGCCAACATGACGAACTCTGGCCGAACGAACGTCATGGCAGGACTCCCCATCGTGAGGCTCGCAAACCCGCGCCCAAGATGAGGAGTGGCAATGAGGTGAGCAGAAACCAGTGACTCAGGGGTGTGGATTCTGTTCGTTCTACGAGTTCTTCCGATGGTACTGCCAATTGGTCGATCTCCTCGTAGATCTCCTCTAATGCGGCCACATCCGTGGCCTTGAAGTAACGACCACCAGTAATCAGGGCCGTTTGCGTGAGGACGGTCTCCATATTAGCGGGTCCGCTACCAAAAGATTGATCAGTCCCAATAGCAATCGCGAAGATTTTTACGTCAAAGGCAGCTGCGGCCCTCGCCGCTCTGGTAGGTATAAGGCCAGTTTTGTTGTGTGCTCCATCCGTAACCAGGATTAGAACTTTTGAGCGGTGAGGTGCATCACGAAGGAGTGCGGCACCCGAAGCGATAGCACTGCTGATATCTGTGCCATCTATGAGAAGTCCCACCTCTAGGGCGTCAACAGCTGCACGGGCCACGTACTGATCATGTGTTAGTGGCATTCGTGTCAGGGCCTCACCCGCAAATGAGACAACGCCAACGTCATCCGTGCGATTTTCTAGGAACCGGAGGACCGTTGACTTCGCTGCTTCAAGCCGTGTGGTTCGCTCAGCCATGTCTTCTGCCCACATGGAAGTAGACAAGTCAATCGCGAACGCGATGCCGACTCCCTCTGTGATGGGTTCCTCATAGGTACTAACGAGCCGCGGTTCTGCTAGAGCAACAATCAGCAAGGCTACTGCTAAGGCCCGGAAGACTCTGGGACTATTTTCCGCTAACCAACCTAACCAGGGCCGCAGTGAGATTGAGGTGGCTTCCTGGCCTCGTGCCACGAGCAAGCCCCAGCCCGCACGAGGCCTAAGCCAATACCACCAAAGTGGAATTATGACCCAGAGGGTGAGCCACTCTGGACGAGCTAGCTCAAAGCTCATGCCGGAACTTCGTCCAATGTATCAACCTGGGAAGTGTCGACCCATAACCTTAGGGCTTCGACGTGGCCTTCCGCTTCAGGAGCACTAGGTCGCAATCTTCCAAACTTCACCACTTCAGCGATCTGCATTTGGATGTTTAACAGATCAATTGTTCCGAAATCAGTCTCCGTGAGGTTTCGCATAAGCTCGCTGCTAGTGAGGTCGGGTCCCCATTCAGGATCTATACGTTCCACGTAGGCTCGCACGATCCCACTGCTTTGTTCGTAAAACTGATGTATCTCACCACGTTCATGTGAACGACTGTTTAGTAGCTGATCCAGCTCGTGGAGTGCTTTCAGGCGTGCTTCTGCAACCGTTATTGGGACAACTTGCTCTCCCCTTTTAGCGAGTAGCGAGCGTGTGCTAAGCCACTCCCGCGTCGTCGTCACCACCACCCCACCTAGGATTGTCGAGAACAAACCCATCAGAGCAACCGCAGGCCAGTTCCAGTTTGATCCTAACACATCATCGGCAGGCATCGGCTCCGCCCCCTGTGCGAAGTCTTCAGCTGTCAGCACAGGCTCGACCCACAGACCAAGGCGAGGGATGCGGGTTGTGAAAAGTCCACCTCCGGGTCCTCTAGGTGCATCCTCCCAGGCACCGAGAATTGATCCTCCCGGCAGTGAATCTCCAGCCGTGTCCCTTATGGGGGCGGTAAAGATATCGAGCCCTGGCACCGGAAGGTTTCCTGCTGAAAAGGCGATCAAGGGGTAGTTGAGGAGCAACGTCGCACCACCATCAAGTGTTGGCTCTACCTCCCATGAAACTGCTGAAAAGCTTTCCATATAGAAGGTTGCTGGCAAAGAATCGGGCACGTAGACAACACTTCCTGGTGGAATAGGCAAACGTACCTGGAGTTCGAAAACGTCACCCACCGTAATCGTGTCAGATGACAGTGAGGCAGCAGGCAAATCACGCTGTGCTGAAATGGGAGGCGCCATGATCACAAAGGCGAGCATTAGAACACAGGGCAGAACGGTGCTTCCCTTCATCGGGGAAGCCTTTCACGACGACGAAAAAAATTGATCAATGCCGGTACGTAGTCATCCTCGGTTCTTACTTCAATGATATCTAAACGAAGCTCGCGAAAAAAAGATGTCATTAGCATTCGCTGCGCTTCTTTCTGCTCGGCGTATGCTTCTCTGGTGCCAGAAGAACTCGTATCCACCACATGCCGCTGTCCAGTCTCAGGGTCAACGAGCGCGACTAGCCCTACCTCCGGCAGCATTTTCTCTCCCATATCTGTGAGACGGATTGGCACGAGATCGTGGTCTCGGCTCAGCCGTCGTGCAGCGTGTCCAAATTCCGGGTCGATAGATGAGTCAGTCAGGAAGTCACTCACGAGAAAAATTACGGCCCTGTGATGAAGCATACGCAGAGCGTATTCCAGCCCTAACGAAAGTCGCGTTCCCTTCCCGTTCGGACTACAAGCGAGGAGTTCCATGATCAAACGAAGGACATGTCTCCGCCCTGAATCTGGGGGCACAAATAGTTCGATCTGATCTGTAATGAGGACGAGGCCGACTCGGTCGTTGTTACCGGCGGCTGCCAGCGCAAGAATTGCGGCTATCTCGATGGCGATCGTTGCATTGTCTTTGTCCCCAGTACCAAATTCTTTGGAAGCTGACAGGTCAACGACCAGTAGGGCGGTGAGTTCTCGTTCCTCCACGAATTCCTTTACAAATGGGTGGCCTCGGCGGGCCGTGACGTTCCAGTCGATTGCGCGTACGTCATCCCCCGGTTGATACTCTCGTACGTCTGAGAACTCTAGGCCACGGCCCTTGAAGACTGAGTGGTATTCTCCGCTGAAGAGTGACTCCACGAGACCACGCGTCCGAAGTTCAATGCGACGCGCTTGCGCCGCGATCTCTTTCGAGAATACACGCGACGGACCCGTAGGTGAGTGGGTATTATTCATACGCACCAACTACCTTAAGGTTGGCGTCAGGGCGATGGCACTGTGTTAAGGATCAGGCGGATGATCTCTTCAGAGCCAACCCCACGAGCATCGGCTTCGTATGTCGTTCTGAGCCGGTGTCGGAGCACGCTCGGCGCCATAGCCTTTATATCATCAGGCATCACGTAGTCTCGCCCCTTAAGGTAAGCTCTAGCACGTGCTGTCCTTGTAAGGAAGATGGTTGCCCTGGGTGAAGTGCCGAACTCGATCAAGTCCTCCAAATCCTCCAAGCCAAACGCAGCCGGTTCCCTGGTGGCAAATGTAAGCTCGACGATATAGTCGAGCAGGTTATCCTCAAGGTGAACTGCTGACACCTCTTCCCTAGCTGTGATAATCTCCTCTGCGGTTGCCACAGCGCTGATCGGCGCCGGATCTGTCCGGGCAACACGGTGAACGATCATTTTCTCCTCTTCCCGCGATGGATAACCGATCTCCAATTTCAGGGCAAACCGATCAAGTTGCGCTTCAGCTAGAGGGTATGTGCCATGGAGTTCAACCGGATTCTGAGTTGCTAATACCATGAAGGGTGAGTCGAGTTGGTATGTTTCTCCTGCGATTGTGACCTGCCGTTCCTCCATAGCTTCAAGAAGGGCTGCCTGCACTTTGGGGGGTGCCCGATTGATCTCGTCTGCAAGGATGATGTTGGAAAAGATTGGGCCCTTCTGTACCCGAAACTGTCCTGTGGCTTGATCAAATACGGGCGTGCCTACGATATCCGTCGGAAGGAGGTCAGGGGTAAACTGAATTCGACGGAAACCGGTATGTAAAGCTTGGGCGAGGGTTCTTACCATGAGAGTTTTTGCAAGGCCCGGCAGTCCTTCCAGTAGAATATGACCCCCCGTTAAAAGGGCGACCAATAGTCCTTCTACAGCCTCATTTTGACCTACGACTCGCTCGTGAACAGACTGTGAAACAGTAGTAAGCAGCCTCGAGCCAGAAGCGACCGTGGCCTGCTCCATATTTCCCTCCTCGAGTAATGCTTGAAGGCCTCTTCCGCCCGAGCGGACCTCGGACGAAGGCGGTAATCATCGGGGGACCTCGTTCATAACGCCAGGCATGGGTGCTACGAGTAGTTTATTACTCGTGTGTGTGATCGTGCCTACCCTGATGGAAGACCACATGGACTAGCGAGCCACTGACGAACGCCTGATAAAACTCTGTCCTAGGTCCGAGAACGCTGGCAAGAACATCTGTACCGAGGCCGAACCCAAAAACCGTGGCTAGGAGTATTGATCCAACTCCCGCGGCTGCAAGCATGGCACCGTACCTAGGTTTTATGAGCCACCAGATCACTAGGCCGACTGGAATGCGGTGAAGCAGGACTGCGAGGGCAAAGGGAGTCGCCACCCCTCTTTCTGTTGGGACTAGTGCAGCTCCCTCTAAGAGCGCATGAAGGGTTAACCCCGAGAGCCCCACGATAAGAGCAAGGTTATCCGTATGACGGCGGAGCACATTGGAAACTTGCTCAGCAGCGGTGGGGAGAATTACCCCAAGTCCAACGGCTATCACAGGTGTCCAACTTTGCTCTAGCCATGCGTCAGGCAGAATATGCCACGCGACTAGGATGGGCACAGCTACATATACGAAGCCGTCTACGAGTCGTACTGCCCGAGGGTGATCGTGGAGCAGCCAGTAGAGAAGTGGACCGGCGATAGGCGCGGCCAGCGCAGCTGATAAGTAGATCAAATGAGAGGCAGGTTAGGTGTGTCAGGCAGTGCCCGGTATCACCTGATCCCGACTATCCCGCGTATAGAGTCAAGCAGCTTGGCGGAATCCCAGGCTATGCCGTGCCTAAAAACGATCTTGGTGCCCTGTAGGCTACCAACTATTTCCAAGTCTCCTTCGATCACGACTAAGTCAGCGGTCCTGCCTGCCTCGACAGTTCCCACTTCGTTATCAATACCAAGCACCTTAGCGCCATTGGCACTCATAATCTGGACGACCTGGGGTGCAGTAAACCCTGCCTCAAGGAGAAGCTCGTAGTTCCGCTGATCCCCCAGCCCAGGAGGTGCAGCTCCATACCCTGTTGGGTCCACACCTGCAGCCAGTAGTCCCCCTGCCTCCACAAACGCACGCTCATATTCCATAGCTTTGGCAAACACGGCTGGACTGCTTCCTCGTCCTTCAGCTCTGAATTCGATCGACATCTGGCGTACCTCTTCGGCAATCTCTGGTGCTAGCATCTCAAAGACGCGTTCGTCGATTGGTGGCCTTCCAGATACAGATGCTTCATAGACGACCAAAGTAGACGTCATTGCAACGTTGTTATCGATCATATCACGGAAAGTGGCCTGCACTTCCGGACTGTCGATATCAAGGTCTGCATACCCATTACGAAAGCCTGAGGGACACTCGTCTGGCTGCTTATTTGATGCGTATTCACTATTCGCGTAGAGGCCGTGTTCCAGATTATCTATTCCTAGTGCAACAGCTTCACGGTATCCGACAGAGCACAAATGTGCGGTGACCTTGATGCCCTGACGGTGCGCCTCGTCAATGGCGGCACCGAGCTCGGCACGTGAGATCCACGTATATGCTTTGAACCAGTCCACACCCTCCTCGGCCCAGTAGCGGACCACCCTTCTCGCTTGTTCCGGACCCTCCAGCCGCACCATCCTCTCAGGCCCCTGTTCTCCAGTCAGGTAGGGTCCTGTAGCGAAGATTGTCGGTCCGATTACCCGACCTTCGTCTATCTCTTTTTTCAAGTTGATTTCTGCGTAGGGCTGACGTGCCCCAGTTGTTCGAATCGTTGTCACACCCGAGGCGAGGTAAAGGCGCGATCCGGAAAACGAGAGCTGTGCCGCTCGCCCGCGCCCGCCAGTGTAATAGCTGTGATTGTGCAAGCCGATCAGTCCTGGGATTACTGTATGACCGGTAAGATCTAGGATCTCAGCACCAGCCGGAATGCGTGTACCACTCGAAGGTCCGGTAGTCTCAATCCTGTCACCGCGGATGATAATCGTCTGCCCGACGGAAGGAGGTCCCCCTGTACCGTCGATCACTTTGACATTTGTGAGCGCGATTACGGGTCCCTGAACCGCAGTGAATTGAGATAAGTCTTGTGCGAGAGTCCCGCCCGGCAGGGTGATGAAAACACTAGCGATCAAAACGAAGGGTACATATTTCATGTCAACTTCCTTCTACATCAAAGACGAGTTTCATGCCGGATTCGAGATGTTCCGCGATATGACAGTGCGCCATCCAGCGACCAGGATTGGAGAGTTCGAGCAGGATGTCCGTCGTAGATCCACTCGGCAACATAACTGTGTCTTTCCAAACAAGGTTTGTGTTGGGTTCTCCATTTTGTGAGAGCACAAGAAACCGCTGTCCATGGATATGAAGTGGATGCTGCATGGCATGGAATGCGCTCCGATCGTTATGGATCCGAATCTTCACCACATCGTTCAAGTCGAAGTTCCAGCCGATGTCCATATTTTCTATTCCCGACTCGTCTCTCATGATCCACCGGACTTCCGCACCGGTTGTGGACCAATTCATAATGGGCATGGTACCCGTCCATTCGACAGGATTGAAGTAGACCCAGTCGTAGTTCATAGACTGCTCAATTGCTGATGGAAGATCCTCTACTTCGAGTGTCAGTGTGATTTCATGATCGGGTGCTCTCTCAAACTCCGGCCGGTAGGGGTCGATATCAGCTACTACGTCATCGTTCATCCGCTTTGTGTCAAAGGCGACAGAATAGTCCAAAGGTGCAGGTATGTTTGATACAGTTACCGTTCCCAGGCTCGACAGTTCTTCGCGAAAGGCACCCATACGATGGTTGATACCCTGAACCTGATTGAGAAGTTTGAAGGATCCGGGGTCTTGGAACTGAACCTCGATCACATAGCGTTCAGCAGGGGCGATGACGACGCTTTCAACCATCACCTCACGCTCGAACTTACCCAGGTCAGAGGCGACCACCTTAATCGGTAAGGGTGTGGCTAAGGGTTCCCCATCTTGCCGAAAGGAAATATTGAAAGTTCTAGTGTTCGAAACATTTGTGACGAAGAAACGGACAACCTCTCCGGCGTCGGTCTCAAGTTCATACTCAGGTTCGCCATTTGTCAGAAAAATGTTCCCAAAACGCCCCATCAGCATGTAGTTGGCAGACTCTGCCCCAAACGGGACCGCACCGTTCTCATCCAAGAGTAGATCGTCGATCATGAGAACCGCTTCGCGGTTTACTGGAGCGTAGTAGTCAGATGCTTCCGGCTCGACAAGGACGTTCCCCGCGAGCCCCAGCTCCTGTTGAACATCTTCTCGAAGATGCGGGTGGTACCAGTAGATTCCAGCGTCAGGAAAGTGAATTTGGTAACGGAAAGATTCACCAGGTTGAACCGCGTCCTGTGTTATTCCTGGGACACCGTCATAACGGTTATCTAACCGCACCCCATGCCAGTGAACCGCAGTCGGAAACGGGGTTTCATTGGTAAAGTTCACAAAGATTGTGGACGTCTGCCGAACAGCGATAAGCGGGCCGGGGATCTGTCCGTTGAAGCCGAGCATCAGGACTTCGCGACCTTCAATACGTTTCCGTACGACACGGGCTGTCAGGTCTAGGGTTCCTCCATTAGGGAGTTCGACTAACTGTCGGGGTCTAGCAAAGGGAGTATTCGCGAGTTCAGCTGTCAGAGTAAGTGGGGTGGCACGAGGCCGTGTGGCCATTATTCCGGGAAGCATTGGCACACCGTCGTACATAGGTGGCAGGGACCAGTCATCTGCATGCTCGTGATTTGCTACAACGCCTGCAATTTCAGCCGAGGGGGCCTGCGTCATCAGGTCGTGGGCTTCCATCCGGCTAGACGGGGACCGGCCACGTAGCACGAGAGGGCCAGTGCGCTGCAGCACATCGGCTGAAGTTTCAGCGGTGACCAGTACCAGATACGAGTTAAAGGCGACCTCACCGAGTTCGTTCATGCCATCTCTCACTTCTCCTAAATTGATCACTGGATCAAGTGTCAGAGGAGTCGCCCATGCGATGTAGGTCGTGTAGGGACCTAGGGTGGCCGGGTCCGGAAGTTCGGTGATCCAAGCGGTCAAAGTATGACGGTGCTGGCCGTTGGGAGTAACGGTCACTCCGAAAGGGGACCACGGGCGGCCTATGGCGATTACACCTGTTGCTTGCCCAGCACGGGGAGCGGGGACCAGGTCTATACAGTGAAGGTCAGAAGCTGGACGGCTAGGGCGCCCGCCTGCTCTAACCGGTCTAGTTGTTTCAAAATCGATTACCGAGACCCCAAGTGCGGGCGCACGTTCTTCGCAGAGAGATGAAACATTTGGGATTTGTCCCTTGGCCACAGACTCGAGCAATCCGAGAGCGACGGTAGGGATGAGCACTAGGTAGGTGGTTTTTAGCATGTGGGAGCTTGGTTGTGTATTCAACTAGCGGCAAGAAGCGCTCAATATGAAAACTTGACAAGGCGAGATCCTGCACAAGATTTAGGCCCGCCTAAACCTTGTTTCTTGAGTCCGGCCCTATGGTCGATCCAGTATTTGCGCTTCTAGTCTTCACGGTCCTTGGCACCGTCGCGATCCTAATCTTCTGGCCTCGCGTCGGCATCGCGGCCCGAATCGTTCACGGTGAGCGTATTACTGAACGTGTCTTACTTGAGGATGCTCTGAAGCACGTCTTTACGTATGAGGGCATCGGGAGGATATGCTCGGTGGAGAGCCTGGCAGGGCAGCTCGGTGTATCCACGGGAAAGGCCGCAACTCTACTTTCCCGTCTAGCCGAGTCTAAGCTGATCAGCTCAGAAGAACTCGGACCACGGCTGACATCCGCTGGGCGTGAGTCAGCCTTGCGTCTGGTGCGGGCACATCGCCTATGGGAGCGGTATCTAGCCGACCGGACCGGGGTTCCAGCAGGTGAATGGCATATACGGGCTGAGCAGATGGAGCACACCCTATCAGAAGAGGATGCGGATGCACTTGCGTCACGTCTTGGGCATCCTGCTTGGGATCCACATGGGGACCCAATTCCTACCCCGCGTGGGGACCTCCCAGAGATCGATCGTCTCACTCTAGCTGGAGTGGAGCCGGGAAGAACTGTAGAGATCATGCATTTAGAGGACGAGCCTAGGGAGATTTATGACGCCCTTCTTGCTGACGGTCTAGGGTTGGGTACGCGTCTCGACGTGGTGTCGCGTTCTGAGCAGATAGTACAACTACATGCTGGAGGACGAGATTGGTCGATGTCCGGTGTAGTGGCCCGTAACGTCTCAGTCCGGGTTTTACCTGAAGGAGCCTGCGCCGATGCACCGCTACAGACCCTGAGAGATCTCAGTCCGGGCGACCTTGGTCGAGTGATCGGCATTTCCCCAGCGTGTCAGGGTTCACAACGTCGTCGGCTTCTAGATCTTGGGGTCGTAAGGGGGACAGCAATTGAAGCCGAACTCGTTTCCGCAGGGGGGGATCCGGTTGGTTATAGGATACGAGGAGCTCTTATTGCCCTTCGTGGTGAGCAGGCAGCATGGGTACGTATCGAGCGTGTTGAAGCTTCATTTAAGGCGTCCGGCTCATGAGCTCTATCGTCGGTGATCCGTGCCTTTCGTGCTCGCAACATCGAGCTCAGAGTCTTGTCCGGCTAGGGCTTAGTCCAGATCGGTGGGACTATCTGGTTGCTCTCGCTGGGAATCCAAATACTGGAAAGAGCACGGTCTTTAACGAGCTTACAGGTCTCAGGCAGCACACCGGCAATTGGCCTGGGAAGACAGTGGTTCGTGCAGAAGGCGCCTTCGGACACGAGGGCCAGCGGGTGAAGGTCGTAGATCTTCCGGGCACGTATTCTCTACAGGCTGGCAGTATGGACGAGGAAGTTGCCCGAGATTTCGTGCTTTTCGGGCGCCCGGACGTCACGGTGGTCGTAGTCGATGCGACCAGGCTTGAACGTAATCTTAACCTCGTTCTCCAGATCCTTGAGATCACGGATCGTGTGGTTGTCTTCCTGAATCTCATGGATGAAGCACGCCGGCACGGGATTGCACTGGATGTGCCCAAGCTTGAGCGTGAGCTAGGTATTCCCGTAGTTCCCGGCGTCGCACGCGAGGGCATTGGAGTTGATGACTTACTAGTGGCTGTAAACGAGGTGGCGACAGGGGTACGAAAAACCGCTCCGTTTCAGCTTGACCGCTATGTGGACGAGATTGAGGATGCCATTGGTGATCTCGTTCCTGTAGTAGAGGAAGTGTACCCTGAGGTTCCGAACGCTCGGTGGGTGGCACTGAGATTACTCAACGCTGACGAGGCGGTGCAGGAAGCAGTTCTTTCCGGCGAGTTAGGGCAGCTCTCTCGAGATGATTCAGGTGAGGTCCATGAGCCGCCGATTGTATCCGCACGGGAAAAGCTACTAAGCGCGTCAGTTCGATTGCGCTGGAAGCTGCCGTCAGATTTTCACGACATCGTAACGCAACACACGTACGATGAAGCAGGAAAGGTGGCCGGGCGTGTTCAGATGCATGGGATAAAGAAGGTGGGGTTTACCTTCGACCGAAAGCTGGATTCCTTGCTAACAAGTCCAGTCTTTGGTTTCCCGTTGATGCTCTTAATTCTAGCTGTTGTGTTTTGGCTAACGATTGAGGGAGCCAACGTACCGTCAGCGATGCTTGCCACGTTACTGATTGATACGGTGCATCCATGGCTGAAGGGTTTGTCTTCCTTGATCGGTATATGGGGTTGGCTAGATGGGTTGCTCCTTGATGGGGTCTACTTAGCGACCGCCTGGGTTGTCAGCGTGATGCTACCGCCAATGGCAATCTTCTTCCCGGTATTCACCCTGTTGGAGGACTTTGGTTATCTCCCCAGAGTAGCCTTCAATCTGGACTCGTTATTCCGGGCGGCCGGTGCTCATGGAAAGCAGGCTCTGACTATGTGCATGGGTTTTGGCTGTAACGCTGCCGGGGTCGTTGCCACACGAGTAATAGACAGTCCACGCGAGCGACTAATTGCCATCATAACAAACAACTTTTCTCTTTGTAACGGGCGTTGGCCAACTCAGATTTTGATTGCGACGATTTTTATAGGTGCACTAGCCCCGGCGAACTTTGGTGGTCTGGTGAGTGCGGCTAGCGTTGTGGGGATCGCTCTACTTGGGATTGTCATGATGTTTGTAGCCTCTTGGCTACTATCACGCACTGTCCTCCGAGGAGAAGCGACAAGCTTTAGCCTGGAACTTCCTCCGTATCGTCCCCCTCGAGTTCTGCAGACTCTCTATACCTCGATAATTGACCGGACACTCATTGTTCTTTGGCGAGCAGTCATCTTCGCGGTGCCAGCCGGGGCAGTGATCTGGCTAATGTCTAACCTGACACTTAGCGGCGAGAGCATGGCCTACCATCTCGTAGAGTGGCTGAATCCTATCGGACTTCTTCTTGGTCTTAATGGGGTGATCTTGCTAGCCTATGTGGTAGCAATTCCTGCGAACGAGATTGTGATTCCAACGGTTCTCATGCTCACGGTGCTCACTGGAGGTTTAGTTGGTGGGGCTGGCCCTGGAGTGATGTTCGAGGCAGACTCGCTCGGAGCAACTGAGGCGCTTTTAAGGGGTGGGGGGTGGACGTTGCTAACAGCGGTCAACTTGATGCTTTTTAGCCTGCTCCATAATCCGTGCTCTACAACTATCTATACGATCTATAAAGAGACTAGGAGTGCTAAGTGGACGGCCTTAGCAACCGTGCTCCCGTTGGTTATGGGCGTAACAGTGTGTTTCTTAGTGGCGCAGGTATGGAGGATTGTGGCAGCCTAGCCTTGCTAGATCCTCTCTAGTCGAATTTACAGGACACTTTCGTCCTGCCGCCTGCATATGTAGGTTGGTTGAGATTCGATTTCATTCTCAATCCAACGGATCAAGCAGCTGGTGGATACAAGCGAACAGAGTGTAGAGAGCTTAGCGCCTCTCGAATCAGGTGACCTACGGTTAGGGGATATCCCTCTCCAGCAGACAGTAGAGCTCGTTAACATCGACCTACCTGAGGATCAAGCTGAGCCCCTGCTCGAGCGCGGTGTGCTTCCTGGTTGCCAGATATGCCCGGTTCGCTCATCACCATCAGGTGATCCTATCATTTCGGTTGACGGATCACTCTTAGCACTCCGTCGAGAGACGGCAGACTGTCTCTGTGTGCGGCTGCTAACAGCCCTCCAGGACGTGAGTTAAGAAGACTCTTCACCGGTGGATGAACTCTACCGTGAAGGGGAAGTAGCCCCTTCTAACAGCACCCCTGTTAAGGATCCCAGCCACGCTCCAGTCGTTGCTATGATCGGTCCTCCTAACTCAGGGAAGACCACCCTTTTCAATCAGCTGACCGGCCTTCGCCAGAAGGTTGCGAACTATCCTGGGGTCACTGTTGAAAAACACGTGGGCCGTGCCCACCTCCCAGGCGATCAATTCATAGATCTCGTTGACCTGCCGGGCGTGCATGGTTTTTCGGCAAGATCGCTCGATGAGCAAATCACGCGCGACGTACTAGAAGGTAAAATCTCGGGGCTCCGGGCTCCGGACGCCCTGGTACTCACCATCGACTCCACTCGACTTGAGAGTCAGCTCATGCTAGTGGAGCCAGTACTTAAGCTCGAGATCCCGACTCTTCTGGTTCTCAATATGTGGGATGAACTGGAAGAACGAGGAGGTTACGTAGATGATAAAGTGCTCGGTGAACAGCTGGGAGTTGAGATTACTCGAACCAACGCCCGCACAGGGTTAGGAGTGCAAGCGGTCCAGGCCTTTCTAGCGAGCGTGTCGCCACAACAAGCCACTCCCCCAGAACGAAATCTTAAGAACGTGCCTGAGGGTAGACCACTCCCAATGATGGATGCTTTTACAGCCCGCAGGCAGCATGTGAGGCGCATTGTAGAGGCTGCGGGATTTGGACCACCGAGACCCTCCGGTGGGAGCGAAAGGCTGGATGCGATCGCGCTCCACAAGTTGTGGGGCCCGCTTCTTTTCTTGGCGGTCGTTATCACGGTCTTCCAGTCAATTTTTACATGGGCTGTGCCTCTTATGGACGGCGTAGAGTTTTTGATCTCTAGTTCTGGGGAGTGGATCGCAGCCACCCTTGCCGATTCATGGTTCAGATCACTCCTCATTGACGGGGTGTGGGCTGGGGTTGGATCTGTGATTGTGTTCCTGCCACAGATCCTCATCCTGTTCTTGTTTCTTGGCGTGCTAGAAGACTCGGGGTACATGGCGCGAGCGGCTGTGATTGCAGACAGGATGATGTATCGAGTAGGGCTTCAGGGTCGCGCCTTCCTCCCTCTGCTCTCAGGCTACGCTTGTGCGATACCTGCGATTCTGGCGGCGCGCACAGTGGATGACGAGCGAGACAGGATGGCAACAATGTTTATCACGCCGTTCATGACATGTTCGGCGAGGTTGCCGGTGTACGCGCTCCTTATCGCAGCCTTTATTCCACAACGACCGATCTTGGGTCCATTCCTGGGCCAACAAGCAGCAGTGCTACTTGGCCTGTATGGCCTCGGTATTGTCGCAGCTATCGGGACCGCCTTTGTTCTAAAGCGCACTTTATTGAAGGCTAGGCCGGGCTCCTTTCTCATGGAGTTGCCCCCTTATCGCATCCCATCCTTTAGGTCAATCATGCTTCGGCTCGTCGACCGGAGCAAAATCTTTCTGCGTCGTGCGGGCACGGTTATCTTCACCGTCACCCTTGTTTTGTGGGTACTTACACAGTTCCCTCGCACTGAAGTGGGGCCACCGCCCATTGATGACAGTGCCCTGGGTCAGATGGGTCAGGTCATAGAGCCAGTAATTGAGCCGCTTGGCTATGACTGGCGTATAGGTGTGGGGTTACTGACATCATTAGCAGCTCGCGAAGTCATCGTAGGCACATTAGGGACGATCTACGGGGTAGAAGACGACAGCGAAGATTCGATTGTTCTTCAAGAAGCACTGCAGAGAGATTTGACGGTGGGTTCGGCAATTGGGTTGCTCGTGTTTTTCGCCTTCGCATTGCAGTGTATGTCAACTGTAGCGGTGATGCGCCGAGAGACCGCGGGGTGGAAGTGGCCCCTGCTTCAGTTTACCTACATGCTGACACTGGCTTACGTCGGGGCTTACATCGCGGTGCGAATTTTCTAGCTGTTCACGGTGCTGCATACTTCTGTTCACAGCTTTCTGGCCACTGAGTCTCTCGGGGAAGTGTCTGCTATCCTCCTGAGACCCGATGCTCCAAAAATCTTGTATGTCTTCGCCCATGGTGCCGGGGCAGGGATGCGACATTCCTTTATGGAAGCTGTGTCCTACCGACTTGCTAGTCGTGGGATCGCGACATTCCGCTTTCAGTTTCCATATATGGAGGCAGGGCGGAAGGCTCCTAACGCAGGGCCGGTACTCATGGATTGTATTTGCTCTGCGGTGACTGAAGCTTCGCGTCTAGTGCCAGACGTTCCTTTAGTGGCAGGAGGGAAATCGATGGGTGGCCGAATGACTTCCAATGCCGCTTCGAGAGGCGTTCTTCCAGATGTTCTTGGTCTGGCTTTCTTTGGTTTCCCACTCCATGCTCCTGGGAGTAACTCGACAGCGCGTGCTGATCACCTAGCCCAAATCAGTTTACCGATGCTATTTCTTCAGGGAACCAGAGACCGTTTAGCTGACCTAAACTTACTCAAGCCCTTATTGGCTGAGTTGCAGCCCTGTCCAATGGTCCATGTGGTCCATGATATGGATCACGGTTTCCATGTGCCGAAGAGGACAGGGCGCACTGACGAGGAGGTCTTGGATGAAGTGTGTAACGTTTTTTGCCAGTGGTGTGAGAGGGTTCTAGGGCGGTGAGTCACTCTTTTCGCCTCAGTCAAGGGATTCTTGGGGGTAGCAAAGGGTATTTGAGGTATAAGATCTTGGTCGGAAAGAACCTCAATCATGTGTTAGCTTCCGGTATTTGATCCGACGGGGTTGGATCTTTTCATCTCCAAGCCGGCTCAGACGATTGTCCTCATACTCCTGGTAATTTCCTTCAAACCAGCATACACGGGAATCACCCTCGAAGGCCAGGATGTGAGTTGCGATCCGGTCCAAGAACCACCTGTCGTGGGAAATAAGGAGGACACAGCCGGCAAAGTCGAGAATCGCGTTCTCTAGCGCCCTTAGGGTGTCGACGTCCAGGTCGTTGGTAGGCTCGTCTAGCATCATGACGTTTCCACCAGCCTTGAGAAGTTTCGCAAGATGCAGGCGGTTCCTTTCACCTCCAGAGAGTACGCCAACCTTCTTTTGTTGGTCTGTGCCCCGAAAGCCGAACCAGGACAGATAAGCACGTGGGTTAACTTCGGCACGCCCAAAGTGAAGAATGTCGTGGCCCTCACTGACTTCTTGGAACACGCTCTTCTCAGCGTCGAGAGCTTCCCGAGACTGATCCACGTATGCGAGATGAACAGTCTCTCCTATGTCTAGAGTGCCTGCGTCAGGCTCCTCGTCACCGACTATCATCCGAAATAGGGTGGTCTTACCAGCACCGTTCCCGCCGATGATGCCGACGATTGCTCCGGGAGGCACGTTGAATGATAGGTCTTCCAGCAGAAGATGCCCCCCAAAGCCTTTACTGAGGTGTTTCGCAGAGATTACTACTTTGCCAAGTCGGGGACCCTTAGGGATCAATATTTCATTTGTCTTAACCTGTTCGCGCTCATCCTGGCCAAGGAGTTCCTCGTAGGCGTTTATACGGGCCTTACCCTTCGCATGCCTTGCTTTGGGTGACATGCGAATCCATTCGAGTTCCCGTTCGAGGGTCTTCTGTCGGGCAGACTCTGTCTTCTCTTCCAGCCTTAGGCGTTCACGTTTCTGTTCAAGCCATGAAGAGTAATTGCCTTTCCAGGGGATGCCGTGCCCGCGGTCAAGTTCAAGGATCCACTCGGCCACGTTATCGAGGAAATATCGATCGTGGGTTATGGCTACAATTGTACCTGAGAATTCTGCCAGGTGGTGCTCGAGCCAGGACACGGACTCCGCGTCCAAATGATTTGTTGGCTCATCAAGCAGGAGCATATCCGGTTGTTCTAAAAGAACTCGACAAAGTGCCACTCGGCGGCGCTCTCCTCCGGACAGAGTATTGATGTCGGAATCCCCAAGGGGAAGGCGAAGGGCGTCCATAGCGACGGTGATTTTACGATCTAGTTCCCAGGCCCCAACAGCATCAATTTGATCTTGAACGCGAGCCTGTTCCTCAATGAGTGCCTGCATCTCTTGATCATTAGTAACTTGACTGAATTTCAAGTTGACGTCTTCAAATTTGGTCAAAAGCGCGCGTGTTTCGGCTACAGCCAGCTCAACGTTTCCTCGCACATCTAAATCAGGGTCGAGTTCCGGCTCCTGGGCGAGGTAGCTAATCCTGGTTCCCTTGGTTGCCCACGCATCTCCGATAATGTCGGTGTCGAGACCTGCCATGATGCGAAGGAGCGAACTTTTTCCTGAGCCGTTTGCTCCCACGATGCCAATCTTGGCTCCTGGATAGAATGACAGGTTAATGTCCTTGAGGATCTCCCTCTTAGGGGGGACGATCTTCGAGAGCCGGTGCATATGGTAGATGAACTGCGGTCCGGACATGGCCTACTTCAGGAAGAATGATCGACTGGGGGAGACTCTTTGAAAAACTCGACGAGCTTTCCCGGTGTCCGTGTCTAGGGAATGACTACCGGTTTCCTCCGGCCTCACCGCGGGCGAGTGAGCGATAGTACTCCTCTACGAGATTCCTGTAGCCATCAGGCACCTCATCAGCACCACTGAGCGTTGCCAGCCCCTCTGCTGCGTCGCCCTCTACGGCCCGGCGCAAGCTGAACTCAACCCTTTTGAGTTGATCGAGCATGTCGGAGTGAATCTGTACGAGTTCACTCGGGTCAGTGTAGACGCTCTCCTCACTCAGGTTTTCCAAGGCCTGGAGTACTTCTTGGAGATCGTCCACAGGCTGCCCAATCTCACGCATAACTTCTGCGAGAGTCCGAACCTGGTCAGCGCGCTGGTCTGCTTCAGCTCGGAACTGGCGGATCTCTTCGGGCGTTAAGTCTCGCGGTCCACCGAAGCGAGAGTAGTCCCAGTCAGATCCCGCCCATCCGTCGGCACTGCCGCCAAACCCAACTCGATTGTTTTGACCCTGCTGACCCTGCTGACC